>CAVQAL010000010.1:0-359575 GCA_963710575.1 uncultured delta proteobacterium | reverse complement strand
TATGTTTATTGTGCCTTTGGTTCAGTTGGTGTTGCTTAATAGGCCATCTTGCGGTCTTTGAGGATCTCCCGGGCCGAGAAATAAAATCCGCTGCAGCCTATAAAAAAATACACCACCATGTAAATGACAAAAGCCTGCGCATAACTGACCCGGCTAACTTTAAAAGAGGGACCAGCTGGGTGATGGGATTAAAAAGATTACAGATCGCGATCGCGTAAAAATGCCGGCCCAGACTGACAAAGGGCTCCCATAAAGGAACCACCCCGTTGAGAAGATTGTTAAAATAATATTTAGTGTCCCCGTAAATGGCATTGGTATCCATATTCACCGGGATCGGCAAAAAACAAAATCGCGCATTAAGAATACCCATAATACGCAAGGGGAAAGAAAGGCAAAAGCACGCAGCATGGCAGGCATTATAGCCGACTTCACCGATTGGAACAATTAGAAAAACGGCCCTTTACAATCTACACCGGCTCTTCTAAAATGCCATCATGTCTTTTTTAAACGCCATGCAAATGCTCCCTATTGCTTCTGATCCTTGCCGGCGGCATCGTCATCAACGCCCCCTTCGAACGTTTTCAGGGATTTTTGGCCCAGGGCGACCATGGCCGCGACCTTTATGCCGCCCAGGCGGTATACCGCGGCGAGCTTCCCTATAAAGATTTCTGGTGGGTATACGGCCCTTTGATGCCGTATTATTACGGGTTGTTCTTTAAGATCTTCGGCACTCAGATCAGCAGCGTTATCTTAGGCAAGCTGGTCCTGAGGATCTTAGGCGGGATGTCTCGTCGGTCTGGCCATGATGGAAATAGCAGCAGCGCCATTGCCTTCCTGACCTCCTGGTGGTTCATGCTTTTTTTCCAGGATTTCTTTATTACTTACAATCATATCGGCGGTATGGTCATGATTATCGCCACGGCCTATGGCCTGCTACATATATCTGGAAAAGCCCCGCCTGAGTATCGCATGGGGCACGCTGGCCTTTATATTTATTTTGGGCCTGATCAAGATCAATTTCGGCCTGGCTGCCCTGATGATGAGTGTTTTGACCATCATCGTCAGTGATCTGGTGCGAAAGGTTCCTTTCCACACCAACAAAAAAATATTCTACACCACGGCCCTGATCTTTTCCTCTGGTGCTTTATGCCATTTACTGGTCGTTATTAAAGAATTTATCCGTGATGGAGATCCGCCAGTGCCTTCCTTATTTAGAAGGCGATGAGCCTTACACCGCCAGCCCTGGGCCGCTATTTTGAGTTTCTTAAAAATAACCCTGCGCACGGCGACATCCAACTGGCCGAATATCACCTTTGCCGTCATTCTCAATGCCAGTATCTGCCAAGCGTTATCTTTTTACCGAAAAATTTTCCCTTTGCACGCAAGGTCACCCTGGGGCTTTCCTTAGGGATGCTGGGCCTTTTTTATATTGTTAATTTCCATGAATATCTTAAATAGCCCACGCCTGTCGCCCGGAAAGTAAAGCTGCCTGTTTTATTCATGGTAGCGGCAAATACCTTTTGTCCGGTTTCCTTGTTTATCGGCATGCTCTCGCCGGTCAACATTGATTCGTCAATTGTAGACTGACCCGATAATATTACTCCGTCAACGGGAATACTTTCGCCGGGTTTGACAAGCAGGATATCGCCCATCTGCACTTCTTCCACGGCAACTTCCAACTCTTGACCTCCCCTGATCAGATGAGCTGTTTTAGGTTTAAGCCCCATCAGCTTCTTTATGGCCGTCGAAGTTTTTCCTTTGGCTTTGGCCTCCAAAAGCCTGCCCAAAAGAATTAGAGTGACGATCATTGCCGCGCCGTCGTAATAAACGTGAGGCATTACGCCCGCTGTCATAAAAAAATGAGGGAAGAAAGTCGCCGCGGCGGAGTAAGCATAGGCGGCAAGAGCGCCCACAGCAACAAGGGTGTTCATATCGGATGTTTTCTGCCGCGCGGCTTTATAAGCACCTACGAAAAAACGGCTGCCCACCCAAAAAACGGCGGGAGCGGTCAGGATAAACATGGCCCAAAGCATGAACGTACGGGGAATTATTTGCAGAAAACCAAACCAGTGCTGCATTGAACCCAGAAAGATAATAACGCTCAATATTGCGCCGCAGGTCACTTTTAAATTCAGCTCTCTTAGTTCTTTGACGCGTGCGGCTTCAATGGGATCGGGAAGGCTATCCTTGAGTTCACCTAAAAAATCATAACCTTGTTCGGTTATAACTTTCTTAAGTTCCTCCAGGCCGCCCCATTTTGCTTCATGAATAATTGTGGCCCGGCCGGTGGCCAGATTGACGCTCGTATCGAGCACCCCTGTAACTGAATTCAGCGCATTTTCCACGCGCCGCACACAGGCCGCGCAGGTCATTCCGCCCACGGAAATAGTGATTTTTTCCTGATCTGAACCGGAAGTATCGATTAATGCTTCATAGCCCAGATCATGTATTTTGTTTTGCAGCTCTTTGGCGTCAAGTTGGCCGCTTTCATATTCAACAACGGCTTTTTGTGTGGCGAAGTTAACATTTGCTTTCGACACGCCGGAAATCCGGCGCAAACCTTCTTCTATGCGCCTTACGCACGACGCACAAGTCATCCCATTAATATCGAAGATCACTTTATTTAACAACTTCGTATCCCGCCTTTTTTATCGCCGCGGCAACAACCTCAGGAGCGACCGCCTTTACTTCCTCATAAGTCGCCACGCCGCTCTTTAAATCTACCTGGACATCTTTTACCCCATCCAGCGCGGCAAGGGCTTTGGTTACAGCCATTACACAATGCTGGCAGCTCATCCCCTTTATTTTTATGTTTTTCATGCGTTGAGCCTCCTTGATAAGAAATTTAGCATTAATCTAAGAACATTTAGCCCGAATAGCAAGGCTGGCAGACAATATTTTCATCTTTATTTTATTGATATATTGCATTATATCACACTTGATTAAATCTTTGTTCTATATTAGAATACGCTTCAGGGTGGAAAATGATTATTAAATGCTGGGGCTCCAGAGGTTCTATCCCTGTTTCGGGCAAACCATATTTGCGTTATGGCGGGAACACCACTTGTCTCGAAATCAGGACAAATGATGATCAAATATTAATCGTTGATGCCGGTTCCGGTATTCGCGAGGCAGGCAATTCTCTCATTGCGGCCGGCCGTCATGATTTCACTCTTTTATTAACGCATGCCCACTGGGATCACATTATGGGTTTCCCCTTTTTCAAACCCATTTATTCACACAAAACCAATTTGAACATCTGGGGTTGTCCTTTTGCCCAGCATTCTATAAAAGAAATGCTCACTCGCATCATGGCGGCGCCTAATTTCCCGGTAAACTTTGATTCCATTCACGCCAACATATCATATCAGGAAAAGTGCGCTGAACACTACACCCTCGGTTCGATGATTATCACGCCCATAGCTCTCAGCCATCCCAACCAGGGCACAGGCTACAAGTTTGAGGAAGACGGCAAATGTTTTGTTTTTCTCACCGATAACGAGTTGGGTTACAGGCATGAAGGCGGCCTTGATTATCAGGCCTATCTTGAGTTTTCACGGGGCGCAGATTTACTCTTCCACGACGCCGAATATAAAAAAGAAGAATATAAAGAAACCCGCGGCTGGGGACATTCCTGCTACAAAGACGCTCTGAATCTGGCGCTGGATGCCGGAGTGAAAAAATTAGGGTTATTTCATCACAATCAGGAAAGAGTTGATGATGAGATGGACGCGATTGTAAATGATTGCCGCGAGGCAATTAAAAAGAACGGCAAAAATATGGAATGTTCCGCCGTCGGCCAGTCAATGGAATTTAAGCTTTAATTTTCACAACTCGGTTGCGGAAATAGGAAAGCATGTTTTTTATCCTGCACATTTTATTGATGGCCACAGCAACGATGGGAATCATTGCCGGTATCAGCGCCGCTATTTTTTTTCGTAAGAAAAAAAACTGGCTGAAAGTTCATAAATATTTCAATTCATTTAGTCTCCTGGGAATGTCGGCGGGCATCATCATGGCTTTTATTTATGTCTCCGGCACAAACGATGAGCACATCGGCGGGCTTCATCAGATTACCGGTCTGACCGCGTTTAATTTTGGTGTCGCCACATTGCTTCTGGGACTTTATCAATTTAAAGCAAAAAATAAATCAGCCGCGGGGACAACGCATCGCTGGCTCGGACGTTTTTCACTGCTGCTTTTTCTGACGGCCATAACTTTGGGATTAATTCTAATCATACTTTAAATAAACAGATCCGCACAATCGCGCCTCTGTGGTCAAAAAATATGTTCCTGCCTACAACCAGCGCTGAATTAAAAAAATTAAAATGGGATAAGCTCGATGTAATTTTGGTCACCGGTGACGCGTACATCGACAGCCCTTTTATCGGCGTTTCGGTAATCGGCCGGGTTCTGGCCAGCGCCGGATTTCGTGTGGGAATCATCGCTCAGCCAGACTGGCAAAGTGAAACCGATATTTGCCGTTTGAGAGAACCGGAATTATTCTGGGGCATCTCCGGCGGCTGCATGGATTCGATGGTCGCCAATTACACCGCAACGAAGAAAAAAAGGCTCAGCGACGATCTGACCGCCGGAGGCAGGAATAACCGCCGTCCCGACCGCGCTGTCGTGGTTTACGCCAATTTGATCCGCCAGTATTTTAAAGAAACCAAACCACTGGTGCTGGGCGGAGTAGAGGCGAGCCTGCGCCGCGTCGCCCATTACGATTTCTGGTCTGATTCCATCCGCCGGTCGATTTTGTTCGATGCCCGCGCGGACGCGCTCGTCTACGGCATGGCTGAAAAAGCCACATTGGAGCTCGCGCGAAAATTGCGGGATGGCCGGGACATAAAAGACGTCAAAGGAATTTGTTATATCTCCCCTGCCCCGCCGCCTGATTACATCGAGTTGCCCGCCTATGAAAGGGTTATCACGGATAAAAAATATTTCGGCCAGATGTTTAATACATTTTATCAAAACAATGATCCCTTGACCGCGCAGGGTTTGTTTCAGCAGCACGGCCCCCGCTACCTTGTGCAGAACCCGCCGCAACCTCATCTGACGGCTGAAGAACTGGATAACATATATGCGCTTGATTTTGCCCGCGGCGTTCATCCCTTCTATCAGGCACAAGGCAAGGTCAAGGCGATGGAGACGATTAAATTTTCCATAACCTCCCATCGCGGCTGCTATGGTGAATGTAATTTCTGTTCGATTGGTCTGCATGAGGGAAGAACCGTAATCAGCCGCAGTGAGAAATCAATCATTGCCGAGGCGCAAAAGCTCGCCGCACTGTCTGATTTTAAAGGCTACATATTGGATGTGGGTGGCTCCACTGCGAATATGTACGGCATCGAATGCCAGAAAAAACAGGCGCACGGCGCCTGCAAAAACAAAAGATGCCTTTATCCGCACGTATGCACCGGCTTAAAAGCGGATCACAGCCGGCAAATAAATTTGTTGAAAAGTTTGCGGAAAATAAAGGGCATCAAAAAAGTGTTTGTTGCTTCCGGCATCAGATACGATTTACTTCTCAGCGATAAAAAGTGCTGCATGAGCTACATGCAGGAGCTGGTTAAACATCACGTCTCCGGCCAGTTGAAGGTGGCGCCAGAACATGTAGTCTCAAATACCTTGAGAATTATGGGCAAACCGCAAGCCCGGTCATTGTTGAACTTTAAACAGATTTTTGAAAAAACAACCGCATCATCAGGACAGAAACAATTTCTTACTTATTATTTTATCGCCGCCCATCCGGGATGCACCGAGAAAGATATGCGCGAACTTAAATCCTTCGCCGGCAGAGAGCTGAAGACCAACCCGCGGCAGGTGCAGATTTTTACGCCGCTTCCGTCCACTTATTCGGGATTGATGTATTTCACGGAAATTGATCCCGCAACCGGCAGAAAGATTTTTGTGGAAAAGAAGACGGAGAAAAAACAAAGACAAAAAGATATTGTTGTGGGAAAAACAATCAGGTAATGAAATTAAATTGTTTGAACATTTCGGGTACCTTCCGGCAGATGTTCTCACAGGCATTAAAATATTTACTATTATGCTTGACATGTAACCAATTAATGGTTACGATGAATTATGTATGAAGTATTTTTCACGAAAAGAGTTCTAAAACAAGCTAATGAATTGCCAAATTTTATTCAGAAAAAGCTGGCTGTTTTAGTTGACGATCTTAGTGAAAAAGGGCCGATAAGAGATGAATGGCCGAATTTCAGTAAATTGGAAAAAAACAAATATCATTGTCACCTTGCACACAAATGGGTTGCGTGCTGGCGATGTGAAAGCAAATCAATCATTATAGAGGTGTACTATGCAGGCAGTCGTGAAAACGCCCCATATTAAAATTAATGTTCAAGGAGAAATCATCCCGACAAAACTTCTTTTCTTTTTAAAAGAGGAATACGGCAATAAAGTAAAATTTGTCGAAGAAAAAAATGACAAGCTGGTCAAGGCTGTAAATACGCAGTGGTATAAAGATATCAAAGCGGCAACGACGCCGGGTGATTACTTGAGAATTTATCGGGAACGAAATGGATTAACGCAAACGAAGCTTGGAGAAATGGCCGGCGGTGTTCCACGGCAGCATATCTCCAACATGGAAAACGGACGAAGGGCAATTAGTCTGAAGGCGGCGCGTAAATTTGCCGATATTTTCGATGTTTCTTTTGAAATATTTCTTGGACGCAGATAAAATACCCGCGGCAGGTGCAAATTTTTACGCCGCTTCCGTCCACTTATTCGGGCCTGATGTATTTCACGGAAATTGATCCCGCAACCGGCAGAAAGATTTTTGTGGAAAAGAAGACAGAGAAAAAACAAAGACAAAAAGACATTGTTGTGGGAAAAACGATCAGGTAATTTTGAACTATTACCCTTGCTGCTTCTATTCTACCAGGTAAAGATTCGATCCTTCATTCTTTGTTTTCTTGATTATATGTAAACGCTTTGCATAGCGGAGAGAGCCCGCAAGGCTCTCTCCGCTTCCAATGTCATTGACTTTTAGAAGAAATCCTTTTCCCTAATTTATCAATTTCATTCCCTGTTTCTTTAAGTCCTTTTTCGACCTCTTTAGCAATCACGCCGCCTTTTTCCTTCAATTTCAGCGAAAGGTCTTTAGACTTTTTTATGGTTTCTTTCGTGCCTGTTTCAACTTTCTGACCGGTCCAGGCAACGCCTCGCTCTAAATACCTCGCGGATGAATCAAGCGCCTCACCGGCTTTTGCTGACTCTTTCTTCGCCCATAATTCCGTTGACTTGATGTGGGAATCAGCCGCCAGAGCGAGATAGGCACGTGAAAAGGATTCCTCAATTTTTTTTACCGAGGTTACTGTTCCTTTTTTCACGTCAACTGCCAGCTTTTCCAGTTCCTTAGCCGATAACGTCAGGGCCTCTTTTCCCTTATCCGACGCTTTAGCAGCTTCGGTTTTCATATAAGATGCGCCCTTTTGAATTTCTTCAGCCGCGGAATTCATATTTTTCTGTAAATATGCTTGTCTTGCTTTCTGAAAATCCTGTTCGATTGAGGATTGTGATTCCGGACTCGCAACAGCCGCCCAGGGCAGCATTCCCGTTACAATCAATACAAAAACAACAACGACAGCTACACGATTCAAGAAATACATGGTTCACCTCCGTTGGTAATGTCGTGGAAGTTGTTAATCTTCCAGATTTAAGATTTTATCCGTTTCGCAACTCATTGTCAAATTGATTTTATTGTAATCATCAAATTTGACAAATTCAGGTGTATTTTTTTCTTGACATAAATAATGGAAAATTGTTTAAGAAAAAGCACGCGTGGCAGTCAACGCAATTCTTTTCCGGGCGAAAATAATCAAATTCATCACACGGCTTATTAAATATCTTTAGGAGATATAAAGGTAATGAAAAAAACATACGGTTTGAGTGCAGCCCTTATGTTCATGATTTTATTCTTTACGTCCTGCTCCAGCAGCAATGTGCCCGTTTCATCATCGGTAAAAGCGATTACGGCATATTCGATAAACGGGGTTGCCGGAACGATCGATGAAACCGCAAAAACGATATCCGTAATCTTGCCCTCCGGCACGGATTTGAATGGTCTGGTGGCGACCTTTACCACCACCGGCTTCAATGTCAAAGTCGGTTTAACCGTTCAGACAAGCGGCAAGACGCCCAATGACTTTCCCAATCCGGTGACTTATACAGTGACAGCGTCAGATGGCTCGAAACAGGATTATATAGTAACTGTGGCCACGGAAGTTTATCAAAGCTTCATCCTCAGCAACGAGGACGGCGGCCTCATCAATCAACTGGTGGCAAACGGTTATAGTGATTTCAGCCCCTATCAAGTCTTAGTGGCAATACGAGCTGACGCAGACCCGAGCACCGTAGGGATTATTACGGATCAATTCTTGGCAACGTTGGCCAGCTGCCCTGCCGGCAGCGAAATTTTTACCACTCATCTGCGTGACTATCTGGACAGCACACCGCAGAGTGTAACAGCGGTCTCCAAAGCTGCTGTTATGCGGGCAGGAATATCGATCAACTTGGACGTGAACATGGGCATCGACTTTGGCACGATCGTCTGGACGACCACCACTACCGCCTATACCTTCATCCTCAGCAACGAAGGCGGCGGCCTCATCAGCCAGTTGGTGACAGCGGGCTATGGTGATTACAACCTCTATCAAACCTTGGTGGCAATACAGCAGAATACAGACCCGAGCATTTCGGGGGTAGTGACGGATGATTTCTTGAATGCGCTTGCCAGCTGCCCTGCTGGCGGCGAAATCTTTACGCATAAGCTCAGTGAATATACCGGCGCAGGCTTAGCGGTGGCCATCAGCACCGACGGCACGGTGCAGACCGTGAGCGTCTACGGCAGGACCTATTTAGGAACAACAGGGTCAGCCACATTGAAGTCTAACATCTCCGGTGTAGGAGATGGCCTCTTTACCTACACCACCTTAAGCTCCCCCCTCACCTCGTTTTCTGTTTCAACAACAACTTATAATGTATTCGCTATCGGCTGGGCGCCGGGCACAACGGCGGCGCTGGCCATCAGCACCGACTGCACAGTGCAGGTTGTGAATATATACGGCAGCGCCTATGACGGAAAAACAGGGACAGCCACGCTGAACTCGGCCATATCGGGTATCGGAAGCGCCGACTTCACCTATACCACCGATTCGCAATCTCCGCTAATCCGGTGGATTGTAACCGGCAAAGCCTATGATGCCTTCGCTATCGGGTGGATGCCGACAATTGTTTCATCTGCCGGTACACTGAACGGCGGCGGTTGGGTTTATATCGTGGCTCACTAAAAGGCGGGCGCCGTCCGAAGAATGATTTAGCTGCTGATAAAAGAAGGGGGCTTCAGACAAATTGCTTCTAAATCACGGGTATGAACCCCGCAGCAAGCTGCGGGGTATAATTCGTCCAAAAAGTTTCAGCGCGCCTATAGCTTTAGGTTATTTGTTCCTGAAACTTGGGTCTCATTACCCTCCGCTGTACGGGATTGTTCGAAGCTATTAGAAGTGGAAAATTTACTTCTTGATCAGATAATCGACTACCGCTTCTATGCGACGGTTCTTCTGACGCCCTTTTTCGGTGACATTGGAAGCAACAGGTTTTTCCGCACCGAAACCTTTTGCGGCCATACGATTCGCATTAATACCGGCTTTTTTGACCATACCGATTGAAGTCTTGCATTTTATCTACGGTTGACGATTTGTTTGTTACAGAAAGAAATCTATCTATTTCTGTTTATCGGCTTCTTCTTTCTTTGTCCGACCGTTTTCTTCAGCCCATAAGCTTACGAAGCTCGGTCGCGTCAAAAACCAGCCGGATTGATTTAATCCTGCCATCTTTAATCGTGAAGAACTCAGCTGTTCTAATCAAACCTGCAGGACTCATCGTGTTGCAGTCATAGAGCAAGGCGGCGCCATTTTCAGAAAAGAAGCTTTGAATTAAGGTGATTTTCTGAATCATCTTTTGGAACATCGTGAGCGCGGCTATAAAGTCATCCGCCCGGCAGAAAGTATCAATGCTTCCCTGAAAATCCAAATCATCTGCCAGGTAAACACGCGCGGCCTCCATATCACCGCTCGTCCAGGCATTATGATAACTGGTGACAATCTGCTTTGTATCCATGGTCATACCTCCTTCCGCATTCTGTTGTTAAAATATCGGGAACGGTTTTATTTATTTCTGTAATAGTGCCTTCGTCACACCATTTCGCTTTCATGGGATACCGAGGCGGCAGTGAAACTTGAATTACAGTTACGCAGTAAACTGTAATTCTTTAGTTGAACTGTCCTGCTTCGGCAGCGGTAAGGAGGAGGTTCCGCAGGCGTATTTGACATACGTCGAGGAAACCGACGACGCAACCAACAAAGGTAGCTGTATAAAAGCGGCTTGATCACACCCGGCCGTATTTATCTTCGAATCTTTCAATATCGTCCTCACCGCAATATTCGCCTGTCTGCACTTCAATGATGATTAGATTTTCGCTTGAAGAATTTTGTACCCGGTGTTTCGCCGTTTTAGGAATATTAATTGAGCTGCCCGCGCGCAAAGATTTTTTTTTGCCGTCAACCATTGCAACTCCTTTGCCTGTAACAACAAACCAGTGTTCGGAACGCATATGATGAAGCTGTAAGCTCAGGCATCCTCCGGGCTCGACGACAATTCTCTTCACTTTGTGGCCGGAGGATTCCGATAAAACCTCAAAACTGCCCCAGGGACATTTGGTAATTTTTTCCATTTCGCCAACTCATGAATTTTATTTTTTGACTAGCACAAAATTAAAACAATGAAAAGATCTTTCCAGGCTCGCTTTAGACAACAAAATATGCTAATCACGTAAACAAACAATCACGGCAGAAAGAAATATTTACTAAATTTTCATGAATATCAACTATACAGTCAATAGAAGCAGGAAAAGAAGAAAAACCATTTCTCTGCAAATCAGCGATAAATCCGAGTTGGTCATCGCCGCGCCTTACTTTACACCGATCGGTGAAATAAACCGTTTTGTGCAGGAAAAACAAAACTGGATTCATAAAGCGATACAAAAACACAAAGAAGAAGCGATTAAAAACAGAGCCCGGGAATATATCACCGGTGAAATGTTTTATTACCTTGGCGAATCATTTCCACTGGAGGTATTTTTTGAAAAAAATGAGCGGAAAGGCCTTGTTTTTTGGGGCAACCGTTTTTATCTTAACACCGCTGATGCGGCAGAAAAGAGAATGTCTTACTTTGTTGCGTGGTATAAGAAGAAAGCCCGGCAACATCTACGGCAGTGTGTTGATTTTTACAGCCGGGAGCTTAACCTGCAAGCGCGAAGCGTAAAAATTACTTCCGCCGAAAAACGCTGGGGCTCCTGTTCGGCGGATGACAATCTGTCATTCAGTTTCCGGCTGATAATGGCGCCGGCGGACATCATTGATTACGTGATTATGCATGAACTGATGCACATCAAAGAAAAAAACCATTCGGCGGCATTTTGGGGATTAATAGAAGCGTGCATGCCGGAATATAAGACGCACAGGCGCTGGCTTAAAGATAACCATCACAAATTTATTCTTTGAGTCCGGCAAAGAAAGGGCTAAATAAATATCTATATGGAATCCATCGAAACCGTTGATTTGAAGCACCGCAGTTGTCTGACGGATCGCTTTCATCAAATGAATTTACAAATTTCCGATTATACCTTCGCCAATGTTTATCTTTTCCGCAAGATCAGCAATTATGCATTTATGACAACGGACTGCGGATTGTTTGTTTCCGGCCGGAACAAACAAGGACAGGGTTACATCATGCCGCTAAACGACCCGCGAGGCTGTGACATGCAGACATTTCATGATCTTTTAGGCCGGCAGGGCTGTTTCTTCCCCATACCCGAAGAATGGCTTTCTTCTTTCCCGGCGGATGAATTCGTCATAAGCTGCGACGACAGCGAATCCGACTATATTTACCTCACCGAAAAGATGGCCGGTTTCAAGGGAAGACAATACACTCGCCACCGGAATCATTTAAATCAATTTCTTTCTTTATACAGGCCCGAAGGCAAACCCATATCCGCAAATAATTTTCAGGACGCCATGCGTGTTTTACAGGAATGGCAAGATGATTCCGGATTGGCTCCGGATAAAACCGATTTTGAGCAATGCCATGAGGCGCTGCAAAATATTTCCGGACTTGCTCTCTGGGGAACAATATATTACATTGATCATCAACCGGCGGGGTTTATTATCGGAGAGGCGTTAAACATCGATACCTTTTGTTTGCATTTTGCCAAAGCATCCACAAAGTATCACGGCATTTACGAGTTCATGTTCAACGACACGGCAAAGAGATTGCAGTCTCAATATAAGTATCTCAATCTCGAAGAAGATATGGGCAACAAAAATTTGCGCCGGACAAAAGGTTCATACGGCCCGGAACTGCTGCTGAAAAAATATCGCATCAGCGTCAAATGATTTGGAAAGTAGAAATTAATGAGCAAACCAATTACCTTAACATCACTGCATGAAGGCGATCAGGGAGTCATTCATTCCATTGAAGGCGGCTCGGCCCTGACCAGCCGTCTTGCCGGTATGGGTATCGTCACGAATGCCAGATTCCGCGTCGCCCAAGCCGGCGGCGGCCTTATCGTTATTCAAGTGTCTAATACTCGTATTGCGCTGGGTCAGGGCGAAGCGTCAAAAATAATGGTTTATAAAATCGACCCGGATGATGAAGTCTGCCTGCCGCCCATCGAAAGAGAAATCTTTGTCGCCCTTGTGGGCCAGCCCAACGTAGGCAAATCGACGGTGTTTAATATTCTTACCGGTTTGTCCCAGCATGTCGGCAACTGGCCGGGGAAAACGGTGGAGAAGAAGGAGGGAACTCATCGCGCCGGTAATGTTTTAATCAAAATCGTCGATCTACCGGGAACATACAGCCTGACTGCGTTTTCTGAGGAAGAAAGAGTTGCCCGTGATTTCATTATCAAGGAAAAACCTGATCTTGTGGTGCTTGTATTAAACGCGGCGGCGCTGGAAAGAGGCCTTTATCTTTTATCCGAAGTGCTCCTGCTCAATCGTCCGGTAATTGTGGCCATCAACATGATTGATGTTGCTTCCGCCCAAGGCATCGAAATTGATACGCGGGCATTGCAGGATTCGCTGGGAATACCGGTTATTCCCATGGTGGCCAAACGCAACAGCGGCATCAAAGAACTGGTGAATCAAATTGCAACAATCGCCTCCTGCGAATATAAATATAATCCTGAATTACCGGAAGTCTCCGCCGATCATCAGGAAATTTACGAGGACATTCTGGAGCAGGTCCGGCCTTATATTCAAGAGCCTTACACGCCCCAATGGGTTACCATAAAATTGATGGAAGGCGACCCCGAAGTATCAGCAATGGTTGAAGGCAAGGCGAGCAAATCCGCGTGGGATGAAATACAGAATCTTCTCATCAAGCATGAAGACGCCCTGCATGCCGTTGTCAACGGCCGTTATGACTGGATTGAAAAAATCACCAGAGCGGCCGTTTCCCGCTTTAAAATGGGGCAGGTGGTGCTGACCGACAGAATCGACCATATTCTGACGCGTCCGATCCTCGGCATTCCTATTTTACTTGCGGTTATGGCTTTTGTCTTTTTTCTCACCTATTCGGTGGGAGTCCCCCTGCAAAACGCAATGAGCAATCTGATCCACCAATTCATTCAATTCTGCGAACCATTGACAACCGGCTGGCCGGCATGGATTCAGGGATTAATGCTCAATGGTGTTATCGGCGGCGCCGGATCTGTGCTCACATTCCTGCCGATTTTGCTGATCTTCTTTGCCATCATGGCTCTTTTGGAAGATATCGGCTATATGGCGCGCGCCGCTTTTGTCATGGACAGAATCATGCATCTTGTCGGCCTGCATGGAAAAAGCTTTATTCCGATGTGCCTGGGATTCGGCTGTAATGTTCCGGCAATTCTGGGCACAAGGATTATTGAAACACGCAAGGCCCGGATGATCACATTGCTGCTCATTCCGTTTGTCCCCTGCACCGCAAGGCTGGCCGTATTGACGCTTGTCTCCGCCGCCATCTTCAGGGAAAATGCCGCTTATGTATCGTGGAGCATCCTGGCTCTGAACATCGCAGTGCTGGGTGTCGCCGGAATTTTTGTCAACAAGACTCTTTGGAAACAGGACGCGCCTTTTATCATGGAACTGCCCATCTACCACAGCCCCGATATAAAAACGATCCTGATAGTCATCTGGTCGCGAACAATATCCTTCGTCCGCAAAGCGGGGACCGTCATTCTGGGAGTCTCCCTGATGGTCTGGCTCCTGTCTTATTTCCCTTCAGGGAGAGTGGCAGACAGCTTTCTTGCTTCGTTCGGAAAATTGCTCCAACCTCTGGGAGTCCCGCTGGGACTGGATTGGAAAATGATTACCGCGCTTTTAACCGGCCTGGTGGCAAAAGAAAATGTTGTGGCCACGCTGGGAGTTCTTTATTCCGTGGGCAGAGAAGGTTTGACCAACATGCTGCCCGCCATCATGAGCCATGAATCAGCCGCCGCGTTTCTTGTGGTGATGATGCTCTTCATACCCTGCGCCGCGACAATCGCCGTGCTGAAAAAAGAAATGAACAGCAATAAATGGTTTTATTCCACCATTGCTATGACGCTCGTTGTTTCCTACCTGGGCGGGATTGCGGCTTATAACTTTGTCAAATGGCTGGGCATCTAGGATACAAGCCCCATATTTTCTTGTGTCATGCCGGACTTGATCCGGCATCCAGAAAGAAAAACAAAACTGGATTGCCCAATCAAGTTAGGCAATGACAAAAATGTTTACTATATAAACAAGGCTTATGAGCTTTCGAGTGACCCTACAGTGACCTTCAGGTTATCTGGAATCCAGTATTTTGATAAATCGTTCCGGCTTTCGTAGAAACGACGTCTAAAGACCCGCCATATCCTGCATTTTGCGTTCTATATTTCATTGACATACAAGACTAACATCCTTATAGTTTATTTCATAGATAAGAAAGTTCCTATCGGATATAAAATAAAATATTTTAAGAGGAGAAGGTTATGGTTATTGATTGCCATTATCACTTGGAAGAGAGGGTATTTTCGGTAGATCGTCTTATAAGTGAGATGCAAAAATCCGGAATCGACAAGGTAGCACTCATGGGCAGCATGATAGAACCCTTCAAAGAGCCTCCGGTATTCCTCATCAATCTATTGCAGTTTATATTAGAACATTCCCTTTCGAGGGGACTGGGAAAAACGTTAATCTCAAATTTTACTGACCGTGGCGAAGTTAAGATTCTGGGAAAGCCATACGCCATTGAATCCGACCCGGATAATGAGAAGGTGTTCAATACGGTCAAGAAGCATCCGGATAAGTTCCTTGGTTGGATATTCGTGAATCCCCGAGGAAAGAAAGACCAGGTGACGGAGTTTGAAAAATATAAGGATATGAATGGATTTATCGGCGTCAAGGCACACCCATTCTGGCATCACTTCAAGCCTGTGGAACTAGCGCCCGTTGCCGAGAGGCTGGCCAAGACCGGCAAACCGCTACTCGTTCATGTTGGATTCGGCGAAGAAGGTAATTTCGAAGCCTTGCTGAAAAAGGTGCCAGACCTCAAGCTCATTCTGGCCCATGCAGGTTTTCCAAATTACGCTGACACCTGGGAGAAGGTCAAAAATCTAAAAAATGTTTATTTGGATCTTTCGCAGACGAGCTATACGAGCGAGAAAGCAACCCGAAAGGCTGTGGATATTATCGGTGCAGACCGGCTTTTCTTCGGCACGGACGGCCCTTATGGGTTCCATGGATCTGATCATCAATACGACTACGGCTTTATCAAGCGCAGGATTGAGAAGATGTTCCCTGATAAAAAAGTCAGGGAAAAACTTCTGGGCGGAAGCTTTTCCAGTGTTGTCGGTTTGCGTCAGGTTTCTGGATAGCTGAATATGAAGTCTTGAATAAAAATTAAAGTTCAAACTGATTAGAAATTTTGTTTTTTTCTTCCTGTTATCCTCAAATCGTCAATCTCGACGAAGATGCAACATTTCAATCCGTAATAAACACTATTAACGCCCGTCAAACATCGACACCGCCCATTATATCTTGTGGTCAAGAGTCCTTTAGTTCATACTGGAAATAGACATCATCATCTCCCGATGCAAGACTCCTGACCTTTTTCGCAACAGTTTTCTTCCCGAAAATTTTGAGGACCTGCTGAAAGTAACCCATAATAAGATACTCGAAGTAACTATGTTTGATTGTAAGTCCGGTGATTTTGAAATGAACGATGTTGTTCTCGAACAGTGCGGTAGGTTTACCCTCGTCAAAATAGGTTGAGTAGAGTTTAGGCATGACCGATTCGACAAACGACTTTATATCCTTTGTGAGCAGATAAGATTTGTACGGACCTTCCGGCGACACGGCAAATTTGGCGGCTGCCTTCCCAATCGTCACGTACTGCATCATATCGTTGTTGAAAAATTCCTCAATCATCTCGTCAAGAAAAAGGATGAATTTATCCGCTGGTATGGGGGTAACGGGCATAATCACATTGCTGAAAAATTTGTCCTTTGCCGTCAGTTTGGGTATAAAGGAATTCCAGCGTTCCTCGCCGAAAGCTTCGATGAGATTAGTCTTTCCTGTAAGATAAACGATGCCTTTTACGTTCATATCAAAACCTCCTAAGAATGCCTATGTGGCTTTAATACTTAATAATCAAATCACTCCCACTGTAAATCGAAAACAGTCGCACTGGCTCCCTCCCATAGTTTTTCTGTCAACTCTATTTTAATGTTTTTCCCGCCGGTCATCTCAAGCAACGTATCCAGATGTCCCATCAATTGATAGCAAAAGGGTAAATTGCCCGGATCAGAATGGTCGTAATTATGTAATACTGTCGCGTGTTTATCATCGATTTTATTGAATTCGAGAGGACTGACATTAAAAAGCATCCCGTATATAGCCACAAAAGAACTAAGAGCGTTCATCGGGTTGTTGTTTGATATGACATGTTTGTAAGTTGTCTCAAATAACTCTTTGCCCCTGATTCTTCCTCTTAAACGCACAATTTCCGTGTTACCGCCAGCAAGCAACTGAAAAACGGCACGTCCGCATCTTCTGTATGTTTCGAGAGGGTACCACGCACCGGGAAGAATCCTTGTATTAATTATCTCCCAGTCTTCAGGCTTGAGATATTGTTTCCAATTCTTATCTTTATTTCCCCTGATCATACGAACCTGATCGATCAGCATAGTACCTTTAACTTTTTGATCAGACATGTATGCCTCCCACAAGGAATGATTATTGTTATATGACAATTCAAGATATTTATTATGAACCTCTGTATCTTTTTGAATCGGTAGCTACACAACATCTGAATTATTGGTGTAATATATGCTGACTGGCCGATGAAAGCAAATGTTTTCTAGAAGAGATATTTTATATTTTTGAGAATACAGAACCTTGCTTTATTTCAAACCGTAATCTTCAGAATATTATTTTTCAAAAAACGTTTGTTTGTCGGTGAACTCTTCAATTATTTTTTGGTCGGAATAAGGCTTTCAACTCGGTCTACGTAACTCGAAGGTCCGCTGCGACCGATATGACGGCAGAAAGAAATCTCATAATCATTTCAAAATGAATTATTATTAATAACCGATTTCTCTCACGACAGGCCGGTAGAGAAAAAGATTACGGCGGATGAAGCTGGTTTGGCTTTGCATATCTTCCGCTGAATTACAGACGTAAGTAACAACAAGATTTTTATTCCGGGCAAATTCAATATGCTCTTTTCCGGCATAACAAAAATTGTTCTTGTCATACAACTTGCTGGTGGGATCAACTTCAGAAACCTTCACACCCAAAGCTTTCGGCTTACTCCACGGGCCTTCAGGTTCATCAGCTACCTGATACAATAACTTATCGCCTTTATTCTGCGTGGCTAAGTAAACAGCAATCCATTTCTTATTGGCGGCATGGTATCTTACGCTTAGTTCGGAAACACCGGCATCAAGTACAATCTTAACCTTTTCGGGATTCAGTTTGTTTTCCCACGTTCCATCTTTAGTAAAATATTCAATGGCTCCCGTAGGATTATCCAGTTTACTTACGGGAATACGGGCAAGGATATTACCTAAAACATTCACCGCGTCTTTGGAATAAGCGTAGAACGGATAAAAATAGACATAATCATCATGAACAACGGAAGTTGTCGCGAAAGCGGCAATTCCGGGCGGAATCACCGGCGTCAAATCAATGTAATCAAGACTCCAATTGTAGGGATCAGTCGCCGAGAAATCTTTTATCCGCGCTAATTTGTGTCCTGTAATCTTAAAGTTGAAGAGTTCTCCTTTTTTATCTGTCGGTATAACTGCTATTAAAGGAATATATAAAACATTATTGACTATAAAAGGGTCCTGCGGCCAAAGCCATTCATTTTCACCGAATGATGACACAATATTTCCGTTTTTCTTTTTCAGATAATATTGAATTTTAAAATCGTTAGTGGAGCCCCCTCCGGCAGGAGCCGGAGGCTCCCTGTAATTACGCGACCTCCCGCGAGTTACGGCGCCTTCCTCCACCTGCTGGTTGATTCCAAGTCTCGCGGGATTGGCGGCGCAGGTAGAAATCGCCAGCGTTGTTCCCAAGACAACTTCCATATTAACCCTGTCTTGTCTGCCGTCCTCATGGGCAACAAATGTATCGCCAAACAGCCACAGAGTGCGATCTTCATCGAGCTTTATGGAATAAGCGCCATCGCCGCCATACCAGCCATTCTTATTGGGAAATTCAGGCAGGCATTGTCTTTGGGGAACCTCAGCGGTATATTTTTCAGATAGAAAAGTCGAACACGAGAAAAGAGGAAGACTTAAAAATAATAAGATAAGCCAGATTGATTTTTTCATCATACCAAATAAATTATAGTATTTTATGTTTTTCATAATCCACCTATTTCAAGGCTGTTCAAAAATGCTTAGATGCAAGGCGCGCAAGAACCGTATCGCGAGGCATATATCTAAATACGTTGAGCGGTGCGGTTTGCGGCGCAACGCAGCAGACCATGGTGCCCTTCAGGGTATGAGCGCTTTTCAACAGCCTATCACACCCAGTGATCAATAAGAATCTTAATTCCAATTGCAATTAAAACCAAGCCGCCGAATATTTCCACTTTTTTGCCGAAGAGCTTTGCCAGGACTTTACCAAAGGTCATGCCGACTGTTGTCATGACAAAACAGACAATGCCGATAATTACCGCGGGAAAAACAATTGGTACCTTTAATATGGAAAAGCTGAATCCTACGGCCAGCGCGTCGATGCTGGTAGCAATGGAAAGCAAAAGAAGCGGCCACCCGCGCGTTTGATCAGCTTTCCCCTCATCGCTTTCTTTTTCGAACCCTTCCCTGATCATTTTTCCGCCTACCAGAGCCAGTAGAACAAATGCAATCCAGTGATCAAATGACGATATGATTTCGACAACCGTCTGACCTGCCAGCCAGCCGACAATGGGCATTACAAACTGAAACAGTCCGAAGGCAACCGCCAGCCGCAGCACCGGAGTCCACGATTTTTTATCATTTATGGCGCCGATGCCTATTGCCACGGAAAACGCATCCACACCAAGTCCTACAGCCAAAATAAAAATTGTTATCAAATCCATGTTAGATAATTACCTGCACCTTCTTGTGCCCTGCAGCAGCGAATTTAGAAAATGAGTCATTATCCGGCTTGACCGGATAATCCAGTTTTTTCTGGATGCCGTCCTTCGACGGCATGACAGAGACAATGTCAACGCGATTCGTTGCTTCTCAAAGCTGTATAAATTTTTTCTGCCAGTTCGTTACCAATGCCCGGCACTTTTTGCAATTCCTCGATCGTTGCATTTTCAACCTGCTTACTGGAACCAAAATGTTTCAGCAATATTTTTCTGCGCGCCTCGCCGATATCAGGGATATCATCAAGAATCGAATGCAGATCATTTTTTTGCTTTATTTGATGATGATAACTCAAAGCAAAACGGTGCGCCTCATCGCGTACCTGCTGAAGCATCCGCAGTGCCTGCGGCCATGCCGTTAAATAAACGGCGTCTTTGCGCCGCGGTAGATAAACACGATCCTCGGATTTTCCGGTTTTCTTTTTAATAACACCTTTGCCGGGAAATATGGCGCGCTCTTCTTTTGCCAGACCAATGACATCTATTTTAATTTTTAAATCCTTCAATACTGAAAGAGCCACATTGAGCTGGCCTTTTCCGCCGTCAACAACAACCAAATCCGGCAGATTTTCCCCACGCGCGAACCGGCGCGAGAGCACCTCATACATCATCGCGTAATCGTCCGGTTCCGACAATGTCTTTATGCGAAAGCGCCGGTAACTGTTTTTGTCCGGCTCGCCATCCTGAAAGACAACCATTGAGCCCACGGCATGCTTGCCGCCTATATTGGAAATATCATAACATTCAATTCTCCGCGGCAATTTTGTCAGAGATAATTTCTCCTGAAGAATTTTCATGCCCGCTGTTTTTTGTTCTTCCTTTTTCTTCCCGGCTTCCCAAAGGCCGCGGGCATTGGCAACGGCCATATCCAGCAAAGCATTTTTTGTTCCGCGAGACGGCACCGTCAATGCGACCTTTTTCTTGTGAGACTCAAGTTTCAAAAACGAAGCGCGTTGAAACTTGTTAGTCGAACAATCCCGCTCAGCGGAGGGTATGATATCCCATTGTTTACCTTGGGATTCATACCCGTGATCTTTCTTATCCGTCAACCATTCGATAATTACGGCATCATCCGGCAACGGACAGGGAATAATAATTTCATCCGGAATATTCGCTCCGCCGTCATAATACTGCGTCAGGAAGGATGAAACAATTTCAGTTGTATCTGTTTTTATTTTTACCGGCGCGAATGATTTGCTGCCCAGAAGCTTTCCTCCGCGAATAAACAAAATACAAATCTGATAATTATTATCCTGCTCGTATAGACCAAGCACATCCTGATCTTTTGCGCCGCCCCAATCAACATTTTGTTTTTCCAGCACGTGTTCGAACGCTCCGATGCGGTCGCGCAGGCGCGCTGCTTCTTCATAGTTAAGTTCCCGCGAAGCCTCGTCCATTTGTTTTTTCAGTTCGGCAATCAATTCGCGACGCCGTCCCTGAAGAAATGATACGGCGTTTTGGACCAATTTCCGGTAAGCTTCCTCATCTATCAGTCCTTTACAGGGAGCCAAACATCGTCCGATCTGATATTCCAGACAAGGCCTGGGACGCAACTGGAAATCACGGTTGCGGCAGGAGCGCAACGGAAATAACTGTTGGACAAACCTGAGCGTTTCTTTTGCCGCCAGCCCCGAAGGATAGGGGCCAAAATAAAGTGCGGAATCATTTGCTCTCTTGCGCACCAGTTGCAGGCACGGAAATTTTTCCGTGGGATCAAGTGATAAATGATAATAAGTTTTATCATCGCGCAGAGTGACGTTGTAGCGGGGACGATGGCGCTTGATTAAGTTGTTTTCCAGAATCAGCGCTTCTTTTTCCGTGGATGTGGTAATAAATTCAATATCGTGAACTCGTGCCATCAGGAACGGCGCCATCGGCCGCGTGTCCTTGCCGGTGAAATAGGAGCTGATACGGCTTTTCAGATCATTGGCCTTGCCTACATAGATAACCTTTTCCTTAGCGTCTTTCATGATATAGACACCAGGAGAGCGCGGCGCGGAAGTCATTTTTTCTTTTAAACTATTATTTTTTTCCATAGATTCACTATAAATGAAGATAGCGCTTTTATTTAGACTTGGAAGTGGAGCCTCCGGCAGGAGCCGGAGGCTCCCCACAATAACGCGACCTCCCGCGGGTTTCACCGCATTCATCCCCCGGCTGAAACCGCGGGATTAAATCGCATCGGCTTATGCAATAAGCCTCTCTATGACAATTTTATCCCATCTCCAGCAGAATTTTGTTCAACTCTTTCAGCTCATCACGCAGTTCGGCGGCATGTTCAAATTCCATATTTTTTGCCGCCTGTTTCATTTCTTTCGTCAGCTTGGCAATCAATGCCGGCAAATCTTCTTCTCTGGCCGGAATTATTTTTCCTTTAGAATCTATCGGCACGGTCATATAATCGGCTTCATAAATTGAACCCAGGACATTGCTGATCGATTTTTTAATGGTTTCGGGAGTGATATTGTTATCTTCATTATATTTGAGCTGAATGATGCGGCGGCGTTTGGTTTCATCAAGACAGGCCTGAATTGATTTAGTGATTTTATCGGCATACATGATAACCTTGCCGCTGATGTTTCGCGCGGCGCGTCCGCTCGTCTGAATAAGAGAGCGCTCGGAGCGCAAAAATCCTTCCTTGTCCGCATCGAGTATTGCCACCAGCGATACTTCGGGAATATCCAAACCTTCACGCAAAAGATTGACGCCTACCAGCACATCAAATTCACCCAAACGCAAATCCCGGATAATGCTGACTCGCTCCAGGGTATGGATATCGGAATGAAGATAGCGCACCCTGATATCCAAGCCTGCGTAGTAGTCAGTCAAATTTTCCGCCATTCTCTTGGTTAGGGTCGTCACAAGCACTCGCTCGTTCTTTTCAATTCTTTGTCTGATTTCTTCGAGCAAATCGTCAACCTGATGCTTTGCCGGCTTTACTTCAATTTCCGGATCCATCAACCCTGTCGGACGGATGATTTGCTCCACTCTTTTGCCGCTAGTTTTTTGCAATTCATAAACAGCCGGCGTTGCTGAAATATACATTCTCTGATTGGCCAATGCCTCATATTCATCGAAACGCAGGGGGCGGTTATCCAGCGCGGATGGCAACCGGAAGCCGTATTTAATCAATGTTTCCTTGCGCGATCTGTCGCCGCGGTACATGCCGGCAATTTGCGGCAGCGTGGCGTGGCTCTCATCGATAATAATGAGCGCATCATGGGGCAGATATTCCATCAATGTCGGCGGCGGCTGGCCGGGCTTGCGTCCGGTTAAATGACGGGAATAATTTTCAATGCCCTGGCAGTAGCCCATCTCTTCCATCATTTCCAGATCAAAATTAGTGCGCTGCTCCAGACGCTGCATCTCGAGGAGTTTATTTTGTTCTTTATATTCGGCCAGCGTCAAAGCCAGTTCCGCGCGAATATCGGCCATCGCTCTTGCGAGATTATCTCGTGAGGTTACATAGTGACTGCCGGGATAAACGGCTGTTTTACTGACCGCGCTTATTTTCTTGCCTCGCAGCGGATCAATCAGTGTCATTGATTCGACGGTATCGCCAAAGAATTCTATCCTCAAGGCCTGTTCGTCTTCATAAGGAGGGAATATTTCCACAACGTCGCCGCGGACGCGGAATGTACCACGATGAAAATCTATGTCATTGCGTTCATATTGAATTTCCACCAACTTGCTCAATAGTTCATCACGCGGAAAATCTTTGCCCACCTCCAGTGGAACAATCATTTCCAGATAGGCATCAGGCGAGCCCAAACCGTAAATGCAGGAAACGCTGGCCACAATGATGACGTCGCGCCTTGTCAAAAGGGAATGGGTTGCCGAATGGCGCATTTTATCAATTTCTTCGTTGATGGCGGAATCTTTTTCAATGTAGGTATCGGTGGTGGGCAGATAAGCTTCCGGTTGGTAATAATCGTAATAACTGACAAAGTATTCCACGGCATTTTCGGGAAAGAGGCCTTTGAATTCTTCGTATAACTGCGCCGCCAGAGTTTTGTTATGCGCGATGATCAGCGCGGGACGCTGCACGGAACAAATAACATTGGCAATGGTAAATGTTTTACCCGATCCGGTGACGCCCAAAAGCACCTGATGCTCTTTGCCCTTTTCCAAACCTTTTACTAAATCTGAAATCGCCTGTGGCTGGTCTCCCGCCGGAACAAAATCAGTTATCATCGAAAAATTTTCCATAGTGACTTTAAATATACATGGCTGTTAGAAAATGTCCAGATGCAAAGGTAAGTGGGAAGAGTAAATCTGTGCTTCACTTGATGCCGGAGAGCATGTTTTATAGATTATATCCTCTACAATTCCACAACCTCATGGAATAAATAAAACCAATGATTACTAGTTGAAAGGTGTTAGATGCAATTATTATTTTAATTTATTAATTCAATAAGTTTTGTTATTGAATTAATTCTATTGACAATAAATATTACCTCTGCTCTCATCTTATAATCTTTAATTGGACCTCTGATAACTATTTTCATAACATCTTTTGAACTGTCGGAAGTTATGTATTCTATATTATTTCTTCCATCCCATTTATTTGATTTTTCTCCCCAGTGCGCTAATCCATTTCTTAATCCAGTTATCATTTCCTTGAAAGTAATACATGCATCTACATTATTATTTAATTTTTTAGCATTGACTTTTATTTGAGAACAATCAATCTTATTTTTTAATAAATAGCTTACTGCTTCTTCTTTTGATAGCTTATTGATATACTTTTTTGAAGGCATCATTAAAAGTCCATAAAGGCAATTTATACTTAGTGTAATGTCATAAAATGTATTAGGATCTGTACTGAATTTCTCTGAATATTGTTTTATAATTTCTTTAGTTCTATTAATAAAAAGACCTGATGAAAATTTTTCAGTTATCAATAAACTCACCTTCTAATTTAATGAATAAATATTTATATTAACCATTATATATCCTATCCAACTTCCATCGCCACAGAAAATAGAAAATAGTGAAAATCGCAGCATATGTTAATAAAGCAGCACCAATGAATATCATAATCGCATGCCATAATGATTCATTAGCTTTTTTACTCCAGTATCCATGTGGTTTATTTCCTAAATAGTGAATAATTAGAGCCCAACCCAAAAAAATTACATAAACACCAAATACCTCCCATAGCCATCCCGCGAATTTACCCATAATTGAGTCCTTGCAATATTTTTTTGGGTTTTGTTTGTTTGATTTTGACAAGACATTACTTATTCGTGCTGGAACTATAGGAAATTAGGTTTTGTATGTCAAGGAAATCTTGGCCGCAAAACGTGAAGTGCTGTTTGATGTTTATCGGGCATGAATAGTGTTTATTACAGATTGAAATCTTCCATATTCATCAAAGTTGATGATTTATTTGTTTTATGAAGAAATAAATTACCAAATGCAACACCACCTATTTTATATACCATTTTGATTTCATCAGGCTACCGCGACGGCAAGGAGGAGGCTCCGCAGGCGTATATTTTAATACGTTGAGGAAGCCGACGACACTGCCAACAAAGGTAGCCGTATGAAGGCAAATTGGTATCAGAGGAAGAGAACCGGCTCCCGTAGAATCGCTTCCCTTGCCCTATACGCGCAAGCAGCAACTTCCGGATGCGTATCTTTGAGCGCGGCTATCTGTCGCAGATTATCAGCTGTCCGCAAAACCAATGAAGCCATATCGCCTTCGGCAATTCCCGTGGCCTTGATGACCGATTCCCAGCTGTGTCCCTGCGCCCAGTAATACATGGCCACGCCCGCGGATGGATGAAGCTTGGCGGTGTTAAATCCAGCCGCTTCCAAGCGATGGGCCAGCGGCCGCACCGCAAGTATCACTTTCTTCAACGACAGCATCAGTTTCGGTGGCGGATCTTTTACGGTCATTTTTATTTCATCGTCACGATCATACGCAAAAACAGCCAGAGCAGCGGCAAGAATTTTTTCATTATCTTCGGGGAAAGCATGCTCGCGCAAGCACTGCGCCACCAACAGCGGATGATCGAGACGCAAACGTGACGCCCAATAACCGTCTGGTGTAAGCCTCTCATCACTGTTGACAAATCCTTCCTTCTGCAAAATGTTCAAATGCCGTTGAAAATCCGCCCAGAGCGATTTGGCCGCCGAGGAAGACGCGTCTTGATGCCGTGTATTTTGCTGATAAGCCACGAGCGACCTTTCAAATATTTTATGAATGTCCGCCGGCGTCTGCGATAAAAGTAAATTCAAAACCATGGCGAAATCATTTTTCAACTGGCTGAAAATATCTTCCGGCGCGCGAAACAACATACGACGGATATGATTTAAATCCATAAACCTGCCGCTTACGGCCAGCATGAACCCGATGTTATCCTGCCCGCGTCGCCCTGCCCGGCCCGTCATTTGCCGGAACTCTGTTGCCGAAAGCGGATGAAAATCATGTCCATTAAACAAATCCGAATTAAAAAGAACAATAGTCCGTGCCGGGAAATTTACTCCGGCGGCTATCGTGGTAGTGGCAAAGATCACCCGCAGATGACCCCGATTCATCATTTCTTCAATCAGCAGCTTCCATGCCGGTAGTTGTCCGCCATGATGGGCGGCCAGTCCCGCCGACCGTAGAGCTTTTAGTTGCCGATGATTGTTCAAAGAAGGAAAACGGTCCAGCAGTTCATAGAGAGAATCATCACGGGTACTGTGGTACCCTCCGCCTTTAGCGGGATTGTTCGACTTACAAATTTCAACGTGTGACCTTAAGGTTATACACTTCGTTTTTGAAATTTGAGTCTCACGATTGAATTCCATGGAATTTTCCGTAGACGAAAGCGTTCCCCGCGCTGTCAGCGCCGCGTCGCATTCCGCGCGCGATTTCAAAAAAAAGATGGCAGGTAAAAGATTGAACCTCTCTAAGATTCTGATAATGCCGATGTAATCGGGCATATTCCAGCCACGGAAACGTCTTTCATTAGCTTTTCTTAGACAATCTGCAACAGGCAGCGCAATCTTTTTTCCATCTAAAAAGGGATGAAGACATCCGGACGGATGCAGAAAAAGAGGATATAAGGGCACGGGACGTTTTTCTTCATTGATCACAACACAGCGCTTCTTCCGAATAGATTCCAGCCATTGGGCAATCTCTTCGCCATTGCCGATTGTCGCCGACAAAAGCAGCAAATTGACGCGCACCGGCAGATAGGTCATTACTTCTTCCCAGACAACGCCGCGATCCAGATCACCAAGGAAATGCGCTTCATCCAAAATTACCAGATCGCAATTCAAGTCGTAACCCTGATGCATGGCGTCGTAGAGCTGATTGCGCAATATTTCTGTTGTGCCGACAATGATCGGCGCTTCGGTATTTTCCTTTGTATCGCCGGTGATAATGCCGACATTTTCGGGATCGAAATGCAGACCGAACTCCACCCATTTGGAATTGGAAAGCGCTTTCAGGGGCGAGGCGTACCAGGCACGTCCTCCCCGCTCCAGCACCGATAAAATCGCTTCCCGCGCAATCCAGGTTTTTCCCGAACCTGTCGGCGCAATGACCAGACAATCCGTCTTCTTAATCGCTTCCAGCGCTTTGATCTGGAAATCATCGGGAACAAAAGAAGTTGGATGCGGTTTCCCTATTTGGGCCAAAACATTTTTCAGCGTCGGAGCAATTTCCGGCTTGAAATAAGATACGCCCTCTTTTCTTTTTTGTTTCCCGCCTTTTGAGGAGCGATTAAACTTAAAGGGTTTCTTTCTTTTCTCAATTTTTTCTTGCATTATAATATGGTTCTCTCGTTTTAAAAAGGCATGCGAGATTCAGAGGCAAAGCGCGCGAAGCTTGAGGAATGAAGATTATATGGCGCGGACAAAACACCGAAGAGGCTGATCAATCCTGTATTTCTATGATCAAATATTTTTTCTTGCCTTTTCTCACGCGCAATTCTTTACTATCGCCAAAATCGGCAACAGTAATTTTCTCATCAACTGATTTTACCTGCCGGTCATTGATGTAAATGCCGCCCTGTTCAATGAGGCGTCTGGTTTCGGATATGGATGAGGTCAATCCTGCTTTGGCGCATGTCGCCATAATCTGGATGCCGGCTTCCAAATCTTTGCGGAAAACTTTATAGCGGGGAATAGCCGAAGTGTCGGTGGTTGCCGCTGTGCGGGGAATAGCGCTGGAAGGAAACATGTCCGCATCCACCGGACGGGAATGAAAAGCTTCCATTGACGCCTGCCAGGCATTCTCAGCCGCTTTCGTTCCATGCGTTATCCGTGTCGCTTCAAATGCCAGCACCGCCTTGGCCATATTCAGTTGAGCATCGTTAAGTTTTTTGACAACGCTTATTTCGTTGAGCGGCAGATAGGTGAAAAGTTTTAAAAATCTTTCCAGATCGGCATCATCGCAATTGACCCAGTACTGATAATATTCATAAGGACTGGTTAGGCTGCCGTCCAGCCAGATGGTTCCCTTTTCGGTCTTCCCCATCTTCTGACCCAAAGATGTAGTGATCAGCGGAAATGTTACGGCATGGGCATCCTTAGCGGCAATCTTGCGGATCAACTCGGTACCGGCCAGCATATTGCCCCACTGGTCGTTGCCGCCCATCTGCAGTGCGCAACCATAATTTTGAAACAAATAGAAAAAATCATACGCCTGAAGAACCATATAATTAAATTCGATAAAGTTCAGGCCTTTTTCCAGTCTGATTTTATAGCTCTCTGCCGCCAGCATCTTGTTCACGCTGAAATGCCGGCCAACGTCTCGCAAAAATTCGATATAGTTAATTTTTGTCAGCCAGTCGGCATTGTTCAAAAGAAGAGCTTTGCCGTCGGAAAAATCAAGGTATTGGGAAAGTTGTTTGCCCAGGCACTGGGCGTTGTAGTCAATTTGCTCGCGGGTGAGAACCTGGCGCATTTCCGTTTTGCCGCTGGGATCGCCGATCAAGCCGGTGCCGCCGCCGACGAGCGCGATTGGTTTATTTCCACTTTGCTGCATATGCGCCAGCGCCATTATCGGCACGAGACTGCCGATATGCAGACTGGTGGCCGTGGGATCAAAACCGATATAGCAGGTAACTTCTCCGTCGGCGAAAAGTTTTCTGATTAAAGCTTCATCGGTTACCTGCTCAATGAAACCTCTTTCTTTTAAAACTTCATAAGCGCTTTTCATCTGATTACGTCCCTTTAATCTTTCAACCTGATGCTGATTCTTTCAATGGAACTTGTCTTCCCGCTGGCCGGATCAATATTCATGATAACTCCCTGCATTCTGATATCGTCTTTGGCCACATCAAATTTATTGGGCATTTGAGTTAAAAATCGCTCGATAATAGTTTCTTTGTTGATCCCTATTACCGAATTAAAAGGTCCGGTCATCCCGGCGTCACTTATGTACGCCGTTCCCTGCGGCAAAATTTCTTCGTCCGCAGTCTGCACGTGAGTATGAGTGCCTAAAACAGCGGACACTTCGCCGTCAAGATACCAGCCTAATGCTTTTTTTTCGGAAGTGGCTTCGGCATGAATATCCACAATAATAATTTTCGTTTTTTTTCTCAACTCGGCAATCTTGTTTTTTGCCGTTACAAACGGGCAATCAATCGGCTGCATGAAAATCCGGCCTGCTAAATTGAGAACGCCTACATATTCTCCCGTCGCGGTAGGTATCAAAACGCTGCCGGAGCCCGGAGTTGCAGCCGGATAATTGGCCGGACGCAGCAGCCTTTCATAATCTCCGATAAATTCCAGCACTTCCTTTTTATTCCAGATATGATTACCGGAAGTAAGCACATCAATGCGGCATTTATAAAGTTCTTCCACATTTTTTTTGGTTACGCCGAATCCAGCGGCGGCATTTTCACAATTGGCAATGACAAAGTCAATTTTTTTCTTGGTAATCAATGGCGGCAAAATCTCGGCAATCGCCATGCGGCCGGGGCTTCCCACGATGTCGCCAATAAAAAGTATTTTCATTTATCGTTTTCCTTCAGCTTAACCGAAAAAGATCATTTCGCGAAATCGGAAACTCGGGTTTCCCTGATCACAGTCACTTTTATCTGCCCCGGATAGGTAAGCTCGTTTTCGATTTTCTTGATAATATCCTTGCACAACATCGTGGCATCATTCTCGGATATTTTTTCATTTTCCACAAGAATACGAATTTCCCGGCCTGCCTGAATGGCAAAACATTTATCAACCCCGTTAAAGGAGTGAGCGATCTTTTCGAGCCCTTCCAGACGTTTGACGTAGGTTTCCAGCATTTCGCGGCGCGCGCCCGGTCTTGCCGCCGACAGCGTATCCGCCGCCTGCACTAAAACACCGAGCAGAGTGTTATTGCGTCCGTCATCGTGGTGGGTCGCAATCGCCTGGACAATCCGCGGATTCTCTCCAAAACGCTTGGCATAATCGGCTCCGATAGCCGCGTGTGTTCCCTCTATTTTGTGGTCGACCGCCTTGCCGATATCGTGCAATAAGCCAGCGCGCTTGGCTTCCTTGACATTCACTTTCAATTCCGACGCCATAATACCGGTAAGATAAGCGACATCCATAGAGTGCTGTAAAACATTCTGCGAATAACTGGTGCGGTATTTAAGCGAGCCCAGCAAAGTGATGATCTCGGGATGGATATCGTGAACGCCGACATCAAAAGACGCCTTTTCTCCGGTTTCCCTGATGATTTGATCGACCTCTACCTTTACTTTCTTAACAATTTCCTCGATACGGCCGGGATGAATTCGTCCATCCTGAATCAATCGCTCCAATGAAATTCTGGCCACTTCCCTTCTAACCGGATCAAAGCTGGATAGAACAACAGCTTCAGGAGTATCATCAATAATCAAGTCTATTCCCGTTGCCGCTTCAATTGCCCGGATATTTCTGCCTTCACGGCCTATAATGCGCCCTTTCATTTCTTCGCTGGGCAGGTTAACCGCCGAAACAGTTTTTTCCGACACAACATCGCCGGCATACCTTTGAATCGCATAAGCAACGATTTCCTGTGACTTCCTGTCAGCGGTCAATCTGGCTTCGTCTTCAATTTTGCGGACAATCGCCGCGGCATCAAGTTTAGCATCCGCTTCCATAGACTGAATCAATATCTTTTTTGCTTCTTCCGAAGACATTCCCGCAACTTTCTCGAGCTTCTCCTGTTGTTCTTCCAGAAGAATTTCCAACTTGCGGCGTTTTTCTTCGATAACCGCTTCTTTGTTATTTATCGATTTTTCGCGCCCCTCAATACTTGATTCCTTTTGCGCCAGCGCATCGGCCTTTTTATCCAGATTTTCCTCTTTTGCACGGATGCGTTTTTCTCTCCCGTCAAAATCACTTCGTTTTTCTTTCGATTCGCTGTCAAATTCGGCCTTCATCTTCAGAAGGTTTTCCTTGGCCTGAAGAATAGCCTCTTTTTTAATGGTTTCCGCTTCTTTTTTAGCTTCTTCGGCCATTCGCGCCATCAAGTTTTTCGATGACTTTATCTCCTTGGCGGCAAGAGATTGCTTTAAAATAAAGCCGATAATAATACCTGACACAACTGCTACAACCATAACCAGCACTGCTAAACTGGCATTAAACATAGAACTTTACCTCCTTGTGCTCCGCTGGGAAACCCATCTTCACGATCTGATGACTTTATCGCCATTTTTACAGTAAAATTTATCTCCAGTAGAGCTATATTTAAACCTCCCGGCAAGTATCCAATTTTAAAGACACTTCACCGCAGGGATTCATGTTAATGAGACCCTAGCTTCAGAAACGTAGTGCACAACCTAAAGGTCATCTGCGACTGAAGCTTGCAGGTCGAATTATCCCGCAAAGCGGGGTGAGTACCTCTGATTATTTTTTAAAAGGCGGAAACGATTTTGTAGCTGAAGGGGGCATAAAAACCCCCCGCCTATGCCGTGCTAATCACGCTTTTGAACCTTTTTACAAGGTAGGCACCAGGTATTGGTTGTTTCAGGCGTTCTGCTTGCCGACCAGCGGGAAAAAGCAGACATGCACACCGCAATCAAGGAAAGGTCCCAAGTTCAAAGTGTTGGCTCAAAGACAAATGTTAATCACGCACATCGCAGGGGCGAATAAAAATTTGCTAATTTGCATCCTCAATCAATTGAATTAGTTTTTCGGCTCTGCTTTCCAGTTGATCGCAGAGATCCCTGTTAATTCCTTTTAATTTTAAAAACTCTTCTGAAATGTTTAAAGCTGCCAGGATGGCAACGTTTAAGGTTTTGAGACCGTTGCCGGAGTGCAAAACCTCTTCCATTTTTTCATTTACAAATTGGACAACGTTGGCCACTTGTTCATCTTCGGAATCGCTTAAAACAGAAAGCTCCTGTCCCAATATAGTTATTTTGTGACTTTTTTTCAAAACACACGCCCTGGAAGCTTATTTTACTGAATCTACATCTGCTATTAAATCAAGCAGTGAATCTACCCTTGCGCGTACGCTGTTCCTTTCCTCATCTAATGCCTTTATTTTACCTTTTACCCCTTCTAATTCCGCCTCTTTATTCTTTAATGTTTCCTCCAATATCTGAATTTGTTTTTTTAAAGAAACTTTTTCACTAACAATAACTTTGATCTTATCCTCTAATTTTTTAAATTTTTCCAATTCCACGGTCGATTTTATCCTTCCTTCATTAAACAAAGTGTGATTTTCCATAGTTTCTTTGTCTTTATTTTATGCCAATTTATGACCTCATTGTCAAGGCATTATTTTAACTCTCGCTTGCCTTCAATGAACTAAAATAATCATTCAGTTCATAAAGAATGCTTTCTTTGTTTTGTAATTTTCCGGCACGCTCTCTAAACTTATGGGAATTATCTAACCCCTTGGTATACCAGAGAATATGTTTACGAAAACTCTTCCCGGCCAACCTTACACCCAAAAATTCTGCTTCCATTTTCCAATGATTCTCAATCATTTTCTGTCTTTGGTCCAGACTGGGCAGATAATCTTCCGTCTGATCATGAAGCGCCTGTTCAATACCTTTGAATATCCAAGGGTTGCCCAAAGATCCTCTTCCCACCATTACGGCATCGCAGGATGTCTCTTTAAGCATTCTTAGCGCGTCCTGTGGCTGACGAATATCGCCATTGCCAATCACTGGAATTTTAACTGATTTCTTTACATCTGCGATAATTTTCCAATCGCCATGACCGCTGTAAACCTGATCGGCCGTGCGGGGGTGAACGGTAATAGCGTCGGCTCCGGAATTTTCCGCAATGCGCGCGATTTCTACAGCGTTGATTGAAGAACGCGACCATCCAGAGCGAATCTTCACTGTAATGGGAATTTGCACCGCTTTTTTTACGGAATCAATAATCCGGGCAACAAGATCGGGATCTTTCATCAAAATGGCCCCCGCCCCGGTCTTAATCACCTTTTTCACCGGACAGCCCATATTGATGTCAATTAAATCCATGCCACTGTCAGCGACAACACGGGCGGCTTCGGCCATAATCTGGGGATCGGCACCAAAAATCTGTGCGCCCAGCGGGTGGTCATCGGCGCAGGTTTTCAGATATTCATATGTTTTGGCAGTTTTGCGGACGAGGCCGTTGGCGCTGATCATCTCTGTGTAAGCTAAAGAACACCCTAAAGAGCGTGCTATTAATCTAAACGGCAAATTGGAAATTCCCGCCAGCGGCGCAAGAAAGGCTCCGTTTTTCCCGGCTGTTTGAATTATATTCATCATGCAAGCCCTGATAAACGGGATAAGTCCCCCTTGTGTGGGATAAGTTCGTTAATGAATTTGTTTTATTACACTAACAAATTCAAACTCACTAATGCGTTAACGAAATTATTTTCTGCCCGTAATGTGCAGAAAATAATTTCTAACTTACTAAAAGATGTTTTTCAGCACGGGCAAGTTCTTCCAACGTGTTGATTCCCATAACTTCAATGTAATCGGAAGCGATAAATGATTTAACTTTTTGCCCATCTAGGCAGGCTATTTCTACTATGTCCGTAAGGTAGTATTCATGTTGCTGATTATCATTGGTAATTTTTCCTAAAGCGTAAAAAAGGAATTTTGTATCAACGCAGTAAATACCGGTGTTTATTTCCCCGATTTTTTTCTCATCTTCCGTGGCATCCTTATGTTCAACTATTTTTAAAACATTGCCCTTGTCATCCTTAACGATACGGCCGTAGGCATGGGGCGGAGGCGGAATGGTTGTCAGCACGGAAACAATGGCTTTCGCGGTCAGATGATTATCCACCAGCGATTTAATTGTCGAGGCTCTAAGAAGCGGAACATCGCCGCAAAGAATTACGGTAAGCCCATTGTAATCAGCAAGTACATCTTTAGCCTGTAAAACGGCGTGCCCTGTTCCCAACTGCGGTTTCTGTTCGACAAAAATACAACCGCTTTCTGAAAATTCTTCCCTTACTTTATCCGCCTGATGGCCAATAACCGCCACTATCTTTTCCGCACCTGCACTTTTGGCGGCTGCCAGAGAATAATATAAAAGAGGCTTGCCATTCAACATGTGCAGAACCTTAGCTTTATCCGATTTCATGCGGGTTCCCTTGCCCGCAGCCAGAATCAACGCGCAAAATTTATTTTCTTTCACTTTATCAACCTTTCTTCTTTTTCTTCAATTGTCATACCGATCGGAGATGACCCCGCGGTGCCCTTTAGGGTATTTAGGTTATGCAGACTGATATCCAGTATTTTAAATTAAATAGAATCGTCTCTTTTTCCCTTCGTAATTTTAATTCAAACTTTTCCTGTTACCTGGTGCTTAATTTCTTCGGCCTGAACCGGAAAAAAAGAAGCGCGGACAGTAGAAGCCCAACTATCACGAAGGGCAGATAGCCGGAAATCAGCAAGAAAGAAAAGCCAATCAAAGGATAGAGCGCCACTCTGACTGCCGCTTTCGCCAGAGGCTTGTCCTTTATGTAGCTGGCAGCAGCAGGACCATTGCGGTAATACCAGGCGACAAATTTCCGCCCGAAATTATTGGTCAGTAAGTACCTGTCTCTGAACTGCCGCAGAATTTCCACCTGTCCCGCCAGCGGCGAGCCAAATGCTGCCGTGGCAATGAAACATCCGCCGCCACCACCGCCGCTGCTGGCAGGTGCAGCCTGTGTGGTCACACTGAAGGTGCCGGATGCACCGCCAATAGTCAGTGTCGCATTCGTCGTCGTGAAATAGCTTCCCGATGAAATCACTTGTACCGTAACGGTATCTCCATTGCTAACTGTGCCGCTGGCACTTGTGTACTGCAGACTATTGATGGAATATGTGCCGCCTGTGATAGAGATGGGCACTGCTGCATCGATCCCTGATACCGTTATGGTATTCGATGTGACTGTCGTGTTCAGAGCAATACCTGTCTTATCGGTAAAGGAGAACGAGTTGGGTACCGTGTTAAGAACAGAAGGGTCATACTCCCAGAAGTCTTTGTACTCTGTTGCACCATCGTATCCCGTTCCTATGTAGCCCTTGCTACCGATAGCAAAGCCGACAGCACCGTATCGCGCTGCCCCACTGAAATCGGCTTTCCGTGTCCAAGTATTGGCTGTAGGGTCATATTCCCAAAAGTCTTTGTACTCTGTTGCACCATCGTATCCCGTTCCTATGTAGCCCTTGCTGCCAATGGAGAATCCAACGGCGGAATATCGCGCTGCACCCCCGAAATCGGCCATCTGTGTCCAGATACCAGAGTCATACTTCCAGAAATCTTTGTACTCTGTTGTGCCATCGTATCCCGTTCCTATGTAGCCAATGATGTCGATGGAGAAGCCTACGGCACTATCTCGCGCTGCACCCCCGAAATTGGCCATCGGTGTCCATGCATTAGTTATAGGGTCATACTCCCAAAAGTCTTTGTACTCTGTTGGTGCACTATTATATCCTGTTCCTATGTAGCCCTTGCTGTCGATGGAAAAGCCGACAGCGAAAGCTCGCTCTGCCCCCGCGAAATAGGCCTTGCGTGTCCAGGTATCGGCGGTCGGGTCATATTCCCAAAAGGAATTATCATAATATACATTTCCTCCCGTTCCTATATAGCCCTTGCTGTCGGTAGCAAAGCCTACGGCACCAGAGCTATACCAATTCCCCGAATTGTCCGCCAAGTAAGCCTTCTGTGTCCAGGTACCAAGGGTACCAACGGTAGGGTCATACGCCCAGAAATCGTTGTATACTGTTGTACCATCATATCCCGTCCCTATATAGCCCTTGCTGCCGATGGAGAAGCCTACAGCACTATCTCGCGCTGCCCCCACGAAATCGGCCTTCTGCGTCCAGGTGCCCGCAAAAAGCATATTGACGCCAAGAAAAATGCAAATCAATGCAATGATAACTATTATATATTTTTTCATGAGCGCCCCTCCTCCTGTTTTATATATTCCCACCGTCTTTTCTGCAATTTCCTCTTACTTCAATACACCCATTTTGTTCAAGTCTTCGATTGTCACCGTAGGTGGCATCTCGTTTTTTCTGATCTTCTTCACCACAAATTCGGCAACCCTCCGCGCCCTTTCCCTGGTGATAAAACCATCATTGCCCGGCAACGCAGGAATATTGGGCTGATGTATTAACGGATTGCCATTTACAAGAATGTCATACCCAAATGTTTTCTTGACAGAGGGTATTATTTTTACGGATATTTTCGCGCTGGCATAGGGGTTCTTTTGTTGTTTTGCTTCTTTTTTGCCGGCGGATTCATCAGCGGACATTGATGTTCCGGGGAAGCAGGCCATGATGAATAGCATTAACAGAACTGCAAGGAAGATAGAAAGTTTTCTTATTTCATTTCCCATTAATAACATCTCATCACTTAATTTTTCGAATCCAGTATTGACAAGATATTGCTTCTGATTAAGGAAAGTATAAGAAGAATGGTCTTGTATGTCAAGAAAACATTAACCAAATATGCTCATTTCTAGGTGACATTATTTAATTGCGCAGGAAAAATCACCAGCACTTCTTTTATGGATTTTTGATCGGCATTTTCAATGATAAATGTAATGCCTCTGTAGTCCAGTCTTTCTCTCCTCTGGGGAATTTTCCCAAATCTATGCATAAGAAATCCCCCCAAAGTTTCATAATTCCCTTCTGGAAATTTCGTTGCCAGCAGTTGGCCTAAAGCATCCGTATCTATGCGGCCGTTGATCAGATATCTGCCGGGAGCCAGTTTTTTGTATAACTTTTCACCGCTGTCATATTCGTTATCAATGCTGCCGACAATTTCTTCGCCGATATCTTCAATAGTCACGATACCTATAGCGCCGCCATATTCATCAACGACAACGGCCATGTGCTCCTGCCTTTTTTGCAGATCCATCAGTAGTTCACTGGCTTTCTTTGTCTCGGGAACGTAGAAGACCTCCGGTTGCAGGCAAGTTGCAATCGTCTCATCGGCAGGTTGATCTTCCGAATCTTTATGTCTTTGTATGGCGGCCAGCAAATCGAAATAATTAAGAATGCCGACAATATTAATAACCTGATCCTGATACACGGGAATCCTTAAATATTTTTTACCGGCCACGAATGCAGCCGCTTCTTCTATCTTTGTTGTAATCGGCAGCGCTGTCAGCACGGAAATGGGAATCATTATTTTATCCGCCGTTAACTCGGAAAAATCAAATACCCGGCTGACCATTTCCTTTTCTGTTTTTAAAATATCGCCGCCTTTTGTGTTTTCCCCCAAAATATACTTCAGCCCTTCCCTGGTAATGTAAGAATTTTGATTTATTTTCTGCCCCGTGAAAATGCTTACAGCCCCTTTGGATATCAAAGCAATAATAGAGGCCAGCGGATAAAATATTGCAGCGGAAACGCGGATAAAAACAGCTACACGGATTGCCATTGCTTCAGCCCTGTGCAGGAATGTCCGGCGAATCATAATCATCATAAAAAGCGTCGGCAGCATGACAAACAAAGAAATTTGTTCACCTCGCTGTGGCCCGAAAACGCCGATTAAGAGACCTGTTGCCAGCGTGGAGCCTGCAATAATGGCCAGATTAGTCCCGATCAGAGTCGTCGAAATAAACCATTCCGGCTTTTCCATCAGCTTTACCGCCTGCCCCGCAGAAAATGAACCGCGCCCGGCAAAAAACTTCAGCCGGTTGATATCCGACGCAATCAGCGCTATCTCGCCGCCGGAATAGAGAGCTTCCAAAATCAGACAGATAAAAATGACGGCAATGATCAAATAAATATTCATGTCTCTTGATCCGCCCCCTCTTCCGTTGGTGATGATACTTTAATCTTCAATATCCTCGCCCTGCCGACGTTCTCGATTAAAAAGTTGTAGCCTTCGAAACTTACTTCTTCCCCTTTTGCCGGCAGCTTGCCGAACAAATGCAGGACAAAACCGCCGATGGTATCGAATTCGTCCCGGGGCATTTGCGTTTGCATTAAATCATTGAATTGTTCCATCGGCATTTTACCGGGAACAATAATTGTGTGGTCGTCAATTCTTTCACAATCATCAAAGGCCTCGTTGTCAACACTATAGGCTTCTTCAAATAAATGACCAAGAATATCCTCCAAAGTAACCAGGCCGGATACGCCTCCGTATTCATCCACGACTATTGCAATTTGCATTCTGTTTTCCTGAAAATCATGCAGAAGACCATTGACTGTTTTTCCTTCAGGAACAAAATACGGACTGATCAATATTCTCTCGATGTTTGTCTGCCTGTCCAACCCTACGGCAGCGAGCAAATCACGGGCAAGGAGAATGCCCACAATATCATCCCGGTCATCCGTGTAAACGGGTATCCTTTCGTGGCGCTCTTTGACCACCGCGGCAATTATCTCCTCCACGGGCATATTGACGGGAAGACAAAACATATCCACCCGGGGTATCATAATATCGGTCACCGGCTTATCGCCCAGTTCAAAAATACTGTTGATCAATTCTTTCTGGGATTCATCAACAACACCGGCCAGGCTTCCGGCATGAACCAGGGTCTTGAATTCGTCCTCCATCAAAACATCATTGTCAGGAGACTGGACGCGGCTGTAATTAATAAAGCCGGATGCTTTCTCCAAAATGGCGACGATGGGGTATTCCAGCCGGTATATAAGCGTAAGCAGAGGAGAAATTGTCGAAGATATCTGCATTGGATAAGTGACACCGAAAGTTTTGGGAATTGCTTCACCGGCAATTAAAAGCACCAGAGATGTAAAAATAATGGAAACCCATTGGCCATTAACGCCGAATAAACCGATAAAAAACGAAGCCGCCAGAATAGAGATGACAATATTTACCGCCTCATTACTCGCGACAATAGTTATCAGCAGCCGCTGCGGTTTTTCCAGCAACTTGGTGACAAAACCGGCGAAAGGGTAATTATCCAGTTTCATCTTGTGCAGATGAAGATCCGTGAGCGAAAACAAGGAGGCTTCCGCTGAAGAAAAAAAGCCGGAAAGCAAAAAGAGAATAAATATTATTACTATATTGACTGTTAAATCCAATTCCTTAACAACCTCATCTGTTTCTGTTTAGATGTATAATTTACCAGATTGAGGTAAAAAAAGATACACCCATTCCTTGATCATCATCACATCTTGCCAGATGAAGAAAGTTCTTCTAAAACCCGATCCTTCTATTTGACTAAAAATATTTTTTCCGTTATTTAGGTGTTCTGATCACATTAGCTAAATCTAGGAGATTAAAGAATGCCTAATATACTGCTTGTCGGAAACGGCGCTCGCGAACACGCGCTGGCTGAAGCTATTGCACGCTCGGAACAAAAACCCCGGTTATTCTCTTTTATGAAGACAAACAATCCGGGAATAGCCTCTCTTTCCGAAAAGGTCAAACTGGGCGGTTATGCCGATTTGGAAGCAATCACAAGGTTTGCCGCGGAAAATAAAATCGAGCTTGCCGTAATCGGCCCGGAAGATCCGCTCAACAATGGTGTTGTGGATGCTCTGGCGAAAACAGGCATTCCGGCAGTCGGGCCCACGAAAAGCCTGGCCAGGCTGGAGACATCCAAATCTTTTACAAGAAATCTTGTCAGCAAGTATAATATTCCCGGCAATCCGCAGTTCAAAGTATTTAAAGCGATTGATGGCGTGGAAGCTTTTTTACAAGAACTTACAGGCATCGTCATCAAACCGGATGGTTTGACCGGCGGCAAAGGCGTGCTGGTGCAGGGTGATCATTTTGCGACTAAAGAAGAAGCGCTTAATCTTTGCAAACAAATATTAGCGGAAAGCTCTTCCCTGATCGCCGAGGAAAAATTCGACGGCGAGGAATTTTCCTTACAGTGTCTGTGCGACGGCAAAACCGTTGTTGCCACGCCGCTGGTGCAGGATCACAAAAGAAGATTTGAAGGCGATAAGGGACCGAATACCGGCGGCATGGGCTCTTATTCCCTGCCCGATCACTCCATGCCTTTTTTAAAACCGCAGGATTTGCAAGACGGACTGGAAATCACTCGTCAGGTCGCGGCGGCGCTCCTGAAGGAAACGGGCAATCCCTACAAAGGTGTGATGTATGGCGGATTCATCGCCACCCAAAATGGGGCAAAGCTTCTGGAGTACAACGCGCGTTTTGGCGATCCGGAGGCCATGAATATTTTGCCGCTTTTAAAAACAGATTTTGTAGAAATTTGCCGTCACATTATTGCCGGAACACTGGATAAACTCAAAATTGAGTTTGAGAAAAAGGCAACCGTCTGCAAATATGTCGTGCCGAAAGGCTATGGTCTGCCGGCCGATCATCCCGATGCGGCATCATCGCGCGCGAAAATTGAAGTTGGCGATGTGGGCAAAGCAAGGCTTTACTATTCATCGGTGGATAAAAAAGAAGATGGTCTGTATTTGAGTTCTTCACGCGCCATCGGCATTGTTGGCATTGCAGACACATTGGAAGAAGCCCGCAAAATCGCCGAGGGAGGCGTGAAGGCCGTCTCGGGCCCCGTTGCCTATCGTACCGATATAGGCACGGATGCGCTTATTCAGAAGCGTATCGATCATATGAAGAAGATACGAAAAGAATAGAAATATATATCGAGCACACTTCCCCAAGCGCACCGCAACTTTTGTCATTACCCGGCTTGACCGGGTAATCCAGTTTCCTTATTGATTAATTGATTCCAGTGTCTCGCCAATTCTCGCATAACCTAAAGATCACAAGCGAAAATGGCAAAAAAAGAGTAGAGCATCAATATCTCGTCACGTGATGTTCCGCCAATCCGAATAAATTCGCAATCGTATATATCCGGTTATTATCATCTTTGAATCTGCCGTTGTACATGCCGAAAGGCTGGTGAAAATCGGAAAGAATAAATCCGGCATTTATTTTTTCGGCTCTCTGGCCGGATGGCGTGAATAATAAATCAAGATATCCGTCTGTTGTCTTAATTTCCCAGGGGCGCAGGATATCTTTCTCAAATTTAAAACGCGCCGCTTTAAGACAATATATTTTCCCGTCAACCCACATGCAGTTTTCATTGAAATCTTCATCATCGGTTATCATATTCTGGCAAAGATTGAAGGCTAAAAGCTCTCCGTATTCATTATAACCGGCCGCTGTCGCCCATTTCCAGAAACTGGAATAAGGATAATATGTTTTTTGCTCATCCATCAAAGCAACGTCCTGCTTTCGATTGATTACAATCTCTTTCGCACCCAGTAAAATCGTGCCCTCCGCCGGCGCGGCCACTTTATGCGTGTAGAATGGTCTGGATGAAGTAACAGGAGAAACCTGAACAAGAGGTTCAATAGTCTTAAGGTCTTCAAGAACCTTTATTTCGCCTTTGACAGCGGGCAGGTCTTTTTTGCCGTCAATATCGATAATGATCTTGTGGGAACCTTCGTCCAGCCGGTTCTCAAAACGCAACGAGTAGCCTTTTTTCTTGAATTCACAACTGTCATTATAGACCTGTCCGGCAATGCGCGCTGCGCCGCCCGGCAACTGCACACTGTGTTCAAAACGTTTATTTGCGATCCTGTCATAGGCATAAAAAAACGAGACACCCATAAATTTGGCATCAAAGATAACCATGCCGAAATAATGAGTGGGGGTGATAATGCCGAAGTGCTGCCATTCCTTGAGACGGAATTTCTTCCAGAAGGCGGGAACTTTAGACGAAGATGAATACAGCGGCGCGTCGAGAATATTCGCATTAAGGAAAGGCGTGCAGAATGTCCCGAAGTTAATCTTCCCGTCTTTCTCTATCATTTTTTCAGGAGTTGCTGTTACTCTTCTCATAACACCTACCTCCATATAATACCATCTCGCTTGTAAGTTACCACCTTGCAGGCGGTAATTACCGGTAAGGAAAATTTTTATTTGTCATGCATCCCCTGCGGGATGCGCTTCCGGTCTTTAGCTAACTTTGTTGGCAGCGTTGTCGGCTTTCTCAACGTATGTTTTACAATACGCCTCGTCGCCTCCTCCTTGCCGCCTCGTTATCCTTTGAAATCGAAATGGTATAAGCTATTAGCTCTATGCTTTTGGTGCTTTCGACAGCTTAGGGAAATTTTCATCCAGGATCGCATCCCATTTTTCGATCATGTGACTGATGTTTTTCATAAGTTCCGCAATATCGCCTTCGATTGTTACGGAAATAATTTTGTCTCCCTGAGCAATCTGATTGACAACCTTCTGGTCGGCTTCGCTTACCACTTCGCCAAACACCGTATGTTTTCCGTCCAGCCAGGGCGTGGCTACATGGGTGATGAAAAACTGGCTGCCGTTGGTCTGCGGACCGGCATTAGCCATGGAAAAAATACCGGGTTTACTGTGTCGCAGTTCGGCGACAAATTCATCAGGGAATTTGTATCCGGGTCCGCCGCGTCCATCACCAAAAGGACATCCGCCCTGAATCATGAAGTCGGGAATAACCCGGTGAAATTTTAAACCATTATAATATCCGCGCCGGGCGAGGTTTACAAAATTCCCCACGGTAATCGGCGTCTGCTCGGCGAAAAGTTTTAAATTGATTGTTCCTTTATCGGTTTTGATAACTGCCTTTAAATCGTTTTTCATTTTAATCTCCTTTTTCTTTCAGCTGAAGGTGAGAGTAAATATTACAGGTTAATATGTCAAGATAAAAAGGGTGGCGGATATAGATAATAATTTACAAAGAAATTGCGAGTCTTATCAACGCTTAACTCATTGCGATTTCTCCGTGTATGAGATATGTAAATCGGTACGATGAAAGATGCCGAAAAAATCAAAAATCCTCTGGGCCGTCAACTATTGGCCTGGTACAGGCGCAATCAACGTTCCCTTCCCTGGCGCAAGACAAGCGATCCTTACCGTATCTGGATTTCGGAGATCATGCTCCAGCAAACTCAGGTTGATACAGTGATTCCTTACTATCATCGTTTCCTGAAAGCTTTTCCGACAGTTTCCTCGCTGGCTCGCGCCCCCTTACAGAATGTGCTCAAGGCCTGGGAAAACCTGGGTTACTATTCGCGGGCCAGAAATATTCACGCCGCCGCCAGAATGATTATAGAGAAATTCGATGGCCGGATCCCCGATAATTTGGAATTGATAAAAACCCTGCCCGGTATCGGCCAATACACGGCCGGTGCAATCTTAAGCATTGCTTATGGACAGGCGACTCCCGCTGTTGACGGAAATGTCCGCCGGATTTTATGCCGTCTTTTTGCCATCCGTAAACCTGTGGATGACACACGGGAGCAAAAGCAATTGCAGAATCTTGCCGCTTCGCTGATACCTGCCAAACATCCCGGCGATTTCAACCAGGCCCTGATGGATCTGGGAGCGACGATCTGTAAAGCCAAAAATCCCGACTGTTCCCGTTGTCCTGTTGCCTGCCATTGTCAGGCGCGGCTTCACGATTTACAAAACGTTCTTCCGATAATCCGGAAGGCACCCGCAATCCCTCGCAGGCTTGCGGCAGCCGCCGTCATCCGTAATTCAAAAGGCATGTTGCTGGTTGTTCAGCGGCCGGTATCAGGTTTGCTGGCCTCTTTGTGGAAACTGCCCGGCGGCTTTATTAAATCAGGTGAAGACACGGAAAAAAGTTTGAGGCGCAGCGTGAAAGAAGAACTGGGCATCTCCATTCGGCCGGGGAAATATCTTGCCTCGGTCAATCATACCTACACGCACTTCCGCATAACCCTTCAAGCATACGAATGCCGTTTGCTGAAAGGCACCCCTAAGCCAATTAGCTGCCAAAATTGGCGATGGGCATCGCCCACTGACTTAAAGAAATTACCTTTGTCGAAGATTGACAGAATGATAATGAGGCAAGCTGAAGACGAGTGTAACGAAGTCTGAAGCGTAAGCCGAATTATCCCCGAAGCAAATAACCTAAAGGTCACTATAGGCGGAGTGGGATTGACACTCGCTGATAGTGGGCCAAGGGGAAAGGTTCACTCTCGTGATTTCCTTCCGCCCATCATTAATAATGAAGGATTATGTCCCGGGAACTCCATCATATGGCAATGAAAGTATAGACATACACATTTCTCCGAATAGCAATAAGCTTATAACTATTTCGGGTAACTGGTCCTGGGTATCGTCTCAGGATGAAGCACGCCTCCGGCTTTAAGAGTGAGTGCGAAAATCAGTTCTTTTCCTTTGTGGGAAGCTGCTGCTTGCGCAAAAAAAGCCTTTCTGTGAGGTTCTTTTTGCAGGTGTGCAGCAGCATTGCGAGAAATGAAAAAGTCACTGCATTTCTCACAGTGATAAAATTTGATGTTGTGATGGTCTCTTAATTCGTGAGTGGCCGGGTCATCACAAAGAGGACATTTTGAATCGTCAATTTTATTGCGAGTCAATTCGGCACGGAGTTTAGCTCCGAGTGCGTTAAATTCCTTGTCAAGCTGTTTTTTTGTAACTGGCATCTGAGGTTCTCCTTTTGTTATTGGTTTTTATTAATGCCGTTATTATAGCTGCACAACGAAAATAATCAGCCGGAGCGTAGCGATCAACTGCATTGAAAAGTTACGAGATTAATTTATTCTCAATTAAATATTCGCGGCCTCCCTGGATTAACCGCCATATGCGCGGCTGCCCAGCTGCTAAAGTACCATGGACCATTCCTTGTTGTTCAAGTTTTTCCAGGTGATATTTTACAGTTTGGATGTCAAGTTCAAGTATCTTTGATATTGCCTTATCCGTTAAACCGTCAGGAAACTTCCAGAGGCGAAGGAAAATATTTACAGCAGTGTCATCAAGGACGTAACGATTGAGTTGAGGTTCAAAATCATTGCCTTTGTTTGTCTTTTTCTCATCGTTAGATTGGTTATTAAGATTTGCTTTAGCTTCTTTTCTTCGCAAAAAAAGAGAGGTTATAGTAAATGCAGTTAGGCTCAACAAACATATTACTAATATTAATAATATGTTCGTATATAATTCTGAGTTTGATGCTACTGCTATGGATTTCTGTAATGTGGCCTTTAGTGTTAAACCGAAAAATTTTAGGAAGTAGAGTAATATTGTACCTATGATCATCGCTGCGATACTTACCAAGATTGCTTTTATCATTGATGATTGGCTATTTATTGGGTTTTGCATAATGCTCCATATATTTTTTACTCATATCAATTAATATACGTAACACGTAAAATCTTGTACTTGTTGCAAAATCTGTTTTGGGAATGATTTATTGTTTACAGAAAATCTTTTTGAAAATCAATGGAATATTATTTTAACCTAGATTCCCGCCTTCGCGGGAATGACAACTTTATACCGAGTTGCATTCAAAAGATAACGAGGCGGCAAGGAGGAGGCTCCGCAGGCGTATTAATAATACGTTGAGGAAGCCGACGACGATGCCAACAAAGTTAGCTGAAGAATGCGACTTGGTATTTCTGTACTTATTTCTGGACGCTGTCAAACTCCGCCGAGGCCAGTTTAATGCAAACCGCCAGCACTTCAATGGCTTTTTCCAGTTCGGCAACAGGAGGTCGGGTCGGTGAAATCCGGATATTGGCATCCTTGGGATCACGGCCGTTAGGAAACGTCGCACCCGCCGGTGTGATGGCAACGCCTGCCTCTTTACAGAGCGCCACGGCTCGCTTGGCAACCGGTTTTGCCGTATCCAGACTGATAAAATAACCACCCTCGGGTTTGCTCCAAGTAGCAAGACCCGTTGCGCCAAGTTCTTTTGACAACACTTTTTGAGCGATGTCGAATTTGGGTTTCAGCAGTTTGGCGTGTTCCTTCATGAGGCCGGCAACCCCGCCCGGATAAGCGCTCAAGAATTTCACATGGCGCAATTGTTCCACCTTGTTGGGCCCGATAAACATGGTACCGAATAGTTTGGAAATGTATGCCAGGTTGGCTGTGCTTGTCGCCATGAAACCCAGCCCAGCGCCGGAAAATGTAATTTTGGATGTGGAGCTGAAGAGATAGACTCTGTTAGGGTTTCCTGCTTCCTCGCAAGCGCGCAGGAGATTTTTCGGCTTGACGGGATTGTCAACCAGATGATGGACGACATAGGCATCGTCGGCAAAAATGGTGAAATCCGGCGCGGCTGTTTTCATGGAGGCCAGTCTTTTCACCGTGTCGTCGGAAACCGTTTCTCCGCTGGGATTGGAATACGTGGGGACAAAAAGGATGCCCTTGACTGCGGGGTCCGCGGCGGCTTTTTCGATATCATTCATATCCGGCCCGTCTTTTGTCATTCTGACCTGAATCATTTCGAATCCCATTTCGGAAAGGAGCGTAAAATGCCGGTCATAGCCGGGCACGGTGACAATCATTTTCGGTTTATCGGCTTTGCACCAGGGCACGGGGCTTCCGACCACACCGCGCAGGAGCGCCCACATCAGAACCTGGGAGAGGATTTGCAGGCTGGCATTGTTGCCGACCATCGTTTCCTCCGCTTTCGCGCCAAGAATGCCGGAAAATAATTCTTGCGCCTCCGGCAGGCCCAAAACGCCTCCGGGATAATTGCGGATATCGAAGCCGCTTTGAGTCCTGATATCCTTTTCCGTTACAATACCGAGCAGGGCATTCGACAGATCAAAATCATCATCTCCCGGCTGGCCGCGTTCAATATTCAATTTCAAACCAAGCCCTTTGAGGGATTCATAACGCAACTGCAATTCTTTCAAGCTTTCCATAGTTTAACTCCCATCATTATTTATCAGTTTAATGGTGGAACAAGCGCAGGCCGCAAAAGGCCATGGCTATGCCGTATTTGTTACAGGTGTTAATCACCTGCTGGTCTCGGATGGAGCCGCCGGCCTCGACAATGGCTGTCACGCCGCTGCGGTGCGCGCGCTCAATGTTGTCGCCGAAGGGAAAGAACGCGTCGCTGCCCAGACATACGCCCGTTACTTTACTCAGCCATTTTTTCTTTTGAACTTTCGTCAACGGTTTTGGTTGCTTGGTGAAGGTTTCGGCCCAAACATCGTCGCCGATAACATCTTCCGGCGTATCGCCCAAATAAACGTCTATGGCATTGTCACGATTGGGTTTGGCAACATCGTCGCGGAATGGCAGATTCAGCACCCTGGGCATATGGCGCAGCTGCCAGTTATCGGCCTTCTGTCCGGCCAGGCGTGTGCAATGAATGCGGCTCTGCTGTCCCGCGCCCACGCCGATGACCTGGCCGTCCTGCACGTAGCAGACGCTGTTGGACTGCGTGTATTTCAGGGTGATGAGACTCACAACCAGGTCGCGTTTCTGCGCGTCGGTCAGGGTCTTGTTTTCGGTCACCATATTTTCCAACATGCGGTTGTCGATCTTCAGGTCGTTGCGTCCCTGCTCGAAGGTAATGCCGTAAACCTGCTTATGCTCCAGAGAAACGGGCACGTAGCCGGGATCGATTTTCACTACGTTGTAGTTTCCGCCTTTTTTGGATTTAAGAATTTCCAGCGCTTCCGGCTCGTAGCCCGGGGCAATGATACCGTCGGTAACTTCGGACTTGATGATCTTCGCCGTGGGCGCATCGCACACATCGGAGAGCGCAATCCAGTCGCCGAAACTGCTCATGCGGTCGGCACCGCGGGCGCGTGCGTAGGCGCAGGCAAGCGGGGATAGCTTCATCTTTGGGTCGATGTGATACATCTTGCGCAGGACTCTGTCCAGGGGATAGCCCAAAGCTGCTCCGGCGGGAGAGACATGTTTAAAGGAGGCCGCGGCAACCATACCGGTATTTTCTTTGAGCTCTTTCACGAGCTGCCAGCTGTTGAAAGCATCCAAAAAGTTGATGTAGCCGGGTTTGCCGTTTAATACCTCAACGGGCAGATTGCTGCCGTCCGCCATAAAGATTCTGGCGGGCTTCTGGTTGGGGTTGCAGCCGTATTTAAGCGCTAATTCGTTCATTGACTATCCCTCCACTATTTTATATTTGTTAATGATGACGTCCTCGTAATTCTGCGTTGCCAGGTCAATGGCACGCACGAACAGGCTCACCTTGTTGTCCTCGTTCAGGGCTTCCCACAGCTTGCCCGCATATTCATTGGGGTCTTCCTCATCGATAGCGATGCGCAAAGGTTCTCCTGCAAAACTGGGAATCGGTGTGCCGTTGCACTTGTAGGTACTGATAAAGTGTCCCTCACCGGCCAATGGTTGCGAATAATCGAAGGTAAAGCGCTGCACACTCTTCTCATCGCCGTCGCAGCTCTTTAAAATGCTCAGTTTATAACCGCCAAGGCACATATCCACTACGCCGGAAATGCGGGGCGTCCAGTTGGGACCGTCGTCCTCAAAGATGCGAGTCGAAAGCGCGGCTTCAAAGCAATAACCGGGAAAATCGTTACAGGCGATAAAATCATAGATGGTATTGGTTTGGTCGCCGTTGGTTACAATCGTCGTGTCGTCCAGAGTCAGCACAGGGTTATAAATAATCAGGTGCGGGTCAGTCATTTTTGAGGGGTCGGCCGCCATGGTGCGGATGCCGCCTTCAATGGGATCAAACACGCGGTTACGGCTGTTAACGCTGCGGCCCATGATAAAATAGGCAATCATGGCTTTACCGCCGGGCATTTTACCGATGCATATGCCGCGGCCCGGATACTCGTTGCCGGCCAGATATTCGTATAAGTTCGCTTTCATTTTTTAATTTTCTCCTTGTTATAGATAAGACAATAATTATTAGCTGCGGGAGTATATGAAGAGAAGTTTAGTATGTCAACTGGATTTGAGTGGAATATTAATTTTCACAATAAAAAGAGAGATGTTGAGGACAATTTTTGTATAAAGGTGTTACTGATCCAACTACGCTCCGGCCAACTACTTTGGCGGGATAATTCTGTTTAGAAACTGCACCGCGCTTTCATTATCCCACGTCGCTTCGCTCCTGGGATAATTCCACTTACGCTTCGAGCTTCATAACACTCGCTCTTAGCGAGTGTTATTAATTTCCGTCTTGCAAAGTACGGCCCAATGCGTTAGATACAAACAAATTTAGACAGCAATACTATCTACATACAAAGGAGCTTGAATGAAAACAAAAAGCGCCCCTAAAAATGTGTTAGTCAGCGTGGTGATGGGCAGCGATTCGGATTTGCTCATCATGACCGAGGCAACCAAAGTTCTGGAGGAATTCGGTATTGACTATGAGTTGATTTTAACTTCAGCACATCGCACACCACTGCGGACGACAAAGTTTGCCTCCTCCGCGGCGGGACGCGGTATTAAGATAATTATTGTCGGAGCCGGAGCCGCAGCTCACCTGGCAGGCGTAATTGCCGCGCAAACCATTCTGCCGGTAATCGGCATTCCTATTGATGCCACATCCCTGCATGGTCTTGATGCCCTGCTCTCCACTGTGCAAATGCCCGGCGGCGTGCCCGTAGCGTCCATGGCCATCGGCAAAGCCGGAGCCAAGAACGCCGCCCTCTTTGCGGCGCGCATTCTGGCCATCGAAGATAAAAAAATCGGCACGAAACTTTCCGCTCATATAAAGAAAATGGCCAAAGATGTGGAAAAAAAGCAGGTAAACCTGACTACCTCGTAAATAACCCGGATGTCCCGCCAAAAGCGGGATTTTGCTGCACCCCTCGTCGTTACGATGTATACTAAAAGTACACCTCACTCCTCGGGCTTGGCGCACCTTGCCTGCGGCCTATTTACAAGGTAGTCTAGAAATTAATTATTTTAAAATCTGGGAAAACATTGCATGCCGGAAATCCTGAAAATCGACGCGAATAATTCCGAAGAAATAATCTTGACCCGGGCGGCGGAAATTCTGGCCAACGGCGGCATTATCGCCTATCCTACAGAAACTTTCTACGGACTGGGCGCGGACGCGACAAACGAAAAAGCAATCCAAAAGATTTTTACCGTCAAAGGCAGGAATTTTAAAAACCCCATTTCACTGATTATCGGCCATACAAATGATGTTTATCCTCTTGTTCAGAATGTACCCCAAACAGCAAAAAAACTGATGGCCGCATTCTGGCCAGGCGCACTGACTATAGTTTTTTCAGCATCGAATAAAGTATCGCCGCTGCTGACGGCAGGAAGCGGAAAGATCGGCCTGCGCGTGTCCAGCCATCCCGCCGCGCGAAGAATTGTTCAAAAATTGAAAAAACCGCTTACCGCAACAAGTGCCAATTTGTCCGGCGCGCCCGAATGCACGCGGGCTTCCGAAGTTGCTGATCAAATCGGCGATAAAATTGACGCTATAGTTGATCTGGGCAATACGCTCGGCACTGCCGGTTCCACCATTATCGATACCACCTGCAATCCTCCGGTTATTCTCCGCAAAGGAGCAATCAACAGAAAAACCATTGAAAAATACATTAATCATTGCCTCAACATCTAGCGTCACACACATATTTTACAAGAAACCATAAAATCGTCGGAATTATTTACATATTTAGAAATATATTGTAAATTGCTATAATTATTATATTATAGACAAATAATGTCAATTCTGTACCCCTTGAAAATGTCGAGATTCTTTACATAATTATTTTTGCCACTGCTATTATAAAGAAAATAATTTAGTATAACTATATGGTTATGTGATTGGCATGTAAAGTGCAGTTAGTAGCATCATTATCGATATAAAAACTTTGATAAAATAACGATAAAAAAAAGATAGGGAGATTAATTAGATGAAATTAAAACATTGTCTCGTAATTTTTACTCTAGTTTTTGTATGTTCCGCTGCAACGGCTTTCGCCTCCGTCGTAGAATATACCGATACGACATCCTTCAACAACGCTGTCTCAGGCGCGACTACATATAACTTCGAGAGTACTGTCGCACCCAACCAGTGGACACAAGGAAATCCCAACGTCGTCGTCGGTCCCGTAACATTCGCCCCGGACTCATCCGGCACTCTGTGGATATTCGGAGATAATTACTATGCCAACACCTTTGGCGGCGTCGCTTTCATCTCCGCCCAGGAGGGATCACTTACTGGGTCAAACAATGTAACAGCAACGCTGGCGGGAGCGACAGCGATAGGTTTTTACTATGGTCCCGCTGATGATGCAGGGGGAGCGATCACTGTGACCATCAATGGCGTCTCTTACAACCTTGCCATCCCGGCGGTATTTGCTACTGCCGGCTTCGTCGGCTTTACTTCGGATACGCCGATCACGAGCGTTGCTTTTACCGAAATGGGTCTTGGCATGGATATAACACAATTTATCCTGGGCACGGCCAATTCCACGACATCCGTTCCCGAGCCCACCAGCATGCTGCTTCTCGGCCTTGGTTTGATGGGATTAGCAGGCGTGAGAAGAAAATTCAAGAACTAACCCCGATTTGACGGGTTTCTAAAACCGTGGTTCTTACCATGGGTGAGGAAGGCAGGGTCATCATGGCCCTGCCTTTTTTTTGTTATTTAATTTTATTTTTGAAGATTCCTAAGGGGAGCCTCCAGCAGGAGCCGGAGGCTCCCCTTAATAATGAGACTCGCTGACTATAGGAAGCGGAAGTCGAATTATCTCGCGAAGCAGAGGATAACGCAACCTCCCGCGGGTTTCACCGCGCCCCCCCTCGGCTGAAACCGGGGGATTGAAATGTTGAATTCCTGGAGATGAAGCTAAAAACAACATTACAGGAAGTAAGATTTACAGTCCATATTAGTCAAAATAACTTTGCTCCACAACATTAGTGGCTAACTTCTCCCCCCAAAAATGGAATTCGTAAGTTCCTTAGGTCTTTACAGTCCTCGCAGATAATCCGGGCGGATCAAACTCTCATCTCTGTTCTTCAGAACTGCATCCACCGCATCAATCATCTTTTGTTTGTCTTTCTGGAGGGTACCTGTAACGGGCAGATAATTGGAAGCGTGAGTGCCGACAAATTTCATATTATCGGCGGTAATGTTCTCAAATATTTGTTTCATTTCTTCGAGGGTTTCAAAAGGATCCAATAATTCAAACTCGCCTTTCTGCACCTGACGGTATAAAACCGTTCCGGGCACGGGCGTAACAGTGAGCGCCGCCAGGTATTGCGGCTTCATTTCATTGCAGATTTTTGCCGTAGCCAGAGCGTGCCGCTTCGAGGCCTCGCCCCCTTTCCCGCCAACCCCAACAATACCATGGCGGAAAGATTGATATTCGCCGCAACCAGATTCCCACCAGCCTCTAACATCTGGTCATAGCCCACGCCTTTTTTAACCTTTTTCAGAAGCTCGTCATCTCCCGTTTCCACGCCTATATAGGCTTTGGTAAGACCGGCAGCTCTAAGCTCACGCAGTTCTTCCATGGATTTGGACAAGGTGCTTTGCGGCCCGACATAGCTTCCTACATGACGCAGGGATGGAAATGTTTGATAAAGCTTTTTAAGAATTGTCAGAAGCATATCCGTTTCCAGAGCAATGGCATCGCCATCGCAAAGAAATACTTTTTCCAGATCGCCATAGTGATCTTTGGCCATTTTGATATCTTCCATGATTTCAGAAATTGACCGTTCCCGGTACTTTTTGTCTTTATACATGCCGCAGAAAGTACACTTATTATGGGAGCAGCCTACAGTGCATTGAAGCAGGTAGCTGTTGGCTTCACTAAACGGACGGAATATGTTGCCTTCGTATCTCAATTTATTTTATCCCTAATTACAATATTAATTAATATCCTTTCTCTTTCAAAAACTAACGAGGCGACGAGGCGTATCAATAATACGTTGAGGAAGCCGACGACGAAGCCAACAAAGTTAGCCGAAGACCGGAAGCGCATCCCGCAGGGGAGCGCATAATAAATAATTTTCTTCCTTGCCGGTAATTACCGCCTGCAAGGTGGTAACTTACAAGAGGAAGGATATTCTCTTAGAGAAGTCGTTCCGCTCCAACAGTCACGACCGTCGTTTTAATTACTCCTGCCGGCTCGCGGGAAAAAACAATCATGAAAGGTATCTGTCCATTGGGTATAATTTTATCGTTGGAATTATTGAGACCCTGCGGCTGGGAAAGTTTCATTAAAATTTCTTCTTCGGATAAATTCGCAAGCTCCTCGTCGGTCAGGATATTTCCCGCATAACTGGTATGTTCGCCTAATACCACCGAGTAGGCATCAAGAATCTCACCTTTTATCAATATTCGAGAAACAGGATAATCCGCCCGATTTACAGCAGTGCCTTCTACAACACCGATCTGTCCTAAAATATAATTGTTTATCACCCGATGCCGTACGTCCTGAAGCTTCACCACCTGATTGATAGCAACTGCCGGATGCACCGGTTCTGAGATGCCTACATATACTAAAACATTATTGATAATCTGGTCACCAATTTCCGGGAAAATCAAGAAATAGATTATAGATGGAATTATCAGAATAACAAAAATAGACCAAACTGCAATTTTCCATATTTTTCCGGAACTTTTTGGGGATGCTAATTCTTTTTGTTCAACTTCCTCATTTCCCCAGTCAATTTTTTCCTCCGGCGTTTTTTCTATATCCAGATTTATTTCTTCGTTTAAATATTCTTTTGTCTCCATGACTTTATCAAGAGAACGGAAACCGTCTGCATCCTGATGGCCAACGGATGGTGATTCTTTCAACAATTCCGTACCCTTTCCCGTGGGCATGGACTCTTCCACAATCTTAGGTCGAGATGGCAAACCTGTCTCCGGCTTCATCAGAGGATTTTCCTGATAATAAACGTGCCCGCAGCGGCTGCACCGGAGCCACACGCCCCTTCCCTGCATCAAAGCATCATCAAATTTAAATTTTGTCCGGCATTGCTTGCATTGAATGATCATTTCCTCTCCTCTTTTATCACTGTCCAATTACATAAACATCCGGTAAAAAACGGTACTGTTCATTGAAATCCAGTCCATAGCCAACCACAAAACCGTCATCAATGGTAAAACCGATATAGTCGGCTTCAAAGGATACTTTTCTTCTTTTACGCTTATCCAAAAAAACGCAAATCTTTAGCGAATGAGGATTCCTTTCCTTAAGCCAGTTAACAAGATATTGCAAAGTCAAGCCCGTGTCAACTATGTCTTCCACAATCAAAATATCCCGGCCTTTGATTGAAGTTTCAATATCTTTAGTCATTACTACCTTGCCGAAACTTTCAGAGCTCGCGCCATAACTTGCTACCCTGACAAAATCGATTTTGCAGGGAATGCTGATCTCCCGAACTAAATCAGCCATAAAAATGAACGCGCCTTTAAGAATGCCGATAATGACTAATTCACGGCTAGCACAATCGCCTGATATTTGGCCAGCTAACTCCTTTACCCTCTTTTGAATCGCATCTCTGGAAAAAAGAATTTGTTTGGACATTTCGTCCATTCTACGCATCTCCTCATAATTTGGGCTGGAAATTGCTCTACACTAGCCAAAATGGCTGTATTATGTCAATAAAAAATTAAAACCAATGCATATGAGCTCCAAAGCAAGCTTTGGAGTTTCACAAACCACGCTTATATGTGGAAATAAAATTTTCAATATTTGCCCAGATCAGCTTCTCCGCCGCATCAATCTCCCCAGCATTTTTAAATGAGGACGACAGGCTCAAAAAAATAGAATTGAGCGGCGACACCTCCCGGCCAAACTTCGCATAGTCAATATAACTGATCATATATTGCGATCCGTCAAAGTAATATTTACCCAGCCGGTTGGTTTCCAGCGAACGAAACGGCCAGGTGAGTTTCCAATCAAAATATTCCAGGACAATATTTTTTAAAGAAACATTATCAAACACTTCCGGCTTTAAGTTCCCCGCCGAGTCTATCGGCCAGCAGACGGAAATACACCGTGACCAGATCAATATCGGTCAAAACAAGACCGTAAAGATACCAATCGTCAATTATCTTTATCAGGATTTTAGATTGGGACTGCGGAATAAAATGATGGCTGGGACAAAAATGCCCGGCGCAAAGCTCCTGGCCGTAAAAAGAACAGGCACGCAAATCAAGGCCGGAATTTTGTTCAGGATGCAGCAAACATCCAACTTTTTTTTCCTCTTTGTCCAGAAAGCCAAGGTATTCGCAGCAATAAATCACTTCATATCTTTTGTTAAAATCTTCATCAGCTAAAGTTTCTTTTGCGTAAATCTCAACATCGTCCGGATTTTTCACGATCCGATGGAAACGTTCCGTGCGCGAACGTAAACGCTGCGTGAGAGAAGAGCGGGAGCTGTCCACATAATTGTAAAGACCGCAACAAGCCCCACAGGATTTTCCTTCATCCGGTTGGCAAAGGATGATAAAATTTGAATCAGACATATGTTAATTACCTGGTATTTTTTGTGAAACTCCAATTTAATGAGACTCGCTGAAAACAAACTAAAGTGAAGTTTGAAGCGTTAGTCGAATTATCCCGCAAAGCGGAGGTTGATGAAACTCCAAAGCTTGCGTTGGGGTTTTATCAACCGTGATTAGAGGTAAATCGGAGTTACTCAAACACAATGGTTTTTGATCCATAAACAAGTATTCTATTTTCCAGATGCAGGCGCAAAGCCCGCGCCAGCACAATCCTTTCCAAATCTTTGCTCTTCGTCTGAATATCGGCGATAGTATCACGGTGACTGATTTTGATCACATCCTGCGCGATAATCGGTCCTTCATCCAGCTGCTCCGTCACGTAATGGCCCGTCGCACCGATAATCTTCACGCCACGGTCGTAGGCCTGCTGTAAGGATTTCCTCCGGCAAATGCGGGCAAAAATGAATGATGAATATTGATTATCCTGTTTCTGTAATATTCAAGAAATTTTCCGCTGAGAATCTGCATGTAGCGCGCCAGAACAACCAGATCAATATTCATCTCCCGCAGCAGCTTCAATTCTTTCGCTTCCTGCTGTTTCTTGTTTTTTTCCGTAATCGGGAAGTGAAAAAATTTAATTCCGAACTGTTCCACGAGATCGCCGGCATCAGGATGATTACTGATTACCGCTTCAACTCCGGCCGCCAATTCGTCCATATGACGGCGCAAAATAAGATCATGCAGACAATGCATATGTTTAGAAACAAAGATAGCCATCCGCGGTGTATAATCGGTAAAATGCAAATCCCATTTCATATTAAACTGTTTTGCGAGCGGCGCAAAAGCGACAGGAATTTCTTCGCGGCCAAGAGAAAAACCGTTTAGTTCCCATTCGACCCGCATAAAGAAAAGTTTGTCTGTTTTGGAGGTATGTTGATCGGCATGGACAATATTGCCATTGTCGGCGAAAAATAAAATCGGAAATTTTGGCAACAAGCCCCTTGCTATCGGCGCAGGACAAAAGTAAAATGGCATTGACATCGTTCATAGAAAAGCTTCACCTTCATTAATATTTATAATCTTTTATTTATAGAAGGATTAGAGTTGCAGGTCAAGCGTAAAAATGCTAATACCAAGCCGCATTCTTTGGCTAACTTTGTTGACTGCGTCGTTGATTTCCTCAGCGTATGTAAAATACGCCTGCGGAATCTACTCCTTGCCGCCTCGTTATCCTTTGAATACGACTTGGTATAATGGACGACATCCTTAATAAAAATCATCATTCGAGATTGAATATAGATGAAATTACTTGAAGAAATAAAATTAGCCAATGGCTTGAAATTAAAGATTTTTGATTTATCCCGTCCCATAGCCGCCGATACACTCAAGGTGGAAATTTCCTTTCAAACAAAAATTGATTTGAAAGAATCTTATTTTGCCGCCCCTCAGGACTACGCTCAGGTGAAAAATATCATGGGCGATGAGCTTACTTACGAACGCAAAATGGTAAGGTCTTTTGTGTACGATAAAGATCAGGATTCCGTCCGCGAGGATTTGATCAGCACATTCAAAAAGAATTCCCTGAATTATCTTGCCTCCGTCAATTTTCCCCAAAAGCTGGCGCTGTCGATGCTCAAGGATATCAAAAATAATCCTTACAAATATCACCCTCATATTTACTCCGATTCAGAAGAATAGCATGGCGGCTTTGTTACAAATAAAAAAGGCAATTTATGAACAACAGTAATTTCGATGAACTCCTGCTTGCCGCCGAAAAACCCAGCCGTTACATTGGCGCGGAGGTAAATGCCGTCCACAAAGACAAAGCGGAAGTCCGCTTCCTGCTTGCATTCCCGGATACATATGAAGTCGGCATGTCCCATCTCGGTTTGCAGATTTTATATTCCATTTTAAACGAAATTCCCTATGTGGCTGCAGAACGTTGTTTTGCACCCTGGCCGGACAGGGAAAAACAATTGCGCGACGGGAAAATACCTCTAACCTCGCTGGAATCGCTGACACCGCTTGCTGATTTTGACGTTGTCGGTTTTTCCTTGCAGTATGAACTCTCCTACACCAACATATTAAACATGCTGGATTTAGGGGGCATCCCGCTTGCCCGCACTGCGCGCAACGAAAGACATCCCCTGATTATAGCCGGCGGCCCCTGCTGTTTTAATCCGGCACCGCTTGTTGATTTTGTCGATGCCTTTGTCATCGGCGAGGGAGAAGAAGTCGTAGAGGAAATTACCGCTACGATCCGCACGGGCAAAAAGAAATCTTTATCGCGAAATAATCTGATAGAAAAGCTGGCCGAAATTCCCGGCATTTACGTCCCTGCTGTTCATGGAAAAAATCAGATCATAAAAAAAAGAAGCATAGCCGATCTCAACTTATGGGCGCATCCTAAAAAACCTGTTGTTCCGCTGATGCAAACCATTCACGACCGCATCACTTTGGAAATAGCGCGTGGCTGTACCCGCGGTTGCCGATTCTGTCAGGCGGGAATGCTCTGGCGTCCTTACCGCGAAAGAAATACATCTCTGCTTATGGAAATGGCCGAAAAAACACTTCAGGCAACCGGCCATGAAGAGATATCGCTTTTATCGCTCAGCTCCGGCGATTATAGTTGTCTTGAGCCTTTGGTAATAAATTTGATGAACAAATATCACTCCCGAAGGGTTGCGGTGGCGCTTCCTTCTTTGCGCGTGGAGTCTCTCACCGCGGCATTAATGGAAGAAATCAAAAGAACGCGTAAAACCAGTTTCACGCTGGCGCCGGAAGCAGGAACGGATAAAATGCGCCTGATTATCAACAAGGGCAACACCTCCGAAGATTTGCTCTCCACCGTGGATAAAATATTCGCTGCCGGCTGGAAATCAATTAAACTTTATTTCATGCTGGGACTGCCTCATGAAGAACAGGCGGACATGGAAGGCATTGTCAATTTAGGCTACGAAGCCCTGCGGGCGGCAAAAAATCGGGGTCAAATTACCATCAGCCTTTCCACGTTCGTTCCTAAACCTCACACGCCCTTTCAATGGCAGCGGCAAATTTCTCTGGAAGAAACTCACGCCAAGCAGGACTTCATTCGTCAGCGAATCAAAAACCGCAATATCAATGTGAAATGGCATGACGCGAAAATGAGCTTTCTGGAGGGAATCTTTTCGCGCGGTGATGAAAGAATCGGGGCGCTTTTGGAGACAGCCTTTCGCAAAGGCTGCCGTTTTGACGGCTGGTCTGAAATCTTGCGTTTCGACCTCTGGCAGGATGCAATTGCGGAGACGGGAATCAACCCGGAAGATTTTACACGCGAACGCGAGATCAACGAAATACTGCCGTGGGACAATATCGACTGCGGCGTGAGCCGTGAATTTTTACTGGAAGAAAAGCAAAAATCAACAAACCAGACGGCAACAGCGGATTGCAGGCTTGACGATTGTCAAAACTGCGGAGTATGCGATTTCTCCACAACAAAAAATATCTTTGCCGCAAAAGAGGAAAATAAAACCATTGTGTCATCAAAGCCAATCCCTGATTCCGCCGCCGGACCAGAAAAAAAATATCGTTTAACTTTCAGCAAGCTTGATCGAGCCGGATTCTTATCGCATCTGGAACTCTCCGCGGCGCTGGTCCGCGCCCTGCGCCGCAGCAGTATCGCGCTTGCTTATTCTATCGGCTACCACCCTCATCCCAAAATATCCTTTGCCACCGCAACCTCGGTGGGCATGGAGAGCAGGCAGGAATATCTGGACATTTCCGCCTCGGAATATTTATCAGATCTGAATTTATTAAAGAATGAAATCAATTCCGCCCTGCCTCTGGGCATTGAAATTTTAGAAATCAAAGAGCTTTCCCCGGCGGAAAAACTATCGCTGAGATTTTACAGGGATTTGAATTCGAATTACATCTGCCCGCCGATATTGATTCTTCCCGTCTGATGGCCATAGAAGAAAACATTAAGAACTTCCTGGCAGCTTCTACATTCAGTATTCAAAAATCATCCAAGGGAAAAATCATCACCAAAGACATCCGCCCTTTTATAAAAAATATGATTCTTGATGCCTCCGATAGAAAAGTCCAATTCACAGTAAACTATATGCCGACAGGATCAGCCCGGCCTGCCGATATCATCGCGCATGTTTTGAAATCTGATGCCTGCGAATCACGCCAAATCAGAGTGGTCAAGACAAAAACTATCCTTGCACCAATTCTAAATTAAATAGACCTCCAGTGTATGGCCAATTTAGCCAAGTCTTTTTGACTTGGCTGCCGATAATAAAATCATGGTGAACTGATGAAAGGTCGAGTTCAAAAGACCCGACCAAACTTGTTTAAATCTCATAATAAGTGTTCGATTTCTATGAAGCATTATCGTACAAAATAGACAATTCAACGAACATTTTTTTAACTAGGCATATTAATGGTTGGGTAATAATAGAATGGTCTAAAATTAACATCTTTTATTTCGAGTGTGAAGTGAAAAATATTAATACTAAGCAACAAGAGGAACGACGCATATTCGATCTTGTCTATGCAGGCCGTTCATTCAATGAGGTGAGAGAAAACGAAAATCCCGATTTTCTTGTGAGATTATTTCCTGATATGCCCTATTTTGGAGTCGAAGTGACTGAGTATTACCTTACTGAAACAAACGCAAGAATTGATAATATTTCTGATTATACCAATAAATTACTTAATGGTGAGGATTTTAAGCACAAGAATGATAAGAAAATTCTAACTGTTTCGAAAATAGATATCATCACTGCAAGTGATACTATCCATGCCAAAGATGTTCCGGCTATTATCCAAGAAATTCCTCCACCGAGTAGATGCGCATACGATGTTGCAAAGAGGATATCTGCCAAGGCAGACCGCCTTAATGATTCTACTACGGAATGTTCGCATACAAATTTGATTATTAATGATAAGACTAGACTACTTCGCGCAATGAAGAAAGAGAATTTCTACGGAATTTATTTCATTCCGGAATTAATAGAAGCAATCACTACTTCACCTTTTCGCGAAATATTCCTTGTAACTTTTTTGCAGGATGAACATATATACGCGCCCCTTAAAATGCTCCATTTATTAGCAGAGCTTTACTTTTTCAACTGTGTCATCAGGAGTGAGGGTTACGAGAAAAAGATACCACCAGAAACCGACGAAGTTGAATTATTTGCGGCTTACTTCAATAGCACTGTTTCAGGCAGTGTGCTTATTCATCATGATACTGCTGGAATAGAGGTTATCTTTGGTGATTTTGGCATTTTGATTGGCAATGACAATTCAGTTATAGTAAGAATGCATTCAGATTATCCAATTCATTCTAGCGCGAGGCCACCACGTCTAGAATGGCGGGCAATATTAGGTGATAATTTTATCAATTCAGTGAAAGATTATCATAAGTCGAACACCTTTTCTATAGGTGCTTTATTTCCTGTCAAAAATGGATATGCTACCTAACAAAACACTAAATGGCATGCAGACAAGCCGATCCCTTGATATATGCGTTATGATATAGAAAACTAGAATTAAGGAACTTTTGTGAGAATATGGGACGTCAACCCGGGTTACTTGAACCGGCAAAACCTTCTTGGTGAATACCGCGAACTGCACGCGATTGTTTCCATCATTAAACACAATAAAAAAGGCTACTCCCGTCATCCTGAAACACTGAGGTGGAAAAATTTCGGCTGGGCACTTAATCAGCGCCACAGATTATTAGCGGCGGAAATGAATCTGAGAGGCTACGTGGACAGAACTCCCGCATTGCTGAAAACTCAGTACCAAAAATGGCCGGAGGTATTTGTTGATTGCCCTGTCACTCAATTGTCAATCCTTGCGGAAAAATACAAAAATAAAGAACATGGCCGGATACCTCTGCCCAAAAATGTACAGCGGTTATGGGCTCAGCATAAATATTCCGTGATGGCGCGTGACGCCGCTGAATACAAACGCATCGGCTGCTTAGTTGCTTCCTCAAAAACCGGCAATGGAATGAGTGATCTTTATCCGGAATTAGTTTTATTGCTGCGCTGTCGGCCCGGTGAAGGAAATCTGAGAAACGCAATCCAGCATATGTGGGGATATGTATCTTCATATTCATCATTTGACGGAAAAATAATCGAAAGCAAAACAACTAAAAGTTTGCTAAAAGAAATACAACGTTTGGTATTTTTTCACGATGTCGTCTACCTAAAGGAATCAACAGCATTGGGTGAACTCCAGGTTTGGATTCATTAAGAGAGATTTAAGCAATGTCCAATTATAAAGCGAGCCATACGGCATTAGGAACCGCGTATCTGCGGGCAGCGCATCAGTTGTTAGAAGCAAAGCCGCTGATCTTTGATGACCCGGTTGCATTGCCGCTTCTCGGGCCAGAGGGATTAAAATTGATCCGGGACACGGCGGACAATTATCGAACTCCCGAAATGCTTGCCTTGCGTGCTCATGTAGTTCTGCGTTCACGACTTACCGAAGACCGGCTCGCCGCTGCTGTACCCCGCGGAATCACGCAGTATGTCATCCTCGGGGCAGGATTCGATACCTTCGCTCTCCGGCAGCCTTCATGGGCGAAGAACTTGAAAATTATTGAAGTTGACCATTCAGGGACGCAAACAATGAAACGCTCCTATATTGCCGAGGCGGGCCTCGTGATGCCGGGAAACGCGGTCTTTGCCGACATCGACTTTGAACGCGAATCGTTACTTGACGGCCTGCTCAGACATAATATTTCGATGGACAAACCGACCTTCTTCTCCTGGCTGGGTGTAACGATGTATTTGAAAGAAGACGCCATTGATGCTGTGCTTCGGTCTGTCGCCATGTTTCCGGCAAAAAGCGAAATCGTGCTTACATTCACTACGCCGCCGGGCGACTCTCCTTCGCCGCTTTCCCAGAAAGTCGCGAACCTTGGCGAACCCTGGGTGAGTTTCTTTGAGCCTGATACGTTCGAAGCAAAACTGCTTGGAGCAGGCTTTTCCAAAGTGGAATTCCTAACACCCGCAGAGGCTGAAGCGCGATACTTCCGGCAGCGCCCAGGAGATCTGCCCGTGCCAAAGCAGGTCAACATTCTCTGTGCGGTGCGATAATATTGCCTAAAGCGCCGTATCTCACATTTTACGGCCGGTTTTTCAGTGGAGCCCCCTCCGGCAGGAGCCGGAGGCTCCCCACAATAATGAGACTCGCTGAAAACGAGTGAAGCGAAGTTTGAAGCGGAAGTTGAATTATCTCGCGAAGCAGAAGATAACGCGACCTCCCGCTGGTTACGGCGCATTCCTCCCCCGGCTGAAGCCGGGGGATTCCAAACCGCGGGATTGACATGTAAGGCCGGCATTCTTATATTTAACTCAAACTCCGAAAAAAGGACTTTAAACATGGCTAAAAGAAACATCGTGGTTATCGACGAGGATAAGTGCAACGGCTGCGGCCTGTGCGTATCGGCTTGCGCTGAAGGCGCCATCCAATTGGTGGACAGCAAGGCCAAGCTCGTGAGCGATACATACTGCGACGGCTTGGGCGCGTGTCTTGGCGAATGCCCGCAGGACGCAATCACCATCGAACAGCGCGAGGCCGTGGATTTTGATGAAAAAGCCGCAAAGGATCACATAGCGCGGATACAGGAGGAAAAACAGTCCCTCGTACAAATAGATAAGGCTTGCGGTTGTCCCGGCGCAAATGCTAGGATAATTGACCGTTCAACCCGTAACCGTAAGCTTCCGGCAGGCTTGTCCGTCCCGTCGGCATTGACAAATTGGCCGGTGCAGATAAATCTGGTGCCTGTGAATGCACCGTATCTCCAGGGAGCAGATCTGCTCATCAGCGCCGACTGCGCCCCGTTCGCGTTTGCCGATTTTCACACAAAACTGCTTCCCGGCAAGATTCTTTTGATCGGATGCCCGAAACTGGACGATGCGAATGTCTATGTGGAAAAACTTGGTCAAATTTTCGCCAATTCCGGCATCAACAGTGTAACCATCGTTCGGATGGAGGTTCCCTGTTGCGGCGGCCTGACTCAAATCATCAAGAAAGCTCTGGCAATCTCGGGCGCGAATATTCCGGTCACGGAAGTTACCGTTGGGATCTCCGGAGACATAATCGGAGAGCAGCGGCTGGATACCGTACTGGTATAAAATATGTTTTCTAAATGCGGGAGAATGACCGAATGCATATTTCATCCACACACCGACTTGCCTGCAGCTGTCCTCAACAATCAAAGGCAGACCACTCTGACCGAGCATGCATAAATATCACTCTGGGAAAATGAGGGGCGGCGTGATATTACACCGCCCCTCAGAAGATATTCTTATTCCAGCAGATAGGATGCCTCGGGGATTTCCATCACGGAATTGTCGCCTTCCTTGATAACCCGCATGATCATTCCCACCTGGGGAAGCAGATTGTGAGCAAAGAATTTCGCCGACGCTATTTTGCCGGCGTAGTAAGGATATTCAAAATGTTCTTTGCCGATTTCATCGATTTTCTTCTGAGCGATGATGGCGTGTTCCAGCAACAGCTTGGCGCCGTAAATATGGCCGGTTGCCTGAAGAATGCGGGTGGCAAAGAAACCGATCATGCCAAACTTGCCCTGGCCCAGGTATCCGACCATTGATGCCTGGATTTCCTTGTATTGGTTTAACGCTTCGGCAAGCAGGGCGATTTGCGCGCTTAAAATTTTATCATCTTTATTGTCGGCGACGAATTTTTCCAGTTCCGCAAACCATGAAGCAAAAACCTGCCCTCCGGCCATCATCCATTTGCGGCCGATGAGATCCAGAGATTGAATGTAGTTGGTGCCTTCCCAGATGGGGTAGATACGGCAGTCCCGAAGCTGCTGCGCGATCGGGTAATCCTCGGAAAATCCATAGCCGCCGTAGCATTGCATCGCCTCGGAAATGCTGAGGAACGCCATATCCGAACACCATGCCTTGACAATCGGTATGTTGACTTCCACAAAAGCCTTGGCGCGTTTTCGTTCCTCTTCGTTTTCGGTGTTTTCCGCGATATCCATGCGTAGTAGGACATCGCAATCATCGCCCGGCTGGCCTCGGTGATGGACTTTTGGTACATTAGCATGCGGCGCACATCTTCGTGATGAATGATGGATACTCTGGCGGCTTTGGGATTGGTGATCGGGCGTCCCTGGATGCGCCCGGCGGCATACATGGCCGCGTTGTTGTAGGATACTGTGGCTGCCGCATTAGCCGCCAATCCCGTGACGGTGCGTTCCTCGTTCATCATCTGGAACATCTGGGCCATTCCCGCGCCTTTGCCATCAACGGGGGCATTGCCCAGAAGGTAGCCCCGGCACTTGTTATCTTCGCCAAAATTAATGATGCTGGTGGCCGATCCGCGGAGACCCAACTTGTGTTCTACGCCGCCGCAGTTAACATCGTTGAATTCACCTTTTTCGCCCGGCTTCATTTGGCCAGTATTTGGGAACGACAAACAGTGATATTCCCTTTGTGCCCGGCACGCTTCCTTCAATCGGGCCAGCGTCAGGTGAATGATATTTTCTGTAATGTCCTGATCGCCGCCGGTGATGAAGCATTTGGTGCCGACAATATTATAAACCCCCGGCTCATCGGTGGGGAAAGCCTTGGTGATGATATCACCGACATCGGAGCCGCTGTTGGGTTCCGTCAGGTCCATCGTGCCTGCCCACTGACCGGAAAACATTTTGGGCAGAAAATATATTCTTGACCTTTTCACTGCCGAAATCGCGGATCAGGCCGGAAGAGCCGGTTGTCGCCATGACATAAGGACCTGAAGCGGCATTAGCGGCGGCAAGAAACTCATTGGTCGCGCCCATCAAGGTCAGCGGCAGAGAACTGGGGTCACTGTGATCGGCGTTGCTGGAACCCAGGCCGTTTTCCTGGACAGTCCAGTAAGGTTTCTTAAAGGATTCAGGAGTGGTGACTTTGCCGTTTTTATAAACGGCGTGAATCGTATCGCCATCGTCGTTGGTGGGCGCTACAGCTTCTTTGGCTATTTTCATAGCGTTTTCCAGAATGGAATCAATGTCGTCAACAGTATAACCTCCTTTGAAGCGTCCGGCCTCAAAGACCTTGGACATGTCCAGCCATTCTTTTAAAATAAACTTTTGTTCGCGTGTGGAATACAGAAAATTTGATGCCATATCTTTGTTCTCCTTTTTACCCAGTGGAATATTAATTTTTGGGCGGCGGCATTGTAAGAAAAACTTTAAATTAAGTCAACTTAATACAAACAAAACATGCTAAATTCCCAGTAACATTTATTTATGAGGCAATAGGTGCGCGGTAAAAACTAGATGCAAGTGATCAGAGCCCCACACACTTCCTGAGCAGTTTTATCCTTGGCCGTTCATTTTTCGGCCAGTTCGAAGCCGGTCAAGTCCGAACTTTTTGCTGAGCAAGGAATCTATAAGCGAACGGGGAAACCGGGCAATAAACGGCAGAAGCGTCGAACCCTTCCCAAGGCGGATGAACCTCGGTGTTTTTTTCCGCTCAAGTTTATCGACTAGTTCTTTCGCGAAAATTTCCGTAGGAGTCGCTTTTTCCTGCGAAGCGTTTGCCCGTGCGACGATAAATCCTGTATAGGACCGTAAGGGGTTTTTCTGAAACGATCGAGCCCTTTGTCCGCATTGCCGGACAAATTCGATTTGATGCCGCCCGGCTGCACGGTGACAACCGTAATACCGAAGGGTGCAAGTTCCATACGCAGAGAGTCAGATAGCGCAGTAACGGCCGCTTTCGTTGAGCCATAGGCTCCGGCAAAGGGTGTAGGCAAAACCCCCGAAACGCTGCTGATGTTGACTATTTTCCCTGATTTTCGCCCGATCATGTGCGGCGTGACCGCACGGGTAAGCGCGGCGAGCCCTATCACGTTTGTCTCAAACTGCCGCCGCAATTCACTCGTTTCCAGCTCAACAAGAGGACCGACAAGAAGAAGCCCCGCATTGTTGACCAGCATATCGATGCGGCCGGCTTTTGCGATGACTGAATCCACACAGGCCGCAATCGATTTTTCATCCGTTACATCAAGAGCGGCTACTTCCGCGTTCAGAGCTTTCAAATCGTTGATGGCAGCAGGCTTCCGCGCGGTGGCAAATACCCGCCAGTTACGCGCGGCAAATTCCATCGCCAGCGCGCGGCCTATTCCCGTTGAGCATCCGCTGATAAGTACGACAGGAGCATTAGCATTCATCATCAACCTCCGCATAATTTACAGTATAATTTTGATTTATAGGGACTATGGTTAATCAGCAATACCGTTCCGGTCAGGTTCGCATCAGCCATTGCAGGGCACCCTTTTTCAGATCAATGGCGGCTTCCGGACAGGTTTCCATACAGCAGAAACATCTGATACACTTCCGGTAATTATACCGGGGCGTCCTGGCTTCGTCCGCCTCAGTGATCGCGCCCGCCGGGCACACCTTCATGCAATTGTAGCAAAGCGTGCAAGCATCGGCCCTCGGCACCGGTTTTTCCACAAAAAGATTTTTTATCGTCGGGGATGTTAAAGGCCATATTATGCCGCCCATAACGGCGCTGCGCGAAGCTTTAAAATCAGTTATCCGCATGTCTTCAAGAGGTTCGCCTCTCAACTGAATATCATCAGGAGACTTCACTCCATATCCGCGCTTGAATCCTTCCGTAATAGTGAAAACTTTTTTCAAATTAAGGCCCACCAGATTGACGGCGACGTAATCCAACGCTACGGCATCGTCTCCAATTATAACGGCGCCGATCTTTTTCGGTTTCCCTGAAGGTCCCGGCCCCTCGCCCTCCATGCCCACAACAGCATCCATGATATGGATAAATTTTTTCGGCTTTTCAAAACCATTCAGCAAGCCGCCGTAAAGGTCGAGCAGAAACTCGCAAAATTCCATCTGAGACGGCGCCCTCATGTGCATCACGCGATTTGCTTAAGCCCGGCATGGCTCCGAATAAATTTTTAACCGCGCCGGTATAATGCGCAAATCCATGCGTTTTGAGTTTCGGCATGTTGATTATATAATCGACATCAAAGAAAGCTCGGGAAATATCAATGCTCTTGTAACGATGCGCCAGCGGAAACCGCAGTGTCTCCGTCACGGTTATATCCGCGACTTCAATTCTCCAAATCTTTCACTGTTTCGGCAAGGCCGGTTTTTTTTATAGTCGATTTCAGGGGGAAAAAATTAGGCGATTCGATCAGAACGATATTATGCGTATAATCATGCACGATTTGGGCGACAGCCCGGAAAATTTCAGGATGCGTGGTCACGGCCCGATCAGGGTTTGATGGCATAAGCAGGTTCGGTTTCAGGCACACGCGTTTATTTTTTAAACCTGCCGGATCAAAGTCGATCTGTTTCAATCCCGCCATAATTTTGTCTTTGAGTATTTTGTTATCGTACTGAGTGCATTTTTGCAGCGAAATTAAAGCCATATCATCCTCTCATTTTAAAAAAATTATCCTTCTCATTCTTGCCAGTGGAACCTATCACCCTTTTTATTTATGAGAAAATAACTTTAATTAAATATTAAAGTTTATCAACTATTATTTTTATGATATTAATTCAGCAACTTAGCCATCTATTAATCCTTAAACAAAATATTTCCCATTAATACTTAAATTTTATTGACAAAAAGAAACATTTTAACTATAAGTTCACGTCTTAATTCCAATTCAAGTAAGGATACGTTTATGTACGCAGTAATAAAAACAGGGGCAAAACAGCACAAAGTAACCGAAGGTGATGTTTTATCTGTGGAAAAACTGATCGGTGACAAGGGCGATGAAGTTGTTTTTAACGAAGTCCTGATGGTCTCCGACGATAAAGAAGTAAAAATCGGAAAACCTTTTGTGGATGGCGCCAAGGTTGTCGGTAAGATTATCGCTCAGAAGAAAGGTCCGAAACTTATCGTTTACCACATGATCCGGCGCAAGGGTTTCCATAAGAAGACCGGACATCGCCAAAATTTAACCAGTATGAAAATAACAAAGATTTCGATGTAAGCGGAGGAAGTCATGGCACATAAAAAAGGTCAAGGAAGCTCACGCAATGGTAGAGATAGTAATTCTCAAAGGCGCGGCATCAAAGTGTTTGGCGGCCAGAAAATCAATGCGGGCTCTATCATTGTGCGGCAGGTAGGAACAAAAATTCACCCGGGTAATAACGTGGGATTGGGCAAGGATTTCACTATTTTTTCCCTGATTAACGGCGTGGTACAATATGAAAGACTGGATAAAACAAGGAAAAAAGTGAGCGTTTACGCATCATAAAAATGATAGCTGAATATTTGAAATTTTAAAGGCGCTTATAACAAGCGCCTTTTTTAATGAGACTCACTAAAAACGAACGCAGTGAAGTTTGAAGCGTTAGTCGAATTATCCCTGAAGCGGAGCTGAATAGGATTGACACTCACTGATAATGAAGCCCAAATTTCAAAAGCGAATAACCTAAAGATCATTATAGGCGCATTGAAATTGGCAAGCCGAATTATCCCGCGCATGCGGGATTGTAGTACGGATATTTCAATGACAGTTGATGTTATTTCAAAAGAAAATCTACATGGACATCATCACTGCCGCCTCGCTATCATCTTTGATTTAAAAATGGTATAAGCTTTCCATCCAAGGAATAATATAAAATGAAATTTGTTGATGAGGCAAAAATTTATATCAGGGCCGGGCATGGCGGCCGCGGTTGCGTAAGTTTCCGTCGGGAAAAATTTGTGCCGAAAGGCGGCCCGGACGGAGGCAATGGCGGCAAGGGCGGCGATGTGATCTTTCGCACGGCGGAGAGTCATCACACGCTGCTGGATTTAAAATATCAGCAGCATCAGTTTGCCAAAAACGGCGGCCACGGCTCGGGCAATAACCGCACAGGCAAAAGCGCGGAAGATCTGGAAGTTCTCGTACCGGTAGGAACGATTATCAAAAATTTTGAAACCGGAGAGGTGATGGCGGATTTATCCGAGGTCGGCCAAACTTTTATTGCCGCGCATGGCGGTATCGGCGGCAAGGGCAACGCTCATTTCACTTCTTCCACCCATCAAACACCTCGTTTTGCCCAGGACGGCATGGAAGGTGAAGAATTCACGCTTAAACTGGAACTGAAATTACTGGCTGATGTAGGCATTCTCGGTTTTCCCAACGCCGGTAAATCAACCTTTATCTCCCGTGTATCCGCAGCCAGACCCAAAATTGCCGATTATCCATTCACCACGCTGACGCCGCACTTGGGCGTAGTTAAACATTTAGACCATAAAAGCTTTGTCCTTGCCGACATACCCGGCCTTATCTCCGGCGCGCATGATGGTTCGGGCATGGGCATTCAATTTTTAAAACATGTGGAAAGAACATCTCTGCTATTTCACATCATTGATATTTCCATAGAACCCAATACTAATGCCTGGTCTAATTTTACAACAATCAATAAAGAACTAGGGCATTATAATCCGCAATTGCTGGAAAAGCCGCAAATTGTGGCCCTCAATAAGATTGACCTTCCTTTCGTGAAAGATCGGGCTAAAAAAGAAGTTGCGCTATTCAAAAAAAAGGGGATAATACTCCATCTTTTTTCAGCAGTTACCGGTGAAGGAATACCGGAAATATTAAATAAAATGATAGAAGTATTAAATCAAACCGTATACAAGTAAAGTCATGAAGAATATTCGTCAGGAAACTCTAGCGCACGTAAAAAAAATACTCATCAAAGTTGGTTCAGCGGTATTGACTGGATCTGACGGCCTGGACATCAAGATTATTGATTCCCTTGTGCAGGAAATGTCTGATTTAGTACGGCAGGGATATTCTGTAGTGCTGGTTACTTCCGGCGCAATTGTTTCGGGAAAACAGCGCATGAACATAACCGGCAAACTAAAAAGTATTCCTGAAAAACAAGCAGCGGCCGCTATAGGACAAGGAAGATTAATGCGCGCCTATTCCAAATCCTTTGAAAAGAATGGCCATTACGTCGCCCAAATTCTTTTAACCCTTTCCGATCTCACTGACCGCCAGCGATATTTAAATATCCGCAACACTCTTTCGACGCTGATGGAATGGGATGCTATTCCCATCATCAACGAGAATGACACGGTCGCCGTTGATGAAATTAAGTTTGGGGAAAACGACAATCTTGCCGCGATGATCGCCAATCTAATTGAAGCCGATCTCTTTATTAATTTAACAAGCATTGACGGGCTTTATGACGGCAACCCGGCCCAATCTAAGAAAGCCAAACTTATTCCTCTGGTGCGTGAATTTACCGAAGAAATAGAAGCCGCAGCCACCGGAGAAACATCCTCCGCGGGAACTGGCGGAATGAAAAGCAAAGTTCTGGCCGCCAAGAAAGTTACCGCCATCGGCATTCCCTGCATTATTGCTCCCGGCAAAAAGAAAAAAGTTATGACCAGTATCATGGCAGGCAAAGAAATCGGCACATTATTTTTGCCGATGGCTGATCGTCTAAACAGTAAGAAATACTGGATCGCTTTTACCTTGCGTCCCCGCGGCAAATTGATTATTGACGATGGCGCCAAAAAAGCATTGCTGGAAAAAGGCAAGAGCCTGCTTCCTTCAGGCATCATTGACGTGGAAGGAGATTTTGATTTGGGCGATCCGGTGAGTTGCGTTGGCCGCGAAGGCGCAATTATAGCTAAAGGACTGGTTAATTTCAACTCAGCGGAAATACGCAAAATCAAGGGATTAAAAACCGCTCAAATCAGCCAGATTTTGGGACACAAAGACTACGATGAAGTCATTCATCGCGACAATCTGGCTATAACCAGACACAATCTGAAAAATAAGATTTAAGATTAAGCTGCCGTTATAGTTATTTTTCATCAATAGCCAGATTAGCCAGTTTATCGGCATGGCTGTTGTGGGAACGCAGGACGTGTTTAACCTCAACAAACTCAAAAGAAGTCAAGCAGACTGCGAACTTCTTTCATTAAAACCTTCAAATTTTCATTTTTAACGCGGTAGGAACCGTTGATTTGTTTGGCCAGAAGCTCTGAATCCAGATAGACTTCCAGGCTCTTGAAGCCTTGAGCCAGCGCGCCATTTAATCCCAAAATGAGCGCTCTATATTCAGCAATATTATTTGTGCAGTGACCCAGATATTCTTTGCCTTCCCAAACAACATTTTCCCGGTCATCTGTTATGACAGCACCAGCGCCGCCAATGCCGGGATTGCCGCGGCAAGCGCCATCGCTGAATAATTTATAACTATTAACCCCCATAAAACCTAAACCGGTTTCTCCATATCCTGAAAATATATTATCCGGTTGCAATTGGGACAACTAAGCAACTCATTCGACTTCTGCAATTCATTATAAAGCTGCGGCGGAATATTCATATGGCAACCATTGCAAACGGCTTTCCAAACGGAAATTACACCGACACCTTTATTTCTCTTTTTAATTTTTTCGTATCTGACCAGGAGATCATCGGAAACACTCTTTTGCAGATCAATTCGCTTCTTTTCCCAATCCACAACATCTGCATCGATTGTGTTCAAATCATCTTCAATTATTTTCCTTTCCTGCTCATATTTATTTCTGCTCTGTTTCAAAGTTTCGTCATCTTTTTTGACCAGCATGGAAAGTTTATCCAACTCTTCCAATATCGAAATTATCAAGGTTTCAATGTCGCCACGCGATGATTCGGCAATCTCGATTTCCTTGAGCATGGCCTGATATTCCTTATTGTTCTTGACCTCCAGCATCCTTTCCTTTGTTTTTACCATGCCTTCGTTAAGTTTTTTAATCTTGTTTTCACTCTCAGTGTGACGGGCTTTAAGCTCATCATACTTTATTTTGTTTTTTTCGATCCCTTCTTTAAATGAACTGAATTCTTTATCCAGTTTATCGATATCTTCCGGCAGTTTTTTTCTCTTGGCGGATAACTTAACTAACTGTGAATCACACTCCTGAAGCTTGATTAATAATAATAAATTCTCTTTCAATATTTTCTCCTTCTTTTATTTAAGATCCTGGGCATAAACCACCCCAGGGTAAGTCCCAGACATTTATTCTGCCTTCCGCCCGAGGCGGGATCGTCCCACGTCGTCGCAGATACCCTTCAGGGTGCTTCGCTCCTGGGATAATTCGACTACCGCTTTAAACTTTACTTCATTTTACCACGGCGCTATGCGCCTAGTATAATTCGTCCAGCAAGCTTCAGTTCACTTTGTTTCTGAAGCTTGGGTCTCATTATCAGCGAATCTCATTAAAAAAAAATGCACCTTTTAGGGGTGCATTTTTTTAAGCAAACTGCTTTATAAGCTTATTGTCTGTGCCGTGCATTGATGACATTTTTTGTCTCATCACGGCAGTTACAACATTTGTTGTCAGACTCCCTTTTACTTTACGAAAAATTATTTTCCCTCTTATCATTGCTTTTCTTCTAATTTTATTTGGTGGGCCCACCTGGAGTCGAACCAGGGACCTACCGGTTATGAGCCGGTGGCTCTACCAATTGAGCTATAGGCCCGCCATTTTCTTTATTGACTTGTGTATCACAAGGTGTTTTGATATACACAAACATACAGATTGTCAATACTATTTTACTTTTTTTCGGCGCGTTTCTTTAATTTGTTCTTCACTTTTTTTAACATGGGAGCTTCTATAACTTCTGGAACTTCCGTAAATGTTTCAATTAAATCAACGGGCGTGCTCTCCCCCCTGGGTAAAAAATTTGACCGGTCGCTGATGCCAAAGCGCATTCGTAAAACCTTTTCCTCACGCGAAGTCAGGGTTGTCAATATCTTTCGTGTCTGCTCCGCCAGATCTATATTGATCGTTGCCTCCGAAGGAGACATAACTTTTTTGTCTTCGATAAAATCGCCTAAATGGCTGTCCTCTTCCTCGCCGATGGGAGTTTCCAAAGAAATCGGCTCTTTGGCAATTTTCAATACCTTTCTAACTTTTTCCAGCGGATATTCCATTTTATTGGCGATTTCTTCGGGAGTTGGTTCACGTCCCAGGTCCTGCACCAAATAGCGGGAAGTGCGAATCAGTTTGTTGATCGTTTCAATCATATGGACAGGAATTCTAATTGTACGCGCCTGATCAGCGATAGCCCGAGTAATAGCCTGCCTAATCCACCATGTAGCATAAGTAGAAAATTTATAGCCGCGCTGATACTCAAATTTATCAACGGCCTTCATTAGACCGATATTGCCCTCCTGAATCAAATCAAGAAACTGCAATCCGCGGTTAGTGTACTTTTTGGCGATACTCACAACCAACCGTAAATTTGCTTCCACAAGCGTTCTTTGAGCTATTTCCGCTTTTCTTTCACCTTCTTCAATGGTATTAATAATTGCCTTTAGGGTTGTCGTCGGTATTTCCACTTCGCGCACAATTTGTTTTATATTTTTTTGCGCTTCGTGTATTGCTGTCTTACCTTTTTTGAGCAGCTCAATGGAAACATGATTTTCTTTAGCCACACGCTTTTCATCCTGCTTGGACTTTTTCATTTTCGCCCATAATTTTTCCATTTGAGCGAGGGTCAACCTTGTATCTTTTTTATATTGATTAACAACATTTTCGGATTTTTCTATCTCCTCTGCATAATGCCGCAGACGGGCAATAAATCGATGAATTTGTTTTTTACTGAAACGAATCTTCCGGCAAAGCGTGACTATGTATTTTGTGTTTTTCTCCAGTTCGGCGTTTAGTAACTCCCTCTTCTTACGGGACAAAGTACTGGTTTTGAGCTTAGCGTGCAAAACCGTATTTCTATCGTTAAAAAGTTTAATTCTGGCAATCAATTTCAGGATTCTTTCCTTATGTTCATCCTCTTCCATGAAGCCTTCTTCATCTTCAATATTGTCAACAACGTGCTTGCTCTTAATTTCGCCGCTTATCAGCTTATCGCCGATATTGAACACTTCGTTAATAGAAACGGATAGACGAAAGATCGCTGACATTGTCTCGCGCGCGCCCTCTTCTATTTTCTTGGCTATCTCCACTTCCCCTTCGCGGCTCAAAAGTGAGACAGATCCCATCTCACGCAAATACATTTTTACCGGATCACCGGTCTTGTCTGCACTGGGCACCAGAGCCAGTATATCTTTTAAATTAGCAACGCCTACATCCTTTACCGGCTTTTTCACAGTCAACTTTTCGCCTTGTTCCGTATCAATGATATCAATATTCTTTTCTCCAAATAGCATAATAATATCATCAATTTGATCTGAAGATGTTATATCCGGCAGCAATGTATCGTTGACATCATCGTAAGTTAAAAAACCTTTTTCTTCGCCCAATAAAATTAATTTATTAACTTCATCAGATTGTACTTCTTTAGCCATTTGGCATCTCCTAATTTTTATTATTTGTTAATATAGTTTTTTCTTCTTTCATCAAATCCTGCTTCTGGCAAGTCAGATTATGAATCAGTTCTTTCTCGCCGCTTTCTTCCGCTTGCCTCAACTTGAGCTGTACCTGACGCTGTTGTTCCTTATACCATTTTCCTTTAATTTTTTTTACAGTGTCGGTAAAATTTTTTTCCATCGTTTTATCATCTGCTGGTGGTTCATTAATACTTAATTTATAAATCTTGTCACGCAAAGGCCGATCAGCGTCAGCCGATAAGATAACGTTTATATCAACGAAACCCAGCAGCTTATATGCTTCAACAATTTTTTCTCCCAGATTCTTCAACTCCGGATGCAGAAAATAATCCAACACCTTTTCGCTTTCTATAAAAGCTGTTTTCTGCGGATACTCCAGCAACAGCCTGATAAGATGCACTTCTACCGGATCAATGTGATGATCAATAGTTTGTTTTTGGCTGCCACCCTTTGGTATGAGTTGGACATCTTTCTTATGGATTTCCTTCTTCAACAACTCCTGATTAATGCCCAATTTTTCCGCAATGCGCTTAATAAAAAGATTTTTTTCTATTTCATCGTTAATCTTATTGATAAATTCCATGGCGGTTTTTATCATTTCTTGTTTATCTTCAAAAGTTTTGCCGCCGCCTAAAACATTATCAATATAGTAATCACTTATCGCCGGAGCACTTGGCAATCAGTTCTCCAAGTTTGTTTTTACCGTGTTTTTTTACATAATCATCAGGATCGCAACCTCCGGGTAAAATTAACGCCCGCGCCCGCATTCTCATGCTTAAAAACAATTCCAGACTACGGTCAAGCGCTTTCCTCCCTGCCTCATCCGGATCAAAAAGAGCAACAACCTCCACCGTATAACGGCGCAAGAGTTCAAGATGTTCCCGTGTCAGCGCAGTGCCTAAAGTAGCAACGACATTGCCAATACCCGCATTCCACAGAGAAATCAAATCAAAATAGCCTTCGACAATAAGAGCAAAACCTTTTTTACGAATTTCCTCTTTTGTTTTGTTCAAACCATATAAATTTTTCCCCTTGATATAAACGGGGGATTCCGGCGAATTTAAATATTTAGGCTCGCCTGTTTCCATAACCCTGCCGCCAAATGCTACAATTTCTCCAAAAATATTTTCTATAGGAAATATAAGGCGCCCGCGAAAACGATCGTAAAAACTTCCTTCTTTACCGGAAATTATCAGGCCGGCTTGCTCGGCTAGTTTCAATGATGAACCACTGCCTTCAATAAAATCTGTCAAAGAGCGCCAAGTATCCGGAGCAAAACCCAGCCGGAATTGTTTGATGGTTTCTTCCGAAATACTTCTATTTTGCAAGTATTCGCGGACAACCTTACCTGCCCCAGAAGAAAGATTGCGGTTGAAATGTTGCGCCGCTCTCAAATTTAAATTAAGTATGTTCTCTTTTAGTGAATCCTTCTGCCGGCTTTCTTTGCCGGAAATCATCGGCGGCAAAACAACTCCTGTTTTTTCCGCCAAATCTTTAATCGCTTCCGGAAAAGTTTTATCGGCAATTTTCATCAAGAACGTAATGACATTGCCTCCCTCGCCGCAGCCAAAACAGTAAAATATTTGTTTATCGCGATTAACCGTAAACGAGGGAGTTTTTTCCTGATGAAATGGACACAGCCCGATAAAATTCCGCCCTGCTTTCTTTAAAGTAAGGTATTCGGAAGCCAGTTCGACAATATCTACTCTGCTTTTGATTTCTTCAATCTTATTATCATCAAAACGCATTGAGAGTATTTTACCTGTCCGAAATTTAAACCTGTCTATATTCTAACCCTTTATTGGGATAAAAGCGCCTTTAACCTTTTCGCCCACCATTTTACCATCAGCCACTCCGGTCAGTTGCGGCATCAATATCTTCATTACCTTTCCCATATCTTTGACCGAAACAGCACCGATTTCCGCAATAGCCTTTTTGATCACATTTTCAACTTCATCATCCGACATTTGCGCCGGCATAAATTCCTGCACAACTTTCAGTTCCGCTTCTTCCTTTTCCACCAAGTCAGTTCTTCCGCCCTTGGCAAACTGCTCTATGGAATCTTTCCGTTGCTTGACTATCGCGGAAAGAATCTGCAGTGTTTCGTTTTCATTTAACGGCCGCATCAACTCAATTTCCTTGTTATGCAGAGCGGTTTTTAACATGCGAATAGCTGAAAGCCGGACCTTATCCTTGGCTTTAGCGGCAACCACCATTTCAGCATTTAACTTGGCATTGATATCCATTATATTCACCTCTTTTGTTTAACCCAAAGGGTCTTGCAGTTTTCTGCCACCAAGAACATGCATGTGCAGATGGAACACCACCTGGCCACCTTCGGCATTGCAGTTGATCACCGTACGGAAACCTCTGTCACTTATATTTTTAATTAGGGCTACTTTTTGCGCGGCTGATATCAAATTGCGGGTAACGTCTATGTTCGCGGTGTCAATGTTCATAAGTGTCGGGATGTGCTTTTTAGGAATAATGATCACATGTACCGGCGCCATTGGCTGAATATCATCAAACGCTAAAACATCATCATCTTCATAAACTTTGCTGCAGGGAATATCCCCTTTAATTATTTTACAAAAAATACAATCTGACATAATTGTCCCCTCCCAGGCTTCTTCAGCTAATCACGGGTATGAACCCCAAAGCAAGTCGTGAACTCCGCTCCTGAAGATTGGCTCTCTATCCCCGCGTCGCTTCGCTCCTGGGGTAATTCGACTAACGCTTCAGACTTCACTTCGTTCGTTTTCAGCGAGTCTCATTAAATTAGTGTTTCAACAAAAAACTTTTTTACTTGCTTTAATTGCTTCTTCCAGAAAAATAGCGCCCGTGTAAAGAGCACGGCCAATAATTACCCCATAGATTTCGCAATCATCTATTGCCAGAAGATCTTCAATATCGGCAATAGTAGCCACGCCGCCGGAAGCAATCACCGGGATGCTTACAGCCTTGGCCAATGCTGCTGTTGCTTCAATATTAACTCCTGTTCCCATTCCATCGCGCGAGATATCAGTATAAACAATGGCCTTTACATCATGGTTTTCATAACGCCTCGCAAGATCAACAGCGTTTTGCTCGGTTTTTTGTGTCCAGCCCCGAATGGCTACTTTACCCTTCAAGGCATCAATACCTAAAATTATTTTTCCCGGAAATGTTTCGCAGGCATCGCGGATAATTTTTTCATCCTGCAGTGCCGCCGTACCCAGGATAACGCTCCCGACACCATTGCTTAAATAATACTCAATAGTCTCCATATCCCTTATGCCGCCGCCAACCTGAATGGGAACATCAATTTTTTTAGCGATTTCCAGAATAATCTTTGAGTTGCAGGGCAAACCGGCAACAGACCCGTCGAGATCAACTATATGGATCAATTCGGCGCCTTTTTGCACCCAGGTCAGCGCCATATCCACCGGATTATCCGCATATGTTGTAACGCGGTCAAAATCACCCTGAGCCAACCGCACACATTTTCCATCTTTAATATCAATTGCCGGAATAATTACCAAGCGAATACTCCCTTCAGCGGAAAAAAGTTTGGAATAATTTAACCGACAACTTCAGCATTCCAAAAAACAGGTTTAATGCTCCACAGCCGGGAAACGTTTTAAAAATCTTGCTCATGCCCTGTTCTGTCAGTTGGCGAGCGGTCATCCACTTACCGCCGCCTTTAACGAACGAAGATATTTGAAAGACATCTTCCATCAGCGATTTTTGTGTTTTGTCAAAAAATCCCCGCCAAATTATGCTGCCATCAATAGTTTTAATCAAATGAATTTCAAAAGCCACAGAGGCCGGATGCTCCGACGAATATTCGTAACCCACCCTCTCTGTATAACGGTAAACATAACCCACGGCTAAAACATCCGCTCCCAATTCCCTGCCAACTTTTTTTAAAATGTTCAATAAAGGCTCCTTCAGAGATTCGGAGGCAATTCTTTTATAGACCCCCTGCACCTTATCCGGGGAAATTAATTCCACTTCTTTTAATTCATGCAATTTATCAATAAAGACTTCTTCGACTACTTTTTCAGATCCCTTTAATATTTTTCCACTGGAATAACCTATGCCGCAAAGCGGGCAAATGACAGTGTTGCCCTGTCCTTCTCCGGGGATTAAGGGCTGAAAAGAAATCACAGCCACACGCATCGGAGTTTTATCAGTTTCTGCATTTTTTTCCACAGCTTGAGCTGTAATGGACAACGTCAGAAAAGTGACCAAAAGTAATCCCGCAATACAGCTGTATTTTTTTCCAATAATGATTAAACAAAATTTGACCTCACTTTTTTAACCCCGATAAACGGGATAAGTCCCGCCCATGCGGGATAAATGCGTTAATGAATTTGCTTTCTAACAAAAAGCAAATTCTAACTTACTAATGCGTTAACTAAATTATTTTCTGCCACTCTTTTCAGTACACCCTTGAGAGGTAGAGATGTGCAGAAAATAATTTCGAACTTACTAAAGGCTTCCTTTTGTAGAAAGAACGCCCTTAATATTTTCATTTAAAGTTACAGCTTTTCTCAGAGCCCGGGCAAAGGCCTTGAATATCGACTCGATAATGTGGTGGCCATTATCGCCATAAACAAAATTGATGTGCAATGTTATACCGCTGTTATCGGTAAACGCCTTGAAAAATTCTTTAATCAGGGCGGGATCAAATCCGCCGATTTTTCTGCGCCCATATTTAACGTTGTAAATCAGGTAGGGACGGCCGGAAATATCCAAGTCCACCCGGCATAAACATTCATCCATCGGCACAGAAGCCGAACCGTAACGATTAATGCCTTTCTTTTTATCCAGCGCTTGTCCCACGGCCTTGCCCAGACAAATACCTAAATCCTCTATTAAATGATGGTCATCAATTTGAGTGTCGCCTTTACTCTTGATAATAAGCTTAAAGAAACCATGCCGCGCAAAAAGCTCCATCATATGATTAAAAAAAGGAATTGTCGTATCAATCTTGCTTCCCGCGGTTTTATCCAAATCAATTTCTAATTGTATGTCGGTTTCTGTTGTTTTGCGGATAATTTTTGCTCTTCTGGACATAACTGTCTTCCTTATTAAATCACCTTATTTAAAGGATACTCAATTATACCCTGTGCTCCTGCCTCTAAAAGCACAGGAATCAAATCCCGCACTACGCCCGTATCGATAACCGATTCTATGGCAAACCATTCTTCCGAATACAAACTGGAAATTGTCGGAGCTTTCAGCGATGGAAGCAACGACATCACCTTCGCCAGATTTTCTTTGGAAACATTAAGTTTTATCCCCACTTTACCCATTGCCTGCAATGAGCCGATAAGCAAGGTCCTGATTTGCTCAATTTTCTTTCGCTTCCAGGGATCATTCCAGGCCGTACGATTGGCAATCAACTGCGTGTTCGTCTTCATTAAATCGTGAATGATGCGCAATTTATTGGCCTTAATTGTAGAGCCGGTTTCGGTGACTTCCACAATAGCATCCACCAAGCCTTCCACCACTTTAGCTTCCGTCGCCCCCCAGGAAAATTCAACATGAACATTGATCTTGCGCTCGGCAAAATATTTTTTGGTAAAATTCACCAACTCGGTCGATATGTGTTTTCCTTCCATATCTTCAATTGATTTATAAGGCGAATCTTCGCGGACAACCAACACCCAACGTGCCTGTCTTGTCGAAACCTTCGAATAAATCAAATCCTGCACTGCAACAACATCAGATTCATTCTCCAGAATCCAATCGATCCCGGTCAACCCTAAATCAAGGTGTCCGTCTTCGATATAGCGGGACATCTCCTGCGCCCGCACCAGCGTGCAGCTAATTTCCGGATCATCAATATCGGGGAAATAACTTCTGCTGTCATAAGATATGCGCCAGCCGGCTTTTTTAAATAAATCGACCGTATTATTTTCCAGACTCCCTTTGGGAATCCCCAATTTCAAAATATTCATTTATATACTTCCTCTGGATTAAAAATTTTTTCTCCCACAATAACAAAATCTTTGCCGTTTAATTTCCGGTAAAAGCAGGATTTGTAACCTGTATGGCAAGCCGCTTCTCCTAATTGCTTTACCTGCAATAAAATTGTATCGTCATCGCAATCAATAAAAACTGCTTTGATTAATTGAAAATGTCCGGATTCTTCACCCTTTAACCAGAGTTTTTGTCGCGACCGGCTCCAGTAAGTAGCCTTACCCGTTTGCAGGGTAGCCTCCCATGATTGACGGTTCATGTACGCCAACATGAGAACTTCTTTAGTTTCAGCATCTTGAACAATCGCGGGGACTAAACCATCCCCTTTGGCAAAATTTGGCTCAATCATTTTATCCTCATATCCTCACTAAATTTATATATTTAAATGATGAATTACTTTAAATCAAGAAATATTTTCATCTTTATCACTCATACATTTGCAACTTGCCCGTGATTTTGTTTTATGATAGAAAAATAAGTGTCAAAATTTGTTACTATTTAATTAATTTATCATTTTTTACCGGAGGTATAATTATGTCTTTGCTCATCGGAGGAGTCATTTCCGCCATCTTCGGACTGATCAGTTTAATATTTTGCTGGTCAGATTTTATGACCATCGTCAAGGGTTCTTTTCCAATTTTTTTACTTTTAGGTGGAGCTTTGGCAGTTTACGTGGGAATCGATGAACTACAGGAAAAGATCAGAGAGGAAAGACAAAGACAGGAAGAAAAACTGGAAAAGGCTCAGGAAGAAATTGAATTGGTAAAGGCCCAGGCTGAACGCTATAAAGAGGAATTGGATAAATTAAAAGAAACAAAACAGTAAAGATAGTTTCCAATCGATTAATGACAACTTTGGTTATTTAAGAATAACCTGAATAATAAACAATAGCTTATCTATAAAACATTTAAAGTATTCGTGAACAAATTCAATCTGTATCCCACCAAATAATTTTTTATAGAATAAAAATCATTTTTATTTTCTATTATCACTTGATCTTCCGGATATCGTCTTCTTTACCGATAACGACAAGAACTTCACCGTCTTTAATAACAAAATCTGCCTGCGGAACCATATTGACATTATCGGAAATAACATCGCGAATGGCAATGACTTCAATGTTGTATCTATTACGCAATTGCAGTTCAGCAAGCGTTTTCCCCAGAAAACTATTGGGCGGCGCCATTTCAAAAATCATATAATCCTCAGACAGCGGGATGTAATCCATCACGTTTGGAGAAATCAGACTTTTGGCCACCTTTTTGGCTACGTCCATTTCCGGAATGATGACATCCGTCGCCCCGACCTTTTCCAAAATCAGTTTATGTTCTTCATTGGGCGCTTTGACAATAATTTTTTTAACTTTCATTTGTTTTAAATGCAGCGTGATTAAAGTACTGGCGGCCAAATCCTCCCCAAAAGAAATAATGGCAATATCATCCGGCACGATACCTATTTCTTCCATGACTTCTTTATCAGTGCCATCGGCCAGGATTGCCTTGCTCGAATAATCTCTGATCTTTTGAATTACTTCTTTGTTCTTATCAACAGCGACAACATCAAATCCATTTTCAAATAAATCGCGCGCAATGTTGGAACCAAATATTCCCAATCCGATTACGACAGCCCTTTTCATTATTTCCTCCCCATGCTTCAGACTATATATTAATTTCATAATACAAATATAATATTCTCGTAAAAAATTGGACGACTTTGTAAAAAGCGCCAGAGGCAAGGCGCGCAAGGCCTGAGGAATGAGGCCTACTTTTTGCGTAGGTCGCAATGACGAAGGACGAAGCGCAACGCAGCATATGGACTTTTTACAAAGCCGCTCACCCCACCATAACCGATTCCTCAGCATAGGTTATACCCCTTCTCCTTGATGAATACCAAGCAAAAGCCAGCGTCAGAGGTCCCACGCGCCCGGCAAACATCATACAGGATTATCGCCAATTTCTGGACATCATTGAGCTGCGATGTAACCCCCATAGACAAACCCACCGTGCCGAAAGCAGAAACAGTTTCAAACAAATATTCCACAAACTTATGGCGGCTGCTCATTGGTGTGGCATCCTGGCCGCCGAAAAATAAAAGAATGGCCGTTATAAAGAAAATACAAAAAACTGCGGCAAGGATAATGTAAATCGTCTTCTCCATTGTTTCTTTAGGTATTGTCCGATTGGCAATATTCACATTTTCATTGCCTTTAATGCGATTAAATATCAAAAGCAAAAGCAAAGCAAAACTTGTGGTTTTGATGCCGCCACCGGTCGATCCGGGCGAGGCGCCGATAAACATCAAAATAATCATTACAAGAATTGTGGAGTTGGTCAAAGCCCCGATGTTAACCGTGTGAAAACCGGCGGTGCGCGGTGTTATGGATTGAAAAAAAGACGCCAAAATCGATGTTTTAAAATTCAACTCTTTTAAAACATTGTTCATCTCCATGAAGTAAAAGCAAACGGCTCCAATAAGAATCAGGCAAGTGGTAGTTATCAAAACAATTTTGGTATGGAGGGAAAGCCTCTTTTCCAAACCGCGTAATTTTGCCAGCACTTCATATTGGACAACAAAACCGATCCCACCTAAAACAATAAGCGATATCATCGTAATATTCACAATAGCATCGCTTTGGTAAGAAACTAAATTGTCCGCAAAAAGCGAATAACCGCAATTATTAAAGGCCGAAACAGCATGGTAAAGGGCATGATAAAAGGCCTGGACGGGAGTAAAATCAAGTACAAAACGCAAAAATAAAAGAACCGTGCCGATTGACTCTATCACAAAGGTATAGAGAAGAACTCTTTTTACAATGGAGAAAAAATCCCTGCGCGGTGTGTGTAAAAAAGTGGTCTGGCAAAGTTCACGTCCCTTAAAAGAGATTCCCCGCCCCATCAAAGCAAAAAGAACAACGGAAAATGTAATGATTCCCAAACCGCCAACCTGAAAAAGAACCATCGTAATAATCTGGCCGATAAGAGATAAATCTTTACCCAGATCCAATACGGTGAGACCGGTAACACATACAGCCGAAGTGGAAGTAAAAAGCGCATCGATAAAACGCAGTTTGTTTTGTGTAACCGAAAAAGGAAGCCATAAGGAAAGCGCCCCGAACAAAATAAAGGAGGCAAAACTAAAAACGAATATTCTTGCCGGTGTAAGGTGACGCGAAATAAAAGTATTGATGATCAAATAAAGTTTCATGGTTTTATCTTTAATCTAAAAAGTCAGGAAGAGAATTAAGATGAATGTGTCTTCTCCCGGTTCGTAATCATTCCCCAAATCATTAACATGGCACCTAAGGAAATAGCCGAATCCGCCACATTAAATGCCGGCCAGTGGGCTGTCCCGATATAGACATCCAGAAAATCAACCACCGCACCGAAACGTATGCGGTCGATAAGATTCCCCACAGCACCGGCAAAGATCAAGGTAAGCGATATCACCATAAGCATATTTTGCGGTTTGCTTTTCACGATGTAATAAATGATCAACAAAATAACCACTACGGTAATTCCGGTAAAGAAAATATAGCGGAATGTCCCGGACATATTGGCCAGAAATCCGAAGGCAGCGCCGGGATTCATCACATAAACAAGGTTAAAAAAACCATCAATAATGGTGTATGATTCATGTTTAACAAATTTTGCCACAATCGCGGCTTTCGTTATTTGATCCAGTACAATGACCACAGCCGCACCAAGAATAAAAATAATGATGTTTTTCTTCAAAAAAATCTCCTTTTATTTTCTTACTCTTTAAATAAAATTATATCCTCTGTTATTGCAAGCCACTCATTCCGTCATTGCCCAACTTGACGTGTGACCTTCAGGTTATTGGGCAATCCAGTATTATTCCCCTCTGGATTCCCTTGTCTCATTGTCATTCGCAAGGGAATGACAGGTTTGGTTTCATTGCAAACGAAGTGAAGCAATCTCTCTCACATCAGCCATTGATTTGCTTTCCTTATAATAACGAAGCTCACAACATTCCAGAAAGCATACATTAATATTTACAGATTCGGCAAACAACGGCCGCAAACAGTCGGATGTTTTGCATCCGCACCGACAGATTCTTCATAAATCCAGCAGCGTTCGCATTTGACGCCGCGGGCTTTCTCCACACCGACCAACAACCCTTTTATCTCTTCGCTCTGATAAGGGTTAATGATTTCTTTCTCATCTGCCAGCTGCAATTGCGATACAATCAGCAATGCCCTTAAATCTTCCAGATGCTGCGGCAAATAAAGCGCGCATTTTTTCCGGCGCGGCAATAGTGACCCGCGCGTCGAGCGAATGACCGATTACTTTTTCTTTTCGCGCCTGCTCAATAGCTTTGGCGATTTCCGACTTTGGCGTCAATCATCGCCTTCCAGCGCTCACCCAAGTCTGCATTAAAATATTGCTCATTTACCTGCGGGAACTGAGTCAAATGGATACTTGCTTCTTTTCCCTTCCAAACGGGCATCGCCGCCCATACTTCTTCCGCGGTAAAGGTCAGAATCGGTGCCAGAAGCCGGGTCATAGCTTTTAAAATAGTAAACATCGCCTGTCTGCCCTGAGCGGCGCGCCGTTGACTTGGCCTTGGTTGTGTAGAGTCTGTCTTTGAGAACATCCAGATAAAGCGCGCTTAAATCCACCGTGCAATAATTGTAAAGCGTATAGAAGACCACATGGAACTGATGGCATTCGTAGGCTTCCGTCACGCGTTTGATAACTTCCTGCAGGCGGTGCAACGCCCACTTATCCATTTCTTCCATTTGGGCATAGTCCACCATTTCCGAGTCAACATCAAAATCATAAAGGTTGCCAAGAATGAAACGGCTGGTATTGCGAATCCGGCGGTAAGCCTCCATCAGGCGCTTTAGAATTTCCTCGGAAATACGAATGTCATCTGTATAATCTTCGGCTGCGACCCAAAGCCTGAGAATTTCCGCACCGTATTTGGCAATCGCTTCTTCCGCGCCGATGACGTTGCCAACAGACTTGGACATCTTCTTGCCATCGCCGTCCACAACAAAACCGTGCGTCAGAACACTTTTGTATGGCGCGCGGCCTCGCGTACCCACTGATTCCAGAAGGGAAGAATGGAACCAGCCGCGATGCTGATCGGACCCTTCCAGATACATATCGCAAGGCGAACTCAAATCCGCTCTTTTTTCCAAAACCGCCGCGTGGCTGACGCCGGAATCAAACCACACATCGAGAATATTGACCTCTTTGATAAATTCTGTATTCTTGCAGTGCGGACAGACTGTGTGTTTGGGCATCAAATCCTTTGGTTCTTTTTCAAACCAGACATCCGCGCCGCCTTTTTCCACCAGTCCCACCAGATGATCCAGAATTTCCTGAGTCAGCACTTCATTCTTGCACTTCGCGCAATAGAAAACCGTAATCGGCACTCCCCATAATCTCTGGCGTGAGATACACCAGTCGGGACGGTTTTCCACCATGCCGTAGATGCGGTCGCGTCCCCAGGAGGGAATCCACTGAACTTCATTGATAGCGGCCAGCGCTTTTTTGCGCAGATCGTTTTTCTCCATCGAGATAAACCACTGCTCGGTGGAACGGAAAATGATGGGCTTCTTGCAGCGCCAGCAGTGCGGATAGGAATGCTGCATGGGAACGTGTCCCATCAGTGCGCCCACTTCATCCAGTTTCTTAATAACATTGTCATTGGCGTCAAAAACAAACTGTCCGGCAAAATGTTCGACATCTTCCGTGAATTTTCCCGCATCATCCACCGGCGCGTAGTTATCCAGGCCATATTCAAGGCCGATCTCATAGTCTTCCTGACCGTGGCCGGGAGCAATATGCACAGCGCCGGTTCCTGCCTCCAGCGTGACAAAAGGAGCCAGAATCAAAAGGCTGTTTCTTTTAATCAGCGGATGAACACATTTCTGACCTTCAAGAACTGCATCCTTTAAATTCATCAAGAATCTCATATTTTTTATTCTTGAAGCCGAACGCATCCAGACAATAATCGAGCATGTCCTTGGCAACAATCAGCACTTCATCATCAATCTTGACGGCGGCATAAATAAAATCATCCTTGACCGCAATCGCCAGGTTGGCGGGAATCGTCCAGGGTGTGGTTGTCCAGATCACCATGTTGACTTTTTGTCCGGCAAGTTTAGGCAATACCTGGCCGACATCGGAAATAAAAGCAAACTTTACATAAATAGACGGCGTGGAATGATCGGCATATTCCACCTCGGCCTCAGCCAGCGCGGTTTTACAGGTAGCGCACCAGTAAACCGGTTTCTTACCCTTATAAACACTGCCGTTGAGATAGAGCTTGCCGAATTCCGCAACGGTGGCAGCCTCATAAGGATAGGCCATCGTCAGATAAGGATTTTCCCATTCGCCAAAAACGCCCAAACGCTTAAATTGTTCACGCTGAATGCCGACATATTTTTCAGCATAAACGCGGCAGGCACGGCGCTTTTCCACCTGCGACATAGCGGCCTTTTTACCGCCCAGTTCTTTATCCACCTGATGTTCAATGGGCAGGCCGTGGCAGTCCCAGCCCGGCACATACACGCCGTCAAAACCGGTCATGTTTTTGGCTTTGATGACTATATCCTTGATAATTTTATTGAGCGCTGTGCCCAAATGAATATTGCCGTTGGCATAGGGAGGGCCGTCATGCAGAATATAGGGTTTTTTGCCTTTGGCCGTTTCCCGGATTTTTTTGTAAATGCCAATTTCTTCCCACTTTTTCAGCATTTCCGGCTCGCGCTGAGCCAGATTGGCTTTCATCGGAAAATCCGTCTGGGGAAGATTTAACGTCTCTTTGTAATCCATCTATTGCTCCTATTTTAAAATTAGCGGTACCCCGCATAAGCTTTTATACTCTAAAACCAAGACGATTTCATCAGGATACCGAGGCGGCAAGGAGGAGGCTCCGCAGGCGTATTAATAATACGTTGAGGAAGCTGACGACGCTGCCAACAAAGGTAGCCGTATGAAAGCGGCTTGGTTCCGTTGCAGTCAACTATCACATAAACATGGGACTTTCAAGCACAACTCTTTGCCAACAATCCCAATCCCGCATCGGCAATTAACGGTAACTTCCAAGCGAATTGGCATAATACATGTTTTACTGAAGTTCCGAAGGCATTTCCTGGATAATTCCCATGCGCAGATATATCGGCCGGACAACTTTGCGTATTTCCGGTAATCGGCTGTAGAAAAAGATAGCGCCGGCAATGCTCAAAACTCCGCACAAGGCAAGAGTAATGGGAGCGCCGATTTTGTGGGCGATGCTCCCCCCGATCAGACTGCCGAACGGAGCCATCCCGATAAAAGCCATGGCGTAAAAACTCATGACGCGGCCCCGCTTATCTTCGTCCACAACGGTTTGCACGATTGTATTGCATGAAGCCATACATACAATCATGCCGAAGCCGGTAAACAGCATCAAGCATAAGGAAAGCGGCACGTAACGGGAAAAAGAAAAGGCAATAATCCCGCAGCCAAAAATGCAAGTGGAAATTGTGATGAGATGCGCCAGGCCGATGACCGACTTGCGGGAAGCGAGATACAGAGCGCCCGCCAGCGCACCGATTCCGGTGGCCCCCATAAGGAAGCCCAATGTATGGGAACCGCCGTGCAGGATATCACGCGCAAATACGGGCATAAGAACGACACAAGGCATATTTAAAAAACTTATCAATCCCAAAAAAAGTATTATATACCGGATAGGAGCAAAACCGGCAACATATTGAAAACCCTCTTTAAGTTCATGGAATACGGCACCGGAACTTTCCTGCCGCACCTTTTGAGTGGTTCTCATAGCCAGGAGCGCCAGAATTATGAAAAAGAAACTGATTCCATTGAGCAGGAAACAAACACCTTCCCCGACATAAGCGATGAGAATGCCGGCAATGGACGGGCCCACCAGTCTTGCACCATTGAACATAAAGGAGTTCAGGGCAATGGCATTGCCGAGGTCATTCTTATCTTCCACCATGTCGACTACGAACGATTGCCGGGCGGGCACATCAAAAGCATTGACTATGCCCAGAATAATACTCAGCACTATCAGATGCCAGACGGCGACGAAACCTGTGAGCGTCAGAAATGCCAGCAGAAAAGCCTGCAGCATGGAGATGGCCTGTGTGGCAATAAGTAAATTGCGGCGGTTCAATCTGTCCGCGTAAACACCGGCAAAGGAACCGAAGATTACCGTAGGAATCTGGCCGGTAAAACCAATCAGGCCAAGCAGGAAAACCGAGTTGGTCATCCGGTAGACAAGCCAGCTCATGGCTATCTGCTGCATCCAGGTCCCGATCAGAGAAAGACTCTGTCCGCCAAAGAATAACCTGTAGTTTCTGTAAGCAAGCGCCCGCATCAGAAATCTGAGGGCTGATTTTTTTTCGTCCAAGTAGGATTTATTGATCATATTCAAAAGTGCGCCGCTGCAAACTGCAGCTCAAAAAATAAACCGGCAAGATATCACCTTATAAACGGCACCATGTTATGTTCAATATTTTAAAATGCCGTTTTTATTTTACAAAAATTATCATGCTGTCCAAAGAACTACACTATCTCAGGAAATGGCTTCCCGTATATCTTTCCACGCTTGTGTCTTAGATTGGTCTCCCGGAAAAATTTTAAATAAATCGTAAGGGAAATATTTTTCCAAATTATCAGACAATACATCCCCATACGCATATTGTTTAAGACCTTTTATAAATTCAACCCTGTTTTGAGGTGAAATAACATAAAGCTTCAAATTATTTTTTTCAATAGCTTTTGAAATTACGCGATTTATATGTGTATCCCTAAAACCGTAACCGATAACAAGCAATTTTAGGTCTTGTTGTTCTAGAATACATGAAAATATTTCATTATACCATTTCAGTAATGGTTCTCTGCCAATCTGCTCTTCCTTCCCTGGGCCAATAACCATTTGTTGTGACCCATCAGAACTTTTCCAATTAAACGACCCATGCAGTTTGATGTAATAAAAATTGCTCGAATTTAATGGGTTAATAGGATCATTTATCTTTTTACTTAATCCTTGTTCTGTAGAAAGGGTATAATAATCTAAAGGTTCTGCTAAAGGATTTTTATGCCGGGGAACTCGACCAATGCAGGGAAGTTCTAGACAAGCTTTTTGGCCGAAAAAATGCCTTTCTATAAAAAGATCCTGATTCAAAGTAAAACAAAAACCAGATTTGTCAGGTCCACCGACAAACATATCTATCAGATTGTTGACATCATTCAAGTTGGTCTGATTATTAGTTTGGATAAACTTTCTGATTACTTCATCGAGTTTTTCGTAAGCCTCAAAGACAGCATCTCTTGCAGCTCCTTTCTCTTCATTGGTAAAATTACCGTTAAAAACATCTTCATAGAAAGCTTCATAATTTGATTTTGTTTTTAAAATATCTCTTACTGGCAAATTACGCAAATGTTGACTATTAAAGATAACGTCGCTCATATCATCAGCTAAAAAACCGCCAAAGTTTTTTGTGAAACCTGCCCCTGTTAATAATACTTTATTTTCTGGCGTTCTCATTTTATTTATAAAAAATATCCTTTAAGTTTTATCACCTTTTTCGAGGTTTAAATTTGTTATATTGTTATCTACATAAGGGGATAATTCAAGCGTTTTTTGTCATCTTTCAGATTGACTGATGATCCAGTAAAATAAGGTCTGGATTTCTGCCTGCGCGAAAATGACGCTGTTGATATTATACATGAGTAATAATTGTTGCAATGTTTTGTAGTCGCATGTAACGATGGGTTCAGTAATGATCGGAAAGCCTTGATTAAAATTCAAGCTTAAATTATTGAATAAGCAGAGGAGTGAAAGGAACTTCATAAAATGCCGGATAACGAAAAACGAAAGGTTCAGTTGGAATACCCCTGCCCTTGGATTTATAAGATCATCGGCGCTGATGCAGATGAGATGCGGCGCGCCGTGGCGGAAATCATCCGGGACCGTACCTGTAAAATTTCCCATTCACGCAGCAGCGAAGGGGCCAAATATCACTGTCTGAATGTAGAATTATCGGTAGAGAGCGAATCTCACCGCACGGCTCTTTATGAAGCCCTGAAAGCCCATCGGGCTGTCAAGATGGTTTTATAAACTGCTGAAGATTGAAGGTAGCAATTTTATGAAATTTTCTTTCGCCCATAATAGCATCAATGTTCTCAATTTAGAAAAGAGCATTGCCTTCTACCGGGAAGCGCTGCAACTGACTGAAGTGAGAAGGCATGAAGCGCCGGACGGCAGTTTCATTATCGTCTTTCTCGGCGACGGTCAAACACCGCACCAATTCGAGTTGACCTGGCTCAAAGATAGAAAGGAGCCTTACAATCTGGGCGATAATGAATTCCATCTGGCTCTCAAAGTTGATGATTTCACAGGAGCCCATGCCCTGCATGAAAAGATGGGCTGTATCTGTTATGAAAATAAGGATATGGTCATCTACTTTATCAATGATCCGGACGGCTACTGGATTGAGATCATCCCCCAAAAGAGATGATTTGAAAATAGAAAGCCCCTTGCCATGTTGACAAGGGGCTTTAATATTTCAAATGCTTTTGTCATTGATGAGATTGCCGTGTCGCGCGTGACGCTCCTCGCAATGACACAAAGTCGGCTTGGCTTACTTTTCTTACATGCCCATTCCGGGATATCCGCCACCCGGAGGCATACCGGGCATTCCACCGCCGGCGCCCTTCTCTTCGGGCTTATCAGCGATCATGCACTGAGTGGTAAGCAGTAAAGCTGCAACTGAAGCCGCATTCTGCAGAGCAAAACGGGTAACCTTGGTCGGATCAATAACACCGGCTGCGATCATATCTTCATACACATCGGTACGGGCGTTAAAACCATAGGACCCTTTCTTCTCTTTTACCTTCTCGACTACAATGCTGCCTTCCAGACCGGCGTTGCAGGCGATCATTTTAATCGGCTCTTCAATCGCTTTCTTGATAATATTCACGCCGATTTGTTCGTCGCCTTCCAAAGCCATTTTAGCCAACAGAGGAAGAGTACGCAAATATGCAACTCCGCCGCCGGGAACGATGCCTTCTTCAACGGCAGCGCGGGTGGCATGCAGCGCGTCTTCAACACGTGCTTTCTTTTCCTTCATTTCTGTTTCGGTCGCTGCGCCGACTTTAATTACGGCAACACCGCCGACCAGTTTGGCCAGTCTTTCCTGAAGTTTTTCTTTATCGTAATCGGAAGTGGTCTCTTCAATCTGAGCGCGGATTTGTTTGACACGGCCTTCCAGATCGGCACGTTTGCCGGCGCCATCGATAATCGTGGTGTTGTCTTTATCAATGGTAATCTTCTTGGCGCGTCCTAAGTCTTCCATTTTCACGTTTTCCAGTTTGTAGCCCATATCTTCGGAGATCATCTTGCCGCCGGTAAGGATGGCGATGTCTTCCAGCATGGCTTTGCGGCGATCGCCGAAGCCCGGAGCTTTAACGGCTGCAACATGCAAGGTGCCGCGAATTTTGTTGACGACCAAAGTGGCCAGAGCTTCACCTTCGATGTCTTCGGCGATAATAAGCAGCGGTTTGCCCATTTTGGCGATTTGTTCCAGAATAGGAAGCAGGTCTTTCATGCCGCTGATTTTCTTTTCGTAAATCAGAATTAAAACATCATCCAAAGCAACCAGCATCTTGTCGGCGTTGGTAACAAAGTAGGGAGAAAGATAGCCGCGGTCAAACTGCATACCTTCGACAATCTCCAATTCAGTTTCCAGGCCCTTGGCCTCTTCAACAGTAATGACACCTTCCTTGCCGACTTTATCCATAGCGCCGGCAATGATGTTGCCGATGGTTTCATCATTATTGGCGGAAATGGTGCCGACCTGAGCGATTTCTTTTTGATCTTTTGTGGGTTTGCTCATCTTGCCGAGCTCTTTAACAACGGTTTCGACAGCTTTGTCTATACCGCGTTTAATATCCATGGGGTTGCTGCCTGCCGCAACGGCTTTGACGCCTTCGCGATAGATGGCCTGTGCCAGGAGGGTTGCAGTGGTGGTGCCGTCACCGGCGACGTCACTTGTTTTGCTGGCGACTTCTTTGACCATCTGAGCGCCCATGTTTTCAAATTTATCTTCCAGTTCGATTTCTTTGGCTACGGTAACGCCATCTTTGGTGACAGTGGGTGAACCGTAACTTTTATCAATAATAACGTTGCGGCCTTTGGGGCCGAGGGTTACCTTTACAGCGTCGGCCAGAGTGTTGACGCCCTTCAGCATCGATTTTCTTGCTTCTTCATCATAAAGAAGTACTTTTGCTCCCATTGTATATATTCCTCCTTAATAGTTTCTTATTTTTCAATAATGCCGAGAATGTCGTCTTCTCTCATGATCAGGTATTCTTCGCCGTCTATCTTAACTTCCGTGCCGCCGTATTTGCTGAAAAGAACTTTATCGCCAACGGTAACTTCAGGTTTGATAAGTTTGCCGTCATCGGCAACTTTGCCCTTGCCCACAGCAATAACTTTACCTTCAATAGGTTTTTCCTTGGCTGTATCGGGAATGATGATTCCCCCTTTTGTCTTTGTTTCCTCTTCCAAACGTTTTACAATGATTCTATCCTGTAAAGGTCTGATTTTCATACTTTTTCCTCTCCTTTCTTAATTTTTAAAATTGAATTATGATTACCGATTTAATTTGGCTATTTTATGCACCATTTTCCATATGTCAAGACTTATGAACATTTTTTCAAGTATTTTTTTGATCGTGCCAAATTTTTTGAGTGAAACCACCCCGATCATATGCCGGGAGATTCCAAGTTGTGGTATTAAAATAAATTTTCCAGCAATTCCTTTAACGAACTTATTTTACAAATTTCCATTTTCGCTATTTTTGCAAGCGAAGCCGCGTTTGTTTTGGGCACCAGACAACGGTTAAAGCCCAAACGCGCGGCTTCCCTTATTCGCACATCCATCTGCGAAATAGCACGAACTTCTCCGGCAAGCCCCACTTCTCCCAAAACAACCGTCCGCGCATCAATGGGCTTGTCTAAAAAACTCGAAGCCATTGCGGCAACAACACCCAAATCAACTGCCGGTTCTTCCACCCGGACACCGCCGGCAACATTGATAAAAATATCCGAACCGCTCAAATGCAAACCGCAAATCTTATCCAATACAGCCACCAAAAGCGAAACGCGGTTGTGATCCACACCGATAGCCGTGCGCCTAGGCATTCCCAAATTGGTGGCGCTTACCAAAGCCTGAATTTCCACCAAAATCGGTCTTGTGCCTTCCAGACTGGGTACAACCACAGAACCGGCGACATTTTGCGGCCGCTCTGCCAGAAAGAAAGTGGAAGGATTGGGCACTTCTTTCAGCCCCTTATCCTGCATTTCAAAAACGCCGATTTCGTTGGTCGGGCCGAAACGGTTTTTTATACTGCGGATAATCCGGTAGGCATGGGCGGAACCACCCTCGAAGTAAAGCACAGTATCCACCATGTGTTCCAACACTTTAGGACCGGCGATAGAACCGTCTTTAGTCACGTGGCCTACTAAAAAAACCGGTATGCCATATTTTTTAGAGAAAAGAATCAGCCGGGAGGAAGCCTCGCGCACCTGCCCGACACTGCCGGGAGCGGACATAAGCTCTCCCGAATAAACTGTTTGAATAGAGTCAATAACTACTATGGCCGGAGAAACAGCTTTCATCTGCTCCAGAATTTTTTCCAGAGAAATCTCCACCAGAACCAATAGATCTTTGGACGCGGCTCCGATGCGTCCGCTGCGCATCTTGATTTGGCTGGCCGACTCCTCGCCGGAAACATATAAAACTTTCAATCCCTGCTCGGCCAGATTATGCATCATTTGCAGCATGAGCGTGGACTTGCCAATGCCCGGTTCCCCGCCGATCAGGATTGCCGAACCCCCGACAATGCCGCCTCCCAGAACCCGGTCAATCTCGGCAATACCTGTGATGGTTCGACTGCCCTCTACCACGGAAATATCCTCTATAGGCAGGGGTTTGCCGTCAAATTTCATTTCCGTGCGAGTACCGGAATCGGAATCACTGATTAATTCTTCGGCAAAACAATTCCAGCCACTACAGGAAGGGCATTTACCCAGCCACTTAGGCGACATATAACCGCAATGCTGACAAAAGAAACTTGTCTTACTCTTCTTCAAAACTTATTTCTCCTTGGTGAGTCACGGGTACAATACCCCGCTAAGCTTTACTTTCGGGATAATTCAACTTGCAGATATTACCGCACTGCGTTTGTAATATCTGAGTTTCATTAAAATTTGAGTCTCACAATAAGCAAAGAAAAGCATATTTTTGCTGAACATGTCAATATTAATTAAATTTCGCGGGATAACCTGCCTCTCCGAAACCCGGTCCAATCATTAAGTTATGATTGGGTATAATAAAGGAAAATATTGAAGGAGGAGGAATCGATGAATTCTTACATTCATCTTTTTCATTTTCCTTTTCAATCATTGGGTGTATTTTGATTGACGATTCGATCTTATGCATCTATATTCAACACATTCAACGCGTACATCCAATGTCACGGGGAAAGGCGCGGGTTGCAACACCCAGCCACCATTAAAATAATTCAGGAGAGCAAACCATGAACGCACAGCCAGTAAAAGACCACACAACGATCAGCCCGCTGGAATTTACTGTCAAATTTTTTCTGATTCTGTGGCGCCTACCATCGATGATCATCAGCGCCGTAAAAGGTCTCAAGTCCATTGGCAGCAACAGAAACAATTCCTGGGGGCTGGAACTGGAAAAAATTGCGGCAAAGTATCCGGAAAACACGGCAGTGAAATCGCCGGACGGATCGCTGACCTATCGCGAACTAAACGCAAGGGCGAACCGTTTCGCCCATTACCTCATTTCGAAGGGCGTCAGCAGGGGCGACGTGGTAACGCTCTGTTTCGAAAACAGGCCCGAACTGCTTGCCGCTTATTGCGGCTGTTCAAAGGTCGGGGCTATCGCCTCGCTTATCAACACGAACCAGCGGGGCGAGTCTCTGGTGCACAGTTTCAATCTCAACCGCGGCAAGGTCGTAATTATTGGAGAGGAGTGCTATGGTTTTTTCAGCGAGGCCCGTGCGGCGATTGATCTTGAAAAATCGGCGCTCTGCATGGTGCGTGACGCAGGCAAAATCGCGCCAAACGACATCGCCGACATAACCGGAGAACTTGCAGGTATGAGCGCTGAAAATCCGCCCACTACGCCGACCATCACTCCGAAAGATGCCGTGGCTTACGTTTATACCTCGGGCACAACCGGCGGGCTTCCCAAAGCTGCAGTAATCATCAATAAGCGCGCGGTATCGGCCATGTTCTGGTTCGGAAGAGTGGTTATGCGCGTGAAGCCTTCGGACACTATCTACATCCCCCTTCCATTTTTTCATACAAACGCGATGACCGTAGGGTGGCCGCCGGCGCTATACAACGGCGCGGCAGTGGCTCTTCGCAGAAAATTCAGCGCCAGCAAGTTTCTCGACGACGTCAGGCAATTCAGAGTAACCCACTTCGTATATGTGGGAGAGGTGTGCCGTTATCTGATGTCACAGCCCGCCCGGCAAGATGATCATAAAACAACTCTGAAATACATCATCGGCAACGGCCTGAGACCCGATATCTGGATGTCTTTTAAAAAACGTTTCGGCATAAAAAAAGTATACGAGTTTTACGGCGCAGCCGAAGGCGTGGGAGTATTCACCAATATTTTAAATATCGATTATTCCGTGGGCACCAGCCTCACACCCTTCGCTCTGGTGGAGTACGATACTGAAAATGATATACCGGTCAGAAACGGGCAGGGATTCTTGAAAAAAGTGGGCAAGGGCAAGACAGGACTTTTGATTATGGAAATTTCCGAAAAAACGCCTTTCCCCGGCTATTCTGACAAGAAAAAGACCGAGGAAAAAATAATCCGCGACGCCTTTAGAAAAGGAGATATGTGGTTTAACACCGGCGACATGCTCAGGAATATGGGTTTCCGTCATGCGCAGTTTGCCGACCGCGTGGGCGACACCTTCCGCTGGAAAGGCGAAAATGTATCGACACAGGAAGTCGAGAAAGCCATCGATACCTTCCGCGGCGTTTCATCCTCTGCGGTTTACGGTATAAACATAGCGGGCAGTGACGGCAAGGCTGGAATGGCGGCGATTATTAAGGATGAAGATACACCCCTCGACATATCTGGACTCGCAGGGCATCTGAAGACAAAACTGCCAAAATACGCGGTGCCGCTTTTCGTGCGTTTCGTACCTGATTTCGAATGGACCGCCACACACAAAATAAAGAAAACGAAACTCAAGACTGAAGGATACGACCCCTCTCAGGTAAAAGAAGGAGTCTATGTTCTTTTACCGGGGAGCGAAGGCTATGTGGCCCTTAGCAATGAAATTTACCTCGATATAGTAGCCGGTAAATATAAACTCTAACATTTGGGAAATGAATTAAAAGGGACAACAAGCGGCGTCCCCTTTAGTTTCAATTTTTAACTAGCTTTGGATTTTAGGCTTAATGCCTAAAAAAATAACAGATGATGTTCTTCTGGCGCCGACATTTAAAGAACACATTCGAATATGGGAAAGTTTTATCGGAAAGAGGACTTCCCGGCTTACGGAAATCCACGCCAAATTTTCCTGTCTTGTTGAGGAAATCTGGAAATCACAGTGGCATGTGAACAAAAGGCTTTTATTAAAACATGACTGCTATTCGGATCGGCATATCCGGAGGCTCTTCCTTTTTGAATAATTCTTTCGTTTTGATTTTTTTCAAACTGTTTCTCCTTGAAAATCTTTAAAAGAAAAGCATATTTTTCAATCTTATGTCAATACGAATCAATCTTGAATTTAATCCATTCTTATTTACAGGCTGTCATCAAAAATATTGTAAAAAGACGGCTTTTGCCGTCACCAGCCGGTTTTTTAATTTCGGCTGCCTGCAATGTTCGAATATTTCGGAATCCTGCATCCATAAGTATAAGGCGCAATTCTTTCCGATCAAATCCGAAGTGAAATACACCTTCATTGTTGCTATGAAACTGGCCATCGTCTAAATCCAGATCAGCAACAGCAAGCAGGCCGGATGGAAGTAAAATTGAGTAAAATTGTTTTAACAGGGGACTTATATTTTTAATGTGATGCAAGGTCATACCGCTGATGACAAGATGATAGGAACCAGTCAGAACATCACCCTTGTCCAGATCAAGATAATTAAACTTTACATTGTTCAGGTTTTGTTCTGTGATCTTTGTTTTAAAAACATCGAGCATTCCATGAGAACTATCCACACCGGTTATAGAGCGGACAAAAGGCTGCAGGGCAAATGTCAGCAAACCAGTGCCACAACCGAAATCCAGAACATCCATATCGGGTGTTAAGGATATCTCCCGGAGCATACTCTGAGCGATATCCCGAGCCACTTTTATACGTCCGGGAACCTGATCCCATTTGGCGGCTTCCTGATCGAAATCTCTCTTTTTGGTATTTATTTCATTTTCTCCAGACAATTGATAATACTCCGAGCATTCATTACGTTTTGACGATAAAGATATTATTGTAAAAACACAAGAGCAATTATCTTCTTGTCTTATTTTTTCGGAAGCAGAAAAATTTAAGTTTATACACAATCATATTGACTAAACATTTTTTTGGGAATAGGATTATTGCTAAAGTTTCAATATCTTTTTTGTAAATAGGTGATGGGGTTCACCTTTAACCGCCTTTGTTGCTGATAACTCCTGCCAAATTTAATATCAGGAGTTATGTCATGGATAGTATATATTTACTTGCGGCTTTTTGGTTCTTCGCCGCCGTTTTATCAACCATTCTCGCCAATCGTCTGAAAATTTCAATCGCCTTGATGGAAATAATTATTGGTGCAACTGTCGGATATGCAGCTTTCAACCTTAATCTTACAGAAAAACTTTCCTTGAATGCCGATTGGTTAAAATTTTGCACGGGTGTAGGGGCTATCTTGCTTACATTTCTCGCAGGCGCGGAATTAAATCCCGATGTAATGAAATCCAAAATCAAGGAAGTTTCAGTTATAGGATTCATCGGATTTTTTGCTCCTTTTATCGGCTGTTCATTAATTGCATATTATCTAATAGGATGGGGATTACAAGCGAGTTTACTATGCGGGATTGCTCTTTCCACAACATCAATGGCCGTTGTTTATTCAGTAATGTTGGAATATGGATTTAATACAACCGAATTTGGCAAAGGTGTATTGGGATCCTGTTTCGTCAATGACTTAGGAACAGTCATCGGTTTGGGATTGATATTTGCCCCCTTTACATACAAAACTTTGATATTTATTTCGGCGACAATATCTTTGATCTTCATTTTACCAAGAATGACTGATTTTCTAATAAAGCATTTCGCATATAAAACAGCGGCAATTCGTGCAAAATGGATACTTTTTGTATTACTCTCAATGGGAGTGCTTGCTTTGTGGTCGGGAAGTGAACCGGTACTGCCTGCATATGTAATAGGTATGTTATTAGCAAAAACTATGGAAAAAGACGGTCATTTTGTCAGAAGATTGAGAACTTTGACCGTTGGCTTTTTAACCCCTTTATATTTTTTAAGAGCAGGGGCTCTTGTATCAATACCTGCACTTGTTGTAGCCCCTGTTATTTTTATTGCACTTTTTGCCGGTAAAGTATTTTCCAAGATATTTGGATTGTATCCGGCCATTCACAATTTCAGGGATGATAAAAAAGAAAAATGGTATTATACGTTGCTCATGTCCACCGGTCTAACGTTTGGAACTATCTCCGCACTCTTCGGATTGTCGCATAATATCATTTCGCAACAACAGTATTCTTATATCGTCGGTACAGTTATTGCCAGTGCAGTAATTCCAACGCTTATAGCCAACAAGTTCTTCTTGCCAAGTCATTTGCTTGAGCAACCGGTTTTAGATGATCAGGCGCCGGACGAAAAAGATATTATTAATAAATTGTAATGCAGAGAAAGAAGATATTCTTGATTTCGATAAGCTGAGGGGAGGCGGTAAAACCGCCTTCCATTTTACCGGTCAGTTCAAGTTCTTGTCGATCAACGCCGCAAGTTGATTTTTGGATAACAATCCGATCTGCGTATCCTGCACCTTGCCGTTTTTGACTACAATCAATGTCGGTATGCTCTTTACACCATACTGGGAAGCCGTTACGGGATTATCATCTACATTCACTTTGACCACGTTGACTCGATCATTGTACTCAGCCGCAAGTTCCTCCAGAATCGGGCCTATTGCCCTGCAGGGGCCGCACCAGGGCGCCCAGAAATCAACCAAAGTCGGTTTTTCTTCTTTTAAGACTACTGTACTGAAATTACTATCATCAGCGTGTTTCACAAATTCTGAATTACTCATTTTGTTTTCTCCTTATTGATAATTTATTTTGTTTTCTTTTACCTCTGCGGTAAAAACCACCAGCTTTCGGTTTCATTAATACACACTGATGGTTAAAGTTTCATTGATCTAAATCAATGTAGGAAAATTATTTTTGCAGAGGATATTACCAACCCACAAAGCAGATATTTCCAATGCCGTGGCTACCCGGACATCAGGAGACTTATCCATCAAATTTCTTCGTCCTCAACCGCCTTTTCTTTTTCCAAAGGACACTTTTTGTTCCTGAAGAATTCGTAGTAAAGCAGCGGAACAACAACAAGGGTGAGCATTGTCGATGCTACAGCCCCGAACATCATGGCGATGGCCAGCCCCTGGAAGATGGGATCGAAAAGCATAACGAAGGACCCGACAACGACTGCGGCGGCCGTAAGCACGATAGGTCGGAAACGGACAGCTCCCGCGCGGATCAGCGCCTGACGCAGATCTCCCTTTTCGTGCCATTCCATTTGAATAAAGTCTACAAGCAAAATAGAATTTCGCACAACTATTCCCGCCAGGGCAATGAACCCGATCATGGATGTTGCCGTGAAAAAGGCGCCGAAAATCCAGTGGCCGGGCAATATTCCCACGAGGGTTAGGGGAATGGGAGCCATGATGACCAGCGGCGTCACAAAGCTCCGGAACCAGGCCACGACCAGAATATAGATGATGATAAGCACCGCGGCAAAGGCAATGCCGAGATCCCGGAAAACCTCATAGGTGATGTGCCATTCACCATCCCATTTCATGGAATAACGGCCTTCCAGCCAGGGCTGCGTTGTGTAAAACTGCTTCAGTTCATACCCTTCGGCAAGTTTTAATTTTTCGATGTCTGCTTTCATTTTCAGTATTGCATAAACGGGGCTCTCTTCGGTTCCTGCTACGTCACCTGTCACATAGGTTACTTTCTTCAAATTTTTATGGTAGATTGTTTTTTCCTCAATCCCCTTCCTGGTCTTTACTAACTCTGCAAGAGAGATGAGTTTTCCCGATGGGGAGGGAAGAGTCACGGCTTGAAGCGCGGACAGATCTGAGCGCTGCTCTTGGGGAAGACGCAGAAAAATATCTACTGGCTCTTTCTCTTTATCCATGTGAACAAGGCTGGCGGTAGCTCCCGATAGTGCAATCCTTAGACTCCGGGCAATAGCCTCCGTGCTGATCCCGCTGTCAGCCGCTTTTTCCTGATCAACATCGAACATGACCTTGCGCTGATCGGCCTCAACGAGCCAGTCTATATCAACGACTCCAGGGGTCTTTTCAAAGATATTCCGCACCATTCTGGCGATTTCAATCTGCCGCGATGTTTCCGGGCCGTAGATTTCTGCAACAAGTGTACTTAAAACCGGCGGGCCTGGTGGAAGTTCCGCTACTTTGATCCGTGCGCCATAACGATCTGCAATGCGCTTCAATTCAGGCCGCATGCGTTTGGCAATATCATGACTCTGGTCTTTACGTTCACCTTTGGCCACAAAATTAACCTGGATATCGGCAACATTGCTTCCCGAACGGAGGAAATAATGGCGCACCAGACCGTTGAAATTATATGGCGATGCCGTGCCCACATAGGCTTGGTAATCGGTCACTTCCGGCACTGTCTTCAAATACTCGGACATTTCCCGGGTAAGAGCGGCCGTTTCTTCAAGCGTTCGTCCTTCAGGCATATCGATAATCACCTGCAATTCACTTTTGTTGTCGAAAGGAAGCATTTTCATGGTGACTTTCTTCAGAGGCACGAGGACAAAGGCCAGCATGAGTAGGACGCCTATGACAGCAAATGCTATAAGACGCTTTTTCCGGGCATCAATCAGTGGACCAAGCAGTTTCTCGTAGAGGCGCGCCAGTCCTTGTTTCTCTTCTTCATGACCAAGGCTATGACGGACGTTTTTCAAGACGATATAGGCCAGCCAGGGGCTTACGATGAAAGCAACAAGGAGAGAAAAAAGCATAGCTGCTGAGGCACCGACAGGAATGGGTTGCATGTATGGTCCCATCAGACCGGAGACAAAGGCCATGGGCATCAGAGCCGCAATAACCGTAAACGTCGCCAGAATTGTAGGATTGCCCACCTCGTCTACGGCATACACTGCCGTCAGCGGCTGAATCTTGTGCATCCGAAAGTGGCGGTTGATATTTTCGACGACAACAATAGCGTCGTCGACCAGGATACCGATGGAAAAGATAAGGGCGAACAGAGTCACACGATTCAGGGTATATCCATAGAGGTAGTTGATCAGAAGCGTCAACGCGAGAGTTACCGGAACAGCTACAGCCACCACGATGGATTCCCTCCAGCCAAGAAACAGGGCAACGAGGATGATCACAGAGATTGTGGCAAGAAGCATATGATACAGTAGCTCATTAGATTTGTCCTTGGCCGTTTCTCCGTAATTACGGGTTACAGTCACCTGAACATCCTTCGGAATCAATTGTCCCTTCAATGCTTCCACTTTTTTTAGAGCCTCATCGGCAACGATGCTGGCGTTGGCTCCTTTCTGTTTGGAGATGGCAATCGTTACGGCTTCATACTGCCCGGCGGTGTCGCCTGTTAATCCTTTTTTAGCAGCCGCAGGTCCCATGCCCATGAAGACATAGTTTGCCGCTTCCTCCGGTCCGTCGCTGATTTGTGCCACATCCTTGAGATAAACAGGCCGCCCGTTAAATACATGGACAACTAGATTGCCCACGTCCTGTGCATTGTTCAGAAAGCGTCCCGTTTCCACGATCGTTTCGCGGTTGCCGGCAGGAAAAGCTCCGGAGGGAATGACCACATTGGCTTTCTCCAGGCGGTCCATAATCTGAAAGGACGACAGGCGATAGGCCCGCAGACGCTGGGGATCAATCGTAACTCTGATCTGACGACGCTGACCGCCAATGATGGAAAATTCCGACACATTGGCATCTTTCTTGAGTTCATCGGATAGCCCTGTGGCAATCCGCCTAAGCTCGTAGCCTGTGTATTGAGGCTGTTTGCTCCAGAGGGTGAGAGCAAGAACGGGGACATCATCGATGGACTTGGGTTTCACCATGGGCTGGGAAACGCCCGGCGGAATTATGTCGTAATTGGACATAAGTTTATTATACAGTTTCACTAGGCTGTCTTCCATTTTTTCGCCCACGTAGAAACGGACGATGGTCATATTGGAACCGGGCTTAACGGTTGAATACACATATTCAACTCCTTTGATCTCCCAAAGGAGTTTCTCCATAGGGATTGTTACCCGTTCTTCGACTTCTTTAGGAGATGCTCCGGGATAGCTGACAAATACATCAATCATGGGAACCACAATCTGGGGTTCCTCCTCACGGGGAGTCACAATAACAGCAAAGATCCCGAGAAGAAGGGCGGCAATGACGAGGAGCGGCGTCAGCTTCGACTTGATAAAGGCCTTGGCAATTTTTCCGGAAATCCCGATTCCTGTCATTTCGTCTTCTCTCCTGTCATCATACCGCCATCAATTACCTTTTCGATTCCTGATGTAATGATCCGGTCATTTACTGCAAGCCCCGACAGAATCTCTGTGCCACCGATAGAGGCGTTTCCTTTACGGACCAGGCGATAAGTGACAATGCCTTGATTATCAACGGCATAAACTCCCGTTAGCTGTCCTTTTTGAATAATAGCTTGTTCAGGCACCAGGATCGTCTCTCTTTTACCGACAGGAATCCGCAGGCGGGCAAACAATCCGCTTCGTATACTTGTATTCCTGATTTCCACTTTGACAGTAAAAGTCCGGGATAAGGGATCAACGGATGGAAAGACCTCCCGGATCATTCCAGGGAGAGGCCGATTCATGGTCTCGACTATGGCTTCCACAACCATGCCTGTTTTTATCTTAGCCCCGAGACCGGCGTCAATAGATGCTTCGATGTAAGAACTTCCACCGCCCTCAATAACTAGGAGGGGCATTCCGGGGGTGGCCATACTGCCAGCATCGATACGTTCTTCTGTGATTCTTCCAGAGATCGGCGCAGTAACCCGGGCAAAAGACAGGTATGTCCTGGCTTCATCCGCCATGGACTTTATGCGTTCATATTCAGCATCCGCTACTTTCTTCTGCGTATCCATCTGATCCATCTCCTGGCGGGATATGACATTTTCATCATAGAGTTTTTTATACCGCTGCCAGGTTTTTTCCGCCAGAGACTGACTTTGTTTTGCCGATTCCGTGGCCATACTGGCGGCACGTGCCCTCTGAACGGCATCCCTGTCGTCAATTATCAGGATCACCTGTCCTGCTTTCACCGAGTCGCCTTCCCGCACAGGGATCGAAGTAACCACACCCATCACACGGCTGGCAACAACGCTGGTGCTGTTTGCCCGGACGGTTCCAGTGACCTCATAGATATCGTCCACCGTTGACAAAGAAACGTGAGAAACCGTAACGCCAGTAATCTCAGGACGTTTAGCCGTTCTCTCTTCCGTCTTTCCTTTACATCCTGCGATCATACCGGCAAGCAGGATCAATGCCGCCAGAATACAGGATACCATCAGTCTGTGACGACTTTGCTTTCTCATGTTTGCTTCTCCATTCGTGGGCGTTATTATTTATATTCAAATTATTCGAGAAATGAACTATTGCGGTAACCCAGTTTTCCATATTCATAGGCTTTGGCCTCCGATTCTAATGTACTTTGGGTTTTTCAATCTCTTTATAATACCAACATTTCCGTGTGTCCAATTAAATTGCTCTGAATTACTCATTCCGGTTTCTTTTTATCGATAATTTATTTTGTTTCTCTTTTACATCTGTGATAAAAAATCACATGTTTTTGATTTTATGGATATACGATGACGTTTAATATTTCATTGATTTGAATCAACGTGGGAGAATTTTTTTTGCATATGGATATAACAAAGCAGATAAAAGATATTGGCCTATTTCAGGGAGTTTCTTCAGAAAAAATGCGCTTGCTTGCAGAACAGTCAATATACAAGAAGTTTAAATCGGGTGAGATGGTTATCGGCGAGACAGATCCAATCCGGTCTTTCTATGTGGTCATTTCCGGACAGTTAAAGCTCTACAGGAGTTCAGCCGAAGGCAAAGAGCAAACACTCCAACTGCTAGGACCGGGAGATCCTTTCGGCCTATGCACAGCATTTGCAACTTCCTCTTTTCCCGCAAGCGCCATGGCGATAGAAGAAAGCGCCGTTCTTCTAATCCCTGGCACAATCATGGAGACAACAGCCAGGCAGGAACCAGCTTTATTGTTCAACATCATTCAGATATTATCCCAACGTCTCAAGGATTCCATGACTCTCATCGAATCCCTCGCCTTAAAAGAAATTCCCGGACGGCTGGCATCTTTTCTGCGCCATTCATTACCAAAGGAAGCCGCAGATAAAAATACTGCCGTGGAACTGACGATTTCACAACGGGAACTCTCCAAGATTCTGGGTGCCACTCCGGAAGCCCTTTCCCGCGCTCTAAGAAAAATGGCCAATGACGGTATCCTCTCCACCGCAGGCCGAGTGATCACTATTCTCAATCATAAAGCACTGGAACAACTAGCAGAAGGCGAATAACTAAAAAATAGTAATTTTAACTCTTGACAAGTTATGGGCATATGCTTATAATATGCATCAAGGAGTAATGAAGACAAATGCCCCGACCTAAATGTCAACGTAATATATGCGGAATACCTGATAAAAATTATTTCAAGCCGCGGGGAATACCTACTGTGGATTTGGAAGAGATTGTTCTGAATCTTGATGAATACGAAGCTATTCGTTTGGCTGATTACGAACAGTTATATCAGGAAAAAGCGGCGGACAAAATGAACATTTCCCGCCAGACGTTCGGCAGAATCATTGAAGCGGCACACAAAAAAATAGCCGACGTCCTGATTAATGGCAAGGCCCTTAAAATCGAAGGAGGCGAAGTTTCTATTAAAGAAACAAAGCCATGTTGCCAAATAAAAGGACGCAGAGCTAAAAGAGATAATTAATAATATATTTTTAAAGGAGAAATTTATGAAAATCGCATTGCCATCACGTATGAACCAAATTGACGAACACTTCGGACACTGTGAACACTTTACGGTATTCACCATTGACGGCCAGAAAAAAATAACAGCGGAAGAGAAGATTGCTTCCCCTTCTGGTTGCGGCTGCAAATCCAACATCGCTCAGACACTAGCCGAACAGGGCGTTAAACTGATGCTGGCCGGCAATATGGGACAGGGCGCTGTAAATGTATTGAACGACCACGGCATTGATGTCCTACGCGGCTGCTCTGGTGACGTAAAAGCAGTCGCCGAAAGCTGGCTTTCAGGCAAACTGGAAGATTCGGGAATTGCCTGCGCTCAGCATGAGCATGAGTGCCATAACGACTAAAAAAACGAACCAATAACGCATTAACAAGCTGGCTAGAACGTAAAGCAAAGACGTTGGAGGACAATGGACATGAATATTTGTGAAATTCTTTATTGGACTATCGGCATCATCCATAGTGAGCATTCAATAGAGGAAAATACGCCCATCCAACCTGTTTACGCCAAAGGTTGCAAGGGGTATGTAGAGCTGTGTCCGGAGTTTGTCGAAGGTCTGCGTGATCTGAGTGGTTTTTCACATATATATCTGATTTACCATTTTCATCAGGTGTACTCAGTGCAACTTCTGGTGAAGCCTTATCTTCAGGATGTGGAGCGCGGAATATTCGCAACAAGGAGGCCCTGCCGTCCCAACGCTATCGGATTGAGTGTGGTGGAACTCCTCAGCATTGAAGGCAATATTTTGAATTTGGATAGTGTGGATATACTGGACGGCACTCCTCTTCTGGATATTAAACCTTATACAGTAAAGTTTGATCTTCATAATATCAAGAAAGACGGCTGGCAAGATGAAGTGGATGAACAAACCGCAAACAAAAGAGGAAAACGAGAGTATCGTTCATGAAGATTAAACCAAAATTAAGAAAGTCTCCTTTGAAGATTATCTTTCTAAAAAAACAAATGAGGGGACACAGAAGTGGATAACAAAAAAACATGTGACACTTGTGGTGACACAAACTGTTCGGCTAAAAATCAAGGCCAAAATGAAAGCAAGGAAGAATACGCGGATCGTCGCAAACTTCAGGAAGCACTGTGCCGCATACAGAAAAAAATTGTTGTGCTTTCGGGCAAAGGGGGTGTCGGCAAAAGCACTGTTGCAATCAACCTGGCCACGGCGCTCATGCTGGAAGGTTCACGCGTGGGTCTTCTGGATGTAGATATTCACGGTCCCAGCGTTCCCACCATGCTGGGGCTGGAGCATGAAACCCTCCAAGGCTCCGCTGGCAAACTGCTTCCGGTGGAACTGGGAAATATGAAGATTATGTCTTTGGGATTTTTGCTGAAAAACCCAGATGACGCAGTAATCTGGCGCGGCCCTATGAAAATGGGAGTCATTAAACAGTTTCTGACGGATGTGGAATGGGGCGATTTGGACTATCTTATTGTGGACGCTCCTCCCGGAACAGGAGACGAACCGCTTTCACTATGTCAGTTAATTCAACCTTTGGATGGTGCGGTCATTGTAACCACGCCCCAGAGGGTCGCGGCAGTGGATGTGCGCAAATCCATCAGCTTCTGCAGACAGGTTAATGTTCCGGTGCTGGGCGTTATCGAAAATATGAGCGGTTTTGTCTGCCCGAAATGCGGAGAGATCACACAGATTCTGCCCGCAGGCGGCGGTAGAATAATTGCGACGGATATGAAAGTGCCCTTTTTGGGTGCTATTCCCATGGATCCGGCAATTGCTCAGTCCAGTGATGATGGCCGAGCGTTTATCCATCATTACGCATCAAGCCCGACTGCAAAGCTCATGCATGACATAATCAATCAGATTAAAAACTTGGATAAATTAAATAAACTAAATTCATAAAGGGAACATAAATTATGCCTACGTACGAATATGAATGCAGTCGCTGCGGCCTGCATTTCGAAAGACAACAAACCATGACCGATGCACCCATCAAGGAATGTCCCGCATGCGGGCAAGAAGTCCGAAAACTGATAAGCGGGGGAAGTGGTTTTATTATGAAAACAGCCGGTGTCGGCAAACGCGATCAGATGAAGAGTTGTTCTCTCGAAGAAACGGGAAAAACCTGTTGCGGGGCAGACAGAAAGTGCGGAGAATCGCATTGCGGAGGTTGATATGAAAACGATATTAAATGCAGTGGACAAAGTCGAGATTTTGACCTTACAGGATAATTATATTGAGATGACGGCTATGGACGGAAGTGCCGTCATTTCCCGAGCCGTACCCCTTAAAGACGGGGAAATTCGCGCCTCCATTTTGGCTGAACACGGTTTTTCGGCGCTGGTTAAAACTGCCATAAACGGTGAAGCGCATACACTGTTGTTTGATTTTGGATTCTCCGAAAATGGCGCGGCACAAAACGCTTCAACGCTGGGCGTCGATATGACCGAAGTGGAAGTGGTGGCGCTCTCTCACGGACACAGCGACCATATGGGCGGCATGAAAACGCTCACGGCTTTGATCGGCAAGACGAACATTCCCTTTGTTGTACATCCATCCGTATTTAAATCTCCTCGTTACCTGAAATATGTAGAAGAATTAAAAATCAACTTTGCGAAATTGACGCGGGAAATGGTCAAAGAAGCAGGTCTCACCGTGGTGGAAACCGAAAAGCCCTATCTTCTCTTGAATGACACAATCCTTTTTCTGGGCGAGATTCCTCGTTCCACTGATTTTGAAAAAGGTTGGCCACTCCCTCATTGTCAAAAAGATGGCCAGGAAGTCTGGGACGCTATCGAAGACGATACTTCCATTGTTATGAATCTTAAAGATAAGGGATTGGTGATTGTTTCCGGCTGCGCACATTCTGGCATTGTCAACACAGTGCGTTATGCAATGAAAGTAACCGGCATCGACAAGATTCACGCCGTAATGGGCGGATTTCACCTCTCCGGGCCGTTTTTTGAATCGATTATTGACCGCACAACTGAGGAAATCAAGAATCTCCATCCTTCCCATGTCATTCCTACACACTGCACTGGCCGAAAAGCAATCATGACTATAGAAAAGCAAATGCCGGATCAATTTATTTTGAATATGGCTGGAACGAAGTTGACATTTAACTGACACAAGGAGATTTTATGGAGAAGAAAGCTTTTCAGGATTACTATCCTGATGATTTGAGTCATTGTTATGGTTGTGGACGCCTCAACGAGCACGGAATGAAAATCAAAAGCTATTGGGACGGGCAAGAATCCGTATGTATTCACCAGCCAAAACCTTATTACACCGCTATACCTGGATATGCCTATGGCGGGCTCATCGCGTCGCTGATTGACTGCCACTCCACGGGCACGGCTGCTGCGGCAAAATACCGGTCCGAAAAACGCAAAATGGACACACTGCCTCCGATCAGGTTTCTCACCGCTTCCTTACATATTGATTATTTGTTGCCTACTCCGCTGGGCGGAGTGATCGAAATTCGCGGTCGAGTCAAGGAAATCAAAGGACGCAAGGTAATTGTGGAGTCATGGCTCATCTCTGGCGGCCAAACTTGCGCACGCGGTGAAGTGGTCGCCGTCCAGGTGCCCGAGCATATGATGCCCGGCGGATTAAAAAAATAACGATGGGTAAAAAAATATAGTCTTATTGATTTAGATCAATGCAATCGTATTCGCAGACTGTTATCACTTGAGATCAAAAGGACGAGGTTTCATGAGATATCTCTAAAATTTTTCTAAAAAGGAGAAAAAAGTGGAACAAAGCATTACGTTTTTTGTATTGGGACTCATCGTAGGAGTATCCTTGACGGCAGTTATTGTTTGGCTATCAATGCCTAAGATGATGTTGGTGACACATAAAAGTAAGTATCAGAGCGTTGAGGAGACTTGCCAGCAACTCAAAGCCGCTGTTGAGTCTAATGGATGGTCGTGCCCCGCAATACGTGACATGAATATGACAGTGTCCCAAAAAGGTGTTCAAATGGACAGGCGGGTAATGATCGTGGAGTTATGCAAGGCGGAGTATGCCAAGGATATTTTGGCCACGAATCCGGAGGTGTCAACTCTCATACCCTGTGCATGGGGCGTTTACGACGGAGACGATGGAAATTGTTATATAACGGGAATGAATATGGGGCTTATGGGGAAAATGTTCGGAGGAAATATAGCCAAAGTTATGGGAGCATCAGTCGCAAAGGATGAAAAGAAAATGCTTAAAGACATTATTCGGGAATAGCGGCATATTTGGTGAGGCACATAGAACTCTTTATAATAATACGTTACACACATTACACAGAAGAAGAATAGTATTCTTGAAAACAATTAGTCCTAGCAGGAAAGAAACCACAATGTTTAAAAGCACAGGAGGAACCTATGACAAGAAGAAAAAGAATTATAGTGATCGGTGGCTCAGCTGCTGGCCCCAAGGCGGCGGCGAAAGCCAGGAGAATCGACAACAATGCTGAAGTCGTCATTCTGCAAAAAGAAGCTGATCTATCCATGGCGTCATGCGGTTATCCTTACTACGTCGGGGGATATTTCAATGACCGCAACCAGCTTCTGACGACACCAGCCGGTGTTGTCAGAAGCCCGATGTTTTACCTAAACGCTAAGGACATTGACGCGCGCATCAATACCGAAGTCACAGCCATCGACCGGAAAAACCATTCCGTTTCGTTCAAGAATATTGCGACAGGCGAAAACGGTTCATTGACGTATGACAAACTCGTTATTGCCACAGGTTCTGTTTCTCAAATGCCGCCAGTACCGGGTCTGGAACTTGAAGGCATTACAACCTTGAAATCCATGCAAGACGCCGACTTTCTACGCAAAGTCCGGGATGATGGAAAGATCAAAAAAGCTGTCGTCATCGGTGGAGGTTTGATCGGTATCGAAACCTGCGAAGCTCTGCAACTGGCAGGTATTGAAATCACAGTGATTGAACTTCTGCCTCAACTGCTTACCTTTCTGGATTGGGAGCTGGCCAAGCTCGTGGAAAACCATGTCAAAAGCAAAGGAGCCAATATCATTACCGATAACGGCATTGCTGAATTTCTTGGCGAAAATGGCAAACTGACGGCAGTAAAACTGCAAAACGGCACGGAACTGTCCTGCGATCTTGCGGTTGTGGCCATCGGAGTCCGTCCCAACGTCACATTGGCTAAAGATAGTGGTCTGAAAATCGGTAATTTGGGCGGCATCGATGTCAACGAATATATGCAGACTTCCGATCCGGACATTTATGCTGTAGGCGACTGCGTGGAAACGTTGAACAGAATTACCGGAAAAAAGGTGCTTGCGCCCTACGGTGATCTGGCCAACCTCCAGGGTCGAGTGGCTGGTGAAAACGCCGCATCGGAAAATTGCGTAACATTTACCGGAACGATTCAGACCGGCATCTGTAAGGTTTTTGATTATTCGGCAGGTTCCACGGGACTTTCCGAAAAAGCTGCAAAAAAATTGGGGTATTCGGATATCATCACGGTAATAAATGCTAGTCCCGATAAGCCGGGGTTTATGCAAGGGAAGCTTCTGGTGACCAAGCTCATTGCCGATAAAAAAACAGGCAAAGTATTAGGCGCCCAGTGCATCGGTCCCGGCAATGTCAGCAAGCAAATCGCCCAGTGGGCGATGACCATACAGGGCAATCTGACCGTTGAGGATATCATCAATGCGGATCTCCCTTACGCGCCGCCATTTTCTTTAGCCATCGATCACTTCATTGCCACAGCCCACATTATGCAGAATAAAATGAAAGGCAGGCTCAAGGGTATCAGTTGCCAAGAAGTTAAACAGAAGCTGCTGAACAATGAAAAGCCGTTCCTGATTGATGCGAGAGGGCCGGATGAATTCGAGGAAATACGCCTGGGTATCGGCGAGACGCTGATTCCTCTGGGTGCGCTGCGCAAGCGCCTCAAAGAACTACCCGAAGATAAAAACAGAGAAATCATCTGTTACTGCAAGATTTCATTGCGCGGTTACGAGGCGGCACTGGCCTTGGAAGGCAACGGATGGAAAAACGTCAAGGTCATGGAAGGCGGCATCATGGCTTGGCCGTATCCAAGAGAAAAATAAACATGGGCGAAGATGCAAACTCTAATTTGCAGAACGTGAAAGAAAGACTCTTTAACGGATAAAGAAAGCTATTGATGTTGTAATTAGCGGACAACAAGGGCGCTAACTCCAGCAGGCGTCTCTGATTACTGGAGTTAGCGCCTTATTTTTCCTTGAATAATAAATAAAGAAAAGAATATTTTTCTCCCAAATGTAAATGTTAATTGTCAGATCATTAAACTTCTCTTTAAAAAAATTGAATTCCATATCAATTTTCCCCTTGATTCTTGAGCAATACTAAACTAAAAGACGTTAAATAATTATTTTATTTAGGGAAAGGGCTTTTGCTTTTATGGAAGAAAATATGAAAAATGAGGAAAAGGCTGTTGAACCGGCCGACGTTCTCCCGGAAATTTCCGCAGAAGAACTTACGCCCGAAATGCGCGCTGCGTGCGATCGCGCTGGCTGGAAAACCCTTGTGCCCGTGCAGGCTAAATCCATTCCTTATTTTTTAGCGGACCGGGATATGATGGTGCAATCCCGCACCGGCAGCGGCAAAACCGGCGCCTATATCCTGCCCATTATACAAAAAATTAATATACAGCAAAATGCCGCCCAGGCTCTCGTGCTTGTCCCCACCCGCGAACTCGCCCTTCAAGTATCCAGAGAAGCCAATATGCTGACGCAGGGAACAAATATAAGAACGGCAGTGGTTTACGGCGGGGTCGGATACAATGCGCAACTGGAAGCATTTCGCGGCGGAGCTCAACTTGTTATCGGCACACCGGGAAGAATTTTAGACCACCTGTTAAAAAATACTCTTTCATTAGATCATTTGAAAATATTGATTTTTGACGAAGCTGACCGCATGTTATCCATGGGCTTTTACCCCGATATGGTGAAAATTCGCAAATATATTCCACCGGGCAAAATACTCAGCAGTATGTTTTCTGCAACTTTTCCGCCGCAGGTAATCCGTTTAGCGGATCAATTCATGCATAAATCACAATTATTGAGTTTGAGCGGCAATCAGGTGCATATTGCCGAAATAGAGCATATCTATTATGTTGTTCCGGGTATGCGCAAAGAAAGGTCGCTTGTGCGCATCATTGAAATTGAAAATCCAGCCTCCGCCATCATTTTCTGCAACACGAAAAGCACCGTCCACTATCTCACAGTTGTATTAAAACGCTTTGGCTATGACGCCGATGAACTCAGTTCCGATCTGGCTCAAAGCATGCGGGAAAAAGTTATGGCTCGAGTGCGGCGCGGCGCTCTGCGCTTTTTAGTAGCTACTGATGTTGCCGCGCGGGGAATTGACATCCCCGATCTTTCTCACGTAATCATGTATGAGCCGCCGGAAGAACCGGAAGCTTACATCCACCGGGCCGGACGCACAGGAAGGATGGGCTCAAGCGGTGTGGCTATTTCTTTAGTTGCGGAAATGGAAAAATTTAAACTGCAGAGCATTGCCCGCCATTACAATATAAACATGGAAGAACGTCCGCTCGCCAGCGATGAAGAGTTGGAAAGGGTTGTTGCCGAAAGAATAACAGCGCTTCTGGAAGCTCGCCTGCGCGCCCGTGACAATCTGCAGATTGAACGAATGCAGCGCTTCCTTCCTCTGGCGCGCAACTTATCGCAGTCGGAAGATGAACTGGAGTTAATTACCATGCTACTGGATGATTACTATCAACAATCACTATATGCGCCGCCGGTTCAGCCGGCCATCAGCAATGATCAGGAACAAGGTTTTACGCCAAAGCCAAAAAACAAAAGGCCGCGGCCAAGGAATAAAACAGGACGGAAATAATACATTTTTTCTTTCTAATATAAGCTCTTACCTCGCCTAATAAAGGCTTCATGGATGCACATCACCGATTAACTAAAAACAAAACTAAAATTTCTTGAGTAAAGATTTCATTGCTGATATGAAAGATTCGTTATTTTGAAAATCTATTTAAGGATGGTTATTTATGCAAAACCCTAATTTCAGTTCCGGCCCTTGCAGTAAGAGGCCAGCGTGGAGTATCGACGCGCTGAAGAGCGCGCCGGTTGGCCGCTCACACCGTTCCGCGTTGGGAAAAGAAAGAATCGTCAAAGCCATTAACGATACACGAAAAATTCTAAACATTCCGGCAGATTACCTTGTGGGCATTCTTCCGGCTTCAGATACCGGCGCATTTGAATGCGCCATGTGGTCACTTTTGGGTCCCAAGCCGGTTACCGTATTGGTCTGGGAAAGTTTTTCCGAAGGCTGGGCAACAGATGTCAACAAACAACTCAAACTCAATCCTACCGTTATCAAAGCCGACTACGGCAAGATTCCTGATCTGGCCAAAGTGGATTGGAAAAGCGATGTTGTCTTTGTGGCCAACGGCACGACCAGCGGCGCAAGAATTCCTGACTGGAACTGGATTCCCGCCAATCGCGAAGGATTATCTCTTTGCGACGCAACCAGTTACGCTTTTGCCAATGATATCGACTGGAGCAAAATTGATGTTCTGACATTTTCCTGGCAGAAATGTCTCGGCGGCGAAGCCGCTCACGGCATGATGATTCTTAGCCCCAAAGCTGTCGCCCGTCTGGAATCTTATACTCCGCCGTGGCCGATGCCCAAAATTTTCCGTCTGAAAAAAGGCGACAAAATCAGTAAGGCCATCTTCGACGGCGACGTCATCAACACACCCTCGATGCTCTGCGTGGAAGACTATCTGGACGCCCTGGATTGGGCAGGCAAAATCGGCCTTAACGGTCTGATCAAAAAAAGTATGGCCAATCTGAAAATTGTTGCCGACTGGGTAGCCAAAACCGACTGGATTGAATTTCTGGCCGATGATCCCAATGTACGCTCCAACACATCCGTTTGCCTGAGCGTGACTCATCCAAAAGTCGCAGCCCTGGGCGCTGATGAAAAGAGCAAGTTTCTCAAAAGCATCGCTTCGGACCTCAGCAAGAAAAATATCGCTCACGACATCAACTCATACAAAGATGCGCCGGCCGGTTATCGTTTCTGGTGCGGCCCGACCATTGAAGAGTCTGATCTGAAGGCGGCGCTTGCAGAGTTGGAAAAAGTTTTCAATGAAAAGGTTAAAAGCCTTTAACTTGAGCACGGATTCATCTGTCGGTTCGAACGTTTTGGAAAAATTGCGGAAATTACCACACGTAATTTTCATTACTCCGATTAAAATGTAAGGGATTATTATATATGTCCAATGTTGCAGTTGTAGGCACTCAGTGGGGCGATGAGGGCAAGGGGAAAATTGTTGATCTTTACACCGAAAAAGCTGATATAGTCGCTCGTTTTCAAGGTGGAAATAACGCCGGTCATACTCTTGTTGTCAAAGGCAGAAAAACTATACTGCACCTGATTCCTTCGGGAATTTTGCATAATAATAAAATTTGCATTATCGGCAACGGTGTCGTTTTTGATCCTTGTGTTTTTCTCCAGGAAATAGAGGAGTTACAGCAAGGCAACCTTTTGCCACCTAATACTAAGCTTTTTATCAGCGAAAAAGCTCATTTAATCATGCCCTATCACCGGAGCATTGATCAGGCCCGCGAGGCCAGAGCTTCGGGCAAAAAAATCGGCACGACGGGCAGAGGCATTGGTCCGGCGTATGAAGACAAGGTTGCCCGCACGGGAATCCGCGTGGGCGACCTATATGAAGAAGATTTGTTCCAGGAGAAACTGCGGCAGAATCTGGAAGAAAAGAACTTCCTGTTGGCAAATTATTATAAAGATAAGCCGCTTGACGTGGAGGAAATAGCCACTCAATATTTAGCTTACGGACAGAAAATCAAACCTTACGTGGCGGATACTTCCCTGATTTTGGATCGTGAAATAAAACAAGGGAAGAAAGTTCTTTTTGAGGGAGCGCAGGGTTCTCATCTTGATATTGATCATGGAACATATCCCTATGTGACTTCTTCCAATACAGTTTCCGCCAACGCTTCCTGCGGCAGCGGAATCGGACCTAACACAATCAACACAGTAGTCGGAATTTGCAAAGCATATACCACCAGAGTCGGTGAAGGTCCTTTCCCCACAGAGTTAAAAGACGATATCGGCAATCACATGCAGCAGGTCGGACAGGAATTCGGTGCAACAACCGGCAGAAAACGGCGTTGCGGCTGGCTGGACATGGTATTGGTGCGGCAGGCCGTCAGAGTTTCCGGCATTAGCGCTCTGGCCATTACTAAGCTGGACGTTTTAACCGGTTTGGACAAACTAAAAATCTGCGTCGGCTATAAATCGGCAAGCGGTGAGTTTACTCACGCCGCACCTGCCAGTATGCGCGTACTTTCAGCGTGTCAGCCAATTTATGAAGAATTAGACGGTTGGAAGGAAGATATTCTTTATGCGCGGGAAATGAACGAACTTCCCGCCAATGCCAGGAAATATCTAAAGCGGCTGGAAGAATTAGCGGAAGCTAAAATAGTTCTTGTATCCGTAGGTGCAGGCCGGGAGGAAACAATTATTCTGGAAGATCCTTTCCATAAATAAAATACTCTAGTTTCTTCTTGACACATGCAAAACTTGTTGTTAAGAGGTCACGCTTTGAAATTATCTATATAGTGGGCTGTTAGCTCAGCGGTAGAGCAGCGGACTTTTAATCCGTTGGCCGAGGGTTCAAATCCCTCACGGCCCACCAGTTAAATCAAGGGTTTTCGGTGTTTACACGGAAAGTCTTTTTTTCGTTTCGAGTCAAATTAAGCATATTTTGTGCACAAAACGCGCACACCAAACTTAAAGCACTTTCTCTTTTTTGACTATCGAATCACTACTGATTACGAATTATGTGTTCTAAGCCGTTTCTTTTATAAAACTGTTATTTACATTACGAAACAATGACCACTTCCCTTTTTTAAATTTATTCAGATCCGCCATATATCGCACAAGTAAAGATTTTAATCATTTCCACTTATTTGAAATTAATTTCTTAATCTTTGAGCGTAATTTCTTATGCTTCGCGTAACATTTTACTTTATTAAAAAGATAATCAAATTTATCGTATATATCCTCCTCCGCCTCCTCGCCTTCCTTTGTTTCCTTGTTATCTCTAATCCAATCTAAATAATTTTGAATTTGCTTATTTTCATGGATTCCTTCAATGTAATAATCAAATCCTTCATAGATAAATTCAATATCCATCAATTTTTTTTCGCAAAACAATCCTAAGTCCTCAAAGTGGCCGAGCAAAAGGTCGTCAATCTCATAAGCAGTATAGTGATATTTTATTTTAGATAAGCCGATTGCGTAAATAGGGTTTGCATCAAATTGTGTTTTGTCAACTTCAAAGTAGGGGAATTCGTCGTCGGCATTGCTCACAGACTTCGTTTTAAATAGTATTAGGTTATAGTCAAATAGCATAAATAACTGTTGAGTTTTTTCATTGAAGAAATCATTTTTGAATCTGTGAGCAAAATCTGCATTGGAAATCTTATTTGTTTTTCCCAATTGTGTCCAAGCAATATAAGCCACGACAAAAGTACCGAATGCAATAATCATTGTCCCGGTAGCTGTCCAGTCAATGCTCGGTGAACATAACAATGTTTTGAAGAAATTAATCATAAGTATTCCAAATTGGTCTTTTCTCTATTCATCTTTTATGTTGACCTACTTTCTATATTTCTACCACATGTTAGTTTAGAGTTCAGCAATTTTTTGATTATTACCGATGAAATGTTGTGTAAAATGAGGGAATAAGAAAACAAGACTTCAGGAAGAAGTTATCTATGGCGGTTCCGGCGAGAATGGGCTCCCACCAAACTCGTCGGAGCCGGCACCGCACTCCAACATTCCTTATCGCTTCGTTTATGAGATATCCCTATTCGCTTACGCGAAAGGGACAATTCCATTTGCGCTTCAAATTTTGTTTTACTAATTTTCAGCGAATGTCATTGATTCGTCCAGCAAGCTTTAGTGCACTGCGTTTCTGAAGCTTGGGTCTCATTAAGATTTACTTGACACAAAAGAATGCCCATTCTATATTTCATCCAGCAAAACGGAAGCTCTTGGTGGAGCTCTCTCTGCTTTGCTGGATTGTTATAATGTCCCGCTAAGCTTCGCACGCGGGATAATTCGACCTACAAGTTTCAGCGCACTTTGTTTCCGAAACTTGGGTCTCATTAAAATTTGAGTCTCACAATAAAAAAATATGGAAAGAAATAGGAGGTTTTTTTATGTATCGGATTGATTTGTTAAATAAAATTTCGGAAAAGGGCTTAAGCCTTTTTACTGAGAAGTATGAGTATCGTACTGATATTCCCGATCCCGACGGCATCCTGGTTCGAAGCAAGGAAATGAAAGAGATGAGCCTGCCGTCGTCTCTGAAAGCAATTGCCCGCGCCGGCGCCGGCGTAAACAATATTCCCATCGATAAATGTTCGGAAAAAGGCATCGTCGTTTTTAATACCCCGGGAGCAAACGCAAACGGCGTGAAGGAACTGGTGATCCTGGGCATGCTGCTGGCATCCCGCAAGGTTACAGAAGGCATTGTCTGGACCAAAGGGCTGGTGGGTGAAGGCGACAAGGTGCCGGACCTCATCGAGAAGGGCAAGTCCAAGTTCGGCGGCACCGAGATCCTTGGCAAGAAGCTCGGCGTGGTGGGCTTAGGTGCCATCGGCACCATGCTGTCCAATGCCGCCGAAGGTCTGGGGATGGAAGTCTGGGGATACGATCCGTTCCTGTCCATCGAGGCGGCCTGGAAGCTGTCCCGCAATACCAAGAAAGCGCCAAGTCTGGACAAACTTCTAGCCGAATGCGATTTCATCTCGCTGCATGTTCCTCAGAACAAGGACACCAAAGGATTCATCAATGCTGACAAATTTGCGGTGATGAAGAAAGGTGCGGTAGTCCTGAACTTTGCCAGAGGCGGACTTGTGGATACCCCGTCCCTGAAAAAGGCTATTGCCGACGGTATCGTGGCTTGCTACGTAACGGACTTCCCCGATGAAGAGGTCATCAAAACGGATAAGGTCATCGCCATTCCGCATCTGGGGGCATCGACCGAAGAATCGGAAGAAAACTGCGCCATCATGGCCGCCATGCAGCTGATGGACTTCTTGGAGAACGGAAACATCAAGAACTCGGTCAATTTCCCGGAGAGTTTTCTAGACAGATCAGGCAATAAGAGATTGACTATATCGAATCAGAACTCGCCGGGCATGATTGAAAAGATCACGCGTCTGTTGGCCGAAAGCAAACTCAATATTGCTGAAATGATCAACAAAAGCAAAGGCAACATAGCCTATAACATCATCGACGTGGAAGGCGATATAAATACTGACTTGGTAAAGAAAATCCAGTCTATTGATGGGATCGTGGCTGTCAGAGTGCTTTAAGGGTACTTCCGGCATGTTCTAAATTTATCAAAAAAGTGCCTGGCGTACCTGTGTCAGGCACTTTTTTATTTATGCGCATACCGGCATCATGGATGTGCTCATCGAAAACGGCATCCTCATCGATGTTATCATGCGTTCCGGCGCCGGACTTTTTAATCCTTTGGCCGAAGGTTCAAATCCCACACGGCCTACTAAATAAATCAAAGAGTTTTCAACATTTACATCGGGAGCCTTTTTTTCATATCTCACCAAATTAAACTATTTATGCGCCCCAAAAGCGCATTACTTCCTGTTATTCTTAAATCATCAAGCACAAAAAAAGGCAGGGCTGCAATCCATAATAAATGAGGCGGTTGTTTTTTCCCTCTTTTAAAAAAAATGAATAGTGCTATTATGATAATCAGTTCACGTGTGACCCCACGTGACCTTCAGGTTATTTAGGTTATTGGAAAAAGAATACTTCGGATATTAATTATTGAGAGGAAAGATGATGAAAGCAAAAAATGTTCAGAGTATTATTTGTTTAGTAATTTTTTCCCTATTTGCTAATCAGGCATGGGCGGCAGACTGGATATATTTTGATACCACTTCTGTTGGAGATATGTATTATGATAAAAGCAGCATTAAAAAAGTAAATAAAGGCATTATTTCTGTATGGAATAAAGATATATTAAGCGAAGAAGCAAAAACAAGATATTTTTCAATTCTCAAAGTAATAAATAAAGCACCCGACAATCCTTCCCTGTTAAGTTATTACACAAAGTTGATGGAAATTGACTGCGTAAATAAAAAAATTAAAGATATTTCTGTGATTTTTTATGATGAAAAAAGTAATGTTATTTATTCGTCACCGGGAAGTGAGTCTGGTAAATGGAATGCTATCATCCCCAATACAGTTGGTGAAAAATTAATCGATATTGTTTCCTGCGAACCTGTTACTCCAAATGAGGCTGTCGTTGCTCCCAAGGTTGTGAAACCTGTAGTTCCAACAAAAACAGTTGTTGCCGCTAAAGTTGAAGAACCTGCTGCTCCTAAAGAGGCCGCAGCTACCGTCAAGGCTGAAAAATCTGTAGCTCCTAAAGAGGTTATTGTTGCCACTGCCACTACCGCACCGGCATCTGTTGCAGTACCCGCTGTTACTGAGAATTTAACTCAAGTCAGCAGCAAACAAAACGAGGCAAAATCCATTCCTGAAGAAGATGTTCGAAATTTGGTAAATAAGTGGTTAGCCAGTTGGCAATCAGGCGACATGGACTCTTACCGCAGTTGTTATGCATCGGATTTTCAATCAGAAGGAATGAGCTTAGATGCATGGATCACCCATAAAACCAATATGCGCCAAATAAGTAAAAAAATTAGTATCCGCATTGAAGATTTAAAAATATCAGCGGTTGCAGATATTGCCACGGCAGTATTGACTCAACATTACCGTTCAGCTCTGTTAAAACGCTCCGGCAAAAAGAAATTAGAGTTAAAGAAAATAAATGACGAATGGAAAATATATAGAGAATTGATGCAACCATAATCACGGGGCAAGATATTGTCCCCTCCGCTTCGCGGGATAATTCGACCTACAAGCTTCAGTGCACTCTGTTTCTGAAGCTTGGGTCTCATTACAATTTACCAATTCCGACGTGCTTCGCTTTATTTTTCTTTCTCTGTGATAAAAGAAAATCGGCTGGTAACCCACGGTGCAGGGTTTCCATCAAAAACTTTTTCCACAAATTTTACGCGATTATTTTTTCCTATAAGCAAAATTGTCGAAGAACGGGTTCCGTAAACCGGGCTGGTAATAAATATAGACGACAATACCCGCTCCCATTCCAGGCCGATGCCTGTTGCTGGCAGTTTGTTGTCCGGCGGAATATGGCGATCAGACAGCAGGGCAAATAAGGCTTCTTCCAATTCTTTGCCTTTTTTATCCATAGCCGCCTTCAGCATCTTCTTACCTCTGGATACTTTTGGCCAGGGCGTATTCAAGAGATGATTGCTCAAGCCATAAATTCCGGGTTTTAGTTTTTGTTTTTCTCCGCGATTGGAAAAAACAAAAATGTCTCTGTCCTCCCCCAAAATCAAATTAAAGCCATTGTATTTATCCACCTGCGGGGAAATCTCTTCCAGATAATGACTTGGGTTTTGTTTTCCGGAAATGAAACGGCTGACAAGCTTCCCACGCGAAAGAGCATTGCTTTTGAAAGCGGAGGGATCACGATAATTAGTGATAGCGGCAAATTTTCCCTTTTTGGTTATACCCAGCCATGTACCGCCTTCTTTTAAGTCTCGTCCGGCAAGCACTTGCGGTTGATTCTCCCAAAAATCCGCAGGCGACGATGGCCGCTCATAGAATTCATCGCGGTTAGCAGCGAGAATTAACCGGTATGACGGATGAACATTGTATGCGAAAACTATCAGGCACATTGTTATAATTAACCGAAGGATTTATTTCATTATTTCTTTTAATCTGTTCATAATTTTGGTCATTGTTTCTCCTGCCGGCGCGTTTATGAATACATCGGCTATATCATCATGCCCTGTGTCTCCCATGTTAATGATAACAATTTTCGCGCCGGAGCGCTTGGCGTATAGAGGCATATAAGCAGCGGGATAAACAACCAGTGAAGAACCTATCACCATAAGCAAATCGCATTCCTCTGATTCCCGCTCCGCCGACATCAAAGTTTCCGGTGGAAGCATTTCACCGAAAAAGACAACATCAGGCTTCAGAATACCCCGACATTTTTCACATACCGGAAAATGATCAGGTGACGAATGTTTTTGTCTCATTTCTTCGACAGGATACCGCGTACCACAATCAAGACAAATCAGCCACTGCATATTGCCGTGCAGTTCGTAAATTTTCTGCGGATTGTTTCCTGCCCTCTGATGCAGATTATCAATGTTCTGCGTAATGACGGAACTTAACTTGTTCATCTTCTCCAGTTCGGCTATAGCCAAGTGAGCCTGATTGGGTTTGGCATTGAGCAACGATCCGCCTTCCACAAAAAGGTACCAGACTTTCTTGCGTGTCTCGCCGGAGTTTAGAAATCTGTCAATTGTGAAATCTTCGGGATCAACTTTTGTCCAGAGCCCGTCCGGACCGCGGAAATCAGGTATGCCCGATTCCGTGCTGATTCCCGCTCCGGTAAACACTACCAGCCTTTTCGATGCCGCGATCATTTCCGCGACTTTATTTATTTTTGCTTCCATATAATTTCTTTGCTGCTTTCTCCACAGCTTCTTTGGATTTCTCTTTATTCCCGGATTTAATTTTCCCGCGAATATCTTTCAGCGATTTTTCGTAGATATCCAGCATTTTGCCTGTTTCCCGATTTCCCGTTATTATATCAACATAAAGTTCCGGACTATCCACAAATACTTTTTTTATTATGTCGAGTTTTGTCCTGAAAATCGGCGTGGAAAATTTGTTTATTTCGGCAAGAGAAATATTCGTTTCAGCCAGCGCCAGTCCCAGAGTAATTGTATTGAAATGATTGAGCGCCTGAACAATCGCCATCATTTTATCGTGCTTTTCAGGAGTTGCTTCCAGAATAGTCAGTTTATTTTTTTTGAAGACTCCTTTTAGCCAGGGAAGCCATTTTCTTCCACGTGCCGGACATAAAATAACATTTTGTCCGGAAACATCTTTTAACTGAGGACCAAAAAGAGGGTGGCAGCCGATGACTTCCGCCTTGGAATTATCCAACATTAGTTTTACCGGTTCATATTTGAGCGAGGTTAAATCCATCAAAAGAGCATCTTTCGACAATAGTGGCCCGACTTGTTTAATTATACCGGCGGTGGCGGAAATGGGCACAGCCACAACAATGACATTGCAGAGCCTTGCCAGATCGTTTATTTGCAGATCTGTTTTTCTGCCGCATGCATGGACAATACAGCCTTCATGTCTCAGTAAACCGGCAAACCACCGCCCCATGCCATTAGTGCCGCCGATTATGCCTACTTTAATTTTCTTCATCCGCATATCGCCTTTTGCCGGAGCATGTGGTCTGCTAAAATAATGCTCACCATCGCTTCACAAACCGGCACGACCCTGGGCAGAACACAAATATCATGCCTTCCCTGAATTTCAATTATTCGCTCTTTCCCCCTGAAATCAATCGTCTGCTGCGGCTTCGCTATTGAGGGAATAGGTTTGCAATAAGCCCGCAGAATAATTTGTTCACCGCTTGTTATACCTGCGAGTATTCCTCCGGCATAATTTGTTTTAAATCCTTTTTTATTCATTTGATCATTGACTTCCGAACCCATCTTTCGAGCGGCGTCAATACCATCGCCGATTTCCACCGCTTTTACCGAACCGATGCTCATTAAAGCTTTGGCTAAATCCGCATCCATTTTGTCGAAAACCGGTTCGCCAATACCTGCGGGACAACCCCGCACAATAATTTCCACAACCCCGCCCAGTGAATCTCCCTTTTTGCGGACTGCCATAATCTTTTTTTCCATAGCGGCTGCGGCCTGCTGATCAGGACAGAAAAGAGCATTACCGCGCACAACCTTCTTTAAATTTTTATCCGACGGCATTTTATCGCGGTCAATGGCAATTGCGCCGATTGCCTGTGTGTAAGCGATGACATCAATCCCTGCCTGGGCAATCACCTTTCCGGCAATGGCGCCTGCGGCTACGCGCGCGGCAGTTTCTCTGCCGGAGGAGCGTCCGCCACCGCGCCAGTCACGAATACCGTATTTTCGCAGATAGGTGAAATCTCCCTGTCCGGGACGGAACACATCTTTTAATTCATCATAAGAAGAAGATTTAGCATCAGCATTTCTGATGATCACCGAAACAGGAGTGCCTGTGGTCTTTCCCTCAAAAACACCGGAGAGAATCTCGACTTTGTCACTCTCCTGCCTTGTCGTTGAAGAAACCGATGTTGAGGGCTTTCTTCTATCGAGCGCCTGCTGAATATCGGATTCATCCAACTCCAGCCCCGGCGGACAACCATCGACAACTGCACCCAATGCCAATCCATGTGACTCTCCCCAGGTGGTAACGCGAAAAATACTGCCTATTGTATTTCCAGACATGATTTCTCCTGTAAATAATTATTCCATTTTTTAATCAAAGCGCTATCTTTGATTTAGAGATGGTATTATTTCATACCTAATTAATTCTTGCTTTCCTTAATTTTAGCTAAATTTCCTGATTTTCGCAAATACTGATAAATTTCTTCCGCGACCTGCACGGCACTCTTACCTGCAGTATCCACAGTGTGGTCAGCGGCGCTCTCATATAAAGGAATTCTTTTTCTCATAATGTCTATCGTTTCCTGAATAATATTGCCGGAAGTAAACTGAGGACGTATCGCTCCGTTTCGGGCGTCTTTCTTGAGTCTGTCAATGATATCCTGCAGCGGAGCATTGAGCCAGATAATCACACCTGTCTGTTTTAACAAATCCACATTCTGTTTTAACAATCTCACATTTTCTCTGAACAAAACCACTCCGCCGCCGGTGGCGATAACGCCATCTTCTTTTTGCGTCAGATATTCAATTGTTTCTCTTTCCTTGGCGCGGAAAAAATCCCACCCTTGAAGCGCCACAATTTCTTTGATCGGCATACCCGTGTTTTCTTCGACCATCGCATCGGTATCCCAAAAAGCAATTTTCAGCTTAGCGGAAAGAATTCTGCCCACAGTGGATTTGCCTGTTGCCCGGTAACCGATCAAGATAACCTTCATATCTTCTTTAATTCCTCCCAAAACGCGGGGAATGATTTATCAACGCACTTCTTATCGCCAATTTCTATGCCACGGGCAACCAGACCGGCAATGGCAAAGCTCATGGCCATACGATGGTCGTTATAAGTCTCTATTTTTGCCGGCCGCATTTTCCCTCCCTGAATAACAAGGCCTTCCGGCATCTCCCGGGCATCAATGCCGGTACGGTTGAGTTCCGCAACCACAGCCTCCAGCCGGTTGCTTTCCTTTATTCTTAAATGGGCCACGTTATCGATAATCGTTTGTCCTTTACGGAAGGCCGACAAAACCGCTAAAGTAGGCACCATATCCGGCATATCATTGAGATCGAAAGTAAAATCACCCTCCGCCAGATTATTTCCGGAAACTTCCACCCAATTTTTTCCCGATCCTACCTTGCAGCCCAGTTCTTCCAGAACACTCAGCAGCCGGATATCTCCCTGCCTGCTTTGCGGGTTAATTCCTTCGACCCTGATTGTTTTTCTCAAAAGCGCCGCGGCCAGAAAAAAATAGGACGCGCTGGAAGCATCTCCTTCCACTCGATATTCACGCCCTTGATAAATTTCACCGGCGGCAACATGATATTCGTATTTCCCTGTCTGAATAATTTTCGCGCCGAAATCGTTCATCACGGCAATCGTCAAATTGATATAAGGAGTGGAAACAACTCCGCCCTGTAAAGTTAAGTCCATGCCTTTGGGCGTGTACGGCGCGCAAAGAAGGAGCGCCGACACGTATTGTGAGCTTTCGATATCGCGCAGAGTTATCTTTCCTCCGGTCAAACCGTTGGTATTTATTTCCACCGGAGGGCAATTGTTATGAGTAATAATATCGGCGCCCATTTCCTTCAATGCTTCCACCAAAGCGCCCACGGGCCTTTCACAGAGACGCTTTTCACCGGTTAAAACATATTTACCTTTGCCCAGGCACACCATCGCGGTAAGAAATCGCAATGCAGTGCCATTATTTCCCAGAAATAATTCTTTGCCGCTGTTTATTATTTTACCGGCCGTGCCGGAAATAAAAAAACCGCCTTCAGCGGAATCAATTTGCGCGCCCAACGCCCGTAAGCCGTCAATCAAATGCAGTGAATCCTGGGCGATCAGGGCGTTGCGGATAAAAGAATTACCCTGCGCCAAAGCGGCAGCCACCAGCGCCCGCTGGGTCAGGCTCTTGGAACCGGGAACACAAACGGTCGCGGACATTTCCGTAAAATGAGCATCGTCATTATTCAATCTTGGTCAACCTCTCTAATATTACTTTTTTCATCAGCCGTCGGGGCGGCTCGACGCCCGTCCAAAGGTGTAATTGCCGGGCTCCCTGATTTACAAACATATCCAATCCCGAAAAAATATGACAGCCCTGTTTTTCGGCATCAGCCAGTAATTTAGTTTTGAGCGGATTGTAGATAACATCCATTACATATCTAAATCCAGCCAGCGCCAGTGCCTTCACCGGAGATCTATCCCTGGGATACATGCCCACTGGTGTTGTGTTGATGAGGCAGTTCGCCTTGATCTTGCCGATTTCGGCAAGAGAATAAAGCGGGCAGTTCAATTTGCCGGAAAGAATCTTTCCTTTCTCCGCTGTGCGATTAGCAATAACCGGAAATCCGCCCTCCTTCATTATTCCATAAGCGGCCGCTCGCGCTGTTCCGCCCGCACCAATGATTACAAAAGTTTTATTTTTAATCATCATTGCTTCTTGGAGCGTAAGAATCAGTCCCAGCCAATCGGTATTATAACCTTTCAGGCGGCCATTTTCGTTGATAATTGTATTTACCGCTCCGATTTTCAACGCGTCCTCGTCAATATCATCCAGATATTCCATGACCGCAACTTTAAAAGGTATGGTTACACTGGCGCCCCGGATATTCATTCCTCTTATGCCCTGCAATGCGCTGCCCAAATCATCAACACAAAACGCACTGTAGTTTTCTTCGATTCCCATTTTCTTCAAAGCCGCATTGTGCATCAATGGAGAGAGGCTCTGCCTCACCGGGTTGCCCAGCAAGACATAATTCTGCGGCCGAAGCGGCAAAGACAAAACCGGCCCTGCAGGAAAAGCCCGTTTGCTTTTAAGCAATTCATTAATTTGTTTCATCTCACAAACAGTGAACTGTCCCGGCGCGGATTGACCTTCCCGCTCCAGCGTGGCAAAGCTCAAATAATTTCCCAACAGGGGCGCTACAGCACGGCTGATGCGGCCTTTATCTCCCATGCACAGGGAAATGATTTTCGGAGAATGCTTCCTTGCATAGGGAATCAAATTGAGAGTCACCAGATTATCTTCGACAGTTTTAGCGGTCGTAACGATTTTCACGATGGCTGGTTTTACTTTGACACATTGATGAAATATTTTTTTTAATTTTGTCAGCGCCGGAGTCTCTTTAAGATTATGGTACGAAATAATAATTTTTGTTTTCCCTTTTTTCTTTACACAAAAAGCCTGGAGTTCCTTAATCACGGCATGTCCCTCTGCAAGCTCGATATCAACAAAATCCGCACTTAATTCAATTGCCTCTTTGAGCAAGACTATTTTCCGGTCTATTGTCTTTCCCCCGGCACTTTTGATATACACCGTCCCCCCGGCTGGAGCAGACTCTTCTTTTTTGCGGCATGTAACAATGATCTTAATCAAGCTGGAACTGCTACGGGCTGTAGAAATCAATTCCGCCAGCGACCCATCCTCGATTAAATCCATTCTCAATTCGATAAAATCGGCAATACGGCAACTTCTCTCTATGGCATGTAAAGCTTCCTTTTTTTTGCCGGCCGTAATAGGAATACAAATCATAATATGCCTTCACTTTTCGGATATGAACCCAATATTTTCAGAAAAGTTGTTTTTTTCTTCAATTCCTGTAAACAGCTCTTTACATGTTTGTCCGTAATATGACCTATCATATCCACGAAAAAACTGTATTCCCATAATTTCTCCTTTACGGGATGCGATTCAATTTTTGCCAGATTAATTTTCCGCCGAGCAAAGCTAGCCAGGGCGCTGTGAAGCGAACCGGGTGAATGAGGTGTGGCAAAAATCAGGGAAGTCTTATCATTGCCTGTAGCCGTATTTTCTCCTCTGCCGATAACTAAAAAGCGCGTCATATTGGAGGAATTATCTTCAATGCCTTCAGCCAGCAGATTCAATCCGTACATCTGGCCGGCAAGAGAGCTGCCTATCGCCGCCTCATTCTTTTTTCCCCGCACCATTTGAACCGCGGCTGCTGTGCTTTCCGCTTCACTCAGTATGCAATTGGGCAAATTGGTTTTGAGCCAGATCTGACACTGAGCCAGGGCTTGCGGGTGAGAATAAATTTTCTTAATATCCTTCATACTTTTGGTTGAAGATATAAGGCACTGGCTGATCCGCAGATAAATCTCCGCCTTGATTTTTAGCGGGGTCGTAATCAACCGGTCAAGCGTAATGTTCACCGATCCTTCCAGCGAATTTTCTATGGGGACAACACCCCAGTTCACGGATCCTTTTTCCACTTCATCAAACACACGATCAATCCTCGGTTGAGGGAAATAACGGCTGGAATCACCAAATTGCAAACGCGCCGCCAAATGCGTAAAAGATGCTTCCGCGCCAAAAAAGGCAATGGTCATTGGTTTTTGCAATTCACGCGAAGCGGAAATAATCTCACGAAAAATCGATGCTACCGCTTCACGCGGCAAAGGGCCGGAATTCAGTTCCTGCAAATAGCCATGCACCCTTGCTTCCTGAGCGGGGTCGTATACGTCAATTCCGCCTTCGCCTTTAACCTTGCCGATCTGGACGGATATTTGCGCCCGTTCATTTAATAAACGGATAATTTTCCGGTCTTTCTCTTTCACATTTTCTCTCAGGTCTTCCAGCTTTCGCGGTTTCATTTCTTCATCTCCTCAATAACTGCCGTGATAAGTTTCGGTTCAATGTTTCCACTGATAAAAGGCATCCCTATTTTCTTTAACAAAACAAAATGGATTATGTCACCTTTTTTTTTCTTATCCATCCGCAGTAGAGAAATAATACTATCCCCAGCAAACGATTTTGGTATCTTACCCGGCAGACCTGCACTGCGTATAAGCGCTTCGATGCGTCTGGTTTCATTGCATGAGAGGTAGCCCATTTTTTCGGAAAGACGCGCAGCCGCTGTCATTCCCAGAGCTACGCCTTCGCCATGCGTTATTTTATATTGGGAAATTGTTTCCAGTGCATGCCCCAGCGTGTGGCCAAAATTAAGAATACGGCGCAAGCCCTGTTCTTTTTCATCAATCTCGACAATTGATTTTTTGATCTGGCAGCAGGTTTCGACAAAATTAAGCATTAGTTTCGAATCTTTTAATTTTATCGCCTCTATGTTGCGCTCCAAAGCATGAAACATTTTTTCATCGTCAATAGCGCCGTATTTGATAATTTCCGCCAGCCCGTTGTTAAATTCTTTTTCCGGCAGTGTTTCCAAAAAGCTCAAATCCACAAACACGGCGCACGGCTGGTAAAACGTCCCCAGCAGATTCTTTCCGTGAGGAAGATCAACGCCTGTTTTTCCACCTATGCTGCTGTCCACTTGCGCAATCAGTGTGGTGGGGATTTGAATATAAGGAACACCTCGCATGAATATGGAAGCGACAAAACCTGCAATGTCGCCGACAACCCCGCCGCCCAAAGCAATAAGACAAGTCTCGCGGTCAGCTTCTAATTTAAGTAATTTCCCCGCAATATCCAGCACGGTGTTAATATTTTTGGAAGCCTCTCCGGCAGGAAATTCTATTATGTGCACGTTTAATCCGGCGTCTTTTAAGCGGGATTGAAATTTTTGCCCATAAAGACTGCCGACACAATTGTCCGTAATCACCACATAGTTCCCCGCTTTATGATTTTTGCCAATAATCAGCGCCATCCGGTCGATTATGTCTTTACCGATGCGAATTTCATAAGATGATAGAGATTTTTTATCGAGATTAACTTTTATCGATCGCATATAATTACTCCGTTATTTTAATGTCTCATTGCCGTGGTAATTGCTCTTAATTCGTCCATCAATTGGTAGAACTTTTCCGGTTTCAAGGATTGCATTCCGTCGGAAACAGCTTTTTCCGGTTGTGGATGAACTTCCACAATAAGACCATCGGCGCCGACAGCCGCCGCCGCGCGGGACAGCGGAATTACATATTCCCAGTGACCGGCAGCATGGCTGGGATCGACAATAACCGGCAAATGCGTCAGCCCTTTTAACACCGGAACAGCGCTTAAGTCCAGAGTGTTTCTTGTGGCCGTCTCAAATGTCCTGATGCCTCGTTCGCAAAGGATCACCTGAGAGTTTCCCGCCGAAAGAATATATTCCGCCGACATGAGCAACTCTTCAATAGTGGTCATCATCCCTCTTTTTAAAAGCACCGGTTTTCGCGAACGTCCGACTTCTTTGAGCAGAGCAAAATTCTGGACATTGCGTGCGCCGATTTGCAGCATGTCAGCATAAGATTCCACAAGATCAACATCGGCGGGGTTGACCACTTCGGTGACCGTCGGCAGACTTGTCCGTGCACTGACTTGATTTAATATTTTCAAGCCTTCTTCTTCCATGCCCTGGAAGCTGTACGGTGAAGTGCGCGGCTTGTAGGCACCTCCTCGGAGAATCTGGGCGCCTCCCTTTTTGACGACATAGCCGGACTCCAGTAATTGTTCTTCGCTTTCAATGGCACACGGGCCGGCTATTACCACGAACTCCGGATCTCCGATTTTAATCGTGCCTACGGAAACGACGGTATTACCTTCGTGCGATTCACGGCTGGCCAACTTGTATGGTTTTAAAATTGGCATCGTTTTTTCCACTCCCGGTAAAAATTCCGCGTGTTTGAGAATTTCCTTGTCGCGATTGTCGCCGACCGCTCCAATGATTGTCCGTTCAACGCCGATTGAAGGATGCGCTTTGTATCCGACAGATTCAATCCAGTTAATCACATCTTCAATTTGTTTTTCTGTTGCCTGATTTTTCATTACAATAATCATATTTTCCCCTCCTGAAAATAAAAAAGGCCAGGGCTTTTGCCGCCATGGCCTTAAAAAAGAAAAGCCATGGGAGCTCTTTCGATCTACCCATGGCTGTTTTGGTTTAATTTACCTTAACAAGTCCTCCTCAGCGATGGGCAGACCAATGCAAAATAAGTATAAAACCAATAACCATAAATATTGTTGTTTGCAGTTAGTTTTCTGTCCATCGTAAAAAAACCTGTCCTCTATTTCATATTCGTATAATAAAACTAAAAATATTTGTCAAGAGAAAATCTTTAAAGTATTAATTTTAAATAATGCTACTTTTCTTAAAAAAGTACCTTTTAAGTGTTTCACCTCCTTAGTTTCAGTAGTGAGCAGTTGTCAGAATTGTGGATCACCATTTGCATAGTTGTATTTGACAGCGCTAATGAACGAAACAAAGATTTGATCCATCCTTTCTATACTTTTCGATAATTTATAAATTGAAACAAAAAAAGCCGCCCTGGAAATAATGAGACGGCTCAAAATGAAAATGAGAGTATTTGCTGTCGTAATTCTTTACAATTCAGCGCAGGCATTGTATAAGGAAAACCATTCATCCCTGTTATTGTAGTTTTCGAATAAAAAAAAGACAATGATTGAAAGGCTTAACATCAATAACCGGCCGGAAATGATTTATCAGGCACAGTTTATGCTTTTTAGTGTTGAATTAGATATTTATTGAATATAAGGTATCCTCATGAAAAAAGACAGCCTCATATGTTTTCGTGCCAGCAGTGATTTGCATGAGTCCCTGGCTCAAATTGCAAAAGAAGACCGGCGGTCTTTATCATCAACGATTGAAATGGCTCTGAACAATTACCTTAAAGAGAGGAGAGCATTTCCTGGTGTTGAAAAAGAAAAACGTCAATATCCGAGAAAGACTCTTTCTGTTTCGGCTGTGATTAATCAACAGAAGCCTGGGCAAATGGGCATAGGAGCCATAACAGATATTTCTCTTGGCGGTGTAAAAGTTTTAATTCCCAAAGATTTTAAGCAACAGATCATTATTGATTCGCAAAATTCAAGATTTGACATTATTTTCAATTTGCCTATTGAGAACAAGCCTATAAGGTTGTCTTGTGAGTCGAACAGAGTTATTGACACCGAAGACAGCATTAATGTCGGGGCTTTCTTTGTAGATGCTGATTTTAAGGGTTATAAAGCCCTTCAAAACTACCTGATGTAAAACCTTGTCTTACTTTTCTCTTTCATTAATATTTATAATATAATTATCATATTAATATATCTATCCTTATTAAATTATCTAATGGTAATATTTTAATATGTCGGAATTCTTTACAAAAACGCAATAAATTGTAATACATTGTAAAATCATAGTTTTATCCCTAAATATGACCCTATACATACCCCATCAAACAATAAAATGTGTCGGAATATTTTACAATTTTCTTCATGTATTAAACAATATTTTATCTGCTCTCAACCTTAAATTTTAAAAATTTTATATATTTTTTTAGATAAATCAGCATCTTATAAAATTTATGAGTTTAACCCATAATTATTATACAAAGTGGTATGCCAATTGCTGTATTGTTTTATAATTAAAAAATGTTTTTTTAGGAGAATACATGAAAAAGTTATTATTCTTTATTGTTTTGTTAGCTGCTTTTGCTGTGGCAAGTGTCACATATGCACTTCCAGTGGGAATAGCCGATACATCTAATCAAGTAAATCTTCAATTGACTCAATCATGGACTGGCACGGTAGCCGGCACTCTGAATGGAGTTGGAGTCAATTGGTATACAGGCTACGGTTTTCAGTTTACTTACCAAGGAAACACAATCCAAGAACCGATCAGCTACTGTGTCGACCCAGCTGATGGATCTCTTAATGCTGTTCCTTACTATATTGAAAGCCTGAAATCTAATTATGGAATTAACTATCTGGAGGCGGCATGGTTGATAAGTCAGGTAATGAATGGTAATCTTAATACAGTAACTGCCCAGGCTGCAATTTGGGAAATTATGTTCAGTGGATATACTTACAAAAGTGACTCGAATTCTGATTCTTCAACTACTATAGGTAATTGGGTAACTCAGGCCAAAAATAATTATGGAAGTTTAAATCTTACCGGTTACTATATTGCTACTAGTCCCACTAATTCTCCATCTTCTTCGTTCAACAAAGGCTATCAAGATTATCTCTTCTACGATGGCACTCTGACTTCTGTCCCCGAACCTTCCACCATGCTGCTTCTTGGCTTTGGTCTGATAGGATTGGCTGGCGTCAGGAGAAAACTAAAGATCTAAACCCGATTCGGCTGTTTTTTTTAAAACCGTGGCTTTTACCATGGATGAGAAATACAGGGGGTGACAAAATGAGTCAGCAAGAGGAAATCATCGTGCGGGAGCTTGACAAAAACCCCGATATTCGCATTACGGACTTGGAGGGTATGACGGGGTTGCCCATTGGCGAAGTCTGTAAGATCCGATACTTCTGGAAACGGGAAAAGAAACGGGAGGGGCAGAGATACGGCACTTGTCAAGCCATTGAAAAAGTCAACGATACATTACGGAAGTGCAGACTAAACCCATAACTGTTCAGTTCAGTTCGGTTTCGGCAACGACGTCGTCTATGTTTTATAGGAGGGCGATATGAAAAAAATAAAAATTAAAATAATAGGTCGAGTATTATGGGGACTGGATTGCATTAAGAATTATCTGGATAGCGTAATCAGCAAACTGTGGGACGAAAGACTACGATTGAACAAAGTAATCACATATGAAAGAAGATAACACCAAGAGGAGATCAAAACCTGAATAATGAAAGGCAGGGTCATAAAGGTAAAACTAACGACTTTGAGAAAAAAGCCAGAGATTAAAATTAATGGGCAGTGAAAAACAGATTAAGAAACAACATGATTCTAATAAACTTACGGCTCGCGAACGTTTGGATATATTTTTTGACGAGGGCACTTTTCAGGAAGTTCAGTTTTTTGTTCAGCATCGATCCACTCTCTTGGGCCTAGATAAAAAAGAAATCCCGTCTGACGGCGTTATTACAGGCTTTGGTAAAGTAAACGGATGCGTTGTTTTCGCGGCAGCACGGGATTTCACCAGTTCCGGCGGCAGCCTCGGTGAAATGCACGCAGAGAAAATATGGAAAGTGATGAATATGGCCATTGCCGCGCAAAAGCCTTTCGTGGCGTTGAATGATTCCGGTGGCGCCCGTATTCAGGAGTGACGCTGAATGCTAAAGAGCAGTTATTAAATAAGCTGACTACAGCTTATGAATATAATGCATTGTAGCGCTTTCTTGGTCTCGGGTTAGTTGGGTTGGCAAGAATAAGAAGAAAGTTTAAGAAGTAACGATACACATAAAAAATTTATTTGCAGAAAGGCAGGGTCAATTGGCTCTGCCTTTTTTGTTTCTGATTCATTGATTATCATTTGTAATCTTTGACTCATCGCCGAAATTCAATTTTAACCCTTACAGGAAGAAATGCTTGCTGAAAACATCACTACAAATAGTGAATGGAGAATAATTTTTTCAGAAGTGAGGATTATGAATCGAAAGAAATTAATGGAGCACAGATTATGGGGCGGGATTTCGCTTTTGTGAATCCGCTTGTCCGATTTATCCGTCCGGCAAGCATTATCTATCGCGTCCGGTCAAATGATGTCTTCATTACTGAAACGCCAGAATAGCAAAGCGCCAAGGATTAAGCAGTAGATAAAAATGTTGTCGAGCGGATAGATAGATCCGAATTCGCGAAATCCTTCACTACCGATAAGCGAAGACGCAAAATGCTGCGTGCCGGAAAGTTTCGGCCATAAATAGTAGATAACCCTCCACGCTGTCCAGTCCTGCTGCGAGCCCTGCTGATGCATCATCGCCTGCGCCATTGGACTATGGCTTATAGCGAATATAGCGTCACCCACGAAACTAATAACACCAACACCCATAATGCAAAGAAAAGCGGCTATGTCAGGCATCATCAGAGAGAAAAGAAGCACGGCAATAACCACAAAGAGCAGATTGAAAGAGCAGATCAGTGAGGCAATCAAGTATCCGGGCATCACAACCTTCAATGTTATGGAAGCAGTCAGGAATATAATGGCGTGGAGAATAAACATGAAGGAAGCCGACAAAACCCACAACCCGAGAACTTTTCCTATAACGTACTGCCGCCGGGTGATCGGTTTGGAAAGAATGGACGATTGCATTCCCTCATCCCGGTCGCGTCTAAACACGCGCATGGAAAACAAAGCCGTCAATAACATCACGGCGACGGCAATAACATGGAACGTCGCTCTTGACACTGTTCCGACAACGGTTCCGGCATCAAGCTCCTGCCCGTTCACCATGTAATTACCGTGATAACAACCTCGCATAAGAAAGACGAACGTGACGCAGATAAAAAACATGACGATAAAGCTTCGCTGAAGAACTTCATCGGTAAAAGTATATTGCGCAATTTTTATGATAGGGGAAAACACGTTCGGCATTTTAATGTCCACCTTTCACAAACTTTACAAACACATCTTCCAGCGTATCACCGTCTTTGACCAAGGTGGAAATTTTATCCTTCACCAAAAGCCTCCCGCAGTTGATGATTGCGGCGTTATCGCATATTTTTTCAACTTCCGACAGCAGGTGGGAATTAAGAAAGATCGTCATCCCCTGATTTTTAAGTGATTCCAAAAGCTGGCGTATTTCTCTGATCCCGATGGGATCAAGGCCGGAGGTGGGTTCATCGAGAATCAACAGCTTTGGATTTCCTATAAGTGCGGCGCCGAGCCCAAACCGTTGAATCATTCCCTTGGAATAGGTGTTTGCTTTGGTGTGTTCCCTGCCTTGCATGCCAACAAGCTCGACGATGCGCCGACATTGATCACCCGCTTCCGACCGGCTTATGTTCAACAGTTCCGCACAGCGCTGCAGATACTGCCATCCGGAAAGATGCAGAGGGATATGATAGTTCTCCGCCAGATAACCAACCGCCGTGCGGCTTGCCGCATCTGTGCTGGAAAGACCGTTTACCGACAAACTTCCCGCTGTCGGCTTTGTAAAGTCAAGGAGCATCTTAACGATTGTCGTTTTCCCCGCGCCATTGGGTCCAAGAAGAGCAAAATACTCACCTGACTTGACGGAAAAGGAGACATTGTCGACGGCGGCAAGGGAACCATATCGTTTGGTTACGGCGTTCAATTCAATCATGGAAAAAGTATATGTACTCCGGTCTGGTATGTCAATAAATATTGGCTACAAAAGAGGTGGGGTATTGATTTTTGTCGGCGGCCATCCACCCCAGGGCAGGAAAGACCCTGGTTGTCTTGCAAAACGGGCGAAAGGCAAATTATTTATCCCCTGGACAACTTGCTATTTAAAAAATTTTCTGCATTTTCTTTTTAGGCCGCTACACTTGTTAATTACTGAAGGGCACCAGTAGTCTGATTGATTTGATAGGGCGAGATATTGTTGCCGCCCATATTTCCCACATAGGCAAATCTACCACCCACGGGCTTATCAACCGTAATGGAGGCAGGATAAGTCCCGGCAAGCGTTTGTCCAAAATAGTTCAAATTCCCACTCGAATCGATGGAATAGAACCAGACAGTGCCGTCAACCGTATTTGTTGCATAGGCAAATTCCCCCACTGAGAGTTTAACCGTAATGATGGAAGTAGGACTCGTACCGGCAGCCACTGCCGTTCCTGCGGCCAAGGTCCCGTCAGAATTAATGGTATAGACCGAAATATTGTTGGAACTCTCATTTGTCACATAGACAAATTGCCCTGATTGATCAACCGTGACAGAAGAAGGATACGTACCGGTAGCCAATTCTGCTAAAGGAGTCAAATTTCCACTCGAATCGATGGAATAGAAGCCGATAGTATTGTCGCTCATATTTGTCACGTAGGCAAATTCCCCCACTGAAAGTTTAACCGTGATGATGGCAGAAGGACTCGTACCGGCTTGGAACGGGCTATTTGCGAGTTCGGCCAATGTCCCGTCATTCTGGATGGTATAGGCCGAGATAGTGTTGTCACCCATATTTGTCACATAGGCAAATGCCCCTGACGGATCAATTGTGATGGAGGTAGGATACGTCCCGGCAGAAAACGGGCTTCCTAGGATGTTGTCAACCAATGCCCCAGTGGACTGATCAATGGTATAGGCCGAGATAGCGCCACCAACTGTATCTACCACATAGGCAAATACGGCTGTTCCAGTCGAAACCGTGACAATGGAAGTGGGATAAGTCCCCGTTCCGACAAGAAACGGACTGCCTGGGATGTTGTCAACCAATACCCCCGTGGACTGATCAATGGTATAGGCCGAGACAGTGCCATCCGTATTTGCCGCGTAGGCAAATTGCCCCGACGGATCAACCGTAACGGATGTAGGACCCGTCACACAGTTCACCACCACATTGCTCACAGGTGCTCCGTTGATTGTGCCACTACCGTTGCTGACAGAGCAGGTCTGAGACGGATTGGTCGGCTGAAAGTTCGGTTTCACCCTAATGGAGTAGGTACTCCCGTCGGTCAGAGGGGTGATAAAAGAGAATTGACCATTGGCAGATATGATCCGATCATCCCCACCATTGTTCTGCAACACCATCCCGCCGCCAACCATACCGTCGACCGTGCCGCTGACTGTGTAACTGTATCCGGGGCTGGTACCGCAGGATGCCAGAACAGCCATCAAGCCCATAACCCCTGCGGCATTGGCCAATCTTCTCAAAAAGACTATAAGTTCACGTTTTTTCTCCATAGACAGCGCCAACATTTTTTCTCCTTGTATGCTGATGATCGCGGATCATTATTAAAATTGATTAAGTGTTGCTTTTTAGCGGGGGAAGTATATGAATAATTATCTTGCATGTCAATTAAATATTGACCACAATCTGACAACTGCCCGCCACTGAATAGTTGCAGGTGAAGTCAATGTTTCTGATGATGATTTTATTTTAAAAATTTATTATTGGTTTTTCCAGTGGGAGACCCCTCCGACAGGAAGAATATTAAATAATGGAGATTTAGAATCTTTGTTGTTGCTAAAATCGCTGCGGCAGTTATATATGGGATTGTGTATTTCATTCATTCTCTTTCTCATGAAAGCGCTGATAATGCATATGTAGCGGGCATTAAAATTTGGAGGAATATCAAAATGAAAATATCGTATAAAGCCGCGCTTCTATCCGCATTAGTATTTCCCGGCGTTGGCCAATTTTATCTAAAAAAACATTGGAGGGGTCTGTTTATCATGCTGTTTGTCTTTACCGGATTAGGCTATATTATATGGTCGGCCACGGTAGCTGCACTAAGTGTTCTTGACGACGCTGTGGTTAATTTGCAGGTTGGCACCAAGAGTCTGCAAGAGCTATCAAACCTTGCCGGATCAAAAATGTCAACCACAGATCCCTACCATGACGCTGTTTTCTACCTGATTGTCTGCTTTTGGATATTTGCTGTCATCGATGCTTATATAATCGGAAAGGAAAAAGAATCTCGGGAGAAAGAGACTTCTCCGTTGTAATTACCTTGCCGTCCGGCTGAATAACAACGGATTGAATTTCTGTTTTTTTCTTCCTGTAATGTTATTTTTTTGATTTTCCTAATTTATACAACATTTCAACCGGTAACAAATGAAGCTGTGTAATTTCCTATTTTTTAAAAATAGTGCTATAATATTCGACATCGAAAAAAGCAAAGTTCGTATATTAATTGTTATGGCTCATCAAAAGGAGGTAAGTTCCAATGACTATAGTTGCAAATACAGTGGTCATCTTGGTTGCTCTTCTTCATATATATTTTCTTGTGCTGGAGATGTTTCTCTGGGATAAACCGACAGGTTTAAAGGCATTTGGGCAATCGAAAGAAAAGGCAGAGGCCACTAAAGTTCTTGCCGCAAATCAAGGTTTGTATAACGGATTTTTGGCAGCCGGATTGTTGTTTGGTGTCATACAGGGCGGTTCTGGCACCTATTTCAAGTTGTTCTTTTTATCTTGTGTGATTGTAGCTGGTGTTTATGGAGCATTAACTGCAAATCGCAAAATTCTATTCATTCAGGCAATGCCAGCTTTTATAGGTTTAATTTTAGTAGTTTTATCTTAAGTGGTTGAGCGGCGTTCGCCATAACAAGCTAATCCAGCGGACAGCTTTCAGCCACCACCGATCTGCATATTACACATTTCAAATAGTAATAATCAATCCTGAAAACAGCCCTGTACTGAAACTTTGTGTAGATAGCAGTTAATAATTTATTTATACTCTTCCAGTGCCTTCTTGCATTCGCTTATCAGCGCTTTTTTAGATACGCCCAGATCAATGATATCCCAGGGCATAATTTCATCAAATCGCTTTTGGCGGTAAACGTAGTAATCAGGGTTGATACTTACTTCTTTCATGGCCTGCGCCCAGTTTCCATCCAGACGATTTACAACCAGCAATATTTCTCCCACGCGGCGGTCACCCAGAGATAGCAGGGCCTGGACATAGTTCCACTTCGGAACATCGTGAATAATTTTTATGTGCTTCTCCCGGCTGAAAGCATTCTCGATTTTCTTAATTTTTTTACCGGTGATATTGACATCGGCCAGAGCGCACCACTGCAAGGGAGTTGCCGGTTTGGGGATAAATTGATTGATACTCAGTGTAATACGCCGGAACTTTTTTTTGCCTTGAGAACTTTGCAGAGCGTGATGTTGAATTTTTCTGGTTAGCTCAATGATGGCATCAACATCCTGTTCTTCTTCTTTGGGCAGGCCAACCATAAAATAAAGCCGCAAATTGGGAATTTCTTTTTCTACAAGTATTTCCGTGGCGCGGATTATATCCGCTTCAGTTATGTCTTTGCGTAAAAGATCGCGCATTCTCTGACTTCCGGCTTCCGGCGCCAGTGCGACCGTCTCGATGCCGTTGGCCTTGATCAGGTCAACAATCTTTTCATTGATCCGGTCAATCCGCAGGGATCCTATGCCCGCTTGCGCCTTTTGCGCTATGATGTATTCACAAATATGGATAAGGCCGGGATGATCGGAAACAGCTGTGCCGACCAGGCCGATCTTCTTTTTTCTCTGCAACCCGCGATCAACTGCAGCGATAATTTCTGCATTGCTTCGGAAACGCGCCGGACGATAAGCGAAACTGGCCGCGCAAAAACGGCAGCTTCGGGCACAGCCTCTGTTTACTTCCACCAGAAACATATCTTCCATTTCCGTCTGGGGTGCGCTGATAACTTCCTCCGTGTAAAAAGAATTGATATCTTTTATGTGCTTGATTTTGATTTTCTCCGGCAATCCCGCATCTTTTGGCTCAATTGACTTAATCCCGCTTTCCGCTGAATACTTTACTTCGTAAAATTCCGGAACATAAATATTGTTTATTTGCTTTTGCAAACCTTTCAGTAATTTCCGGCGATCATGATCGAGGCGGCGCGCTTCTTCAAAGTAACGGCTAAATTTCGGCAATGTTTCTTCGGCTTCACCCAGAATAAACAAATCAAAAAAATAAGCTAATGGTTCCGGATTAAGCGTAAGGGCAATGCCGCCGCCGATGACCAGCGGATAACTATCCGGCCTGTCTTTGGCCAGAAGAGGGATACCGGCCAGAGCCAGCATTTTTAAAACATGGGGATAATCATTTTCGAAGGATAAAGAAAAAGCCAAAATGTCAAATTCGGCAATTGACTTTTGACTCTCCAGGCTAACCATTTCTGCCGCTCCGGAAACGGATTCGGCGCCGTTTCCGGAAGCGGGCAGAAATACTCTCTCACAAAGGAAGGAGGACTGCTCATTAAATATTTTATAAACCGTTTGGAAACCCAGATTCGCCATGCCCGTGCGGTAATAATTGGGATAAGCCAGGCAAACCGTATTGCAGGTGCCCCAAACTTTTTTTACATATCCAGTTTCACTCTCCAGAATGGCGGCATATTTTTTTTTCAGTTTCCAATCCATGGTTTTATCATGGCCTATTTCCTGTTAAAACTTCAGTCAGCTTGCCGGCGTAAAAATGTCGGAATCTGTATATCCATATTTTCAGTTTCACCGTTAATGCCCATAACCGCTATATTAGCATGGTTGTTTGTTTTTTCCCTGCGCATGAAAGTAGGCGTCGATAAATCCTCCCGCCGGTAACCGCCTAGATGCGTAATGTTTCCCAGCGATTCCTTTTTCTTCATTACATCATCAAATCCTGTGGCAATGACGGTGATGCGGATTTCATCATGCATATTTTTATCTATGACCGTACCGAAGATAATATTAGCATCGTCATCCGCTTCCTCCTGAATCAATGATGACGCCTCATTAACTTCATAAAGACTCATATCCGGTCCGCCGGTGATGTTGAGTAAAATTCCGTGCGCGCCCTGAATGGTGTTGTCTTCCAGAAGGGGAGATGAAATCGCTCTCTGCGCCGCTTCTACCGCCCTGTTTTCACCGCTCGCCACGCCGGTGCCCATGATGGCCATGCCCATATTGCTCATGACACTCTTTACATCGGCAAAATCAAGATTAATCAGTCCCGGAACCAGAATCAGATCGGATATTCCCTTGACTGCCTGATAAAGGATATCGTCCGCTTTTTTGAAAGCTTCCAAAAGCGACAAGTTGCGGCCGCCCAGACTCAAAAGCCTTTGATTAGGAACAACAACGAGTGTATCCACAGTTTCCCGCAACTGGGCAATGCCTTCTTCAGCCTGGACATTGCGTTTTTTGCCTTCAAATTGAAAGGGTTTGGTAACCACGGCAATGGTCAGAATGCTGCATTCGCGGGCAATTTCCGCAATAACCGGAGCCGCGCCTGTTCCCGTTCCGCCGCCCATTCCCGCGGTGATAAAGATCATGTCCGCGCCTTCCAGGTAAGGACGGATTTCATCGCGGGATTCCAAAGCCGATTGTCTGCCGATTTCAGGATTGGAACCGGCCCCCAGACCTTTTGTTATTTGCGCACCAATTTGAATTTTGATTGGCGAACTAGATACGCCAAGCGCCTGCGCATCTGTATTTGCGTTAATGAAATCAACGCCGCTCAGGCATGATGAAATCATGGTATTGACGGCGTTGCCGCCACCGCCACCTACGCCAATCACCTTAATCTTTGCCAAATTTTCGCTGCATACCTCTGTCAATTCAAACATGTTCTCCCCTTCCTTTCAAAAAAATTCTGAAAACATTTTTTTTACCGTTCTTGCCATATTGCCGAATACACCGGTTGTCTTTCTGTAAATGGAATCGCCGCCTAATTGATTATTTCCATAAATTATTAAACCAACGCCTATAGCGTGCGCTGGCGAATTCACAATATCGGATAGTCCTCCAACACCAATCGGGATGCCTTTACGCGCCGGCATATCAAAGATTTGTTCAGCAAGTTCACTGATACCGGGCAAAAGCGACGTCCCCCCGGTTAAAACGACTCCGGCGGCGAGTAAATCTTCAAAACCGAACCGGACAATTTCATTGTAAGCAAGATTTAAAATTTCTTCCACTCTCGGCTCGACTATCCGTCCCAATATCTGGCGCGATACTTCGCGGTCTTCCCTGCCGCCTAAACTGGGAACTCTGATTGTTTCATCCTTGGGAATCATGGAAGTCATGGCGCATCCGTATTTAATTTTAATTTTTTCCGCTTCACCCAAGGGTGTGCGTAAACCGGTGGAGATATCCGAAGTAAGATAGTTGCCTCCAACAGGCAGTATAGCCGTATGTTTGATGCTTGCTTCGGAAAAAATGGTAATGGAAGTATTGGATCCGCCAATATCAACCAGCACCACCCCTAAATCTTTCTCGTCAGCGCTTAACACCGCTTCGCCGGCGGCCAATTGCTCCAGAACAATATCATCAATATCCAAACCCACCCGGTTGACGGATTTTACAATATCCTGGATGGCGGAGGTGGCTCCGGTGACAATGTGCACTTTAGCCTCCAGCCGGACGCCGGACATTCCTATTGGATCTTTAATTCCCTCCTGACCGTCAATTACATAGCCCTGAGGAAGAATGTGCATGATTTCCCTGCCCACAGGAATGGCTATGGCTTTGGAAGCCTCAATCGCTCTTTTTACATCGCCTTCATCCACTTCCCGACCTTTAACAGAAACTATGCTCAAAGAATTTTGACCTTTAATATGACTGCCGGAAATTCCAACATAAACTGAATTGATACGGCATCCGGACATATGTTCAGCTTCTTCCACCGCTGTTTTTATTGACTCCACCATGCTGTCAATATTGACGACTGTCCCTTTTCTAATTTCTTTGGCCGGAGATGTTCCAATGCCAATTATGTCAATGCCTGTTTCGGTAATCTCACCGACAATAACCGTGGTTTTTGTCGTTCCGATATCGAGTCCAACTAGCACATTGCTTCTTTTTTTCATCAGATTTTTCCCCTCTTCTTAATTTTAACAACCCGCAAGCTTTTCTTTTTATATCAGATACTGCCTTCCTTTATTGCCCTGTTCTATCCGCCCCGGAGCATTTTTCCGTTGCACTGTAACTTTTGATTCGTCGGATAAATCAATGCATAAATAGCCGTTTTTCATTCCTCTCTTTTCCAGATCAGCCAGAACCAGAGTTAATTTTTTCAGTTTGCTTTCAAAACCGCCCATGCCCAGCTTCAAGTAAAGACCGGTACCGGAGATTAACGACAGTCCGAATACATCATCAATATGAATTTCAGAAATCGTGCCCAAATAAGCATAATGGCTGGAGCCGGATACGGTTTTCAATAAATTAAGCGTGCTTAAAAAAAGCGGGGATTTAGTTTTATCTTGAACGTTAAATCCTGTAAGTACCGGAAGATCCACCTCATCGCCTTTACCCAATTTTTTAAACACAAAACCTTCCCCGTCCATCAGATAAAAATCACTGCCCTGTTTAACTAACGCCAATGGACTTCTTTCCTGAACTTCCAAAACAAGCTTATTGGGCAATTCCCGGCCAATATAAACATTTTTTACCCATTGATTCGCGGCAACCCGGCGTATAACTGCATCGGTGTTTATGGCTAGCAGGTTTTGCGCGGGCTTTATCTCCGCTGATGCCAGAACATCTTTTTCCGTCAGTTCCTTCAACCCGCGCACGGAAATTTCTTTTATTTCAAAATACGGTCTGCTTATAATGACGTTGTAAGTATAAATAAACAAAGAGCTCAGCACTGTGATGGCAAGCAGTAATCCCACAGCCGTAAAAAAATCTCCCGATATATTGGTAAATCGCCTGCGTATCCGGTTTTTTTTCGCCTTAAGTCCTGATCTTTTCAGCATCAATCTTCTCCAACAATTACAACTTCCGGCTCCAGACTTACGCCTTTTTCTTTTTTGGCCCTGGCTTGAATAAGCGCAATGAGCTCTAAAACGTCGGAAGCCGTTGCCTTTCCCTTGTTGACAATAAAGTTGGCGTGTTTATCCGATATTTGCGCGTCTCCTACATTCATCCCTTTCATCCCCATTTCTTCAATAATTCTGCCTGCTGCCTGCCCGGGCAGATTCTTAAAAATAGAACCGGCATTAGGAAATTCCAAGGGATGTTTTTTCTGGCGCCATTGCAAAATCTCACTTATTCTTTCCTTGATTTTTGCCCGCTCACCTTTTTTCAGTTTAAATTGCGCGCTTAGTATTATTGTATCGGGAGGAAATTCTGTCTTTCGGTAACCAAAAGATATTTCTTCCCTGCTCATTATCTTCTTTTCCCCCGCGGAATCCAGTAAAGATACGGTTTTTATAACATCTTTCATTTCTTTTTCGTAAGCTCCGGCATTCATCCAGACCGCGCCGCCGACACTCCCGGGAATACCGGCGCAAAATTCAAGCCCAGTCAGTTCGTCTGACATTGACCGGCTGACAACTTTTGCCAGCGCCGCGCCAGCCTGGGCGGAAATTAAATCACCATCTTCCGGTGTATATTCGCATCCGATTTCTTTCATCCCGGTCATCAGCAAAATAGCCCCCCGGTATCCACCGTCCCGCACAATGATATTGGTCAGGTTTCCCGCCGAGAAAAAATTTATTTTCTTTTCTCTGAGCCTTCGTACAACTCCAATCAGTTGATCTTCACTTTTTATCGACACGAGAGCATCCGCCTTGCCGCCAACATTGAGCGATGTATGACGCGACATCGGTTCATCATATAATATCTTTCCTGCCATTACATTACCCAGAGCTTCTTTAATTTCATTTTTTCCGGCCATCACTTTTTTGTTTTCCCTGCCGCCAGTTGTTTTAAAAAAGCTTCGCCAATTTTATAAATACTGCCCGCCCCCAGGGTAGCAACAGTATCCTTTGCTTTTACCATCTTTAAGAGGTATTTTATAATATCTTCCGTCTTAGAAATATATTTTACATGTGTTTGCCCGGTTTGTCTGATCGCCTCGCAAAGCGCTGCGGAATTAATACCGGCAATGGGCTCTTCACTGGCCGGATATATGTCATTCATAATCAAGATGTCCGCATTCCTGAAGGCTTTGGTGAATTCATCAAAGAGCGCCCTTGTCCGTGTGAATCTGTGCGGCTGGAAAACAACAATCAGCCTGTCCTTCCATATTTGCCTCATAGCGGCCAGCGTTTCTTTGATTTCCGTCGGATGATGGCCGTAATCATCAACCACGGTGATATCGCCGACCCTTCCTTTAATTTCCAAACGGCGCTGGACTCCGGAAAAGCTTTGCAGGCCCTCCTTGATGGTTGCAAAATCCAGATTAAGCTCGCGGGCGACAGCAATTGCCGCCAGAGAATTATAGACATTGAAAAGCCCTGGCACAGTTAACTCAACCATCCCCAAATCAGCCCCTTTATAAACCAGACCGAAGGTGGTTTTTCTTTTGAGAAATTTTATCTCCCGGGCACTGTAGTCTGCAGGCAGCTCAATTCCGTAAGTAATCATTTTGCGTTTAATCAACGGCGTTATTTCCCGCACATGTATATTGTCACTGCAAACAACCGTGCAGCCGTAAAAGGGAACAATATTGGCAAACTTAAGAAACGCATCTTTGATTTCCGCAATTCCCGGATAAAAATCCAAATGCTCGCGGTCGATGTTTGTGATGACGGCGATTGTGGGAGACAATTTTAAAAATGAGCCGTCACTTTCATCCGCTTCCGCCACAATAATTTCACCGTCGCCTAATCGGGCATTGCTGCCGATGCTTGCCAGTTTTCCCCCAATGACCATTGTCGGATCTAAACCGCCCTGCGCGAGGATCGTAGAAACCATTGAGGTGGTCGTGGTTTTGCCGTGGCTGCCGGAGACGGCAACGGAAAATTTCATTTTGAGAAGTTCCGCCAGCATTTCCGCCCGCGGAATCACCGGAATATTCTTCCGGTGCGCTTCTATAACTTCCGGATTATCCGCCTTTACTGCCGTGGAAGTAACAACAACATCAGCATTGCCGATATTTTCCGCCGCATGTCCTATGACTACCTGCGCCCCTATCTTCTGCAGTCGCGCCGTTGTTTCCGAATTCTGAACGTCGGAGCCGCTGATATGGTAACCGAGATTCACCAGAACTTCGGCAATCCCGCTCATACCGATGCCCCCGATCCCGACAAAGTGAATACATTTTACTTTCCGCTGCATTAAGCTGTTTTTTTTATCTACTTTCATTTATCCTGCCAGTTTTTTTATCTTTATGAACTATATAAGCCTAATTTCTCTTCGCCATTAATTTAATACACTTGTCAACTATTGTTGCCGCGGCATCAACTTTACTCATCCTTAACGAATTTTTTTCCATCTGCCGCAGTTTTTCTTCATTCCGCAATAAATTCTCAATTGCGCTAAATAACTTACCACCGCTAAGTTCCTTCTCTGGAATCACGACAGCGGCACCTTCCAAAGCCAGAGCCTGTGCATTTTTTAATTGATGGTCGTTTGCCGCCCAGGGGTACGGAATCAAAATAGCCGCCTTGCCCGCCGCGGTAATTTCCGCCAGCGATGTGGCACCGGCGCGACAAATGATTAAATCGGCGTCCGTATAAGCTCCGGCCATATCAACTATGAAAGGCGTAACTTTCGCCTGAATGCCGGATTGCTCATAAGCCTTCTTCACCTCTTCGGCTTGCCGTGACCCGGTTTGATGCAAAATATGAATCCTGGTTTTCATGCTTTGCAATTGCGGCAGCATATCGATGATGCTTTTATTGATTGCCTCCGCTCCCTGTGATCCACCGAAAATCAGCAGTTGCCGGTAATCTTTTTTTTCTTTTTCCTTGCTGCGTTCCACAACAAATGCCGCCCGTATGGGATTACCGCTTAAAATCACTTTTTCCTGCGGAAAATATGTTCTGGTTTGTGCATATGTTACGAATATTTTGTCCGCAAAATTAGCCAGAATCCTGTTAGTGATACCCGGGATGGCATTTTGTTCCGCGATTACTGTGGGTACTCTCATAAAATGGGCTGCCAGCACTGCCGGTCCTGAAGCGTAGCCACCCACGCCGACAACGATATGAGGACTGAACTGCTTCAAAATACTCCTTGATTGCCAAATGCTCTTGGGTATCTGATAAGCGCCTTTCACCAATGCCTTAATCCCCCGACCTTTAACTCCCTCAATATCAATTTCTCTGAGTTCATAACCAAGCTGACCCAGCAGTTTGCTTTCAATGCCTTTTCTCGTTCCGATAAAAATGATTCTTACCTGATCATCTCTCTTTAAAAATTCCTCAGCGATGGCAATTCCCGGAAACAAGTGTCCGCCTGTTCCCCCTCCCGCAATTACAATGCGCATCTTTATTCCAGACAAAATCAAAACCTTTTAACTTTTCTTTGGGCAAATGGCTAAACTTCCCTCAACATTTCATTCATCAAGCCTGAGTGGAAATATTCAATAAAATACCTACAGCCGTCATGGTCATGATAAATGCGGTCCCGCCATAACTCAAAAAAGGCAGCACCAAACCCTTTAGCGGTATAAGTCCCATTACACCGGCAATGTTGATGAATGCCTCCAACGCAATTACCATGGTCAACCCGGAAGCCAGCAGCGTCCCGAAAAGATCGGGCGCCTTCAACGCAATCATAAAGCCGCGCAAAGCAAAGATAGCGAACATGACTATTACAATAGCCACACCAATAAAGCCGCTTTCCTCGGCAATGATAGAAAGAATAAAATCAGTATGCGGCTCGGGCAAATAAAATAATTTTTGCATGCCGTCTCCTATTCCCACACCAAATGTTCCACCGGAACCGAAAGAGAGCAGCGATTGAATAATTTGAAAACCGGTATTGTCGGCATCTTTCCATGGATCCAGAAAAGCAGTCAGACGCGTCAATCTGTATCCCTTATACAAAATCAACACCACTCCGACGGGAATAAAAGCCGCCATCAAAAATAAAAGATGCTTTATCTGCGAGCCTGCTATACACAACATTAAAAGCAGAATTGTGGCGATAATCACAGCCGTGCCAAAATCCGGCTCCAGTAGAATCAGTAAAATGATGATGGAGGTAATTACTAAAGGAATGAGAACGCCCTTGCTGAAATCCTTTAACTGATGCGCCTTGCGGGTCAGCAAGTGTGCCAGGAAAATTACTATTGTAATTTTAACCATCTCGGTTACCTGAAAGGAAAAGCCGCCCAGGTTCAACCAGCGCGTCGCCCCTCCTCGTTTCATTCCCAAATGCGGTACAAGCAGCATCGACAGTAAGACAAAAGATAATAAGATTCCCGGATAAGCCCATTTTCTTAATTGAGTATAAGGAATCCTGGTCATAATAATCATGGAAGTCAGGCCTACAAAAACAAAGAAGAGTTGTTTTTTTAAAAAATATTGTCCGTCCTTAAATTTTTCCAGCGCAATAATGGAACTGGACGAATAAATCATCGCCGTGCCCACAGTCACCAAAATTAAAGTAACTAAAAGCAAAATAATGTCCGGCAATTTATCTTCTTTTTTAACCGCAGCGTCCATTTAAAGATTCCTCACTACATCTTTAAAAAAATTGCCCCGTTCTTTATAATTGGCAAATTCATCAAAACTGGCACAACCCGGCGAAAGTAAAATGATATCGCCGGGCTGTGAATTTTTATAAGCACTCTCAATGGCTTCCCGTAATTTCGCTTTTTTCAATAACGGCATATCCTCACCGATTAAAGATGCAATACGATTGCGCGCTTCGCCGAACAAAATTACTTTTTTAGCTTTTGCCGCGAGCAATGGTTTCAGGGTTTCAAAATCACCGTCTTTATCGCGGCCTCCCAAGAGTAAAATTACAGGTTGGGCAAATGTTTCCAGCGCCCTCTCAACGGAACCAACATTTGTTCCTTTGGAATCATCGTAAAATTTGATTGAATTCTTTTCCCCCGCAAATTCGATGCGATGCGGTAACCCGTGAAATGCGGAAACAGCCGTGATGATATTTTTCTGGCTGCAACCACAGAGGCGCGCCGCCACTATCGCCGCCATCACGTTTTCCACGTTATGCAATCCGGGAAGATTTATAATGCTTAAAGGATATTGTTCTTCGTTCGCGTCCGGCATTCTTAAAACAATGCTATTCTTCTTAATAAATATTCCTTTTCGCAGCGCTCTTTTAGAACTGAACTTTATAACCTGCGCATTAATTATTCTGTCTAAATCTTCCTGCTGTGTATCCGCGGCATTAAGAATCGCAAAATCCGCTTTTGTTTGATTGGCAAATACTTTCGTCTTGATGCGTCGGTACTCCGCAAAGGATCCATGATAATTGATATGATCACAGGTAATATTCAAAAGTATGGCAATAAACGGCCGGAATTTTTTTATCCACTGAAGCTGGAAGCTGCTGATTTCAGCGACAACAAAATCTTCTTTCTGCGAACCATCAACGTATTCAATCAAAGGATTGCCGATATTGCCGCCGACAAACACTTTCTTTCCCGAACATCTTAAAATATCGCCCAGCAGCGTTGTTGCCGTTGTCTTACCGTTAGTACCGGTAACGGCTATTAACGGAACTTTCAAAACCAAGTAAGCTATCTCAATTTCGCTCATAACAGGTATATTCTTTTTTAGCGCCTCAACTAATAAAGCATTGTCAGGAGGAACTCCGGGAGAGGGAACAACTATGCATGCACCCGTTAAAATACGAGTACTATAGTCACCGATTTCCAGCCATTTTTCCCGGGCAATTTGTTCAAATTCCTCACCCCATTTATCAATCGGTTGCTCATCCGTAACGGCTACTTTTGCGCCTTGTTTTCCTAAAAACCTGGCTGTGGCAATCCCTGTTTTGCCCATGCCGATTACGACTATTTTTTTACCGGTAAGATTCATGCTTCCTCTAACGCAGTTTCAATGTACTTATGGCCATTAAAGCCAATAAAATAGAAATGATCCAAAACCGCACGATTACTTTCGGCTCCGCCCATCCCTTCAATTCGAAATGGTGATGCAGAGGCGCCATCCTTAAAATGCGTTTTCCTCCGGTTAGTTTAAAATAACTAACTTGAAAAATAACCGAAAATGTTTCCACAACAAATATGCCGCCGACAATAGCCAGCAATATCTCCTGTTTGGTTATAATCGCCATCGTGCCCAACGCTCCGCCAAGCGAAAGGGAGCCGACATCTCCCATGAATACTTCGGCGGGATAAGCATTAAACCAAAGAAAGCCAAGGCCCGCTCCGACAATGGTTCCACAAAATACCGCCAATTCACCGGCGCCGGAAACGTGGACAATCTGCAAATACGAAGCCACTTTCACGTTTCCCGCAAAGTAGGCAAAAAGAAGATAGGTGGCAAAACAAATAATGACGGGGCCGATCGCCAGACCATCCAGTCCATCTGTCAAATTTACAGCATTGGCGGCGCCAATAATGATAAATGTGGAAAGCAGAACATAGCCCCAACCAAGGTTGGGCAATATCGTTTTAAAAAAAGGAATTGTTACTTGAGAGTTGAAACCGGGTTTCAAATAAAGAATAATGCTGACGAACAGAGCGATCACGATTTCCGCTGCCAATCTTGTTTTGCCGGGTACTCCATGGGAATTCTTACCGGCAAGTTTACGGTAATCGTCAATAAATCCAATCAATCCATAACCAACCGTCACCAGCAATATCAACCAGACATAATTAGCGGAAAGATTTGTCCAAAGCAGTATAGAGATCACCACGGCAAAAATAATTAACACCCCTCCCATCGTGGGAGTGCCTTTTTTAACCAGATGACTTTGCGGTCCATCGTCTCTTATCTGCTGGCCTATTTGCATATCCTGCAGTTTCTGAATCATCCACGGGCCAACGAACAGGCAAATCAAAAGCGCCGTGATTGACGCAAAAATCGTCCGGAATGTGATATAACGAAATACGTTAAAAAATGAAAACGTAGTATGTAAAGGATATAATAAATGGTAAATCAATTCTACTTCACTCCCGATTAATGAATCGTTTCATTATTTCCATTAATTTCATCACTGCCAAAAGAATCACATATTTGAGCCGCAATTTTTTCCATCTTCATCCGGCGTGAACCTTTCACTAAAATCCAATCTCCTTTTTTTAAGTGTTCTTTTAAGTAAACAATTCCTTTTTCGTTATCAGATAAAAAGAAAATGTTCTGGGGTGAAAGGCCTCCTTCCGCCGCTCCGGCAGCGGTAACTTCGGAAAAATCTCCTTGAAGAAAAAGAGCGTTGACGCCAATAGTCGCTATCAACATTCCAATTTTTCGATGCATTTCGCCAGCTTCTTCTCCCAACTCCAGCATATCGCCTAAAAACACGTAACCATTATGGTGGATCTTTAAATCTTTTAACGTCATCAGCGCTTCCCGCACTGAAGCCGGGTTGGCATTGTACGAATCATCCAGAAGAAAAGCGCCGTTATGCAGTCTGATCATCTCCATGCGTCCACTAAACGGCCGGAATGCCGCCAAACCTTCCGCTATCGTCTTTGGGTCTATTCCCACGGCAACAGCCGCGGCGGCGGCCGCCATTGCATTATAGACATGATGAAGGCCGGCAATTTTCATCTCCACTTTTTGCGTGTTTCCGCCGATGATCAAGTTAAAGCGCACTCCCTTAATGCCATTTTTCTCTATATCTTTTACAGTGACATCGGCATTAGGACTCATGCTGAAAGTAATTCTCCGGCCGTTCCATTTTTCGGTGGCAGTTGTAACGGCTTTGTCGTCAAGATTAATGACAGCAATGCCTGAAGACGGCATATTAAAAAACAAATCATTTTTTTCTTCCCTGACGACATCCATGGAGCCAAATCCAGCCAGATGCGCCGGACCGACGTTCGTAATCAAGCCAATATCCGGCGCGGCAATTTGCGTAAGTCTCTTTATTTCTCCTCTGGTATTCGTGCCCATCTCCAGAATCACCAATTCATGTTCCGCGGTAAGGCGAAATATCGTCTGCGGCAATCCAATCAGATTATTTAAATTTCCCTCCGTTTTCAAAATATTTTTCTTCCGACCGATGATAGCCGCCATCATTTCTTTCGTTGTCGTTTTCCCTGAAGAACCCGTTAATCCAATCACTGGAATGAAAAACCGTTTTCTCCACTCATGGGCTAAATCTCCCAGTGCAGTCAATGTATCGGCAACCTTAATTACGGCAATAGCTTTATCCACAGAAGCTTGATTAACTTTCTTCTCATCGTGCACCAAAATGCCGGCGGCGCCTTGATCCATCGCTTTTTGCACAAAATCATGGCCATCAAATCTCTCCCCTTTTATGGCGATGAAGAGATTCCCTTTGAATACCTGCCGCGAATCCGTGGAAATTCCATAAAATGTGTTCTCCGGTTTTCCGGAAACTAAAATTCCGGCAGTTGCTTTTAATACATCATGTAATGAAAATATCGGCGAATCATTATTTATCAATTTACTGTACTTGACTCCTTAAGTTTTAAAATTTGCTCTACAACAATGCGGTCATCAAACGGTATTTTGTTTGTTCCCAGAATTTGGTAATCTTCATGCCCTTTGCCCGCAATCAAAATAATGTCTCCCTGCCGGGCCGCATCTATTGCCATTTCAATGGCTTTTCTCCGTTCGGGAATTACCGTATAGGAGTGAATATCATCCTTTGCTTGCAAATTGCCGGGCGCTATTTTCTGTATCTTTCTCCGATCAATTCCCGCCTCTATTTCCGCGATGATAGCCAGCGGATCTTCAAGCCGGGGATTATCCGAAGTTATAATCGTCAGATCACTGTAAAATGTTGACGTCTCACCCATAAGCGGCCTCTTGCCGGTATCTCTGTTGCCGCCACAACCGAATACGGTGATAATTCTTTTTTTTTGAATTCCGCAAGATTTTGCAGCACCTGCTTGAGGGCGTCCGGTTTATGCGCGTAATCAATAAGAACCGTAAACCCGGAAGAAGAATCGATTCTCTGCAGGCGTCCCGGCACAGAGGATAGATTTTCTATCCCCGCTTTAATCGACGCTTTCGGAATTTGCAGAGCTTTTGCCGCAGCCGCAGCAGCAAGAATATTATAAATATTAAACTTGCCGACAAATGGTGTCTGAATGGAAATTATTTCTCCGGCCAAATCAATATCGGCTTTTATTCCGGCGAGAGACAATTCATAATTTACCGCCTTGACTGCGTCATTTTTTTCCATACCGTAAGTTAATGCGGGCAGCGTTACATCCTTTAAAACAATTCGCCCCCATTTGTCATCGCCGTTAATTATCATTTTTTGCGGATGAACCTTTTTGCTTTGCGGCAATACTTCGGCAAAGAATCGTTTCTTGGCCTGAAAGTAATTTTCCATAGTCAAATGATAATCAAGATGCTCATGGGAAAGATTGGTAAATATACCCAAATCAAAATCGCAATCGTCAATCCTTTTCAGGTCAATGGCATGAGAAGAAACTTCTGCGATGACATGAGTAATGCCCTCATCAGCCATTGCCCGCAGTATCCTCTGCATTTCATATGATTCCGGAGTTGTGTTGGGCGCAGGATATGTTTTGTTATTGTAACGGTAATTTACCGTTCCCAAAACTCCGCATTTGCATCCGGCCCGCGCCAGCATTGATTCCAGAAAATATGTCGTGGTTGTTTTACCGTTTGTTCCCGTAACTCCGATGAGACATAATGTGGCGGAGGGATTATCGAAATAATTTTTAGAGAGCCTTCCCAAAGCCCGCCTGCTGCTCGCCACTTTAATCGCCTTTAACCCGAAGGGAATTTGAATATCTTTTTCATAAACAATGTAACGTGCTCCGCAACTTGCCGCATCCGCAATATAATCATGACCGTCATGTTTTAAACCGGAGATGGCTACAAACAAGGAGCCCTCCTCGCATTTATCCGCCGCATAACAAAGCGTGGATACATCTCCCGTAACATCCGCGGGGAGATTTATTATATCCAGATCCTTGATTAATTGACTCAGTTTCATGTATTCCTCAATTGTTTAACTCAAAAACAACATTGCACACGCGTTCATCCCCGAACTGCGCGTGGGCTTGCGGATACTGGCGCACTGCCCAGCCGTTGCCCGATATCTTAAGTTCTATTGACTCGGCTTTTGCTTTTTTCATCGCTTCTCTGATTGTCAAACCTGAGAAATCAGGCATGTTTGATTCATCATCGCCTGCCGTATTTTGCGGAATTAACGTTTGCTGCGCTGAAACCAGTTGCACCTTACTTGTGTCTTTTTCAAAAACAGGGGTTTCCCGGATATTTGTTTTAAAGCAATTGAGTATTTGCTCCCCGATATTTTTAAATACCGGCGCTGCGGCCACCCCGCCCCACTTATCTCTCTGCGGTTCATCAAGAATTACCAGAATAGCAACCTGCGGATTATCAGCCGGGAAAAATCCCATAAAAGATGTGCGCACTCTTTCCGATGAATATACACCGCGGTTAAAATCGAATTTTTGTGAAGTTCCTGTTTTGCCGGCAACAGCAACATTGACAATGCGCGCATTCTTACCGGTGCCGTCGGGAGCGCTGACAACTTCTGTCAGCATATTGGTGAGACGTTTTGCCACATTGGGAGAGATAACTTTACGCACTACTGTTGGTGTATACAGTTTAATGAGTCGATTATCTTTATCAGCAAAGCCTCGTACAACGTAAGGCTTCATTAAAACTCCGTTGTTAGCAATGGCCGACACGGCGGAGATTAATTGAATCGCCGTAACCGAAACACCTTGGCCAAAACCGATCATAGCCGTATCAACGGGCACCCAATTTTTCACCGGCCTTACCAATCCCGCTGACTCACCGGGCAGGTCGATACCGGTTTTAGTTCCAAAACCAAAACGTTCAATATAATCGTAGAACTTTTCTTTCCCCATCTTTTGCGCAATTTTTGCAGCACCGATATTGCTGGAATATTTCAATATATCCGGAACTGATAAAACCCCGTGACGTTTCTTGTTTGCTTCATGAATAACACGATTTGCCACTTTATAATTTCCATTTTCACAGAAAAACTTATCTGATTCCTTAATGATCTTTTCTTCCAGTGCGCCAGCCACTAAAAAAGGTTTAAAAGTTGAGCCAGGATCAAAATAATCGGTAATGGCGCGGTTCCGCCATTTTTCCGGTGTAAGCCCTTCGACATTATTGGGATTGAATCCCATTTCGTTGGCCATTGCTAAAATCTCTCCGGTTTTCGGATCCATAACAATGGCCAGTCCGCCTTTTGCGCCTTTGGAAAGAACAGCTTCTTTTAAATGGGTTTCCACAAGATATTGAATCCGGTTATCAATAGTTAAAACAAGGTTTATGTTTTCATCTTTTTTTGTCTCACTCTTTTCGACACGTAAAAACAATTTTTTCCCTTTGGCATCCCGCGCCCAAGATAATTTTTCCGGTTTTCCTTTCAAGGATTCATCATATTTACTTTCCAATCCTTCCAACCCGCCGGCATCCATGCCGACAAAGCCCAGCAAATGCGCGGCCAACTCGCCATTGGGATAAAAGCGTTTCGGCTCTTTGACTAGAAAAATTCCTTCGATGTCTGCATTTCCTACAGAAACAGCCTGCTCAGGAGAAATTTTTCTGGCCAACCAGCAAAAGCTTTTCGGTGTCGATATTTTTTTGAAGACTGCCTGATTATCCAAATTAAGGATTTCTGCAACTTGCCCGGAAGCTCTAGCAGGATCGGCAATTTTGGAAGGATCGGCACAAACGGAATCCGCCATGATTGATACAGCAAGCTTTTCACCATTGCGATCGTAAATTACGCCTCTTTCCGGCGGTAATTGCAGCACAGTGGTATGCTGTCTTTGGGCTAACGTTTTCAGTTTTTTACCGGATAAAACCTGCAACTGAAAAGCACGGGATATCAAAGCAATGAATAAAACCAGGAACATTGTGAGAATGATGCCCATTCTGATTTTCAGCCATTTTTTTGATTCACTCGCCATATCATTCTCCCGATTTTTTTAAGACAATTACTTGATCATTATCAGGATAAGACATCTGCAATTTGCTTCTCATTATGTTTTCAATTCGTTGCGGTGATTTGAGCATCGCATATTCCAACTTCAATTTTTTTTGTTCTTCTAATTTTTGTTCTTTGATACTTAGTTCTGTAGCGATATTATATTCCAGTTCCGTCATGTGAATATGCGAGCCGACATAGATCAACGCAACAAACATGAACACTATGGCAAAAATAATAAAAGTCGAATACTTGATCCCGAAAGAAGATTCCTTTGCTTCCTGGAAACGAGGCATAACTCGTGCTTCAACGGATTGCGCAGATGGTGCCATTTTAAACTCTCCGGGCTGCGCGCAGCTTAGCGCTGCGGGCGCGTGGATTAGCTTCGATTTCTTCTGCCGCAGGAATTATTGCTTTTCTCGTCAGGGTTTTTAACTTTGCTTCTCTTTGGCAAACGCAAAACGGTATATCCCTGGGGCAGATACAATCTCCGGCCAAAGCGCGAAATTCATTCTTTACAATGCGATCTTCCAGTGAATGGAAAGAAATTACACAAAGGCGGCCACCGGGTTTCAACACGTCAGCAGCAGCGTTAATTGCCGGTTTTATGTTATCCAATTCATTGTTGACGGCGATTCTTATGGCTTGAAAGGTTCTTGTGGCGGGATGAATTTTTTGCCATTTTAATTTCGCGGGCATGCACGAAGCAACCAGCGCCGCAAGTTCCGTGGTTGTTTCAATGGGTGACAACTGCCGTTTTCTTGATATTGCCCTGGCTATTCTTGCGGCCATTTTTTCTTCTCCGTAAAACTTGATAATATTTTCCAGTTCGTTTTGCGCGAAGCTGTTGACAATATCGTAAGCGCCTATTTTCAGGCTGCGATCCATCCGCATGTCGAGCAGCGCCTCTTGATTAAAACTAAATCCTCTTTGAGCTGTATTCAGTTGATGGGAAGAAACACCCAAATCCAGAAGAACGCCATCAACTTTCTCTATATTCAAATTTTCCAGTACTTTGCCTAAATCGGCAAAATTAGCTTTTATCAGAATCTTGCGTGAGCCAAACTCCGCCAGTTTCGACTCCGCAAATTCCAGAGCCTGATCATCACAATCAATTCCCACCAAAAATACTTCTGTTTCTTTAAGTATCGCATAGGAATGACCTGCGCCCCCCACAGTGCCATCCACATAAATTCCCGTTTTACTAACCAAAAGCGAATCAATAACTTCTTTAAGCATTACCGGCTCGTGATAGAAGTCGGCAACCATGTTCTATATGCCCAAATCCGCTATGAAGTTAGTACACTTGTCAATTTCACTGCCGGCCTTCTTCATTTCCTCTTCAAAACGATCTTTCGACCAGATTTCGATTACCTTCAGCATTCCGGCAAGAACAATATCTTTTTCCAATTTGGCATATTCGCGTAGAGTCGGCGGGATAAGCACGCGTCCCTGTCCATCAAGATTGCAATCAACCGCCCCGGACATAAAGAAACGTTGAAACGACCGTACTTCCTTGCGCAATTTGGATTGATGAGCTACCTTTTCCTCAATGACCAGCCATTCGTCGTAAGGGAAAACCATCAAGTACTGATCCCAGTTGGTAATAACCATCCGGTTGTCGTACTCATCTGCAAAGATCTCACGAAATTTGGAAGGGAAAATTACTCTTCCCTTTTCATCAATATTGTGATGATATTGACCTCTAAATACAGACATTAATCCCCTCCACGATAAACCACTTTACTCCACTGGGCCAACTATAAAGGCGGCATTTGTCTTTGTCAAGCAAAAAATTTAACTTTTTTTCGATTAAATAACTTAAAATCACTGGGAAAATAGAGAAAAAGAAACGGAAATAAATTTGAACTGAAAAAATGGCAGAAACAAAAATTTTGATTCACAAATTAAAGCATTTTTCACATACTTTTTTGTTGAAGGCTTGGCACTTTAAATTATTGTATTAATTAATTATTGATATATCGATAGCGATTTATTGCTTGCTTGTGCACATTCAAAGAAGATGAAAAAAAGTGTGAACCGTCTTTTTTGGAAACAAAATAAAGATAATTAACGGGTGCCGGATAAAGCGCCGCCTTTAAGGAAGCTAATCCCGGATTGGCAATGGGTCCCGGTGGCAAACCCTTTATAATATAAGTGTTATAAGGCGAATTTCTTCTCAAATGACTGCGTACGATTTTTCCTTCAAAATTATCCAGATCATAAACGGCTGTCGGATCGCTTTGTAAGCGCATTTTCTTTTTGAGTCTGTTGTGAAATACCGCTGAAATCATGGGTTTTTCCGCATCGTCACCTGATTCTTTGCCGATCATAGAAGCAAAGGTTACAAGCTGATGAACATCAAATCGAAGATCTCCGGTTCTTTGAATCATTTCCGGCGTAATTTCTTTCCAAAACTGATTGACCATTATTTTCATAATCTGGCGCGTGCTCATTGAGCGGTCAAAATAATAAGTTTCCGGAAAAAGGTAACCTTCTATGGAGTCCGCCTTTACACCCAAAGATTCCAGAAAATCTTCATCTCTGGACAATGCAAAAAAATCGTCTTTATTAATTAGTTTTTCTTTATCCAAGAGCGCAGCAATTTCCCGTAAAGATAAATCCTCACGGATAATGACTTTATGAATTTTAATTTCTCCGCGCAGCAGTTTATCAATCATCGCTGCGGGAGTCAGGGAAGTGTTAAATTCATATTCGCCGGCACGGATGGAGCGTCTGGCATTTTTCATTATGGCCAAACTGTAAAAGAAAACACGGCATTTAATCAACCCGACTTGATTGAGTATTTCCGTAACTTTCAGAAAGCTGGAGCCGGTGGGTATATCAACCAGTACAGTTATATTTTTCCTATCAATGGAACTGGCTGAATAATTTATCAATAGAACAAAAAAGAGCACAATAACAGCAAGAAATAGAATAACGTAATGACTTACCCTGCCGACAGAAAGGGGCATCTTAAAAAACTTATTTGTTGTTGGGCCGGGTTTTTTATCAGTATTTTTTTGTTTTAATCTTTTCATATTGTTTGCGGAATTAATTTTCAGACTATTTAGCGATAGAATCCAGATAACCTTGAAGGATCAGGCAGGCGGCCAGTTTATCAACCATTTTTTTTCTTTTTTCCCAACGGACACCGGAGTTGATCAGTATTTCTTCAGCTTCTTTGGTAGATAGAGTTTCTGGCCATTTAACAACGGGAAGAGAAAATGTTGCCTCCAGCAGAGTGGTAAAACGATTTACTTTTTCGCATTGGATACCTTCTGAACCGTCCAGCCTTACCGGATAACCTATCACAATTTTCTCTACTTTATAGTTTCTGATCAAACTTCCGAATATTTCCCAATCATGTTTTTTAGTTTTTCTTATTATGGTCGGCAAACCTTGAGCAGTAAGCCCCAATTCATCGCAGATCGCCACGCCAATTCTTTTTTCTCCGTAATCCAAACCAAGTATGCGCAAGAAATATCCCTTTTATTTTGTTTCCTAACAATTCCCTCTGGCATTTTCAAGAATTAAATTATTTGATATTTCTCACTACTCGGTGCAAACTTTATTAATTTTATATTGATAGTAAATATAATGTTGTGAAAAAATAATGGAGTTGTTATTTTTCACAATATATTATCAAATCAACCGGGAAAATATATGAAACATTTTGTTCTCGACACAGCCGGTTATGTCGATTACGGAAAAACCGCATTAATTAAAGCTCTTACCGGGGTTAACAACAACCGTTTGAACGAAGAAAAATAAAGGGGCATTACCATTGAACTTGGTTTTGCCTCATTTGCTATTGCTTCTGATCAGACAGTCTAATGCTTAAAGATGGCAATCTAATCAAAATCAATGAAGAGCTCTATTTCGCCAGTGGCTCCCGGAACAAATTGCGAGACGATTACCAAGCAATGCCAGCAAAAGACGACAAGGCGACACCGACAACATTCAAAGATCTAACCGGTCTTTCGCGCAAATACATTATTCCGCTGATGGAATATTTTGATGCAAGCAAGTTGACCATAAGAGCAGGCGATCATCGCCTTTTATTGGAAAAAATATGAGCAAGACAATAAAAAATCATTGCTTCCTGTGACGCACGTGGTAAAAGCTGTATAGCTTTTATACAAGACCCAATATTACGCTGATCGTTTGTGTTCGCGGCGGCAAGGTGAACATTTATTTTCAAGAAAGGCAAATAATAATTTGAAAACTAAAGAAATTTATCTAAAAAACATCAAACAAGGGGACAAGGTAGCTTCCACCTTTTTGGCTGCCGAAAAGAGTATGGCTTTTTCCCTGAAAGGCTCTCCTTATCTGAACGTACGCCTGAAGGATAAAACCGGCGAACTCGATGGCAAGGTCTGGGATAACGCGATTGAATTAGATCAACAGTTTAAGAAAGGCGACATAATTTATATTGAAGGAAAAGCCGCCAATTATAAAAATTCAATTCAAATATCGATCGTCAAAATTATAAAGAATGCATGGGAAGATGTAGACCCTGCCGACTATTTACCCGCAGCCAAAGGCGACGTTGTCGCCATGTTTAATGAAATGCTTACCTATGTTGAAAAAATTCAGACCAAACCCCTCCAAGATTTACTGCAAGCTTTCTTCCATGATCAAAAAACCGCGGATCTTTTTCAGAGGGCGCCTGCGGCAAAAAGTTTTCATCATATCTATTTAGGCGGACTTATGGAACATACACTCTCGGTTGTACGCTTATTGGAAAAAGTATCTGAACATTACCCAACCCTCAACAAAGACTTGCTTATTACCGGCGGTATCCTTCATGATATCGGCAAAATATATGAATTTTCTTATGATCATATAATTGACTACAGCGATGAAGGAAGATTAATCGGCCATATTGTCATGGGCGTGGAAATGATCGATAAAAAAATAGACACCATCCCCGATTTCCCTCTGCAATTAGCGTTGGAATTACGTCATATTATTTTAAGTCATCACGGAGAATTTGAATTCGGTTCTCCTAAACGCCCGAAAACCCTGGAGGCCTTGGTCGTCCATTACATTGATGATCTGGATGCCAAGTTTAACGCATTTCAAACATTAATATCTGATTCTACCAATGCCGATTCCGACTGGACAAACTACAACCGCCTTTTGGAGCGTTATATTTATAAGGGTAAACCACGGGAATGAACTCCACAGCAAGCTGCGGGGTTCATTCCCGTGGTTTCGCAGGATAATTTCCAATAGCTTTTAGCTATTGGATACCACTGTATGCTTTGCATGCATGATAATTCCACTTGTGCTTCGAACTTCGCTATGCTCGTTCTTAGCAAGTGTCATTAGTTCGACTTACAAATTTCATTACGCTACGCTTATAAAATTTGAGTCTCACTAAATTTGAAATTTATTTTTTTGAAAAAAAGATTGTGAAGGGCGCGCCGCAAGAAATGGACTTAAAGAGCAATGGAATGCTCTTTCTTGTTTGATTGTAGTTGCCTGCACAAGAAAAAATCGTTCAAAAGAAAGGATGGTATCATGGCTTACAGAATGGATACTATATGTGGAATATTCCATAATCAGGCATTGCGTTATGGAGATCAGGTTGAGCTACTTCGGGGCAAGTTCGATGGGGAGGGCCGCGTAAGCAGCGATTGGCATTCCCGTACATGGAAAGAGACTCGCGACGAAGCTGTAAATATGGCCAAGGGTCTGATGGTTTTAGGATTAAATAAAGGTGATCGCATCGTTATCTTTTCCGAAAGCAGGCCCAGATGGATAATCGCCGATCAGGCTATCCAGGCCTGCGGCGCCGTCGGCGTCCCTCTTTATCCCACATTAACTCTGGAAGAACTGGGATATATGACATCGGACAGCGGATCCAAGATGGTCATAGTTTCTACTCAAGAAAAGGGAGAAATGGCCCTCAAGGCAACGGCGCAGGGCATTCCCATAGAAACCATTATAACGATGAGTCCCTGGGATGGCGCCAAACCGGCAGGTGTTTACACCTTTGAAGAGGTAATGGCGTTAGGAAAACAAAAGGTAAACGATCAGGAAGTAGAAAATAAAATAAATACTGTCGTCCCCGAAGATGTCGCTTCCATAATTTATACTTCCGGAACGACTGGAAAGCAGAAAGGCGCCATCCTTACCCAGAAAAACTGGGTGTCCAATATTCATCAGTGTTCCAATTCCACACTCTTTCGTCGTCAGCGTGAAAGGGGACTTCATCTGACGAGCCTTGTTCATCTGCCACTATGTCACGTTTTCGGCAGGACAACCGACTATCATGTGGGAGCACTTCAACAAGGAATGATCCTGGTTTTTGCTGAAAGTTTCGAGAAAATACCGGAAAATATTCTGGAAGTAAGACCCAATGTTATTATAAGCATTCCCCGATTATGGGAAAAAATATATGACACCACAAAATCAATCGTCTCTCGGCAGAACAAGACCACCCGGTCAATTTTCAATTGGGCAATAAAGCTGGGTGAAAAGTATTGCGATGCCATGGCAACCGCTACAAGAATGGGTCAAATTGATTTGCTTCAATTCGCACTGGCCAACCAGCTTGTTTTCAATAAAATTAAAAAGACGGCCGGGCTGGATCGCGTCGTGCTCGGCGCATCGGGCGGAGGCAAGCTCTCCAAAGATGTTTGTGTGTTTATCCGATCCCTGGGCATTCAGCTTAGCGAGGGTTACGGGCTTACAGAAACATCGCCAGTAGTCAACTTCAATGAACCGGAATTCAGCGGCAGCTTTGATCCCACCAAGGCCGGCTGGTTTGGCAATAAGATGATCGATTTGACTGTGGATCTGATGGTTACGAAGCAGGCACAGGGGTTGTCGCCTTATACCAATCCGTTCCGTTCGCTGGGACTTTCGCTGGCTTATAATACAGTTGCCTATCAAATGCAGATCAAGCCGGGAACCGTCGGCAAACCGGCTCTCTGGACAGAGGAAAAAATCGCTGAAGATGGAGAAATTCTTGTCAAGGGTCCCCAGGTGTTCAAAGGATACTGGAATCTGCCGGAAGCGACAGCCGAAGCATTCACCGAGGACGGGTGGTTCAAGACCGGCGATATCGGCGAATTTGATAAGGACGGATTTCTTCTTATTACCGACCGCAAGAAGGAGTTATTTGTTACCTCGGGCGGCAAGAATATTGCTCCTCATCCGATTGAACTGGCGCTGACCGCCAAGCCTTATATAGAACAGGCGTGTCTCCTTGGCGACGCGAGAAAATATATCTGTGCTCTTATAGTTCCCGATTTTTTGGAACTTCAACGTTTTGCCAAACACAACGGCATTCCGGCATGTTCTGATAAAGACCTTATCTCGAACGAAAAAATCCAAGCGATGATCAAGAAACAAGTGGATGAGGTCAACGAAACATTGCCTCGTTACGAACAGATAAAATATTATAAGGTACTGGATAAACCATTCAGCGTTGAGACGGGAGAATTGACACCGACTTTGAAACTGAAACGCAGAATCGTCTTTGAAAAATTCAAAGATGATATCGAAAAACTATACACCAACTGACATATATCCCTCCAGACCTTTCTGATTTTAAAGATCAGGAAGGTCTGGAGAGAGAAATTATTGCATGGACTGTTTAAGGAACAATCTCTTCTTTTTTTACTTTAAGATAAAGCCATCCTTGATATCTTCATTTTCCCTTAAAGTCCGCCGCCCTTTTTTCCATAAAAGCTATAAAGGCTTCTTTCAGATCTACTGTTGTCATTAAAAACATGTTCTTTTGTATCGCCAAAGCCATGCCTTCATTAACGTTTGTATAGCGGCTGAAGTTAAGAACCTCTTTTGTGCACTGGATGGCAAGGGGGGCATTTGCGGTTATCTGCTTCGCTAATTGTAGTGCAGCTGACATAAGAGCGTCTTTATCAGCATAAACTTCTGTGACAAGACCCATTTTCTCGGCCTTCCGCGCGGAATAGTTCGCCGCTGTATAGGCCATCTCTCTGGCAAATCCCTGACCGATTATCAGGGGAAGCCTTTGTAGCACACCCATATCGGCAACCAATCCAATGTTGGCTTCTTTAAGACAAAAAATCGCGTCTTCACTGCAGAGGCGAATATCGCAGGCGGAAATCATATCAAGCCCGGCGCCGATGCACTTGCTATGCACGGCCGCAATTACCGGTTTAGGACACTCCTCAATAGCATTGCAGCAATCAAACAATGACTGGGATTTTTTTATGGCATCGAAAGCGCCTCTGGCCGAATCACTGAAATTCGAGGCGGCGTCTTTCAAGTCGAGACCGGCGCAAAAAATTCTGGCTTTGCTTTGCAGAATAATTACCCTTACTTCATCCATCGCTCCCATTTTTTTGAATACATCGGCAATCTCCGAAGCAAACTCCAAGCTCACAGCATTCAGGGCATCCACCCTGGCCAAAGTTACTGTCGCGATGTAATCCTTAATTTCCAGTTCAATAAATTTATATGTCATATTTTTCTCCTTCAAAAATTTTACATTTATTTTGGTGTTTATTTAAGTATTCTCAGGATTTTTTGTATAAAGAATTCTTGGTTATATATTGGCGTACCTTATCCGGCGTAAGATATCTTATGGATTTATCCGCTTTGATCATTGCTCTCATGTGAGAAGAAGAAATGTCCAAAAAGCTCACATGACGGAAATATATGGTGTGGCCGGTCGGGCCTTTAAATCCATCAATTTTTTCATCGTAAGTAAATCGTGCGGTAAATTCTTTCGGCAGGATACCATCCAATTTAACATTTTCATAGCCGGGACGGGTCATTACGGCAAAATTGCACAACAGCAAAAGTCTCTCCCAATCCTTCCAGGTAGTTATCGCTTGAAAAGCGTCCTGCCCGACAATGAAGTATAGTTCTAAATCTTCCATATACTTTTTGAGAATGTATTCAACCGTTTCCACGGAATAAGATTTCCCGGCGCGTAAATTCTCCACATCGGAAAAAGAGAAATTAACATTGTCTTCGATTGCCAGACGAATCATGTGCTCGCGATGATTGAAAGCCGTGATTTCCGCTTCCAATTTATGCGGCGGCCGGGATGAAGGAACAAAAATAATACGGTTCAAATTAAAGATTTCCAGCATTTCTTCCGCGCCCCGTAAATGACCGAAATGAATCGGATCAAACGTTCCGCCTAAAAGTCCCCATCTCATGTGCGCACCTGTCCGTTGCCGTAAATTATAAATTTTGTTGTTGTTAATTCTTCCAAACCCATAGGGCCGAACGCATGTAGCTTTGTCGTGGAAATGCCTATTTCAGCCCCCAGTCCCAGTTCAAAGCCGTCGCTGAAACGGGTCGAAGCATTGACCAGCACGGTTGAAGAATTGACCTCATTCAAAAAGCGTTGCGAATTGGCATAGTCATTCGTAATTATTGATTCCGTATGTAAAGACCCGTATTTTTCAATATGAGCGATAGCTTCATCAATATCATCGACAACCTTTACGGCCAGAATCAAATCGAGATATTCCGCGTACCAATCACTTTCGTTGGCTTTTTCAATTTTTTTCAAGATCGATTTTGTTTTTTCACATCCCCTTATCACAACGCCGGCTTTTTTTAATTTATTTGCCGCCAGCGGCAGAAATTTACCGGCAATATCTTTATGCACAAGCATTGTTTCCAGAGCATTGCACACGCCTGGACGCTGGGTTTTGGCGTTTAAGCAAATATTGACGGCCATGTCCATATCGGCCTGCGCGTCCACAAAAATATGGCAGACTCCCTTGTAGTGCTTGATTACAGGAATTTTAGATTGGGCGACCACAGCGCGAATCAATTCCTCTCCGCCACGGGGAATGATTAAATCAATGTACTCATCCAATTGCAGCAGTGCCGAAACAGCTTCGCGGTCAGTCAGCGGAATGACTTGAATCGCATTTACGGGCAAAGACGTTTTCCGCAGGACTCCCTGCAGAACGGAAGCAATGGCCAGATTGGATTTGATTGATTCGGAACCTCCCCGCAAAATTACAGCATTACCCGATTTAAGGCAAAGAGCGGAAGCGTCAACCGTGACATTGGGGCGGGACTCATAAATTATGCCAATGACACCCAGAGGAATACGCATCTTGCCGACCAAAAGCCCGTTGGGTCTGCGCCACATGGAAGTTACTTTACCTACAGGATCAGGCAAGGCAGCAACTTCTCTCAGTCCTTTTGCCATTTGTTCAATTGTAGCTTTTTTCAATGTAAGGCGTTCCAGCATGGCGCGGGAGATGCCCGATTTTTTCGCACTGGCCACATCCTTGGCATTTTCCACCAAAAGAAATTTACAATTCTGCTCAAGTTCATCCGCCATTTGCAAAAGAACGTTATTTTTTTCTGCCTCCGTCACGCGGGAAAGTTTCCGCGCCGCGAATGCTGCGTCCTGAGCAATTTGTTTTATTGAGTTTTTTATATCCACCGCTTATCCTTAAAAAAATAAATTTTCTTGCATTTTCTCCAATTATTGATAAAAACTGCCCCACTCAAACAGATAGCAAAATTTAAAGAATTTGATTGTTTTCAACCTTTAACAATAAGCATTACTGATGTCAATCTACAAAACAAAAGTTTACGTGTCAAGGTCTTTGCCTGAATAAATATGAGCCGAATACGAATAAAAGCTGGAAGTCAAATTTATAAAATCATCAAGGATGGCGGATTTAATTTTGATTCTGTTTCCACTTATTTTGGACCGGCGGTAGGGCCACGCTGGCTGATTGCCAGCGGCTTTGATTTAACCCTCCTTAAAAGCGGCATTTTAGGACGCTCAAACACCGTGCATCTGGTTGGCTCATCTGCGGGCGCTTTTCGCTTTGCCGCATGGCTGCAGCCGGAGGCTATTAAATCTTATCATAAACTCTTGGATGCGTATATCAACGTAAGATACTCCAAGAAAGATACACCGGCAACAGTGTTGGAGAAAATTACCGGCATCATTAATGAATATCTGGAAGACGATGCGCTGCCTTTTGCTCTGGCTAATAAAAAATACCGGCTTGTTGTAATTACCGCCCGGGCGCGCGGCCTTGTGGCTTTTGAAAATCACTGGGTGCAAAAGCTTGGTCTAATAACCTGTTATATCTTTAATTATTTCAACCGTAATAATATCTACCGCTTTGCGGAAAGGGTTGTGTTTTATAATGGATCCAAGCCGCCGTCCTTTTGTTTTCAACCGCAATTCCGCGGCAATTACGTTCAGATAAATGAAGTTAATTTTAAAAACGCGGTTTTATCTTCAGGCGCCATTCCTCTTGTCATTAACGGTGTGTGTGATGTTTATGGAGCTCCGCGCGGCGTTTATCGAGATGGCGGGCTTATTGATTACCATCTTACGCACCAGTTTGCCGCTAAAGAAAATGAAATAGTACTTTTTTTCCATCATCAGGAACGAATCATTCCGGGCTGGCTGGATAAAAAAATAGTGAGCCGCGTGCCGGACGCGGAAACATTAAGCAATGTTTTAATGGTCTTTCCCTCACAAAACTTTATCGAAAATCTTCCGGGAGGAAAAGTGCCCGACCGTACTGATCTTGTTACATTAATTAACGATCAGGAGACACGAATTAAAAGCTGGCGCAAAGCTGTAGAGTTATCCGCCCCGCTGGGCGAAGATTTTCTAGAACTGGTGGAGAGTGGCAAGATCAGAGACGTGGTTGAAAAATTATAAAGGTTTAATTCCATTTCTAAATCAATGATGATACCGCGGCGACTAGGAGGAGGCAACGAAGCGTATTATACATCCGTTGAGGAAGCCGACGACGCCAACAAAGGTAGCACTTGATTTGGAAATGGAATAAGATGGTTTGCGATGATTATTCAATCCCTTCTGGATCTCTACAAATCCTGCACGCTTTGTCCGCGCGCCTGCCGAGTTGATCGGACAAAAGGCGAGTTGGGCTATTGCCGTCTGCCTGCCGATATTGTTATGGACTGCGCACTGGCCCATCACGGCGAAGAACCTCCTCTTTCCGGAACGCGTGGCGCCGGGACAATTTTTCTTTCTTCATGCAATCTGGGCTGCATCTATTGCCAGAACTATCAGATTTCACACAGCGCTCAGGGGCGCAACCTGACGGTTTTGCAACTGGCCAAGGTCATGCTGGATCTTCAAAAAAAAGGCTGTCACAATGTCGAACCGGTCACGCCCACACCGCAGGCTCCTCTGGTAATGGAGGCTCTGTGCATGGCGCGCATGCAGGGGCTTACCGTCCCGTTTGTTTACAATTGCGGCGGCTATGAACATTCGGAAGTTATCAAATTGCTCGATGGCATGGTGGATATTTATCTGCCGGACTTTAAATATGGTCTGGAAGAAGATGCTGTGGAATTTTCTACCGCACCAGACTATCCCCGTTTCGCTTTGGATTCCTTAAAAGAAATGGTGAATCAGGTTGGCGATGATCTGGAATTGAAAAACGGCGTCGCTCAAAGGGGAATAATTATTCGCCATTTGGTTTTACCCGGCAGAATAGAAAACTCTAAAGAGGTTTTAAAGCTAATCAAAAAGGAAATATCAACATCCGTTCAACTAAGCCTGATGTCTCAATACACACCGATTGCCAAGGTGCGCCATCACCCAAGTTTAGGATGCAGAATCACCAAAAGTGAATATGAACAAGTCACGGATTATGCACTAAAGTTGGGTTTCGATAATATTTTTGTTCAGGAAGTCAACGACTACGAACGGACACCGGATTTTGACCGTGATAATCCGTTTGATTAATTGAGATGACTCCTTTGAACAAATAAGTCGAAGCGTAGCGATTGGCTGGATTGCCTTTTTTATGACAAAAATAATTTGTCATCATGTGAGTTCGTAATTATACACGGTTGCGTATGCATATTGTCTCTATGATTTTCCCATGTGTTCCACTGACGCTCGTTTAATCTCGTAGCAATCCTCACTCTGTCTGGTACAAATAATATCCTGTTTTCACCGTCAACTCTAGATGTGATATCTATATGTTTATTCTTTCGTCTGATAACAGCGTGAAATTCAGCCATAATATTTCTTGCCTTCTTATCTTCCCAAATAACCCAACCAAAAACAATAGGACAACCAGTAAAATGCGACTCTGCTTCACAATTTGATAAACAGTGTTGCGGAAGATATTTATTTGAACAGAGGATAAAAGGTAAATACTCTGGATCACCAATATTGCCTAGAGTATTAATGAAGCTTTTAATTCTTTTTGATATCTTTTTCGGTGTTATTGTCATAACAATTAATATATGTTGTTTGAGGGGCTGTTCAAAAATGTTCAGATGCAAGGCGCGCAAAAACAGAACCGCGAGGCGTATTATACATACGTTGAGCGGTGCGGTTTGCAGCGCAACGCCGCATATGAGCGTTTTTGGACAGCCCCTCAGGGCATTTCAAAAACTTCGACTCCCGCCGGCGGCCTAAACTGGAACATCTTTTGCGCCAGTCCCGTGTTGACGAAAATGTTGGAAAATTTCAGCGTGGTAGAATTGCCCATAACATCATCGAAGCTCACCTGCAAAATATAAAAATTATTTTTGTCAATTGTCAGCTTCACTGAATTGCAGGCCGCCGTCTTTTCTCTGGGAGTCAACACAAGCATATAATTTCCGTCCTTGTCATAAGCTTTGGGTTCGGCATATTTTATTACAAAATCATTTTTAAATTTTCCCGACCCGGCAAAAAAGTTAATCAGAAACTTCGATTGGAAAATACTTTCTGATTTCTGCGTGTAGACAACCTTTTCTTTGGAAAGGTAAAGCCACGACTTTTGACTATTAATTATGAGTTTTTTGCCCTGGGGTTTTGTGTAATCCCAAAGCATGTTCTTTGGATTCTTAAAAAAAACTTTGCCTTCTTCCCTTTGAGTTTTCTTGATCAACTTTATCATTGCTTCCTGAACGAAATCAGCCTTCAGGTCTTTTGTTTTCTCATAAGAGCTCTGAAGCTTTTGCACTGTATCGCCAACAGCAGGTGGTTCCTCAGAAAAAACAAAAGTAGGTCGCGCCAGCATCGATAAAATAAGGCAAAGATTAATCACTGCTGACGTAAATAGCTTATTTCTTTTGAAAAAAAATTTTATCATTTTTTTATAAAAAACCGGCCACATCTGGCACACTTTTTCCTATGAAGTTTATATCTGTCTTTATCCAAGCAATATAAGTGACGATGATAAAACGTTATATTAATAAGTAATTGATTATATTGAATATTTAAGTTGCTCAAACCTTAGGCAATTTGGTGTAAAATCGTAACAATTACGCACTTACGAAGATTATCAACAATGTTATCAACAAGCATTTCCACAATTTTGTGGAATACAAATCCAAGTGCCTGTACACAAGAGGAATTTTAAAAAATCCCTGTTTTAGCTTTTTTTCCCGTCTAATATTTTGACGCGCCAGCCGAATGGATCTTCCTTCAATCCGTATTGAATTTGCAGGATTTCGTTGTAAAGCTTTTCCGCCAGCGGCCCTGTTTTCCCGCCGTTGATTAAATAATCTCTGCCGCTGAAATGAATCTGACCAACCGGCGAGATAATTGCCGCAGTTCCCGAAGCAAAAGCTTCCTGAAGCTTTCCGTTTTTAGATGATTCGATTACTTCGTGAATCGTTATCGGCCTCTCATCAACCTTAATCTTTAAATGTCTGGCCAATTTGATTACCGAATTGCGGGTAATTCCCGGCAGGATTGTTCCGGCCAGAGGCGGCGTAATCAGTTCATCGCCAATAATGAAAAATATATTGCTGGTACCCACTTCTTCAATATACTTGTTTTCAATGGCGTCCAGCCATAAAACCTGAGTATATCCCTTGCCGGTGGCAATGCGGGTAGCAAAAAGGCTGGCAGCGTAGTTGATCGCCGCCTTGACGTTTCCGGTGCCGCCTTTTGTCGCGCGCACATGCTCCTGCGACACAAACATCTTCGTTGGCGAAAATCCCTGCGGATAATAAGTCCCCACCGGCCCCACCACAATAAAAAAGAGATATTCATTGGCCGGATGAACGCCCAAAGCTGCTTCAGTGGCAATCATGGTTGGACGGATGTATAAAGAGGTGCCCTCCCCGCGGGGAACCCAGTCCTTTTCCAGAATAACCAGTTTTTTCATGGCTTCCATAAAAAGATTTTCATCTATAGGCGGCATGCAGAGTCTTTCCGCGGATGAATTCATTCTCTTAATATTTTCCTGCGGACGGAAAAGATAAATTGCCCCATCCTGCCCCCTGTAAGCTTTCAGTCCTTCAAATATTTCCTGCCCGTAATGCAGACACATTGCTGTCGGATCTAACTGCAAGGAACGATAAGGTTCGATTATAGGTTCGTACCAACCCCTGCCTTCTTTATATTTAACGTTAAAAAAGTGGTCGGTAAATATCTTACCAAAACCAAGCTTGGATTCATCAGTAGGTTTATCTTTTCTTTTTTTCAGTGGCGCTTTCTTTATTTTAATTTCCATAAATACCTCTTTCATCAGGCTGTAGCCTCGCTTATATCCTTTCAATACCGCGGACACCGGTCTGGCATTAAAATTTTTTCTTTAACATATCATTAAATTAGACTGCGATCAAGACTTCGATACTGAATTGCTTCGGCAACATGAGCAGGTTCAATATTTTCTTTGTTTTCCAGATCGGCGATAGTGCGGGAGACTTTCAATATCCGGTTTACCGCCCGGGCGCTCAGCCCCAGTTTTTCAATGGCCATTTCGATAAGCTTATGCGCTTCTTCGTCAATTGGACAGAAGTTACGAATTTGCTTTTCCGTCATCCGGACATTACAAAGGATGCCTTTATGGCCAAAACGCTTTTTTTGCAGATCACGCGCTTTGTTTACGCGCTCTCTGATTGTTGCGGAAGATTCGCCCATTTCTTTACCGGACAGAGCGCGGTATTTTACTGAAGGCACCTCGATATGCAAATCTATTCGATCCAACAGCGGCCCCGATATTTTAGATTGATACTGACGAATTTGCTGAGGGCTGCAGCGACAGGTGTGGACGCGGTCGCCAAAATAACCGCAGGGACAGGGATTCATTGCCGCCACCAGCATAAATTTCGCGGGGAAAGAAGCTGTTACCAAAGAACGCGTAATTGTTATGGTGCCGTCCTCCAACGGTTGGCGTAGGGCTTCCAGCGCGTTTTTCTTGAATTCGGGAAGTTCGTCCAGAAAAAGGACACCCAAATGAGCGAGACTTATTTCTCCAGGGCGCGGTGTCTGGCCACCTCCAACCAGACCGGCATCGGATATCGTGTGATGCGGTGAACGAAACGGCCTCACAGCGATTAACATTTCATCTTTATTTAAGGAACCGGCTATGGAAAATACTTTTGTTACTTCAACAGCTTCATCAAAGGAAAGATCGGGCAAAATAGTCGGCAGTCTTTTCGCCAGCATGCTTTTACCGGAACCGGGCGGACCGATCATTATAATGTTATCTCCTATTTAAATACACCTTGTGCAAATCGTAATGCCTCTTTAGCTATTACCTTATTCTTTTTGCTTTCGGTATCAATAATTTCTTGAAAAACCTCTTTTCCATCTGTTCCTTTTAATTTTTTGTAGTGCTTTACTGTGCATCCTCCATCATCATATATTTCAGAAATCACTCTTCCATCTAGTCCTAGATTTTGAAGATAAATAACTTTTTCTTCATTGTCGAAATCAAGGCTTAAAGGAATGCCAAATTTCTCTCGCGTTGGATAAATAGTACGAACGCTACCTGATTTAAAAAAGATTTTGAATAAACGAAATTCTTTTGGGTGTTCAAGACGATCATGATAATATTTCTTAATATCCGAATATTCCTTAGTTCCTTCTTGGAAAAACTCTGACAAGTCCTCTAATGCTTTTTGAGCGAATTCGTGAGTAACAAAATGAAGGCCTACAGGATAGATTACAATTCTATCAATAAGTTTTCTTATTTCATTCCGGAGCTTCAGTCTTAAGTCAATTATTTTTTTACCTGTCTTTTCTTTTTCTAGTAACGTCATAAGTTCCCTTTGGGAATCTAATGTCAATTGCGCATTTTCAAAAGTCCTAGATTCAGTATCAATTTCTTGTTTCAGATGATCTTTCTCTTTGTTTAAATAATCTTGTTTATCAAACCGCTCTGTCATTCGCTTTTCAAGTATTTCTCGAACCCTTTTATCTGCGGTTGAGGTAATGCTGTCGGCAATGTTTTCAATCTCTTTGCTAATTGATATCAATTTACCCATTACCCCTTCATGCTTCATTTTTAATAGATTAATGGCGGTTTCATCATTCTTGTCCAAAATGTCTTGCGCATGAAGTCCTTTACAATAAGTAAGAACCAGACGTTCAATCTCACTATATTTTACCGATGTTTTGCAACAACCTAATCCCCGGCGCGCTCTATCGCAAACAAGATATTGACCACCTTTCGGAGCATCTCCTTTGTCAATATACGCAAAAGAGCCACCACAGTAACCACATTTTACAATATGAGAAAAGAGGTTTGAGACTGTGCCAGTTTGTCCACCTTTATAAGTGTTTTGTCTAAGCTGTTCCTGAACCCGATAGAAAACGTCTTTGTCAACTATTGAAGGATAGTAATCAATCATTAGGTCTCCGACAGGTTCTCTTTTACCTTTCGATAATTGATGTGGTTGATATTCACCGATTACAGCACTATTTTTAAGGATTTTTTTGACGTAGCTTTCCCGCCATCCCACTACTAGCTTTCTTTTATCCTTACTTTTTGGCATCCAAATTCCATTTGTATTATTGAGTTCACGTATAATTGCTGTTGCACCTTTGCCAGAAAGTTTCATGTCAAATATTTTACCAACTATTCCCGCCCGATCTTCAATAATGTCAAACTGAGTTTTTGTGTCATTGAGTTTAAGCCATGCAGGGCATCGAGCGGTGAGTTTCTTGAGGCTTGCAATTTTCCTTTTGCCTTCCCATGCTTTTCCTAGTCGCATAGATTTTGTTTTTGATTCCTCGTGCGCACGTGCCATGATCGTAAGTGAAACAATAAGTTCACTAAAACTTGTATTAACTGTTTCTTGAGTGTATTCCTTGTTATCAATAAGAGTTACAATTTTTATTCCCTTATCAATGATTGCCAGAAATTGTTTCAGTGCTATGGTGATCTCTTCACGAGAGAGACGATCAAGAGATTCAACCAGAAGTACGGATCCCTTTTTGATTTTGCCCATTTCAACCAATTTCAAAAATTGTCCAAGTGCCCCGTCGCTTCTATGTTTTCCAGAAAATGCACTCTTCCCTAAGTCCTGAAGCTTTAAACTGTCATCTAATACAAGACCTTGATCTTTAGCCCATTTCTCTGAAAGCTCAGTCTGTCGTCTAAGAGAATCCCCTTTTTGTTGTTCCGGCGTAGAAAATCTTATGTAACTGTATGCTTTTGAAGGTTTTTCGTATTCCTCATTAACTCTCAGCGGTTCAGTAGATCGTTGTCCCGGCATATTTTCTTTAGGTGCTTTTAAATTTTTTATCTTTCTCATAATAAATATCCCCTCCCTCACTTACATTATACACCCCTGTTGCTCTAATCGAGCCGAATTATTTTTATAAAAATGCTGTTATTTTTGATGCGAAAATTTTGTTTCTCTTTTGATAAGAAGACTAATGCCTGAAAACAGAAATGTAAACCGGAAGAAAGGTGCTTGTTACTTTCGCCAGCAAGTCAATAGATTCATGAAACTAAAGATTGTCGATTGAAATAGAGTAACGTGCAATGAAATGTTAGCTAAGTTATTTTAGGTTGACAGTCCACGTACTGCCTAAAGAGCTTTCAAAGCCATTTGTATAAACCAACTTTGAGAAGCCTACATCCCTTGCTTGTTCATCGATTTTAATTTCGTTCTGAAATTTATAGACCAGAGGTTGTGACATCAGTGCGAATGTAATCCGAAGCGTTTTCTTGCCATTGCCTACTGCTTTTACACTTGCATTAATCCCTGTCTTCATGAAAATCTCTTCTACAGAGGAGGCGTAAGCTTCACGGAGTGTTTGCTGAGCTTTTGGTAGCAAGGTCGCTGCTTTTGAATGTAGCCGTTTTTCAGCATCGCTCTTGCCAATTTTATATGCATTTTCAGCTATTGTTAATAAAGTGACATCTTGTATGAGATCTTTTACATCATCGGCAGTAGCATAATATTTTTTGAGTTTGATCCTCAGATTATTAATTTTCGTTTCCGTTTCTTTTAAAGTATTATCATCAGATGTTATCTTATTTTCTAAAGCCTGCCTTTTCTGATCTTCATTTACTTGATTCAGAAGTATCGTTGCTTCAGAAAATTCTGGAGAGTCTTTTGTTATTGCATCAAGGTTAGTTTTTGCTGCGACGAAATTTTTCATCTCTATCGATTTTTTAGCATTAGATAAATGCTCTGCTGATGAAATAATTTTTAATTTTTCACTGACTTGTGGCGAAGGTTTTGATGGTACTACTTGCTGTTCAAGTTGCACTATTAAATTGTATATTACTGAGACGACAAATATAGCAATCACCCAAAACCACCAATTTTTGTATATTGGCTTTTCGTTCATTTCTCCCCTCCCTTTGATTTACCAAGTTGTTCTTGACAGCATTTCTTTTTAACACGCTGGTATGTTGAATATAAATCTTTATTATTCATGCTGTCTGCCATCTTTCCTTTACAAGCGATGAACAATCTGCTTCAGGCAATCGATCTTACTCATACATTTCGTATGTTGATTTTAAGTAACAGATCTGCAACATAAGCAACAGGACGAACAATCATCATATAACTGATTCGTTTTAAATACGGATATTTATTTATAATCATTGCGGGATATGGACCGATTTTGTAATAGAATTTGATAAATATTTTGCCATATTTCTTTTTCAAAAGCCACAAATCTCTAAATTCCCTTAACAAGACTACAATAGGATGATTAGCATCTCCCATTGTCGCAGTTGCTATGAAACAATTAGATTTCTTCTCATTGACTCTTGGTGGATCAGGAGTTTTTAACACTGGTTCCTGTGCTTTTTTTAGTTGAGGGAATGTGTCAACATAGGACGGATCAATTTCTTTCATCTTACCAACATAGATATCTCTTTTCATCTTAAGTATTGTGGAATATTGATCGTATAAGATGAAATGTGACATAACATTTTCCGCGTTGAGAGCAGTATTGCACATAAAAATTATGTTCTCAAATATAACCTTATCATCTGGTAATAATTTATGGGCTAATTCAAAAGCCGAAATAATTTCCGTGCAATGTTGAATGTGATCCTTCGATGCGTCACCAGCACACCGCCACGCTTCGAGAGCGTATGTCCTCTCAACATAATTTGCTGTCGAAACATTGAAGTATGCCAGCAATATTTTCTGCATCTGATCACAACCTAAGATCTTTATTTCATCTTTCTTATCCATAGGTGCATATTCTATGGCTTTTCCAAACGCTGTGATCATTTCGGGCATTCTCAAATTTGATAATGTAGATAACCAACCTGCAGAACATCCTTTGCTTAACCATGCTTCATAATTATGTGCATCAACTTCTAAGACCTTTGTGTAGTAATCAAAAGCTTCTTGATAGTTTTTCGCCTCAAAGGCTGCTTTTGCAAGACTTAACAAATTTTCAATATTGACACCGGCAGCAGCAGCCTTTATTGCCTCCCGAGCAATTATGTCACTGCCGCAATACATGCACTTTACAGTATTTTTTTCGTCTGGTACTTGAAGATCACCACCACAATTAGGACATTTGGCAACCTTGAATGCCATATATATTCCTTTCCTTTTATAAATACCCTTGAGAATAGAGTTTGGTAATAAAAAAATCTAATGAATATTAAACTCTAATATCCGTCGTTAGAACAAGTTTTATTGATAGGTTTAATGAATAGATGCCACGGCATCTTTTAGCCATTCATCTATTTTCTGAATTTCCTGTGTTGCTTCAACTTTCAGCGCCGCTATCTTATCCTCTGTTTCTTTTTCCTTTTGCTTCATGGAAGATAATTCCTGACTGTTTAAATAGTTAGTCCAAGTATTGTCATCTCTCAGATCTTTTATTTCTTCTAACATCTTTTTACGTCTTTTTGTTTTAACAATAGGAGGGTAGAAATTCCAAGCCAGAACAGACAAAACGCCCAATATGATCAGAAAAAATAAGCCTTGATTTTCGTTAGAAAATAATTTTGAGAGCATTCCAGAAACAATTAATATTAAAACGAAGCCTAATGCTAAGCCTAATAATATCCACATGGTTTGATCCCCGATTGCCTGTGCCTCATTAAACAAGGTGTCAGCTCGTTTATTAATTTTAAGGCGTATTTTCCCGATGAATTCATACTGTTCATAGCGAACCTGTTGTTCTTTTTTAGTGCATAAATCATTCACTGAACTTTTCTTCTGCTTTGCATCTTCAATCAGTCGTGAAACTGCAAAATTCACCCGGCAATTTGGACAGAACACCGAAGTAAGAGGAACATCATGTCTGCAAGAAGGGCATTTTACTATAAGACTTGCTGCACATTTTGAACAGAAACGGTCACCTTTTTCTGCGGGGGTTCCACATTTTGGACAAGGGAAGCCAACAAGTTTGACTTGCTTGTAGTCAGGACTAAAGTTAATTGATGCATTGCAATATCTACAGTTTTTATCATCTTTTTGAACAGGACCACCACAATTCGGACAATTAAGAGCTGACAAAGCCATGCAATTTTACCTACTTCTTTCTAGTCAATAAAACAATATTGGCATCTATAGATTTGAGATACGTGTTCATATTTGCTAAGGTATTATTCATATTTGCCAGAGAATTATTAATGTCATCGATTTTATTAAGTTTCGACAATATTTTATCTTGTTTTATGCTAGCAGTAAAGTTAGCACATTTCTGTTCATCAGCACAAAGATAGCAATCGATCTGTGTTACTGGAAATGAACCAAAACATTTTTTAAGATCAGAAATACCTCCTGATTTAATTTCTTCTGTAATCCCTCCTACATCCAATTGCCTTCCACAACCCAGACAGAAACGCTCACCGTCTTTAATCTGGTTACTGCAATAAGGACATTGCCCCATAATTCATACCTTCCTATTTTTTTGAGTTTGCAGCTATCACATCAACATGGCGTAATAAAGATTCTGCCTTTTCTCGTAGACCATTTTTCTTTAATGCCAACTCATCACTACAATTTTTGACAGAGCCAATAAATGTGTTAACTTGTCCCACAAAATCGATATACTGAGGATCATTTCCCATAATCTGAATAGTGGGCAAAGAGTATGATATTTTCTCTCTTAGAGATTTTAATGATTGGATTAAAAGTTTTACTTCTTTTGTAGCTTCTGGAATTATTGAGAGCCGTGTTTCCTCCGACTGAAGCATTACAGCCAATTGTTCAGGGGTTTTTACTTCTGATGAAAAAGTCTTTGAATCTTTTGAAGTGATTATTGCAATAGTATAAAGACCAATATTAGTGATCAAAATAGAAAAGTTATAAAGACCTGCAGTGCCAAATGATATCGATTTAACCAGGAATTATCGGAACTATAAGAGCTGGATAGCAAAAAGATTAAGCTGAATCCTATATAAAAGAAAACCGTTATGCCCAAAGCAGGTATTAAAGCAGCCGATCTGTTGCCTTGCGTGGAGGAATATAGGATTGATTGCATGCCTCCACCTAAGTATCCCCATGCTAAAGCGGCAAGAACTTCAACCCAGAGAATCTTAAACCAGAAATACTCTGATCTATGTTCGGCAGGTATTATGAGGAGCGGCAATATCACAACCGTGATTGCCGTTATAAAAAAACCAACAATTGATGCTTTTGATATGTTATCAGTTTTCATATAGGCTATATTTTATCCAGTATTTCCTTTTTCTTTGCCTGAAATTCCTCAGGCGTAATTAATCCTGCATCCAATAATTGCTTTGCTTTCTGCAGTCTCGTCATGTCATCGTCTGCTTTCTGTGAATCTTGCCCTTGTGGTTTAATGTCCATAGATTGTCCCATTTGCTGACCTATTGGCACCCCAGCTCCAAGTCCCACACCTAATCCAAGTCCACCTGCCATGATACCACCTGCTGCACCGCTATTCTCTGCAGCTTTATCAAGCGTGTCAAAGGTTCTCATGGTAACATAAGCCTGACCCACTTTAGCCTGACTGATTTGTTCGATTTCCATCCTTCTGCCAAGAATTTCCTGAAATTTTTTCAACTCGTCGTCTGGAATCGAAATACGTTCTATATTGAAATTAATAATCTCAATGCCAAAACGTTTAAATTCAGGTGTAATTGTTTCCGCGGCAAGAGACGACAATTCATCAAGTTTCGTATTTACATCTATTTAAAAACAGTTTGACAATATTGCTCAGTTCCAGAGTCCTTTGATTTGATTCCCATCGTTTTGTCTGTTATATCCGCGTAAATTAAAGTTGACTGAATTGAAATGTGCCTGAGTTGCTTTTGCACCGCCCTCAAGTCCTTCATCTTCGAGTAAAGTTCCAACAGCGTACGAATGCCTTAAGGAGTGTACAGACTTTCCACGTTCATAAAGACCGAGCTGCCGCAGGTATTTCTTCACGATCTGCTGAATAGCCGGACTTGTCCAATTCCCTCTCTGACCAATAAACAGAAAATCATCATCGCCAACAGACTCACCCTGCTGCTGTTTCCAGCTCAAAAACGCTTTACAATGCTTTTTAAGCGTGTCGGGAATGATGACATGAGCAGACTGATGCCCTTTACCGTCACGAACAAATATCTTGCTTTCTGAGTAACCGAGCTTTAAATCTCCACATCTTAAATTTGCTGATTCCGAAACTCTAAGCCCTGTGCTTGTCAGAAGATCAATAACCATCCATTCTTTAATCCCCGTCACATTACCTTTCTTCTCATCAACCTCAGCTTGATCCCTGACAGCTCGCCTGATCATTTTGATCTGTTTGTCATTGAAATACTTAACACCGTCAATGTTCTTCACTCTGCTGCCGTCTCTTTTTGCCCTGTTTCGCTTTTCTGTCTTCGCAGGGAAACTGATAACATTTCCTAATTCAGTATTCATTTTTTGTTCTCCTTTCGTTTTTATAAAATTTTCTATTGAGTTTTCTGTTCGGTTTTCACCTCAAATCATTAGGTTTTTTTCTTCCAAATGATTGATACTCAAAAGAATCTCTCTATTATGTATTAAGTTTGATGCCTGAAGAACGTAATGTCAACCGGAATATTACATAATATCAAGTACATGGATTGTTTTCTCTAGTTTAGAACTTATCGAAAATATCTGTTGAATTAGGTATGAATAAATAAAAACAAAGATTACTTTCTGTAATCACCAAATCGCCAATCTCATCAAAAATACAACATTTCAATCCGTAGTAAATTAGATAACGTAGTTTCCTTCTTTTAAAAAGAATGAATAGTGCTATTATGACACATAACTTATCGGAAAAAGCAAAGTTTATATATTAATTGAGGTGTGAACTGGAGGGCAAAATAATGATAATTCTTTGGTAAGAAAACTAATAGCTTGTCTAGGTGTGTTCATGGTTCTTATTCCGTCCGTGCATGCAAACAAGTTGAGGGCTCTACCAGATGACAATCTGAGTTATCCAGTGCTATACCTAGGTGCACCATTAAAAGGAAAAATGAACACAGGAAGCGGTTTCTATTTAGGTAAAGATAACATTATCTATTTTGTCGCCGCAAGACACGTTCTATTTTATGAGAGTTCTACGGATCTTAAGGTCTTACCTAAGGGATTAACGATCCCTTACCATCTTTTATACAGAATACATTATAATTTCGAGAAAAATAAACTCAGGTTTGACGGCGTTATGTCAGAAAAAGACAAAGCTGAGCTAATTCAAAACACATCAAAAGAGCCGTTGTTCGCACAAGCTGTAGAACAACTTTACAAAAAATCACAAACTCTTCAATTAAAGGACAAGATAGCAAATTTATTCTCTTACCCAAAAGATTTCAGCAAAGGCGAAAGCAATGAAATTGAAATTCAATTACAAAAGCTCTTGAGTGAAGGCAAAGTGAAGTACCACCCAAACAGCGACGTAGCCGTGGTGAGGATCGGACGCTTGTGAAACTGGAATCAGGGGAACAAGTGATCAGACAGGAGGATGGATTGAAAATGATAAAAGGAACAGGCGTCCTTGGCATAGATGCAGCAACAACCTTAAAACTCTTCGATGATGTTTTGGAGGGTAATGGCGTATTTGTCTTTGGTTATCCGACGTCTATCAGTAACAACAATGCTTTTCTGGATATTAAGCTACCATTACTGAGAAAAGGTATTGTCGCAGGAAAGAATAATAAATTAAAGACAATCATTCTAGACTGTCCGACATACCAAGGCACGAGCGGGGGAATAGTCATAGAGGTTGACGAAAAATTCCCAAATAAATACTTTAATGGTATTGGGTTGATAACAAATTTTATTCCATTCACAAATGAAGGTAGTCACGAGACTCAGAATTCGGGCTATTCAGTGGCTGTTCCCATTGATCAGGTATTGGAACTGTTGAAAGATTAAAAACAAATATTTCGAGAGCGTCACATGAGGAGACCACTATATGACAAACTCCGAAAACTCACCGTCTAAAGAAAGAGTATTAGGATTCTTTAGTAGTGAAGTTTCAATGTATATTTTGCAAGATATTGATAAACTCACAAATGAAATCAGACCTGATAAAGAAACTGGCTTGCGTGGCTGTACAGTGCCACTTGCAATGATGCTTTTTGCTGTCATTGATTTATTTGGTTATCTATCCCGAGATGATGCAACTCCAAGAAAAACTGATACGATGGGAAACTTCAAATATCTGATGTCAGAAAGAATCGGTTTATTCCCCCAAATATACTCTGACAATTGTGAGAAAATTGTAAAATTATTTAGGCATGGATTAATTCATCAATTTTTCCCAAAAGCTTCTGGAATCGCAAAAGCTAGCTCGAGATACCCATTAATATTTGAAAGTTCAGGTATCCCAAACTTAAATGTAGATGTCTTATCAAAAGACGTTTTTGAGGCATTAGAGAAGCTCAAACAATTCATAATTGAAAATAGAGACCCTGATTTAGTTGAAAGAATCAATAACAGATTGGATATACTTGCAAGAGAAGATTATGAAACTCTCAACTCTCTATAAGACCAGTAAAAAGCCTAACCATGGTATTCACTGGATGTTTTTCAGCCACCGCTGATCCGAACGTTAGCCCATTCCTTTTAACAGGAGAGTAAAATGGTAAACAAAGTACAATCTGTTCCCGACAAGGAAGTTTTGCTTGCTGAATATCACGAACTTGCAGAAGGTATCCGATTTCATTCCGATGTCAGGTGGAAATTATTAAGCGTTGTTATTCCAGTTGGGGGTGGGTTATAATGGAAAAGTTAGAGAAACTTAAAGCTAGTCGTGATGCCAATCTGGCACTTTACAACGAATATAATAAAACACTTCGCTCGTGGTTTGTAGCATTCGGAATCGCAGTTCCTGCAATATTCATAACGAGCAAAGACGCAAAAGAATTTTTGCTCAAATCACCGAACATTAATTTCATAATAAGATTATTTCTCATTGGTGTAGCATGCCAGATTTTCATTAGCTTCCTGAACAAGTTCATATCATGGTCTGCGTACTATCGCGATGAATGTACATTAATGCATGGTAAAGACTGTCATCCGGTATATAAATATTTTGCATCTCATGAAAATGTAATATGGATAGATGTCGCATTTGATATACTAACAATTGTTTGCTTTGCATGGGCTGTAGTTGAACTGCTTACAATTAGTTCATGCGTCGTTCCGAAATTATTATGAAGAAGAATGCTCTTGAGAAAAAGTTATTATCGCAATGTAATAAATGCAATCAATTGTGCTGCAAATACATTACAGAAAAAATACATCCCCCTCGTACAATCCACGACTTTGACGGTTTATTGTGGCAATTATTGCATAAAAACATAAAGGCATTTAAAGATTCTTCTGGTTGGTATTTACTTATCTATAATTCTTGTGTTCATTTAAAATACAACGGAAAATGTTCTATTTATGAGAATCGGCCTATAACTTGCCGTAAACATTCTATTGAAAAGTGCGAATATAAAAATCCTATTTCAAAAACATCAATGCAATATTTTGGCAGTTTTCAATCGCTGGAAAATTACTGTAAAAATAAATTCAAGACTTGGAATAGTCGCTTTAAAGAAATTTAATTACAACTAAACAGGAATTTCTGTTTTGTACCTGTCTTTTAGTTCAAGTCTCCCTATACTCTACCTCACAGAATGCCAAATACCACGAAATCTCAACGCCTATATCGCTTCGTATATGATGACATCTAAGCTTCTAGGGGCATTTAAACGAGAAATAAACGCCAGTTTGATGACAGGAAGCTTGTCACTTTTTCACAAGCAAGAGAAGCAAGAAAGAGAGCTGCTGTCAAAAAGACAGATTAAATAAGAGTACCATTATCGACTTTTCAGCAATTATTTATATTCCAGCAGAGTCGATTGAAAAAAAAGAGATACCATTATTCAGATAATTCCAAAATTCTTTTATATAAAAATACCATCAAGATGAAACCAATTATTTATTATAGCAGCGTTACCAGAAGAAAAGAAATTTTCCATAATCAAACATCAATAAATCATTTCTACAAATGCCAGAGATGATCTGTATCAAATACCAAAGCTAAGAGTTCTTTTAGAACAAACTGAGGTATCAATACTCATACAAACAAAGAATTCTTTCCTATTAAATGTCTCATAAGAAGGAATTATTAATAACAATATACCAATCATATTTACCATTATGTAATACCAATCTAATTCAAAGAAGATTCATCTGTAAATACAGTAGAATGAAGGTTTAAAAAGAATAATACTACTATTATTATAAGGCGTATACGCGACTTTGAACCGATTAAAGTTTTTCAAACCAAGCATCCGTTGATGCCAAAGAGATTTTTTTCCTACTGCCTTTTTCGCTTCCAATATTTCTTTTTTCAATGCCAATACAAGCTCTGAATATGTTTGCACGTTAAAGTGATTGCAAAAAGTTTGTGCTGCAAGCCCAAGACCATACATCTTCTGTCGCTCTGTCAATGTTCTCCTACCATTATACCCGATCAAAAAGATTCCGAGAGCCTTAAGGTTTATCCGTTCGTGTACAATATACCGAGCATCCATTTTTTTGAAGAAGCCTTCAAAATCGAAAGTCAATAGATCAGATATTTTCTCTACACCTGTAATGTCCTTAATATATGTAGTTGAATTAATTTGCCATTCTCCATGAACACAAGGACGACCATTTATTTTAGATAGTCTTGGATAAAGCTTATAACTCTTAAGCGGTTTAGACTTTTTTTTCTGACCATATTTTTTTCTTCTAAATTCTTCAGTGAGAGTTGCTTCAGAAAGAAGAGCTCTTTTCCTGCGTTCCTTCAACCATCTTCTGTGCGCTCTCTTTTTTTCATCCTCTTCCTTGTCTTTATAATACACACCATCGCAGATTGCATCAGGCAATAGCCGATTTACCTTCACTCCTTCTATCTGTGGTTTTTCTTGCTCATCTGTTTCCATTTGCCTAAAATCGACAGCGTAGTAGGTTGCGTCAGAAAAGAGCCCCCTTACAAAATAATCCCTCAACCATCTTTTGTGCGACTTCTTCTTGCGTTGAACCCAGACGAAGCCGTTAGAAAATTTTTTTCTAATTGTCAAATATTGCTGATAACATACTCTTTCAGCTTCCCCTTCGGAACCAAAAAATATGTCACGGGCAATTTCTATCTTGGTAAAAATATAATCATCACCAATCAGTCGCTCGCACTCCAGAAGTATCATAATTGTCTTAAATGTCGGTGCAGTAATCTGCATCAATGACTTGTGTTTAAGCAACAAGGGGTGTGACTTATAAATTTCAAATCCTTTGCAGTGCTTTTTTAATTCAGCAATAGGCAATAATTGATTCAATATTTCTGGTTCAATCTTGCTGTTGATGTGGATTCTGTCGAAATGGTAAGCTTCTTTTTCGTTAACTTTCATTTTTTCATCTCCCGAATAGATTACTTCCGAGACGAAGCGAAGTTTTCGGGTCTTCGCTTCGTGACCCCTATGCATAGGGGCGTCTCGGTTTTTTAATGTTTAGATTTTACAATATACGTTGACTGAATCAAAGTGCCTGAAGAAACTTTTTGCCTTACATTTCAAAATTTTTTATTAAGATTGACATTATGTTTATTTCGTAGTTATACTTTCCAAGGAAATCATTAATCCATGCAGCTGGTTAGCTGCTTTGAATGTTCTTTGATTAAACTGAATATAATGTAATCACATTATGGCCGCCAGCCGCCGCTATTTCCAGCGCTCTCATTGCCTGCTTCTGATCTTTTATTTCATTAAAATCGACCTCATATTTACGGGTTTTTTGAAAAATTTTACTTATGTCCAAAGAAACAGGCTCGATATTACTCCGTCCTTCTAAAAATTCCACAACATCCGGCAGTGTTTTCACCGGAAAGACGTTAATCCCTTCCACCATAGCCGCTTCCGCGGCATTTTTTTCGGGAACAAAGACCGACTTGATGCCGATTTCTTTTGCTTTAAAAGCGGCCGGTAAAACGCCGTTTACGCCTTTAATGCTGCCATCGAGAGAAAGTTCACCAATAAAAAAACAATCCTGCAAAGCGGCTTCTTTAATTAATTCTTCCGCTGCCAAGATGCCCACAGCAATGGGAAGGTCAAAACCTGTTCCTTCTTTTTTTATATCAGCGGGAGCCAGATTAATAGTTACATGACTGCGGGGGAAACGGTAACCGGAATTTTTTATGGCAGCCTTGATTCGATCCCTGCTTTCTTTAACCGAAGCATCGGGCAAACCGACAGTGGCAAATTGTGGCAGACCCTGGGATGTGTCCACCTCTACGAACACAGGGTATGATTCCATGCCAATGACGCTCATACTGATTACTTTAACGAACATTCAGCCTTCTTCAAAAAAACATAATACCATTTTGATTTCAAAGGATAACGCGGCGGCAAGGAGGAAGCTCCGCAGGCGTATTTTACGTACGTTGAGGAAGCCGACGACGCTGCCAACAAAGTTAGCCGCAGAAAGCAAATTGGTATAAATACTAGCGAATCTAAATCTTTATATCAAGACATTTCCTTAAAGAAATGGTTTATTTGATTAATTAGTCCCCTTTCGATAATGAAATAAGTGCGACGGTTGTTATGTGATCCTCTATACGTCGTTATTGCCTATTGTTAAGAATAGATTAACCCCTGTTTCCTCGGATTCAATTGAAACTGAACAAGGATCAGCGCCCGCTTTACCGGCCAATTCAGTCAAATTGTCCATGTCCCTATGAAATAAAAACCATTCCCCAAATTCCATATAATCTCTTGATGGATTTAATGTTGAAAAATTGCTAATAGTCATTTTGCCATTTATTGTTAACATTTTCATTAATGAGCGCAGTAAGAATATAAACTTTTCATTGTCAAGATAATCAAAAAATCCCGCAGACCAGATTAAGTCGTATCGTTTTTCCGAACGGAAACGAAACGCATTTTCACAAAAGAAAGTAACATCCGAACCATTGAGCAGTTGTTTGGCATATTTTATGGCATTCGAATCCACATCCAGACAATCAAAATGTATCTTTGAAAGTGGATGTTCACATTTGTATTCATAAATATCACGACATGGGCCGCTACCTATATTTAACACAGCCGGTTCTATAACCGGTGATTTGTCAATTTCAGATAATAGGCTCTTAAAATATTCTTTCCTGTTTCGCACCGCTTTGGGTGCAGCCTGCCAATGAAAAAACTTATCCCAATTTTCAAGATGTTTTTGAGATGAAATCCATTCCATATAAATTTTATCCATTATTTCATAATCACCGTGATAACCATGGGGGTTTTTGCACACAAATCCCTGCATGGTACCTTCCGAAAAGGCTTCCCCGCAAGCCGCCCACAACTCCCTGATTTGAGCGCGAGAAATCTTACTCTCTTTAAGCATGGAGTTTATAGAATAAAAGTGATCGTTGAGCTCAATATACTCACTTGGTTCAGGGCCTCCCCGTTCCACAAACGACATCAGGTAATTTTTTATATTCTTCACTTCGTTATTTCTTCTCTCTTGAAGATATGACTCTGAACAAATCCTGTCTTTTCCGTCCTTTTTACCCTGATACATGAGATGATCAACCCGGCTAACAAAGACCTTCATGTCTTCCTGTTTCTTGTACTGCGAAAGCCCTATGCTTACTGTAAGATGGACGTGTTTATCAGGCACTGGAGAAAAATTCTCTTTTTTTAATTCCTCTTTGATTCTTTCCGCAATAACGATGCCTTCTTCGCTTGTTGTCATGGGCAGAATGATCGTAAATTCCTCACCGCCATAACGATAGGCGGAATCTGCCTTGCGAAGACATCTTTTTATTATCTGGCCGAGCCGTAATAAGACCTGGTCTCCCTCAATATGGCCGTAAGTATCGTTGAACACCTTGAAATCATCTAAATCAATCAGGAGAAGGGTTAATGGATATTCATGGCGGTCCAGCCGGTCGATTTCCATTTTAAGCTGCTGGTAAAAATGCCTGGCATTATAAAGTTGGGTGAGGTCATCGATAATACTCAGTTCACGGTATCTTTCTTCGCTGTGCTTCAATTCCTTTTCCAACCGTTTGCGTTCGGTGATATCGCGGGACACCGCCTGAAAGCCTGTAACATTGCCATCTTCCATGATCAGCTGGGTATTCTGTCCAAGCCAAACTTCACTGCCATCCTTTGTAATAATGGGATATTCTGAATATGTATTTTTAATCCCCTTTACGAACTGACGGCCGAAAAACTTAACGGCTTCATCACGCATATCCGAACGGATAAATGTAGGATAATGCTTCCCAATAATAGCCTCTTCCTCGTATCCTGTAATACGTATCGTCGACGAATTTACGAAGGTGAAAAGTCCGTTTTTGTCCGTCCTAAAAACCATATCGTTCGCATCTTCCACCAATACCCGATACCGCTCCTCGCTTTCCCGCAACGCTTCGAGTGCAGCCTCCCTTTGGGACTCCGCCTGCCTGTGTCCGGCAATTTCCTTTTCCAGCGCTCGATTAATGATCCGATAATCCGCTGTTCTTTTTTCCACACGCCTTTCTAGTTCCTGATTAATCTGACTAATCTTTTCCCTCTCAAGCTCCAACTGTCGAGTCAGGAAATAATCACGCCGGGCATAAAATTCAATGGAATAACAGGCAAGCATTCCTATGGCATTTGCGCTGATGAAAAAGAAGTTGTTGCTGATCAGAACGTTATAGGGCATTGGACTGATCCAGATAGCGGCAATTTCGTATAATGCCACTTGCACCCATCCGGCTAATGAAGCCCAGAGGAACCGAACACAAACGAAAGTGTACCCCCACATGAAAACAAGTATAAGGCCGGCATAATAATAATAATTGATCGGTGTTGGAGCAATTATAATCATATCGACAATGCCAGCACCGGCCAGAATAAGATTACTCATCAGAAGAGGTTGCATATATCGTTCAAAGGACTTGGAAAACGACATTAGAAAAGTACCTATAAACACAGGACAAGTGACAACAAAACGAATAAACCATATGGTGGATTTCTGTTCGGGCATTAGTAACGCGTCCAAATTGCCGAAAGCAGCGTAAACAAACGCTCCCAATATTAGAGATAGGCGGACTTGGGGAAGTGACACCCGGAAGTAATTTCTCAGAAATGGCGCTTCGAGGGTTGATGATTCCCCTGAAAACTTCAGTGTCAACAGATTCAGCTTCATGATGTACCTAATGATTTATGGTTAATTGTCCGATTTACTTTTATCAAGCCAAGCAAACCTGTTGTTTGCGATGCTATTGGGTTGAGATCTGCTATTTCCCTTAACCGCCGTGATTTTTGGCAGTGCCACATGATTTCGACTATATATCTACATGGATTCGGGCAGTAACAAAATTGTAACTATCTTTTAAAATATACCATAATTATCAGAATATAACAATATGGAACGAAATTGGAACAAGGAATTGCCTTGAGATTCATACCCGTGATTAACAACAATGAAGGGAGTAAACCCTAGACAAGGACTCTTAATCAGGACAAACCAAAAAAATTTCCAAAAAAATATTTACGTTTCTTGACTCATTAATTGGCCTATGCTAAAGTTCTCTAAAATCAATTGATTCAATCCCGCGACTTGGAATTCTCCAGCTCCATCAGAGGGTATAAGACCAGTGGTTCGATGCAAAGGAAACCATACAGAAAAACAATATTTGATAGTTTTGGTAACAAATCACATTAAATCAGGAAGCTAAATGATGGAGCAAAATATTTTTAAAATCAAGCAAGCATTCCTCGCACCTTTCAATACAATTGTTGTTCTTCTTTTCTTTTTGTTTTTACTCAGTTTATTTAGAGGTCAAATGTGGGAGAAAATTGTTCTGGCTGTTTCCTTTGCCAGTACCTTGATTATTGCTATTGAAGCAACAAAGAGAAAAATTATTATAACTAACGAGAGCTTAAAAATAGAGAAGTTTTTCCGGACAAAAGAATTTGTCTGGACGGAAATTACACATTTAGATGTTGTTAATCTGCGCAATAAAATCTATTTTCTACTAACAACAACCAAGGGTTTTTATTTTTTTTCCAACTTATTAGAAAACCATGCTTTACTTATTCGTTCTCTTGTGGATAAACTAGGCAATGAAAGAGTTGAGACGGAAGTTAAGAATTATTTAGATCATCCTGTCGAACGACGTTCTCTGATTGTTATGTGTTGGTTCGCTGTGTTAATAAGTGTTGCCTTTATAATTTTAAAATTGATATCAGCTTACATTTGCGATTAATCATGTTTTTTAAATATATTTTTTGTCTTTTTAGTAAATTTTGTCCGAAAGGAGTAAGCTTCAAAAAATGCGGTCGAAAAAGCAGAATAAATCAGAAATTGTTATGAATGTGAAGGCAACCCCTTATGCGGCTGTCGAAGAAATAATGGGGAAAAAACTGGAAGATATTGCCATAATTTTATCTTCTTCCGGTGATCGCAAAAGCAAGCTTTACGAAGAAGTTATGAATATGGTGGAGAAGGGTCTATTTAAAATTGCTCTGCGCCGGTCAAATGGCGTAAAAAGTTCGGCAGCAGTTTTTTTAGGCATAAGCCGCAACACTTTTACCGACAAAATGGCTAAACTAGGTATTAGCTGTGGAAAAAATAATAAATAGCCGTCTAAAAAACATTTATGACTATTGGAACCATTAAGAAAACTGTAACTCTACCTCAAAAGATAATTTGTCTCTTAAAAAAAGGGGTCCGGATGACGACCCCTTTTTCTGTGGAAATCGGCGATGAGGTAAATCTGGAGAGGATTGCCGGTTCTTCAATAATTTATGGCGCAGCAAGAATTTACGGCGAAAATACATTGATTGCCCAAGATGTAAAACTGGGATATGAAGCGCCGGTTACTTTAATTGATTGTCAACTGGGCGCATCGGTTGAATTAAGGGGCGGATATTTTACCAATTCTGTTTTTTTGAATAAAGCGACAATGGGCAGCAACGCACAGGTTCGTACCGGCTGCCTTTTGGAAGAAGAATCCGGCGGAAACCACTGTGTCGGCTTGAAACAAACAATCCTTTTCCCTTTTGTTCAGTTGGGAAGCCTGGTTAATTTTTGTGATTGCCTGATGGCGGGAGGGACTAGCCGGAGGAATCATAGTGAAGTGGGCAGTTCCTATATCCATTTCAATTATACTCCCAGGCAAGACAAAGCGACTCCTTCTCTAATCGGTGATGTGCCGCGCGGCGTCATGCTGCGGGAACCACCGATATTCCTGGGCGGCCAGGGTGGCATTGTGGGGCCGGTGCAAATTGATTATGGAACGGTGATTCCCGCGGGTATTATTTGCCGGCAGGATTTTAAGACTGAAGGAATACTTTGGTCATCCCCAGCTTTCCTGGAAAAGAAAAAAGGGTTTGTTGCCGGAGCCTACGGAGGCGATATTATTCGAAAAGTTAAGCGTAATATAGAGTATATCGCTAGTTTATCGGCCTTAAAACAATGGTATCGATACGTGCGCCGCGAGTTTTTTATAAGAGAAACGTATGGCGATGCCATTTATTCCGGAGCCTGCAAAATTTTAAATGAAGCCATTTCTGAAAGAATCAAACAACTGAGCCTGTTTGCACAGAACATGGAAACTTCCATGGAAATAGTCACAAAAAAAATGAAAAAAATATACCCGGACAGCGTGTCGCATACTCAAAAACAGTTTTTGCAGGATTGGCCGCAAATGAAAGCATATCTTTCCGGCAATAATGAAGAAAAAATCGGGCGGAAGAAAAGAGATTCCTTCTTAAAAAGAATGCAGCGTTTGTCCAATAAAGGCAACTCTTATCTGGAAGCAATACAGTTGTTAACGCCTGCGCAAACGCGTGAAGGCACTGACTGGTTAAAAGATATTACTGAGAACATTATGACGAAGTGTATAAATAATTCTCACACTCATAGGCAGAAAGAAAAATAATGTTTATCTCGCGAATCCTCAATACCATAAAAAATATAGGGCGGTTTCTTGCAGTCTGTCAAGTCTTTATAGGCAAACACCCAACAAACGTTTCCGCTCCGGCAATAATTTTTTTCCCGGTTATGACTTCCCAACTTAACTGCGGCTTTGCCGGATTAATGACTTTCCAATCCAATAAAAAATCCACAGATTTAACTGACGATCTAGCGTTTACGTCTCTGTGGGAAAAAATAAAAAGTTCCGATTTAAAAAATGCTTTGACCGGAAAGATTACCACTGAAGCATACTTAAGTGGATTAGAAACACTCAACTCCATGGAAGAAACCGCATTGGATCTGAAGCGGGAAAGTACGCAAAAAATTCTTTTCTTCCAGACCGGAAGAGCCAAAAAGCTTTTCGGGTTGGTTGAAAAAATGAGATTGTTTTTAGCCCAAGAAGAAAAAATGCTGGAAGATAACGCCGCCAAATTTTCTTCCGCAGATCTGGAAATTATTAACAGCCGGATTGTTCTCCTCAAAGATATCCAGTGGATTTTAGAGAAAGATGTCCTGGCTAATTTTGCAAAAATTCTCGATCTTTCCGGCGAGAAAAAAGCAACCGCAATCAATCCGGCGGCTTTCAAAAAATACCGGCAAATCAATTTATTGCTCAATGCGCTGGATCGTCTGGAAGTTCGGGGCAGAGATTCCGCCGGACTGCAAATTGTCTTTACTCTGGAAAAAGAAAAAGACATGGAAAGCATATTGCTTAATCTGAGAAAACAAGACTTATACGAAGATTATTTAACGCGGTCACAGGAAGGAGATATTGTAAACGGTTCGATCGGGATTGCTTCTCATGTATTTTACACTGATGAAAAAAGAACAACCGTAACTTTTACCTACAAAACATTTTCCATCGTCGGCGAACTGGGGCGCAATGTCAGAGATTTAAGACAAATCATTAAAAATGATAAAATCTTCCAATATTTTGCTCAAATGGACACGACATGCGAAACGGCACTAACACATACCCGCTGGGCTTCTGTCGGTTCTATAACAGAAGAAAATTGTCATCCGGTCAATAATTATAAACTTGATCAAAAAAATCCATACTTTCCTTTTTATCAAAGTTCCATAGCGCATATTAATGTTGTTTTAAATGGCGATATTGACAACTACCCTGCATTACGATCCGGGCTTTCAGCAGATAAGGAGCTGATTGCTCCGGAAGTTACAACTGATACAAAAATTATTCCCCTGCAAATCGAGAAATATTTGAAAGCCGGTAATGATCTTACCGAATCGTTTCGCTTAGCCTTGAATGATTTTGAAGGTTCACACGCGATAGCTATGTCTAGTGATCTCGAACCAGGCAAAATGTTTCTAGCGCTCAAGGGCAGCGGCCAATCCATTTATATAGGGATCAGTTCTGATCAATACATGTTTTCTTCGGAACTCTATGGGTTGGTGGAAGTGACGCCTCATTTTATCAAAATGAATGGTGAAGAAGCCGCAAGTGGTGAAAGCAGGACAACTGGCCAAATATTTATCTTGAATCAAGCCTCATCGGGAGGTCTGGAAGGAGCAAGAGGCTACTATTACGATGGCACCCAAATTAATTTAAAAGATAGTGGTTTACAGAAAGCGGAAATTACAACGCGTGATATTGACCGTGGCGATCATTCCCACTTCTTTCTCAAGGAAATTTCCGAATCTGCAATTTCGATTAAAAGGACCCTGCGGGGTAAATATCTTCTCACCGCCAAGGACAATTCTTTGCCGCAGGTCATTTTCAATTTAGGTGAAGATATTGTTCCGGCAGATGTTCGCTTAAAACTCCAAAACGGTATGATCAAAAATGTAATTGTCATTGGTCATGGAACGGCAGCTGTCGCCGGTGCGGCAGTGGCTGACGCTTTGGAACGTTATTTAAAAAACAAGAACATTAATATAATGTGCAAAGTGGCTTCCGAACTGAGCGGATTTTTCTTAAAGGATGATTTATCCGATTCTCTGGTTATCCCCATTACCCAGTCCGGAACAACAACAGATACAAATCGCGCCGTAGCCATGGCCAAAGAGCGCGGCGCTTTTATCATTTCCATCGTCAATCGGAGGCAATCGGACATCACCGCCAAATCGCATGGCGTATTTTACACTAGTGATGGACGCGATATTGAAATGTCGGTTGCTTCCACCAAAGCCTTTTATTCCCAAATTATTGCCGGCCATGTTCTGGCCCTTTTCTTTGCTCAGCTTTTAGGCACCCGCAGGGATGATTACATCGCGGCGGAATTACGTAATCTGGAAGGAGCGCCTCAGCTGATGGAGAGAGTTTTTGCCAGAAGGAATCAAATTTCCGCCTGTGTGAAAAAAGCCCCCGCAAAGAAATTCTGGGCGATAGTGGGCAGCGGGCCCAACAAAGCGGCGGCTGATGAGATTCGAATCAAACTAAGTGAATTATGTTACAAAACTATTTCCTCCGATATTATTGAAAATAAAAAACACATTGATCTATCGGCGGAACCTTTGATTCTGGTTTGCGCCGCCGGCAGTCCTAGACGCAGTCGCGGAAGATATCGCCAAGGATGTGGCTATATTTAAAGCGCATAAGGCCGCGGTCATTGTTTTTGCCGATGAAGGTGATGATCGTTTCGATAAGATTGCCGATGCTGTAATTTCTCTCCCGGTGGCAGCCATGCCGCTGCCAGTGATCATCAATACCATGGCGGGACATCTATGGGGTTATTATGCCGCCTGCGCCATAGACGAAGAAGCGCTATCTTTCGGGAATTCAGAAATGATCTTAATCTGGCTATGGCCCGTCAGTTAAAAATGAATTATTCTCTTTATGAAAGAATTGCGGATGCTCAGTTTCGCCGCATCGTTAATGAGTTCTATCATAATTTCAATCATCATCGCAATGATGGGGCTTTCAATTTGCTGGGCGTCCGGACAATTTCGGATATCGTGCTTCTGGCGAAGTACGCCGCAGGCAAATTACCGCTGGAAGATTTTCGCCATGAATTTAAGACTGATGAAGATTTTGCCTCTCCTCTCGATCTTCTGGATGTTACCTTGGGTCGAGCGGTTGATGAATTGACGAGACCCATAGACGCGATACGTCATCAGGCCAAAACGGTTACCGTAGGCACAAGCCGCAAAGAAAAGGAACTCAAAGGAATTATTTTCGACCTGCTGGAGAAGTTGAAATTTGCCGCCAAAGATCTGACCTACAGAAATGTACTGACTGTAAGCAGAATCCAGCCGGCCATTTCCACCGTGCGGGGATACACCATTTATGCTATTAACAATCTTGATGCGCAGGGCAATCCCGCTGAAGGTTCGACCATTACGATACGCAAAAAGGGCGGAGTGGCCAAGGACATGAAATCGCGGGCGGAATCTTCTACAATGTTGATGGGCACGAAAAGGACTATTGTCAGTACAGGACATGCTTATATCGGGAAAGGCAAAGCGGATGGAGCAGCGATCGTTATCTTACCTATTTGGGGAGAAAATGAATTTGTCAGCAATCTCGTTTTGCTCCATGTGGACTACAATGAACTTCTGTCTGCAGGCAAAAAGAAAGAAGTTTTGGGTTACCGTTACAATGATATCCGGAATCTGGTCAATGAATATAACGTTGTCTGGGATGATAATTATCTGGAAAAAATACCGCTTATTGATTTGTTCAGCGAGCCGGTGGAAGTTACTGGCCGGCAGAATTAAACAATGGGCCATATCGGGGAAATAGAGCTACCCATTGAAAGATGAACGGCTGGGTAACTTTGATGCTTTTACACATCATAATATACATGGAGAGTTTGAGGACAAATCATGAAAACAAAATTTATCTTTGTCACAGGCGGTGTTCTTTCTTCTTTGGGTAAGGGTTTGGCGGCGGCTTCAATTGCAGCCATACTGGAATGCCGCGGCCTGAAAGTCACCAATCAAAAGCTGGATCCGTATATTAATGTTGATCCCGGCACGATGAGCCCTTTTCAACATGGTGAAGTATTTGTGACCGATGACGGCGCGGAAACCGATCTTGATCTGGGACATTACGAAAGATTTACTTCGACCTGGATGGGAAAGTGCAACAACCTCACCACCGGTCAGGTTTATTTTTCCGTCATTACCAAGGAAAGACATGGCGATTATCTGGGCAAGACCGTGCAAGTAATTCCCCACATCACCAATGAAATTAAAGATTACATTCGTAAAACAGCCACCGGTTTCGATGTATCGATTGTGGAAATCGGCGGAACGGTAGGGGATATTGAAAGCCTTCCTTTTCTGGAAGCCATTCGCCAGTTCCGCAACGAAGCCGGAAAACAAAACGCCATTTTTATTCATTTGACATGGGTTCCTTTTATCAAAACCGCGGGAGAAGTTAAAACCAAACCCACGCAGCACAGCGTCAAGGCACTACGAGAAATCGGTATTCAGCCGGACATCCTTCTTTGCCGAACGGAAAATTTTCTCTCCGAAGACATCAAATCCAAGATCGCACTTTTTTGTAATGTGGAGGTCACATCTGTTTTTACCGCCAAGGATGTTGGTTGTATTTATGAAGTGCCGCTTGTTTTTCACCGCGAGGGGTTGGATACCAAGATTGTTGATCTGCTTAATATATGGACCGGACAGCCAAAACTTGATGCATGGGAAAAAGTTGTGGACAAATTCAATAATCCTCCTCATGAAGTGTGCATCGGCATTGTCGGCAAATACGTGAATTTAACTGATTCCTATAAGAGCCTTAATGAGGCGCTGGTGCATGGCGGGATCGCCAATAATTGCAAAGTGAAATTGAAATTTATTGATTCGGAAAAAGCGGAAGCGGAAGGACTGGGAGGCCAACTTGATGATGTGGATGGAGTTTTGGTACCGGGGGGCTTCGGCATTCGCGGCATTGAAGGTATGATCACAGCGGCGCAATTTGCGCGGGAAAACAAAATCCCTTATTTCGGAATTTGTCTGGGGATGCAAATGGCCGTAGTGGAATATGCCCGCAATATCTGCTCGCTCGCTCGCGCCAATAGTTCCGAATTTGATTCCCGGACTCCCTATCCGGTAATTGACCTGCTTCCCGAACAACGCGATGTTAAGGATAAGGGCGCTTCCATGCGATTGGGAGCCTACCCTTGTGTGGTAAGTGCCGATTCTTTTGCGTATGCGGCTTATGGGCAAAAAGAGATTTCGGAGCGGCACCGTCATCGCTATGAATTCAATAATGACTACAAGAAAATATTGACGGATAAAGGATTGCAGATAACCGGCGCTTCGCCAGACGGCCGTTTGGCGGAAATTGTGGAAATAAAGGATCACCCGTGGTTTCTGGGTTGCCAGTTTCATCCCGAGTTCAAATCGCGGCCGACCAAGCCCCATCCGCTGTTCAGTAAATTCATCGAAGCGGCGCTTAAACATGCCAAGGGTAAATCCAAAAAATCACCGGTAAAGCAGCAAAAACAGGCCAAGTAGGACAGCCTTGTTCAGAAATAGGTTCCGCTTCATAAATAGGAACGAAACGGACAATACGTCCCTATGTGATAAAAGCCGCTACAATCCATTTCACACAGTTATTGATAATGATGCCCGGCATCACCTTAATTAATGCCTTATTATAAGATATTTATACGAAAAAGGAATCAAAACAGAGGCATATCATGACTGACCAGCGATCATTGTTCCTCTATAAATATCAACCGCTCGGCTTGTTATAAGTAGCAAATAGTTCATATTCTCTGATTGATATTTTTTAAAAAAGAGATATAATTAAACAAATGAATTGTTATTTTTATTTCTCTGAGTAATTTTTCCTTCACCTGTGTGATTTGATCCTCAACGGTATTATCTGATTTCAAAATAGATATTCTCATCGCTATATTGTTTGTTCAGTTTGCTTTCATTTGGTCTTTGCCATTGCTTTGCTTATATGATTCGGATGCTGTTTTTTTACCATAATCGGTTTAATGGACTGCTTGTGTTATCCATTATTATCGGCTGAAAAGCTGGTGTGAAACGTTTATTCTTTTCAACTCATTAAACAGAAAGGAGAAGAATTATGAGCAGCATTTATAAAGTCATCGAAATTATCGGGGGCAGTGAAAAATCATGGGAAGACGCTGCTAAAAAAGCTGTTGAACTGGCGGCAAAAAGTCTGAAGGAAGTCAGGGTTGCGGAAGTCAAGGAACTCGATATGAGAATTGAAGAAGGCAAAGTGGTAGAATATCGCGCCAAACTAAGAGTGTCTTTTAAATACACACCTTAGAAGAATTTCAGTTCTCAAGCGCCAATGCCGCGCCGGACGCTGGAGACAATCCAATAATTAAAACTATTACAGCGGCGGAAATATTTCCGCCGCTTGCGAGGGTAGCACTGTGCTTTTAACCATACTCTTGTCATTGTTGAATGGAAAAAGTTAATAGATGGCCATCTGGCAGCCGCCGGCAATGGTAGCGCCAAGTTCATGGCATTGGTTGAGTATTTCTTCCGTAATCGCTCCCTTGGCAATAACCGGTTTGTAAACTGTTTTGAATTTATATCCCAGCGCAATGCGCTCGATTGCTCTGAGCGCCCCGGTTCCATCATTACCCGCGCTGATGAAAACGACAAAAGGTTTGCGGAAAGCTTTTTCCTGTGCGCCGTAATAAGTGCGGTCAAAAAAATCCTTCACCATCCCGGACATGTAACCGAAATTTTCAGGTGTGCCGAGAGCGAATCCATCTGCCGTCAATAAATCTTCCAGCGTGGCGTCCCCGGCCTTCTTCAAAATTACTTCTACTCCTTCGATAGACTTCGCTCCAACGGCTACGGCATTTGCCATCTTTTCAGTTTTTCCTGTCTGTGTATGATAAACGATTAATATTTTAGCCATTATTTTTTCATCCTGTTTATGCACCGGAACAAATCTATAACAAGAAAGAAATAACCGTCAAGAACATTATTGCTTTTTTTTTACTCTTTCATATATTAACTTTACAAAAAAGAATTGTTGATACTTATTTTTATTTAGCCATATTGCAAACATGAGGACATCGTCTTGTTTATTGAAGTTCCGGCGCTCATTACTTTAGTCAATGTGGTTTTAAAATTTAAAAAGATTTTTTTCTAAAGATAAGATATAACGAGACGCGCTGAGGGTACTATCACTAATGATCATAAAAGATTCCATAAAAAAATATCGCGACGTTATCACAATCGCGCTGTCGCTTATCGGCGTCGGCATCATGGCGTATTATGACTACTGCGATACGGCATGCAGTTATCTGAAAGGCGATATCTGGGGAATCGATCTCAAATGGGTCGGCATCGCTTATATGGCGGTTATAATCGTCTTCGCGGCTTTCAGACAAACTTCTTTTGTGAGGGCGCTTCTGGCCGCGGGGCTGGGCGTGGAAGTACATCTGTATGCCTTTCAGGTGCAAAACGACGTTTATTGCCCTTTCTGTCTTGCGTTCTCGGTAATGTTGATTTTGTCGTTTATAATTAATTATGAAGTTCCTTCCGCCTGGCGTAAAAAACGCCGCCGGATGTGGCTATATTTTTTCGGGGAGGTTGATTTTCCTATGTTCAGAATTCAGAAATTGCCGTTGCTGATTTTCAGCTTATTGGGATACTTAATTGTTTTATTTACTTTTTCAGGTTCCGTTACGCCTGCCTATGGAATGGATTCAACCGGCTCAGTTCCATCGCTGGGCAAAGGACATTATGAAGTTGTTATGTTTGCCGACTATTTCTGTCCGCCCTGCCGACGTATTGATACAAAAGCAGAACCATTATTGAAGGAATTGCTGACAACCGGCCAGATAAAATTAACTTTTATTGATGTACCTTTTCATACCGCCACACCTATTTACGCCAAATATTATCTTTATGCGGCAAATGCCAATTCGGACACCAATAACATTCTTCACGTCCGCAAAATACTTTTTGATGCGGCACAAGACAGACACATCCAGACAGAAGATGCTTTGGTCGTTTATTTGAATGAGCAGAAAATTTCATGGAAAATAATGGACGAAAAATCAATTTTCCCGATACTCAGCGCAATCATTAATAAAAATAAAATTAAGGCCACACCCACAGGTACCATAAGATATTCAGCCACGGATGTCCGAAAATTCGTCGGCGATGATGAAATATGGAATGGATTGGCTACATTAAAGACGCATATATCAGCAGGAAAGAAGTAATCTCTATGTATAGACGGCAATTCGCTGTGGGCCAATTTCTTTGCCTCTGTTGTCGGCGTTCTCACGTATTTTATTACCTTTACGGAAGCACCTCTTTTGCAGGACTTGATAAGCTGCGGCCAATTTGTCGCCTAGAGATATAAACTCAATACATTAAAACTGAACCGGCAGTATAGTGAAATGAGCTTACGGGAAAAAATAGCTGAATTTTTCGGCCTTAGAAAAAGTATGGTGGCCCTGCTCGCCATGGTCGTCCTAGTCGGCCTGGGGGAAAAAATGGCCGAACGCTTCCTGCCGATTTATCTTATGGCTCTTGGTGGCGGCGCAATTACCATCGGCCTGCTCAACGGCATGACTAATCTCCTTTCCGCTCTCTATTCCTTCCCCGGCGGCTATTTGAGCGACCGTCTGGGCTACAAAAAAGCTCTGCTGGTTTTCAATTTAGTCGCCCTGTTTGGTTACGCCATTGTCATTATTTTCCCCTACTGGCAGGCGGTGCTTGTCGGCGCAATATTCTTTCTTTCCTGGTCGGCGATATCGCTTCCGGCAACCATGAGCCTTGTTTCCCGCGTTCTGCCGGCGGATAAACGCACCATGGGCGTTTCGCTGCATTCGCTTGTCCGGCGGCTGCCCATGGCTCTGGGACCAATCATCGGCGGAGTTTTAATCGGCATTTATGGAGAAAAAACAGGCGTGCGGCTGGCTTTCGTAGGGGCTTTCATTCTTGGTATCGTTTCCCTTTTTCTGCAGCAAATTATGATTGAGGATGATAAAGGCGCGCGGGGAGTGGCCGAGAAGCATCCTTCACGCCTCTGGCGGTATATGAATCCCTCGCTGCGCAATTTGCTTGTTTCCGATATTCTTATCCGTTTTGCCGAGCAGATTCCTTATGCCTTTGTGGTTGTCTGGTGCATAAAAGATAATGGCATCACTGCTACCGAGTTTGGAATTCTCACCGCTATAGAAATGGCTACGGCCTTGTTGGTTTATTTGCCGGTGGCCTACATGGCCGACCGTTCCACGAAAAAACCTTTCGTCGTGATAACATTTTTCAACTTTACTCTTTTCCCGCTGGTCATCTTTTTCGCGCACTCTTTCTGGATGATGGTTGTGGCTTTTATAATCCGCGGTCTCAAAGAATTTGGCGAGCCGACGCGCAAAGCGTTGATTATGGATCTGGCGCCGGAAGACAAAAAGGCCGGAATGTTCGGGCTATACTATTTAATTCGGGATATCATTGTCTCCATCGGAGCTTTCGGCGGGGCATTCCTGTGGCAAATATCACCTCAGGTAAACTTCTTTACCGCCTTTGCCTGCGGACTTATCGGGACTATTTATTTCTGGATATTCGGGAAAGATCTGATTTCGCCGGTATCGGGAAATCAGACGAAGTCTCTGCCCAAATAGAAACAATTTATTATTAACGTTTGCTTTCCTTCTTCTACGCCATGCTATTACTTGTTCTCTGGACCAAATGTGAATTGATAACCGATGTAAGCAGAGAGGTAATTGGGACCGTTAATATCCTGTCCTGCAGAAAGCAGAATGTGATGATTTTCGGTAACGTTGATAATGGCGCCGAAAGTATACCCCGTAGTATCTTTGCCGTCCTCGGTGTTTGCTGTTCGGTGATAGAGTTCGGTTCCCAGAGTCAGTGTTTTAGTAATTTCCCGCTGAATTAGCCATCCGAATTGCCACCAGTCCTTATTCCCCTCACCGGGATTAATCCAGTATCCCGCTCCTCCATAGGTTGTCCATGGCCCCCAGCTTTTCTGTAACCAGATGGGTAGGAAATATTGTGTTCTGCCGTTTCCCAAACCTTTATCAGAGTCACCGGTGGGAAGCTCAACCATGGGAAATATTCCCACTTGCGGAATATAATCCGTTTCCTTAATAAAACGAAACTTGACACCCAACTCCGTGTCTCCATAACCATACTGCGACTTTGATCCTTCCGGCTTCACATAGACAAGGGGCGCGATTAAATGGATTTGGAGATTCGGTATTGCGCCATAATTTATTTCGAGGTGAGGCAATGTCGAGGAATCCTGATCTCGATCATGCTTGTATTGCGCGGCGAGGTATATTTCCCAGTGCCGGAATTCAACAGGTTCCGGGTCATCGGTGACAAATGGCGGGCCGGCCCAAGCTAATTTGGGTACAAAGACTAAAATACTGCAGAAGACCACGCCAAGGGAAATTACAGCCAGGATTCTTCTTAAACGGTCACTTCTCTGCTGTTTATTGCGCAATTTAAAATATGGATTAGCCTGAGATTGTTTACATTTAAAGATAAAACTGAAATAAACTCTCATTTATGCCCCACTCTAACTTTCAATGATCTATCCTTAGAGTATTGATAGTGTAATGGCCGGAAATATTTTAATTATGCTTTTCCGCCGATTCCGCAGTTTATACCAATTATCTATCGGATATTAAAAGGTTGATCTACCGGGTATAATACCAAGTAAGTTTTCAAAAATTCATAGTTTAATTTTTTAAAAGCAACTTGGTATTAGATGGCAACAAGGCGTCTTGATCTTTTCTTCAGTTGACTGATCTGATGCCGTAGTCGAGAAGCTTTTTCGCTTTCCTTGGACTCCAGCATTTGCAATCTCAAGACCTTCAACTCACGGATTTTTGCCTTGATCTCAGATTTGGTCATCTTGATTTTGCCTATATGTTTCTTTTTCTTGATAGGTGTTTCGTCCTTGATGCCCCGCGCTTCTTTGATGAAGGCAACGAGTTCATCCTTCTTCATTTCATGAACCGCCTTTTCATGGGGAATCTCCGCAGCAATCTCCCGCAATTCCTTAATGGTCAACTTATCCAGGTGTTTTTCATCATGTTCTTTTTTATGGGTTTCTTCTGACATCGCGCACAGACCTCCTTAATTTTTATATTTTAGAAATCAACTTGCAATGCATAAAGTAAATGAGTAGCCTTTTTATACCACAACGGATATTAAGGTTCAACCTCAACTGATATTACGGTTTAACCCGGTCTGTAGATTTCTTGACAAATCATTTCCTACATGCAATAGGTTTTCACGTTATTTGGGCGTCAAAATGATGACCATGTTCAGAGAAAAATATCAAAAAAACAGGAGGATTTTATGACTAAAAGAAATTTTATCATTAACGTAGTACTGATGCTTTTAATTGTTGCCTCAACCAGTTTTGCCGCCGACAGGTATCAATGGAAACTTGTCGACACTGATGATGGATGCCAAACATATACAAGTTTAGTTGCCGGCAAAGATTATGTCGCCGCTAAAACTACCTGCGTTATCCCTGCCAGAAAAGAAGTCCTTGGCGTGGTCCTCAGAGAAATCGAAAATTATCCGGAATGGATGGAAGATTGCAAAGAAACAAAAATATTGAAAGTAGTAGACGAGCAAAATGATGTTTTAATATTCTGGCTCCGTCAACATATTCAACTATTTACAGATAGAGATATGGTTCTGAAATCTAAAACCATAATGGATCCCTCAAAAGGTCAGGATATTATTTATGCCGATTTAACCAATGAAATTCCCTACGATTCCGGCAAAGGATATGTCAGAATGCCTTCGTTCCATTCAGTATGGACATTGGACTGGATTGACCGGGAACACACCAGGGTAACTTTCATGATAGATCCGGATCTTGGCGCAGGATTGCCCAAAGGCATTGCGAATGGAAAGATCAAGGATACACCCATCAAATCTTTAAAGAAATTAATGAAAATGGTGAAAAATCCTAAATACATTGAAGCCGCCAAGACATCTAAATACAATAAACTTATCGAGGAAGGCATTAAGAACGGATTTTTAAAATAGTGATACTGCTACCATATACTCCAGAGCAGTATTATCCGGTTAATAGCGGTTCTTTTAAATTTTATTTTATATAATTGTGGCTTGCCGGTAGCTGATTGAACGTCACTCTTTTAAAAAGAGTGACGTTCAACATCTGTAAGTTTTCATTTTTCGATGCCAGCAAAAATGTTTTTTTGAGTATTTCTCCCCAAAATATCTAGATTCAACAAAATGGTTGATATTAAAGCTTTTTTATTATCAGGTATTTGTTGAGTCAAAGCTTGACATTCTAATTTTAACAATATATAAAGCGCAATTCACATAAGGCTATCCGGATGTCCCCATCGTCTAGAGGCCTAGGACACGGGCCTTTCACGCCTGTAACTGGGGTTCGACTCCCCATGGGGACGCCACTGTACAACTAAAAAGGGCAACTTAGAAAAAGCTTGCCCTTTTTAGTGATCTCTATATTTATCTTATTCTTCTTTTTTCTTGCTTGCTCGTTTCTTAGGCGCTGATTCATCCGCCTCAGTTGATTGCTTCTTTGGTTTTTTCGGTGTTGCTTCATCTGCGGCGGCATCAGCTTGCTTTTTAGGTTCTTTAGGCGCTTTTTCAGCTTTGTCAGCCGGTTGTTTCTTTGGTTCTTTATCAGCGACAGCTTCCTTCTTTTTAGGTTTTGATTCATCCTTTTTTGTTTCCTGCGCCGATTCTGATTTTTCCTCTTTCTTTGCCGCTAAATTGGCTAACTTTTGTACTTTATCTTGCGCTAATTTCTCGGTCAACTTAACAAACTTCTCAAACGCTGCAATTCTTACATTAGTTTCTCTAATTTTTGATTTCAGGCTCTTAACAAGACTGTCGGTTAGAGCTTTCTCTTTGCTGATCCCTTTATTGGCTAATTGCTCCAAACGCAGGACCAGTTTTTTTTCAAATATACGAAGTTGTTCCATTCTTACATTCTTACTTTTCGACGCCATTTTTCCCTCTCCTTGTGTTTTTTAAGTAGTTCATGTCCAGAAATAACAATTTTTTCAGTTTAAAGCTATAAATATTATTACTTATAAGATTAATTCTTCCCTCTATAGAATTTTTTTGAAACTTATTGCAGATAGTTTTTCTGTCTTTATCTTCTTTCAATAAATCCAATAACTTCAATATGCTCTGTCTGCGGAAACATATCCACAGGCAAGAGACTTTGCAGATTATAACCGTATTCATTTAAATATTTAATATCTCGCGCCTGCGTGACAGGATTGCAGGAAATATAAATAACTTTTTGCGGCTGTAAATCTATCATTGCCTTTAACACTGTTTTTTCACAACCTGTACGGGGAGGATCAAGGACAATCAAATCGATTTTATTCCCCTGCGGCAGAAATTTTTCCTGTAATACATTTTCAATATCCCCATGAATAAATTTTGCGTTTTTCACACCGGTATTTTCGGCATTTATTCGCGCGTACTTTACTGATTTTTCATTTATTTCTATGCCTATAACATGTTTGGCACAAGATGAAAGAAAAATGGAAAAAAGTCCGCTGCCGCAATAGGCATCAAGCAGAGTATTTATTTCACTCGCTGCGGCCAGAAGACAAACCTCATCGACTAATTTATCTGTCAAATATAAATTGGCCTGAAAAAATCCATCGCGGGGCACAAGAAAATTTTTCCCTTTCACTACTCTGGCAATTGATTCGTTCTCGCTCTCCTGAGCAGCGAAAAAATCTGACCAAATTGTCAGTTGCGCATCATCATAACCGCGCAACTGCTTGCTTTTCCGCAGAACGGGCATTTTTTCATTAATTGTTTCCTCCATAATTTCGCAGCGTTCGATGTCTAAAAGCTTGCCGCCGGAAATATCCAAAAAACCGATTTCCCAGCCATTGGATGAGACCTCAGCATGATACTGGGCCTTCCCTCGATAGTGATAAATCTTTGGCGCGGCTATTGGCTCCAAAACAGGCGGAAATGCCATTCTGCCGATTTTCCAAAAAGCTTCCTGGACCTGCTTTTTTTTGATTTCCAATTGATGTTCATATTTTAAGTGCTGATAGCAACAACCGCCGCAGTTCTCATAATAACTGCACAAGGGAGTTGCTCGCATCGGTGATGGTTTGATTATTTTTAATATCCTACCGCGGACAAATTTCTTTTTCAGCTGAGTTATTTCAATCGTCAGTTCATCGCCTGGAGCGGTAAAGGGAACAAAAACCACAAAATTATCAATCCGGCCAACGCCTTCTCCGCCGAAAGCTATTGATTCAATGTTTATTGTCACGCGATCTTTGAGCTGCAAAACAATCCTCCTTTCATATAGATAACATATAGTCAAAGCAACAGTCAATTCGGAATGGTATTTTTCTTTACAACTCGGAGTAATATTGTTAATTAAGTTTTTATTAAAAATGTTTTTTTACGAGGCCGTTAATGTCTTCAGAAAGAAAATCGATTCTCTGCCCCAATTGCCGCAAACTGATCAGCATGGACGAACCTGCCTGTCCTTATTGCGGACTTATCCGTCCCGGTTTGCACAATAGCGCGGGTATTATTCGAAAGATTTTTCTCGGCTCCGATCCGATTAAAACCATTATCTATATTAACATTGCTTTTTATGTTCTGTCGCTGCTGTTGGATCCGAGAGGAATTTTGGCCGGCGGCGGTTCTTTTAATTTTCTGTCGCCGTCAAATCAGAGTCTTTTTTTATTAGGAGCAAGCGGCACTATTCCGGTTATCGGATATCATCGTTTCTGGACATTAATCTCCGCTTCGTTTTTGCACGGCGGAATAATGCATATTGGCTTCAACATGATGGCGCTTTATCAACTGGGACCATTTGTTTTACGGGAATTCGGGTTCCATCGTTTTATCAACCTATATATTATTACCGGAGCCTGTGGTTTTGGGGCTTCCGTCCTGTTCGGCATTCCCTTCACCATCGGAGCTTCCGCCAGTATCTGCGGATTAATCGGCGCCATCATATATTACGGCAAAAGCCGCGGCGGCTCTTACGGAGAAGCCATATATAAGCAGGCAGTGGGCTGGGTCGCCGGGTTAATTTTCTTCGGATTAATATTCCCCGGCATAAATAACTGGGCGCACGGCGGCGGAATATTATCAGGAATACTCATAGCTTTTCTGATGGGTTATAACGACAATAAACAGGAAAGTGCCGGGAACAAGCTTTTGGCCTATGCCTGCATTTTACTTACGGTGGCAATTTTAATCTGGGCGGTTATTTCTTCTTTACTGAATGGCAGAGGAATCGTGACCTTGTAAATTTAACCGGAGCCTCAACCGAAAAAAGTACACGGATATAAATAAAGTATTAAGGAGCACTATTGAATGTTCGATCAAACAACTTCCCCCCAGCCGACACTGCAAGCTGGTGCTGAATTACATGGATTTAAAATTTTGCGCGTGGAAGCATTTCCCGAAATCCGGGTTACCGCTTACGAAATCGAACACAGAAAAACAGGCGCTAAAGTTCTGCACCTGCATTCATTCGACCGTGAAAATTTATACGCGATTGGCTTTCGCACTCCGCCGGCTGATTCAACGGGACTGCCGCATATCCTGGAGCATTCCGTGCTGGCGGGCTCCGAAAAATATCCGCTGAAAGATGTCTTTAAAGAATTGATGCGTTCGACACTGCAAACCTTTATCAACGCCTTCACTTACCCGGACAAAACGATTTATCCGGTAGCGAGTCAGATAAAAGCTGATTTTTTCAATCTGGCCCATATTTACACCGATTTAGCACTGCACCCGCGCATGCTTAAGGAAACTTTTTTGCAGGAAGGTCACCACCTTGAATTTTCTTCGCCGGATGATTTAGAAAGCGATTTGATTATTTCCGGCATAGTTTACAATGAAATGAAAGGCGCATACTCATCTCCTGATTCACTGATGTTTAAAGCCATACAGGAAAATCTCTACCCCGACAGCGTTTACGCTTTTGATTCCGGCGGCGATCCCGATGTGATTCCCACGCTTACGTATGAACAGTTTCGGGAATTTCATCGTACTTATTATTCACCGACCAACGCGCGATTTTTTATTTACGGTGACATCACTACCTCTGAGCATCTCGCATTTCTTTCCGAAATGCTTGCTGGTTTTGATCGTGTAAATATAGATTCCTCCATTAAAAGCCAGGAACGTCTGACTGCACCCCGCATTATCCGGAGCACTTATCCCATAGGAAAAGATGAACCCATCGACCATAAAACGATGGTGAACATTGCATGGATGATGTCCGATAACACCGACTATGAAACTTCACTTATTCTGGAAATCATAGCCGCGCTTCTTGTGGGCAGCGCGGCCAGTCCTTTGCGCAAAGCGATGATTGATTCCGGTTTGGGCGAAGACCTCACTCCGATAAGCGGCATTGAGGCTGATTTGAAGCAATTAATGTTTTGCGCAGGTTTAAGAAATACGCAAAGTTCGGACGTGCAAAATATCGAACAGTTGATTTTTGATACAATAAAAATTATTGTGGCCAATGGCTTTGATAAAGAACTGGTGGAAGGCGTCCTGCATCAAATCGAATTTCACGGCAAAGAAGTAGTTCGCGGCTCTTATCCTTACGGCATTTCTTTAATGGGCAACGTGTTTCAGACATGGCTCTATGACGGCGATCCCTTAATCGGATTGGATTTTCCCCGGGCAATAGAAGATATCCGCCGGCGTTGGACAGATGATCCTCAGATATTTCAAAAGATGACGAAACAATGGTTGCTGGATAATCCCCATCGAATCCTGGCGATTATGGAACCGGATGCCGATTTCAACGAGAAGAAAGAAAAAGCCTATCAGGATAAAATGGCCAAATTGAAATCATCGCTGACAAAAAACGAATTGACGCAAATAAACGCTCAGGCGGCACAACTGAAGAAATTTCAATCGGAACCGGATTCACCGGAGGCAGCGGCAACCATACCCAAGTTAAAGATCGAAGATATTCCGCGATCCATAGAAATCATTTCGACGCAAAACACTCTAACCGGAGGTGTACCAACCCTCAAACATGACCAGTTTACCAACGGTATTGCTTATGTGGATCTGGCCTTTGATATCGCGCACGTGCCGGAAGAGCTTCAGCCTTATCTCCCGCTTATGGGCAAACTCATTACCGGAATGGGAGCCGCCGGGCTTACTTATGAAGAGATGGCCAAGCGCACCGCCCTGAAGATGGGAGGCTTGGGCTATGATCTGGCCGCCGGCTTTACCGCCGATACCAAAACAAACTGGCAGAAGATGATTTTTTCTTTTAAAGCGCTTTACCGCAATTTGCCGGAAGCGATAAATATTGTCAGCGATATTATTTTCGCCTCCGACTTGAGCGCGGATGCGCGGATGCGGGATTTAATCTCCGAGAAAAAGAATAATCTGCAAGCGGCAATCGTCCCTTCCGGCCACATTTTTGCTAAAATGGCGGCAGGCGCGGCTCTTACCCTTCCGGCTTACCGGGATGAACTATGGCATGGCCGCACACAATTGAAATTTGTGCAAAATACAGCCAATAATTTCGATTCAACAAAACAAGATTTGCGCGAAAAACTGGAAAAGTTACGAAATATTTTATTTTCTAAAGATAACCTCGTCATCAATTTAACTGCCGAAGATAAAGGTTTGAAGATTTCAGAAGAAAATATTTTACACCTTTTGGATAAACTGCCGGCAGCAGCAACGGCCCGCAATGAAACAAAACCCGGGCTGACTCCCGTATCCGCCGGTATTTCCATACCCGCGCAGGTATCTTATGTCGCTTATGTTCTGCAAGCGCCTGCTTATACTGACCCGGCTTCCGCTCTGTTGATGATCTCGGCGAAAGAGCTATCCAATAATTATCTTTACAAACATATCCGTGTGCAGGGCGGCGCTTATGGGGGCGGATCTTCTTTTGATGCCTCATTAGGATTGTTTTCTTTTCTTTCCTATCGCGATCCTCACATCGTGGAAACAATGCAAGTATTCAAAGACGCGCAAGCTTTTTATTCGCAAAACGAAATTTCTGCAGGCGAAATGGAAAAGGCAATCATCAGCACCATCGGCATGCTGGACAAGCCATTGGATCCGGCAGGCCGCGGCTATACGGCCTTGATGCGCAGTTTTGCCGGAATAAATGACGATATGCGCCAAAAATTCAGAAACGATATTTTGTCCGCTACTCCGCGGAAGTTAAAAGATACTTTAGCTGATTATTTTTCCCAGGCGGCAAAATCAGCGGCGGTGGCCGTGTATTCCGCGCCGGAAAAATTAAATGAAGCCAATAAACTATTGGAAGAAAAACTTGTTTTGGAAAATATTTTTGAGCAATAAATTAATACTGTGACGCTTGCTTTTATTGGCGTAAAGGCCTGCCCCCCAACGAGGGCAGGCCTTTAACCGATATAGTAGTTTTCTTACCTCGTCATTATGCTAAGTGAATAGACGCCGGTATCGGTATCATCCGTCTGTGTGCCCACTACGAAATTTCCATCATATGAGATATGCCCATTGTACTGATCTATTCCACTTATTGTTATAGTGCCCGAAGAATCGATGGAGCCTGTCAATGTCGCGGTGGGAGCAGTCACCGAGGAACTACTGGACACAAAGTCGCTAAGGGTTATGCCTCCTAAGATGCCCACTGTTACGGTTTCATGATCCCAGAAAGGCGCGGGAGAGGCGCCACAGGCAAGCTCGTGACCATAAAATGTTGTGCCGAGATATGCGGTGGCAGTCACAGTCTGACCGGTGGTAATCTGAAAAATAATCAAAGCAGGGCTACTAGGATCATAGTTTAATACCCCCACAATCGTCTTCTTATCATCCGAGAGAAATCCATGGAAGCTGTCTTCGCCTTGCAGCGTGACGTCTCCGCTAGTATTAACTAATAGTTTATATCCGGTATCTCCAGACGGATGCGTGCCAGATGGATCGGTGTAACTGCTTATAGTTAATTCACCGTCGCTATAAGTAGTTCCTGTCCCATATATCCACTGATTTGCAACGCCAACAGCCAATTCATGATAAATAAGCGACTGGCTATTTAATTCCGTGCCAGTATATGAAGTCCCCTCTTTGAGGGCGATAATCATTTGTGAGCCTGTTCCGCCGCCGCCTGTTCCCGTTCCGGCGATGAAATTCTTATTAGATGTCATCGTAAAATGAGAATCGGTTGCCGTGCCGTTATCAGTTTCAGATATTACGCCGCTTGAATTAATCGTCCACACTATCGGACCTGTCGGGCAAGTTGTGCTTGTTGTACCGTCAAGACAATCCGCAAAGGTCAATGTCCCCGTGGAATCGATCGTTACGGTCACATATTGCCATTGGTTCGTGATGCCCGTGCTGCCTGCCTGCAGCATATGTGCGTGCCATGTTCCTGTAAGATCGGCCTGTGTATATGCAGGTGCAGGTGCAGGTTTATTATCCTTACTGCTGCAACCGGCAATGAACATCAAAAACATCAGGATAAAGAAATACAATAAAAATCTAGTTGAACCTTTTTTTTTGTTCATACTTATTTTCCCTTTCTGTGAATCAATTTAAAAATAATTGTGCGGCACTCAATGTACTTTAAATAAGATTGATAATTGTTTATGCTTTTATATTAATGCCTGGTCAATATCAACAAGAATCTCAACCGGAATCGCTAACTCCCGCAATAAAAAACGGCGGTTAAAGAAAAATCTCTAACCGCCGCAGTATTCAAATCTTGTCTAATCAGCAATGTTTAGAAATAGTAGTGAATTCCAAATGTGGCATTTACTCCGTCGATATCGATTTTTAAATTGTTATTGTCGTATATCATACCTGAGTAACCGACATCAAAATTGAACCCTACTTCAGGAAGCTGCGGGAAACTCCATTCAGCGCCTACAAAGACACCGGGAGTCCAAAAACCCTTATTATCAAATTTATCGCCAGGTACGCTGCCATCTACCTGACCGTAGCCAATTTTAGCACCGGCATAGAATTTGCTGTAGTTTCTAACAACAAAGGCGTACATTGCCTTGGCTTCAATTTGCCACAAATCGCCTTTTATGTCAGTGTCGCCGTATTGAAGATCCGCTCTACCCAAAAATGCACTACCTTCCAAACCAACACGGTCGCCTATCCAGCCACGCACGGAAATACCGTTCAGAAAACTACCGGCAACCATTCCCTGATAACCAACGCCAACTTTATTGGACATGAAATTCTTTCCTGCATCATCTGCGGCAAAAACAGAACCAACAGATAGGAACACCATCAAGGTAACTATTACCACGCAACTAAAGAATCTTTTCTTCATAACAACCTCCTTTTCATTTTCTAAAGTTATTAATGAAAGTTAAATAAATAACTTTCCATTCGCCATTTTATAAAAACGCCATCGCTACCCTGCTACGTATTTTATAATTTAAAGGAATAAAATATTTACATAAAAAAGTCAATATATCTTCATATAACACAAATAATAAAAGCGAAGCCTGGCATGTGCCGAGTTTCGCTTTTGGAATTGTAGTTTCACAAAAAAATTACTTATTGTTTTTCGGCAACACTTAAACGCACTATCGCCCGAGCCAAGGCGGCACGTACTCTTTCGTATTCAACATCTTCTTTGGCTATTTGCGCCAGGCGTGATTCCGCATTGTCTTTTGCTTTCTGGGCTCTGTCTTTATCGATATGATCAGATTTCTCGGCTGTTTCAATTAAAATTGTAACTTTACTGGAGGTAACTTCCGCGTAACCGGTATTGACAGAATAATAGATTTTTTTGCTGTCTTTGACGTAATTTAACTCGCCAACATCCACGGAAGTCAGAAATGCTTCGTGACCGCGCAATACGCCGAATTCACCTTCCGTACCCGGAATGGTAACTTCTTCCACCTTGCCCGAAAAGGCCATCTTTTCCGGCGTTACAATTTCCAGTATTAATTCATCGGCCATTTACTTTCTCCCGCTACAATTTTATTGCGCAATCTTTTTGGCTTTTTCCACAGCTTCTTCAATACCGCCGACCATCCAGAAAGCCTGTTCAGGCAAATCATCATGTTTGCCTTCCAGTATCTCTTTGAAGCCTCTCACTGTATCCGCGACGGAAACAAATTTACCTTCTGTTCCTGTAAATTGAGCAGCAACGAAGAACGGCTGTGACAGGAATCTTTGAATCTTTCTTGCCCGGCTGACGGTCTGCTTGTCGCCCTCAGAAAGCTCATCCATACCCAGAATGGCAATGATGTCCTGCAGGTCTTTATATTTCTGCAGAGTCACCTGTACCTGTCGTGCGACTGCATAATGCTCTTGACCCAAAACATTAGGATCAAGAATACGCGATGTTGAATCCAAAGGATCCACAGCGGGATAAATACCGAGTTCCGCGATCGGACGGGACAAAACGACGGTTCCGTCAAGATGCGCGAACGTGGTTGCCGGCGCGGGGTCAGTCAAGTCATCAGCGGGAACGTAAACGCATTGAACGGCTGTAATCGAACCTTTGGTTGTAGAAGTGATGCGTTCCTGCAGTTCGCCCAGATCTGTCGCCAATGTCGGTTGATAACCAACGGCGGAAGGCATACGTCCCAGCAGAGCCGAAACTTCCGAACCGGCCTGAGTGAAACGGAAAATGTTGTCAACAAATAAGAGCACATCCTGGCCTTCTACATCACGGAAATACTCCGCTGCTGCCAAACCGGTTAAGGCAACTCTTGCTCTGGCTCCGGGCGGCTCGGTCATCTGACCATAGATCAATGCCGCCTGCTTGATAACTCCCGATTCCTTCATTTCCAGATATAGATCGTTTCCTTCACGAGTTCGCTCACCAACGCCCGCAAAAACTGAAATTCCACCATGATGCAGAGCAATATTGTGGATCATTTCCATCATAACAACTGTTTTGCCGACGCCTGCGCCCCCGAACATACCCATTTTACCACCGCGGGGGAAAGGCACCAGAAGATCGATAACCTTAACGCCTGTCTCCAGAACGTGAACAGATGTATCCTGCTCCAGGAATGTCGGTGATAGACGATGAATCGGCATGTGAGTCGTAGCATTCACCGGTCCGAGGCCATCCACTGGCTTACCGACAACATTTAAAATTCTGCCGAGACATTCTTTTCCAACCGGCACCATGATCGGAGAGCCGGTATCTTTCGCGTTCATTCCGCGAACAAGACCGTCGGTAATATCCATAGCAATGCAGCGGACAACGTTGTCTCCCAGATGCAGCGCGACTTCAACGATCAAATTATCTTCCTGATCATTGATAGCGGGATTGGTAATCAAGATTGCATTTAAAATACTGGGCAGTTTTCCCTCTTCGAAAGACACGTCAACAACCGGTCCGATGACTTGAACAATTTTTCCTATATTCATAACTATCTCCTTGCAAATAGTCGTATTACCAAATTTATTCTGTGGCAACTTGTGCCGTAAAATATTATCCTTTCGCCAGAGCTTCGGTACCGCCAACGATATCCATCAACTCTGCCGTAATCGCCGCTTGTCTTGCTTTATTCATTTTTAAGGTCAATGATTTGATTAAATCTTCGCAATTGCTGGTTGCATTATCCATGGCCGCCATCCGTGCGCCGTTTTCTCCTGCCGATGTTTCCAAAAGAGCACGAAAAATCAGAACATGTACATACATCGTTAAGAGTTTCTGCAATAAAATTTCCTCAGATGGTTCATACGAATAATCCATTCTTTTTTCCGGATCAACATCAACATCCTGTCCAATGGAAGGCAAAGGAAATAATCTGATTACTGTCGGCCGCTGTACGGAAACATTAACGAATTGATTGTAAATCAAATAAAGCTCATCATATTCTTCTTTGATAAAAGGAGGGATAACTTCATCAGCGATGGAAACGGAGAGTGTCATATCAAATTTACTTAAAATATCTACCCATTGTCCGATAATGTCAGCCTTTTTACGGAAATAATCCCTTCCCTTCCGTCCGACACTGATTAAAGAGACATCTTTTCCTTCTGCACTTTTATCTTTTAAAAATCTTTCGGTTGCCTTGATCAGGTTTGTATTGAACCCGCCGCAAAGGCCGCGATCAGAAGTCATGCAAATTACCCTGATTTTTTTAGGGTCGCGGACAGCCAAAAGCGGATGAGACATAGTATCCACACGCAAGGCCAAACTATTGAGCACGTCCATAAACTTGCCGGCATAAGGGCGGAAGTTTTCCATCCTTACTTGGGAGGACTTGAACTTCGACGCGGCTACCATGTTCATAGCGCGTGTAATCTGCTTCGTTTTTTGAACGGCACCTACTTTTCTTTTTATATCTTTAAGCGAGGCCACTACAAAATTCTCCTCAACGGATTAATTGTTTAATTACTCTGCAACAAAAACAGAATCAAATTCTGTCAGCATATCCTTCATTTTCTTTTCCAATTCCGGCGATATAATTTTCTTGTCTTCAATTTCCTTCATTATGTCCGGATACTTGCTTTCCACAAAACTCAGCAGTTGCAATTCATAGACACGGACTTTTTCAATTTCATATTTATCGATAAAACCTCTGGTACCGGCAAAAAGTATCACAACTTCTTTGGAAAGAGACATGGGCATAAACTGAGGCTGTTTGAGCAATTCCACTAGACGGACGCCACGATCCAATTGAGCCTGTGTTGATTTATCAAGATCGCTGCCGAATTGAGCAAAGGCTGCTAATTCGCGGTACTGGGCCAGATCAAGTTTTAGAGTTCCGGCGACCTGCTTCATGGCCTTAACCTGTGCCGCGCCTCCGACTCGGGATACCGACAAACCGACGTTGATTGCCGGACGAATACCGGAGAAGAATGAACTTGGTTCCAGATAAACCTGCCCGTCAGTAATGGAAATAACGTTTGTCGGAATGTAAGCGGAAACGTCACCGGCTTGAGTTTCAATAACAGGCAAAGCTGTCAGTGATCCGCTGCCCAGTTCTTTGCTTACACGACAGGCCCGCTCCAGCAAGCGGGAATGGTTATAGAAAATATCGCCGGGGAAAGCTTCACGTCCTGGAGGACGGCGCAGCAACAGTGAAATCTGACGGTAGGCTACAGCCTGTTTGGAAAGATCATCGTAAATAATTAAGGCATCCTCGCCTTTATCACGGAAATACTCACCGATCGAGCAACCGGCATAAGCAGCAATATACTGCAAAGTTGCCGGATCACTGGCGCAACCGGCCACGACACACGTATAGGACATGGCATCATGCTTTTTCAGATTTTCCACAACCTGCGCCACGGTAGATTTCTTCTGTCCGATAGCAACATAAATGCATTTAATACCGGTATCTTTCTGTCTGATGATTGAATCAACGCAAATTGCCGTTTTGCCAATTTGGCGGTCACCGATAATAAGTTCGCGCTGTCCGCGGCCAATCGGTGTCATGGCATCAATAGCCTTCAATCCTGTGTACATCGGTTGATTAACAGGTTGGCGCTGAATAACACCGGGAGCAATCATTTCAATACGGCGGTATTCATTGGTTTCAATCGGGCCTTTACCGTCAAGGGGTGCGCCCGTCGCATCAATTACACGTCCCAGCAATCCTTCACCGACCGGCACTTGCGCGATCTTGCCGGTTCTCTTGACGATGTCGCCTTCTTTGATGTGAGTAACTTCACCCAAAACCGCAACGCCGACATTGTCTGTTTCCAGATTAAGAACCATGCCCAAAATGCCGCCGGGGAATTCCAGAAGCTCCATCGCCATTGCATTCTGCACACCGTATACTCTGGCAATACCATCGCCAACGGATAAGACAGTCCCTGTTTCGCTTATATCCAGCTTTTTTTCATAGCTTTTTATTTGCTCAGAAATAATTTGACTAATTTCTTCCGCTTTAATTGTTTCCATGCCCTACCTAGCCTCCCCTAAGAGATTCCTCATATTGTTCAATTGATTTTTGATGCTGCCATCATAAAGTGTATCGCCAACCCCAAGAACTATGCCACCCAATAGACTGGGATCATTTTCTATGAATACTTCAACTTTCCGGCCCGTTAGTTTCTCCAGATTAGAGCTGATATAATCCTGCATATTGCTGGAAAGAGGAAATGCTGTTTTTAAATTTACCCTCATTTTTTTAAGCGCTTCATCCATTAACTGGCGGTAGCAGAGAACTATATCATGCAATATATCAATTCTTTTTTTATCCACCAGCAGATTTAAAAAACTTATGGTCATGGGGGATAGCTGCAATTTGTCAATTATACTTTTTACAACACCTTTTTTACTGCCCTGCTCAAAGACCGGATTAGCCAAAAAATCGCTTAAAGCTTTGTTCTGGGCAATAATCGACGCAAACTGATTGAGCTCGTTATAGTATCGCTCTAACTGTTTTTCCTCAGTTGCAATCTCAAAAAAAGCTCGCGCATAACGCTTGGAAATATTGCTGATCAATGTTTTATTACCACCTTATCCATATATTCTTTAACCATTGCCTCGTGATCCTGTACCGTAATGCTTCGCTTAAGAATTTCTTCAGCCATTTGCACCGACAGCTGAACTGCTTGCGCCTTCAGCTGGTCTGACGCCCCCTTCAACTCCTGTTCAATGCGCGTACGGGCATCTTCTTTCATCTTTATGGCGGCCTTTTCGGCATCTTCAATAATCTTTTGTTTTTCGGTGATACCCTGGGCTTTAATCATCTCAAAAATACCGTCAATTTCCACTGAGGCTTTATCGATTTTCTCTGAATATTCCCGGTATTTTTTTTCGGCTTCCGCCTTTTTCTCCACCGATTCTGCTATAGTTTTTTTAATCTCAACACGACGCCCGGAAAAAAATTCTTTTATCTGAGCGGCTAAAAGCCAATAAAGCAAACCAACCAAGACTATAAAATCAAAAGTCTTCTTGCCTAAATCAATCCACTCTTTGGAATCGTGACCGCCCTCACCTTCAGCGGCAGCAAAAGCAATACTGATTGAAATGAGAAATATGAAAAACGTAAAGAAGAAAATCTTTTTTTTCATTGTACCGGCCTCCCCAATACTTTATGGGCAATCTCCAAAGATAATTCTTTAGAATGGCTATCCAAAATAAGCTTGGCCTTCTGGACTTCTTTATCCATTTTTTGCTGAGCTTCCCGCGCAATGACAGGTATTTCGTTGCGAACAACATCAACAATGTTTTTAGCCTGATTCACGCCTTCTTGAATTATTTCTTTTTTTAGTTCCGATCCTTTAATTTTTGCTTGTCTTAATTTTTCCTCATATTCAGCAACCCTTTTTTCTACTGATTCATTAAAGAGCTTAATTTCGTTTTCCGATTCTTCAAGTTGTTTTCTGCGCCGGTCAATTATGGACAGAATTGGTTTGTAAAGCAGAATATTAAGCACAAAAGTTAAACTCAGGAATAAACCCATTTGGACCAAAAGTGATATGTCAGGGATGACTTTAACCAGTGACTTTTCTTCAGCGCCACCGGCAGCAAAAGCAACACTAATTGAAATTAGAAAGAAATTGAAAAAAGTAAAGAAGGAAAGCAGTTTTTTCATTTGTTTATCTCCTGCATTTTTTATAAAAACCCACGGGTAAAACATTTGTTTACCTGGCAGTTTTTATCAATATGCATAACCTCAAATGCATGAAGTTTTTAATTCAATGGTGTTTTGAATATATTTAAAAGGACAGACGACCTTACTCTTGATACTCAAAACTGTGGGTTACTAATCATAACATTATTTTCTTGTCAAGTATTTTCTGACCGTCAGTCTATTTTTTTGTAATTACGCATTATGACAATAATAACAGGTTAGAAATGATTGGTGCGGAAATAAATAAATGCTTTTTTATCATGTCCGGTCGGATGGGTTATCGCCCCATCAATCTGCTTGATGAATATCTTTTTTACTGTCCGCTATATCCGCCATATGCGATCTGCCATCAAAAAAAGCCCCTTCTTCCATGATAAAAACCGGTGTGTGAACATCACCCCAGAATTTTCCTGTCGGATGAATATTAATCTTTTCTTTTACTTCAATATTGCCCTGCACATCGCCACTTATATAAACACTTTTAACCGCAATGTCAGCTTTAACCAGCCCGCCTTGGCCAACGACCAATGATCCTTGTCCATAAATTTCTCCTTGAAAATTTCCATCGATGCGAACAGATCCGTTAAAAATAAGTTTACCGATAAACTCTGCGCCCTGGCCTAAAAAAGCTTTAATCTCCTCGCTTTCTTTCTTTTTCTCCCACACGGCATCCCCCTTATTGTTTTTGGGTTATTTAAATCAATTTACTTTTTTGGCAACATTTTCGGTTGTCCTATATCTGCCGGACATTTATTACTAGCCCCGATAAACGGGATAAGTCCCGCACATGCGGGATAAGCGCGTTAATGAATTTGCTTTCTACCAGAAAGCAAATTCTGACTTGCTAATTCGTTAACGAAATTATTTTCTGCCACTCTTTTCAGTACCCCCTCGCGGGGTAGATAACGCAGAAAATAATTTCTAACTTACTAACGCTGCAAAATAAATTTGCGCGCACTTATATTCATTAATAGTCCTATCGCCATCATCAATGACAGCATTGCCGACCCGCCGTAACTTAAAAAGGGAAGCGGAATGCCGACAACCGGCAATATTCCTAAAACCATTCCTATATTGATAAAAACTTCCCACGAAATAAGAGCGGTTATTCCGAACGCTATGATTGTGCCTAATAAATCTCTGGCTTGCAAGGCAATTTTTAATCCCCAAAAGATAATGGCCATAAACATAATGATCAGGATCAGCCCGCCAATAAAGCCCCATTCCTCGGCAAAAACGGAAAAGACAAAATCAGTTTGCTGCTCGGGTAAAAATTTCAACTGGGTTTGAGAACCGCTTAGAAAGCCCTTGCCGAAAATTTCTCCGGAACCGACAGCAATCATGGATTGGATGATATGATAACCGGCGCCTAAAGGATCGTTTTCGGGATTAAGAAATGTAATGAATCTGTCTTTTTGATAATCTTTCAAAAAATGCCAGCCAATGGGAATGAATATCAATCCGCCGGATAAAGCAATGATAAAAGATTTCCAATTCATTCCAATAAAAAAAACAATGGAAATGAAAATAATAATCAAGATCAGGGCCGTGCCTAAATCCGGCTGCTTTAAAATCAGCAAAAAAGGCATGATAACGATTAAAATAGGCATCAACAGCTCTTTTAATTTGTAAGGTTCATTGGCTTTATGATCATCAAAATAACGGGCAAGAGTGATTATTATAACGAGCTTCATTAATTCCGAAGGCTGCAGGGCAAAGCCGCCGCCGCCGATCCACCGCTGCGAACCATGCGCCGCATAACCAAAAAGAAATACAATCACTAAAAGCGCAACGGAAATACCGTAAATGACATAAGCGCTCTGAATAATAACGCGGTAATCAATGAAAAAAATAATCATCATGAAAATCAATCCCAGGGCAATCCACTGAATCTGCTTCAGGTAAAGAGGAAATTGTCCTTCGCTGGCACTAAAGCCCGTGGAATAGATATTTAAAATACCGATTGCACAAACAGAAAGCACGAGCGCCAGAAGCGTCCAGTCAAAGTGCTGAAAAATGCGCCGGTCAAATTTTAAAAAAATCATCAGACTTCCTTATGAAATTAATGGACACCTTTGTTTGCCGGCCAGTTTTGCGCCATCACTTGCGGCTGTTTGTTTTTTTTCTTTCCTTCAAAATAAGCAGTCAATATCTTACGGGCGACCGGAGCGGCAACCGCGCCGCCGCCGCCGGCATTCTCCAAAATCACCGCAACAGCTATCTCCGAATTTTTCAGCGGCGCATAACAAACAAACAAAGCGTGATCTTTGTAAAAAGCACCTATTTTTTTCATGCGGCGCGCTTTTTCATCTTCAGGTAATCCCAGCACCTGCGAAGTGCCCGTTTTGCCGCAAACCTCAATGCCTGATAATTTCGCGGCGTGACCGGTGCCGCCGGGTTCATTAACCACACCCCACAAAGCACTGTTTAAAATCTCAATAGTTTTGGGACTTAATTTTAATTCTCCCCTTTTTTCCGGTAGAAATTCTTTATATATTTTCCCGTCTGTTGACTCGATGTATTTTACTAAACGCGGACGCCACAAAGTACCGCCATTGGCAAAAGCACTGAAGGCGTTAGCTAATTGCAGCGGAGTTGCCAAATTAAATCCCTGCCCGATCGATATGGATATCGTCTCCCCCATCTGCCAGGCGCTTTTTCTCCTCTTTAATTTCCATTCTTTTGTGGGTATCAATCCGCTTTTCTCACCAGGCAAATCAATGCCGGAAGCCTCTCCCAGACCGAAACGTTTTGCATACTCAGCTATCTTGTCCACTCCCAGCATTTTCCCCACTGTATAAAAATAAACATCGCATGACTCGACAATGGCTTGATGGAGATTAACCCAACCGTGACCATGTTTATTCCAGCAACGATAAGTCCTGTTGCCGAGGGTAAAGGAACCCTTGCAAAGCACTTTAGTATCGGGAGTAATGATGCCCTCTTCCAATGCAGCAGCGGCAACGATTAGCTTGTAAGTTGAACCGGGAGGATATTGTCCGGAAATTGCCTTGTTGGATAAAGGAGCGAATGGATTGTTTTGCAGCTTGTCCCATTGATCATAAGAAATTCCGCTGTTAAACAAGTTGGGATCAAAAGAAGGCGAACTGAACATGGCCAGCACCGAGCCATCGCGTGTATCCAGAACAACGGCGGCTCCGGCTCTGCCTTCAAATGCCTCTCCCACGGCCTTTTGTAAGTCAGCGTCTATGGTCAAAACGAGATTGTAACCGGAAACAGGATTATTCCGTCCTAAATTTTTTATTTCTTTGCCGTAAACATTTACCTCAACCAGTTCCGCTCCGCGACGGCCGCGAATGTAGGCGTCGAAAAACTTTTCCAGGCCATGCTTTCCTAAAATATCACCGTAGGCATATTCGTCATTACTCTTTTCCAGGTCCTCTTGACTGATTTCTCCCGTGTACCCGATAATTGGGGCCAGCATTTCTCCGTCCAGATACAAACGAACCGGTGAAACATCAATATATATGCCCGGCAAATTCAGCGCATTGGTTTCGACGAGAGCAACTTTCTCCATGCTCACATTTTTTTCTAATTTGATCGGTGAATATGGTCTTGCAGTTTTAGAAATAGACTGATCATAAGAAAACTCCAGAGATTTACTTTTATAGAGTTCCTTAAGTTTCTCCACCGATAATTCGTTACCCTTAACTTTATTAGGTATGTAAAGCACATCAAATGAAGGCCTGTTATCCACTAAAACTTTACCATTGCGGTCCATAATCAAGCCGCGCAAAGGCTTGATATTCCGAAAACGAACAGAGTTATTTTCCGACTTCTGCCTGAATTCCTCTCCCTTGATGACTTGTAAATAACCTAATCTCAACAACAGAATTGAAATGGCGATCAACAATACAGCAGCGACGATTTTTATTTTCTGCCGAAATTCGGCCGGTTCCTGCCCGTTCATCAGGCTATACCGCTTTTCCATAGAAAGATACCTCTACCCGGCGCATCAGATAAAAAAATACGGGCGCAAACAGGCTGACAATCAAAGCCTGCGGCAAAAAAACAAAATACATATTTATTAATACGTCAAATTTAAAAGCTAAATAATAAAATAAAATCACCATAAGCTCTTTCAGAAAAGCGCAAAAGAAACTAAACAAGGCAATAATATATATTTTTTCGGCAGCCAGCCGGCCGGAAGCAAAAAACGAACATAAAAAAATAACGACATAAATAAAAGTGAATAACCCCTGCACCGGACCGGAAACACAATCAAAGACGAACCCGAGAATAAATGCCAGGATTGTTCCTCTGATTAAATCAAGACGAAATCCGGCATAAATAACAACAATCAACGATAATTCGAACACCAAGCGGCCGGAAAAAAATATATCGGTGATAGTTGATTGCAGTATTACCAGTAATATTGATAAAAATGACAGTAATAAATAATAAAGCATCGTTATTTAATTTTATTTTCCTCGGAAGCTAAAATTAATATTTCCTCCAATTTAGAAAAATCAACGAAAGGAGCAACATTAATTTTCAAAAAAAGACTGGCATCTTGCCGGTCAACATGACTGACTTGACCAATCAGCAAGCCCTTGGGGAATACACCGCCCATGCCGGAAGAAACAATAACGTCTCCTTCTTTAACGTCCTGAGTTTTAGAAATATATTTCAATATGAGCCCGCGGGGACCTGCTCCACTGATAACCCCCTGCGTCCTTGTCCTCTGCACAATCGCGCCAACATTACTGTTCTCATCGATAAATAATAATACTTTGGAAACATGCCAGGAGACATCAACCAGTCTGCCGATTAATCCCGGAGGCGCAATGACCGGCATGCCGGTTTTCAGACCATGAACCGAACCTTTGTTGATCAATATCGTTTTAGAAAGCGCAGCCTGCTCTCTATCAATAACGCGCGCGGAAATGAAATGGTAATGATAATCATCTCTAAGGTCTAGAAGCTTTCTTAGCCTTTGTGCTTCCAGATAACCCTCTTGATATAAAATCAGGGCCGCTTTTAATTCATTAATCTTATTTCTTAAATTTTTATTTTCTTCTTCAATGCCGACCAGAAGAATATAGCGCAGCCAGGCATCGTTTACACTTTTGACGGAAGTGCTCAAAACTTTTTGCGCAGGCGCAACCATTTCCAATACAATTTTTCTGAAGAAACTTCCATCAGCACCATATTTTAAATTATAGGAAAACATAATCAGTGCGAGGACAAGAAGAGTAACAATGAAGACAGCTGTTTTGTATTTCCTTAATAAAAACATTTTTTACCTGATAGGGGAAAAATTATAACGCTGCGTCGAACGCTATCTGCTGGAATAGATTGTATTATGCCCCGGACATTTCTTATATTTGAAGAGCAATATCTTTGAGCACACCGAGTTGATCCAGCGCCATGCCTGCGCCTCTGGCCACTGCAGAAAGAGGATCATCAGTAATAGTTATAGGCAATCCTGTTTCTTCCCTGATAAGAATATCAATGTTTTGCAGCAGGGCCCCACCGCCAGTAAGAACGATGCCACGATCAACGATATCACCGGCAAGTTCCGGTGGAGAATTTTCCAAAGTGTCTTTAATGGCATCAACAATAAAGGTGACCTGTTCATTGATGGCTTCCCTGATTTCTTCCGAATTAGTTTCTGTGATTTTGGGAATTCCCGAAATCAAATCGCGGCCTTTTATGGAGCCAATTTTAATTTCTTCAAAAGGATAGGCGCAACCAATCTCTATTTTTATGATTTCCGCTGTTCTTTCTCCGATAAGCAAGTTGTGTTTCCGTTTCATATACTGCACAATTGCTTCATCTATCTTGTCACCGGCAACCCTCACCGATTTCGAATACACAATCCCGCCAAGGGAAATAACAGCAACTTCCGTCGTCCCGCCGCCAATATCCACTACCATTGAGCTTGTCGGCTCGGAAACAGGCAAGCCGGCGCCGATAGCTGCGGCCATCGGTTCTTCAATCAGGTAAACTCCTTCTTCCTGGGCGCCGGCCGATCTCGCTGCCTCACTCACAGCGCGTCTCTCTACTTGTGTTATCCCCGACGGCACGGCAATAATGATTCGCGGCCGCACCAAAGACTTGCGGTTATGAACAGCTAAAATGAAATGCTTCAGCATTTTTTCAGTTATATCGAAATCGGCAATAACACCGTCGCGCATCGGCCTGATGGCGACAATATTACCCGGAGTACGCCCCAGCATGTTTTTAGCTTCATTGCCTACGGCACGCACCGTTTTCATTCCTCTTGAATCTTGGTATACGGCTACAACAGACGGTTCATTTAAAACTATCCCTTTCCCTTTTACATAAACAATGGTATTGGCAGTACCAAGATCAATGGCAAGATCGTTGGAAAATTTTCCTAAAATATAATCAAATAGCATTTATCCTCCCGTTTTTTCACAAATTAAGATAATGACTTCCCCTCTACGAGTCATTTTCTATACCGTATTTCATTATCCTAATCAACGCCTTTTTAAATTATGTTTGCATTTTACAAATGACTATAATAATAAAGCAAAAGTTTCATTTACTGTTGGACAAATTCATTATTCTTTCGAGGTGACTTTATGCTGAGATTTTTTCGTAAACATGCGCGCGGCTGGTTCATGATTGCAATTATAGGCATCATCATTGTTGTCTTTGTTCTTTACTTCGGTTCCAGCAGAGGCAGTCGCACCGCAAATGCAATTGCCATCGTTGATAGAAGAATAATCAGCGAAGCCGAATTTCATAACGAATATGGAAGATTGCTGGATAACGCTCAGCTTCGCCTTGGCAATAAGTTTACCCCCGAAATACTCAAAAAAATGGATCTCAAACGACAAGCGTATAATGATTTGCTGAACCGGCAGATTATCATTGCCAAAGCTGCGGATTTAAAGATTCAGGTTTCGGATGAGGAATTAAGCAATATACTCATGTCGGTTCCGGCATTGCAAACAAACGGTGTATTTGATGAACGCAAGTACCAGCAAATGCTTCGCTATAATCAACTCTCCGCCGAAGATTTTGAAGCTCTCCAAAAATCCGAGCTGACTGCCAATAAAATTGAAACGATTGTGCGTGAAGGCATTAAAATTTCCAGTCAGGAAATCTACGATTTGTACGCTTTACAGAACCAAAAAATTAACGTTAATTTTTTGCAAATTTCAGGTAAAGATATCAAAAAGGAAATTACTCCGACCCAGACCGAATTGGAAGACTATCTGAAGCGTAACAGTAATTTATTTAGTGTCGCTGAACAGACAAAAATTAAATATATATTTTTTGCAGGCGATTCTTTTCCCTCGGATATCAGTGATTCCGATATCAGGGGCTATTACAGCAGCTATAAAGATAAATATAAGACGAAAGACGGCAAACAATTATCCCTGGACGATGCAAAGGGCGCCATCGTTAAAGAATTAAAGAAAACAAGGGGACTGCAAAACGCTTATGTAGAAGCGAAAAAAGCCCATGATATTATTTATCAAGAAGATAAATTTGAAGCCTATGGCAATAAAAATAATTTAAAAATTCAGGATGTGGAATTTTTCCCGATTAATAAACCGCCGCAGGAATTTACATCCATTAAAAACTTTACCGCGATGCTTTTGGAATTGCAGAAAGGCGAGATCAGTAAAGTCCTGGCTGCCGAAAATGGCTATTATCTTTTGAAAGTTATCGACAAGAAACCAGCTTACCTGCCGAAACTGGACACCATAGAAAATGAAGTCAGACACCGCTTTATAGAAAGCGAAATGCAGATCCTTGCCGAAAAAGAAGCTCAGTCAATTTTAGATAGTATAAAATCAGGAGACACTTTCGATAAAATTGCCGGGAAATACGGTTTGAAAGTTAACGAAACAGGATTTTTCCAGCCGGGGGATGCTATTCCCAAATTGGGCTCTAATCAGGATGCGGCTGAAGTTCTTTTTCAACTCTCACCCAATAAACCATATGCGGAAAAGCCGCTTTTAATCAATAATGCTTATGTAATATTAAAGCTTAAGGATGTGAGCAAACTGGACGATAAAGATTTTGAAGCAAAAAAAGACACGTACACAAAGATGTTGATTTCCATAAAAAGAGAAGAAGCCTGGAAGACATGGCTGGAGGGCAATAAAGCGGCTATGATTAAGGAAAAAAGAATTAAGATTAAAAAACAAGTAGAGGATCTATAAGCTGAGCGCTATCGAAATAATGGCTTAACAATTTTAAATCATTAAGTTTCTTTATTTTTGATCTAATTTATCCAAAACCTTTTTAAAACGTACATTTCGAGTATACGCACGGATGTAATATTGTGAAGATAGCGATGGATAAAAAGCTTTATGTAACACCTAGCACCTAGCACTTAACATTTAAAACTGTCTTCAACGCCTCTGTTATGGAGCGGCGCAGATATTCCACCCGTCGCAGAGTATAAGGTTGCATGGGGTCCAGTGTCAAATCCTTCATCAAAACAAGCCTGCCCACGCTTAAAGTTCCAGCGACCAGTGGAATCTCGATACGAAAAATCCCTTTATCCGAAACATCCTCCCACCTCAGGTTCTCGTCACGCGTCCATACACGGGAAAACTTCCTATAGATATCCTCACTTTTCGTCCCAACATTATTTTCTTTGATGATTTGCCCCGTCGGCTCGCAAAGCTTTGCCATTCCCTCAGCGGGCTTCCCGAAATACACAGATCCTGCCTGAGCTTCATCCGTGCAGTAGAAGTACATTTCTCCTCTGTCGAAATGCATTATCTCCATAGCCTGGCACATATTCTCCCAGATTGCTTCCATATTCTGCGCACGTTCGATTTCTATCTGGATATTCAAAAAACTTCGCCTGCCATGGGTAAAACCGGCCTCGTACGATAAATCCCTGAACCAGCCGAAAAACTTGTCTATCGCCAGATATTCCAGATAAACCAATTTTCGGACGACGATAAAAAACGCTGCAATCAGAACTATTAGAAGCACGCCTGCCAGCGTGTTGCGAAGATGGGCGAGAATAATTCCCGCGACGCATAACATAAAGGAAATGCCATAAATAATCAAAACAGCTTGCCTTGAAGAAATCCCTTTCTCCAGCAAACGATGATGAATATGCCCTTTATCGGGATTGAACATTCTGCGCCCGATTACCCAGCGGCGAATCGGCGATAGAAGCGTATCGAAGATCGGCACCCCAAGCGCCAGCAGGGGAATAAGCAGCGCCGTGCCCAACTGGCTCTTGATCGAACCCAGCACAGATAAAGCGGCAATGATATAGCCGACAAAATAGCTTCCGCCATCACCCATAAATATACTTGCCGGATTGAAATTATAGCGGAGGAATCCCAGAAGCGCGCCGGCTATGGCGGCAAATTCTATTGCGATCATATAATCAGGTTGCGAAAAAGTTGCCAGGATAGCCATAACAAAACACGCGAAAAAAGCGACACCGGCGGCCAGGCCATCCAGACCGTCAATTAGATTTATCGCGTTAATCAGCAGGAGAAACCAGAAGACAGTAATAAAATAACTGAGAATGCCTAAATGGATAGCAGTCGCGCCGAACGCGATAACCTCTATCTGCAATCCTCCGTAATAAGCCAGCGATGCGGCTAATATCTGGCCGAGAAACTTGATCCCTGGTTTGAGCCGGTGGAAATCATCAAAAAATCCAACGCAGAAAATCACAAGTCCGCCCAATAAAGAGAAAGATATTTGTGAACGAATAAACATATGATAAGAGGGGCCGGCAGTAGGGCTTAGGGACGACGCAATCAACGCCAGAACAAACGAAAACAATATAGCCAGCCCGCCGCTGCGGGCGATTGGCTTTATATGAACATTACGTGCCGTAGGTTCATCAACAGCGCCAAAACGATTTCCCAGCCATCGCGCCAAGGGCGTAAGCACTAGCGCAAGGACAAACGCGAGGATGAAAGTAGAGAAACTAGTAATCATACTATTATGTTCCTAAAACATGGAAGGTTTGAAGCGTTGAGTTTTTTGTAACACTTAAAACAATTTATATTTAACACCTAACACATAAAAACTAAAACTGTTTTTTCGTAATCCTTACCCCTTAAATCTTTGTCTCACTACATGCCAAACAAACACAGGTGCGGACACAAACATCCTTTGCCAAAGCCTTCGGGGTTCCTGAATAAGCCTTGGCAGCCATTCCAAATGGTGATTGACAAACCATGAATCTTTGTCACGCCTGATATTCCCCGAGTAAAAATCAAAAACCGCGCCGACCGCGCCGATAAATTTCACTTTCATTTTATCCTTATTTAAATAAATCCATTTTTCCTGCTTGGGGGCGGACATCCCCACCCACAAAACATCAGGAACTGCAGTATTAACAGCTTTAATCATCTCATCGAGTTCAGCGGAAGAATAGACCTCCTTGAACGGAGGCGAATACGTACCGGCAACCTTGATATTCGGATAATCACGCGCCATTCTTTGTCTGATTAGCGCAAGAGTTTCTTCTGTTGCGCCAAGAAAGAAAACACTCATACCGCCGGCGGCATTCAACCGCTTGTGCAAACTCAGCAAACACATCCGAGCCTGTAACCCTGTCCTGTATCGCGCCGCCTAAAAGGCGCGATGCCAGCACCACGCCCGCACCATCCGGCACCAGCCAGTCAGCGGCTTTCAGCGCACGGGAAAACATTTCATCCTTCAGTGTCATCGCGTAAGAGTGCGGATTAAAGCAGGCAAGCCAGAAAGGGATTTCTGTCTTCGCATTTCGTTTCCTTTTTAATTATGCAAAAGAAGAGTTCAGCTATGCACACATCAGGTGAAGCGGCCACAATTGAATAGTCCAGTATATTCTCAGTCTGCATTAATTAATCTCCGGATTATAAAACGGGATATGCGATTCAGCACGAATGATAAAAAAATAACGACTAGCCAAAAGATTACGATATTTAATGGAAATAGAAGGTTCTGTATAATTGGATGACTGTACACAGCGCCATGAAGCAGATAAATCTCAAGAGTCAGTGCGGCCATCAGAGATATCGCCGTACCGGCATATCTCGTAGTCATCAGAGATGTTATTACACCTGATTCAGAAACTTTAAGAAACAAAAACAATATTGGGAACATCAGTAAATGTGTCACTGCTTGAAATGGCCAGCCGCAACCTTTACTCATCAGAATTAAAATGCCGTAATAAAGCCCGATAACAAAAATAAGGGCCAAGCCGTCTTTGATAAAACTAGTTTTGGCAAACTTTGCCCTGCCTGCCATATAGCCGCCAAAAAACATGGTTTGAAGATAGAATATCCATTTGAAATAGCCAGGGCCTTCAATCGAATATCGGGAAAGGTCAACCCTTGTTATGTAAAAAAACAAATAAGGAATTATAAGGATAAAAATACCTGTTAGAAAATATTTATAATTTTTCATTTTTAAAATCAGAAAGAAAATTACATAGAAAATCATCAGCGCGGAAATAAACCAATAATTTGTTGGCCAGACAAGCATCCGGATGTAGTCTGATACATTCCATTGATGCCAAACGGCCTGAGGAATAATAATCAGAAAAAGTGTCGCCAGTATGAGAGTAGGATAAATCCTGACAATTCGCCGTTTATACCAAGGCAGAAAAGTTCTGCTCTGATGATTTTCACTAAGAAACATTCCATAACCAGATAACATGAAAAAAGAGCGCATTGCCGATAGCGCCACCTGTGGCAAGTTCAGGAATGGGATACAAACTATGAAGATGTGAATTAGCAATCAATACAATTGCAATAAATCTAAGAAAAGAAGTGTTATTCATAATAGGTTCATTCTCGCCTCTGTCATCTGACTTCAGCAATGACTTTTTCATAAATCCCCAAAAGGCGATCCATCAAGCGCTCCGCCGCGTAGTCTTTCTGCACCTTCCGCCGCCCAGCCTCACCAAGCTTTTGGCACAGCGCAGGATTCTGCCAAAGCGTTCGGATACGATCAGCCAATTCATCAACGTTGCCCGGTTCATACAACAGTCCAGTTATCCCATCATCGACAATCTCCGGCAAACCACCGATGCGTGAGCAAACAACCGGCAAACCGTAAGACATCGCCTCCAAAAGAACCGTAGGAAAGCCCTCATAACAGCGTGTGGCAAAAACCACCATTCGGGCATGATGATAGAACTGAACAATATCTTCAGCATTCAGTTGCCCTAAAAACTCACAGTTATCTGGTTTTTGTTTTATCACGTCCGGCAGACGATGATAATCACCGGCAAACTTAAATTGCAAATCACCAAGCCGACGTGCGGCCTCAATAAGAGTCGGAACATCTTTTTCCGGGCTGATACGTCCGACATAAGCGACATAACCATTGTTTTCCTTAGTGCTAATTGTTTCGCTTATAAATGACATGGGATTAGCCAAAACCGTCACGCGATCGGCAGGAAGACCTTCCTCAATGAGCAAATCTCTTTGAAACTCATTCAGACATATAAAATGATTTACATGGTCATAATATCGGCGCAGAATGCGGGCAACTGCGGTTCTAAGCGCGTAGCCAGTACTTTTAAAAATATCATTTTCACAATTGTGCAGAACGCACCAGTATTCCCTCCCGCCCAGACAGCGATGGCATACCTCGCCATGACTTAAAAGCAATCCATTCGGACAGACCAGCCGGAAGTTGTGAACTGTCATCACGACAGGGATGCCCTGAGCCGTGCACTCCGGCAGGATAGAAGGAGAAATCAAAGGATACAGGTTATGGATGTGGACGACGTCCGGACGTGTCTCTCTCAGGAAGCGACCGAATGCTTTTTTTGAAAAAGGATTATGAATTCCAGAAAAAAAGGCCGGGATTTTCCCCAGCCTTTCATCTTCGATTTCCGCGCTGGACCGGCTAAACCGCAGGACAGTTACCCCTTGTTTCTCCAGCAGGGCAGCCAGATTGTCAATGACGATCTCTTCTCCGCTTACTTTTCCGTATGCGTTATGGACTATAGCGACTCTTTTTATAACCTTATGGATCATAAATCACTGACTTGGCGTTTTGCCTATCACTTTTTTTAGGAGAATTATTATTTTATCACTTAATTTATCGCCTAATATTATCAAAACAATCAAATAAATATAATAATGTATGGTGCTATTAATCTTTACTTCTCTTGCAAGTCGTTTATGATATTTGAGGAATTCTATGACACCTCTTTTCCGTTGTATTGCCAATATTCTATAAGAGTATTTTGAATAATCTCTACGTATACTGTCTGATGCATTGATTAAATATTTCTCATCTACATATTTAAGTATTTTAAAATGACCTTTCATGAAATTTATGGAGTTCGAAATTGTAATTTCACCTGGCGTATACAAATTCTTTTCAGTTTTTGAAGAGCCAAAATGAGGAACATCTAATTTTTGGTAACTTTGTTGCGTTAATGGAACTGAAAAAAATGCCGATGGGTATTTTAATGTAATTTCCGCTAATAGATACATTTGATATAGAAGCGTACCATCAAACTCATCTATATTAAGATAAGGAATTGCATACTCTCTCTTAAAAGTAAATCCTGAAACAAATACGCTTATCCTGTAAAGTGCCACATATGAGTTTATACCTGGTTCGAAAAAACAACTATTTTTGAAATAATTAAAATATTCAATTTCACCATTTGGATAAAGAAGCTGCCATGTTTTTAAAACATATCCTAAATGTTTATTATATTGAAGAAATTTTATGAATTGAATGAGATTGTATTTTACGAATACATCATCATCACCCATAAATATTATGTATTCGCCATCTGCATGTTTTATTAGATTTCTTAAATTTACATCATATCCGTAATTATATTCATTTTCTATGTATTTAATATCAAACATATGTTGTTCTTTGAAAGTCTTAACGACCTCTCGTATTTGTTCTCTCTTGGGACTGCAATCCTCGCAAATAACAATTTCAATATATTGACTACAATTTTCATCAATACTATGCAGTAGCACTTCTAATGTGTGAGGCCGATTATAACTTGGAATACAAATCGATATAAATTTACTAATATATTTAGACATAGTTTTTATTTGTTTGAGAGATTAGCTTTATAAAATTTTTTGAAAATAACAATTATAATTATTCATTGCTGACTTTTCGACAACTACCAGATAATTTTAGATATTATATTAGATTCTTTACCGATACTGTAATGGATTGTTTTTATTTCACAGCTTTCAATTCAAAATGAAGTGAATACGCAGGAATCAAAAAAGAAAAGAATACGTAATATATTTTTTGTGTCAGTTCTGAGACGTTGATTAACCATGTTAATGGAGAATAGTATTTAAATACAATCTTTCTTTTAATTATCTTGAATCGTGCCTTGGTATAATAGTTAAAGCAGTCTTCAGGCCTGAAATAATTGAAAGTCATGTACGTAAAAAAACGTTTATGTGTCGGATCTGCCATTGCCCAGATACTAGGATATATAGGCACTTTTATTATAACCCTACCCTCATTTTTTAAGATTCTAAAAATCTCTTCCATGGGATCTATTATACTGTCAAGGTGCTCTAAGATATTGTCGCAATAGATTTCTTCAAAAGAATTATCCTTGAAAGGCCAAGGATATTCGTTGAGATTGTGTACAAAATCTACACCGGACAGCTTTACAGAATCCAGATTAACATACCCAATTTTTACATCTCTGCCACAACCTATGTTGAGTTTTTTGCTTTCTTTCATTTTTTCACAGAGTGTTCCTTTACTCAAAGTTTGTTGTAGTAATGGATAGGTAACTATTTTCATTATCGACAGTTGTCTGGTAAGCGCCATAAGCAAGACCAATCATAGTAAACTGCAAATTTTCAAAAAAAGATGCGTACACCATGATGTTATCGGTAAACATAAAAAGTGCGAAAGGGATAAAAGAGGATGCTCCTGCGATGAACAGACACTTTGCTGTGCCTGTTGAAAATTGAGATCCTTTATATAAATTTACAGAAAAAACGATAATCGTCATGGCGAAGATTATAGTGCCGGTAATTCCGAAATCATACAATGATAAATACCAGTCATTATGAGGATATCCAGAAATGCCATGCGTTATTTGACGCGTAAATGCTTCACCTGCACCTGTGCCATGGCCGAACCACGGCTCTTTTCTAATTTCATCATCAAACTGTTCCCACATAGCATATCTGCCTGTTGTTCTAAAATCATCGCTTAGAACATCGCTCATCTCACCACTTCCAGTATAAAACATTTTTTGTTGCACTCTTGGTGTGTTGAATATACTGATACCAATAATACATATTATTAATATAAACAAAATTCTTTTACTTATTCTTATGGGACCTAAATTCAAAGGCAGGCTTAGTCCTGCTATAACTATTGCCGTTCTCGTGACGGCTATAATTGGAATGCATGACATCAATAACCACCAATACAAACCTTTACGGTCACCGATAGTATACTGCGCTACAAATAATGTGCCGAGGAGTGTCGCGGTCATGACTTCGGCTGCAAGACCGGTTATATCCGGCAAGCTACCCGTAAGCAATAGACCACTCTTAATACCCACAATGCCAAGCAAGGCAAATGCCAAATAGCGACAGTGATTTACAAAAACGGTAAGCATTTCTTCGTCAAATTGAAACGTCGAAGCGGCCATGCCTACGATGACCGGACATAACAGTTGAGCGCTTCTCTGCAATGCAGGATAGTCAGATATGATTAAGTATATTAAAACAAAAAATCCCCAAGGTAACCATAAGAAAAATGGGAAATTAACTCTGCGTCTTGCTGCTGATAAGAATGAAAATTGAAAGTACAAAAGGAACGAACCATCCCCATCCTGTTATATTGTAAACTATTGTAATATCCCCAATGGCAAGAGTGAGAACCGTAAATATAAATATTACATAAAAAAATATAGGCATTCTAAGACGATTCACTGATTACCTTTCATCCTTCTGTGCAATTGAAAGAAAATATCTGAATATTTCGAAATAACGATCTCCTCACAGAAATAATTGAGTAATTTATGTGACCCATAAGTCGTTGTCAACGTCTCTTTTTCCCATGTCGTGTAAAATTTATTTAACGCACATGAGATCTCATCGGGAGAACGGTTATCAACTGCGATACCACCTCCATTTTTACTTAAAATGTCGGAGAGTGTCCCAACCCGTGGTGATATAGCAAGGACAGGACGGCCAGTCTGTATGAAATCAACAAATTTAGAAGGGAAAAATATGCCTTCATCACATTTTGCCTCAATTACAAAAAGGACACTCGACGATGCGGCACGCGATTGTGTTTCCTCATAAGTTTTCGGTGCTTCTATCCAAACAATATCACCGACGCCAGACTCATGCGCTTTTGCGCGAATTTCGTCCACAGGATCACCAATGAAAATAACTTTTACTTCTTTAGTTGGTTTATAATCTTTAAGAAAGCGCTTCAATCCTTCGAAGAACACAGACGGATCACGAAGTGCAATGCTGCCGGTATGACACAGTGAAAAAACATTCTTTTCTTGATCCTGTGAGACACAAAATTTTTTAAAAGCAATGTGCGGAATGACGGAACTTTTCCCTTCCAGTTCTAGTGCCATTCGCCAGTAATATTTCATCAAACGTTCACAGGGAAATGTATGCCAATCAGCATATCGAAACACTGCCCGGCAGTACATATTTAAAAAAAATGATATCTTGGCATCTATCCCTCCGCCATAAGGGGGCGGAGCCTTTTGGGGTGGCATGGGATCGCTCCAGTTTGCGATCCATGGTATTCCCACAATCCGATTTATAATTAAAGCCGGTAAATGGCCATATTGGGGTGCGGCGCGGGAAAGCAAGACATCATATCTTTCCTTTCTTAAAGCAACAAGACCTGTAAAGATAGCTTTTATGACCCATAACAATGTTCTAAGCTTATTTGTTAATGCAGGGCCCAGGATATGCGCCATAAATCCTTGGTCACTCATGCCGGAAATATTGTCAACGACAGAAAGAAGAGGTTTCCAATTATCGTTATCGGTAGTTGGGTAGAAATGTCCGAAGTCGGACTGAGAAATAATCTTGACATTCCATCCCGCACCGATCATGGCGAGCACAAGTTTGGATGTTACTATCGCCTCAGACCCTGCCGGCGGATAGCATAAAGGGGCAAACATTAAAATGCGGAGTTTTTTATCAACCATTTTAAAATATTATAAAGCCCTTTCATTGAATCGCTGAAATGTTTTAATGAAAAAAGTCTTTCTGCTCTTTTACAACCATTTTGGCCAATAGCTTTAGCTTTTCGGGAGATCTTTAAGAAGTTAAATCACTGCTTCACCAAATGCCAGCTGTCACCTGCTGGCACAAGATAGCCCGTAACGCCATCTTCAATAACTTCCGATAACCCTTCAACTTTAGTTCCACAACGGGAACATCCGCAGCCATCGCTTCTGCAGCGGTAAGACCAAAACCTTCATAAAGCGACGGCATGGCAAAGATGTCCATAATTGCATAGAACTCGAAAACTTTATTTTGCCGTTGTTCTCCCATCCAAAGAATATTTTTATTTATATTCAACGCTGAAGCTTTTTCACCCAGCTTTTTGCGCTCAGGACCTTCGCCTATAATCATAAGAACAACGTCTGGAAATGCTTTAATTACTTCTGCCATTGCATTGATCAAGATGGTGTGGCCCTTTTGATGGGCAAGACGTCCAACAATACCTATCACCGGTCGCCCCGCTATGCCAAGCATCTCTTTCATCTTATGCTTATCAACAGCACTTATAGCGTTAGCAATAGCAACCGTGTCAATTGCATTATAAACCGTAAAATGTTTTCGGCTTTTATTCACATTGGCGGGATCGAAAATCTCACTATCGCCGAACCAGAATTCTTCAACACCGCGGGAAACACAGATGAAACAAGTACAGAAAAGAGCGGCTAGCCTCAGTAGTGTCTTGGCCTTCCTACCATAGACAATACTGCCTGCAATATGAACAGTGGCAAATATTACAGGAACACGCGCAAGACTGGCCGCCAAAACAGGGATAAGTCCCGGTGCAAGATATTGAATATGGACTACATCTGGCCGAACCCGACGAAACAGTGAAAAAAGCATCATAACAAGGCGTAATATAGTGCCGATGCTAAACCGTTGCTGATCGCGTACGAGTCGGAGCAATAAAACCTCTGCTCCCGCTTCACGAAACCATATTGCAACCTCTTCGTCAAACTCATAATAGCAACAGACTGTGACCCTGTATCCTCCAGAAAGAAGCGCCCTGACAAGAGATAATGCTTGAACTTCGGTACCTCCAACTAGAAGGACGGGGAGTCCTATTAAAACATGCCTTATCCTTTCAGGCATTCAAGCCTCCCTGTTCATTAATAAGGTTAATAAGATTTTTCATTACATCATCTACACCAATGGCATGAAGGCATATTGGCTTATTGCAATCATCATCATAGCAATAGCGGCAGGCGAGCAATGTGAAGAGCGACGTGATTCGTCGCCCCTGTGGTAGCCAGTGGGTCGGACTGTGGCGTGTACTGAATAGCGCCACTGTCGGAATTTCCAATAATGCCGAAAGGTGCATTGTGCCCGTATCATTAGTGACGCATCCTGATGAATGGCGAAGAAGTTCGATTAGTTCGGGAACAGTTGTTTCTCCCGCCAAACTGACCGCACAACCCTGGGATGATGCAACTACTTTTTTAGCAATTTCAATCTCATCTACATTCCCGATAACAACAGACGTTACTCCGAATTTTTCGAAAAGGCGGCGTGCGACTAATCCAAAACGTTCAGCAGGCCAGCACTTGGATTGGAATTTTGCCCCGGGATTCAAAACAAAGAAAGGTTTATTCTTGGCTGCAACAGCCGCCAACTTAGCTATCATCGCATTATGAGCTTCTTTCGATACCGGAAATAAATCGTCATTTATCAGCGCATCAAGATTAAGTTCGCGAAGCACTTCCGCGCCGCGCCGTGGTTCGTTTCTGACAAAGCGGTATTGGACTGGATTAAAAAGAGCGCCTCTGCTCAAGGTTGACATGCGGAATCCGACCGCATGACGTGCGCCGAGGAACCTCGCAAAAATCATCTCGCGCAAGACGGCTCCCAGCCAGCCTCGATTACCAAAAGGAGAAAAATTTATGAAAAGATCGCAGGGAACATCTATAAAATGTGCCTTGTCATAAACAAAATGGAAGCCTTCTCGTCTAACCGGATGGTCGTTCAGAATGATGAGCCGATCTTTGAAGGGTGAAGGACCAAGGATACCTTCTGCAGCATCTGGGTTCCAGTGCTGACAGTTGGTAACAATCGTGATTGTTGCTTTGCTGAAGTGCTGCCTGATTGCCCTTAATGATGGGAGCAACGTCGCATTATCACCAAGAATGCCGACCGTGTAAACAACAATTCCATTAATTTTTGACGAAGTATTCAGGGATCTAAAAAGAATGCGACGTAGAAAGGATAAGAAAATGTTTGTAAAATGAACCCACGAAAAAAGAAAAATTCGTGATGGAAATTTGTGTAGCGGAGATTTTTCTGCGTTCTGTACGAAACGTTCTGCCTCTTCCAGCTTCCGAGCAACATAAATTTCGGGATTTTTAGAAGCTAGCGTCATGAGGTTGTCCAGTTTGATTCAATAGATAAAATCATATAATAGTGTCGTATGTTTTCTGATTAACCAGCAGTTCCGCGGTTTCTGCAATAATACGTTCCTTTGACGTCCCAACAAGCCGTGCAGAACTAATATTCACAACAACCATCTTCATATCACTTCCCGATAAATAGCAAGTAGGTCCTGCACGTGTGTTGTCAGGGACATGACAGGCCGAATATTGGATGCAAGCCGCAGGATCTCGGCTGGATTGTGCAATAAATATTCGATTTTATTTTCCAGCGCAGCAGGGTCATTTGAAGAGACCAAAAAGCCGTTCTCTCCATCACGAATCTGCATTTCTGCACCACCGCATCGTGTAGCAATCACCGGGCGACCAACGGCGAGAGCTTCGGCCATTGTCAAACCATAAACCTCAAGACAAATAGCCGGATGCACCATCACGTCACAAGCTGCTATGTGTTCAGGTATCATCCCATGCGATTGACATCCGTGCCAAATGGTATTTACCGACGCATATCGCCGTTGTAGTTTTGCCAGGTAGCGTTTATCCGGCTCAGTAACCGCACCTCCAATGATATGCAGTTCGTATGCGTCGTGCGGCAAACCAGAGAAAGCCTCAAGCATTACATGCAAGCCCTTGACATAGCTGATGCGACCTAAATATAGGAAGCGCATTGGCCCCTTACCTATGTCTGGGCGCAGTGGTTGTCGCTGTGGCAGCGGTATTCCATGCGGCACAACCAAAACCTTGCTTGCCGGAATGCCGTTGCGAACCAGAGCATCACGTATAGCATTGGATGGCGCGATCAGGCGCTTGGCGTATCTGCCTAGTGTATCGATAGAGGCCAGCTTTTGATGGATGGACAATGCCAAGGTGCCAAGAGGTGTAATAAAATACATGAATCTTTGCGTCTGCAACCATCGTCCAAATCTTAATTGTACATCAAGAGGTATCAACCGCAGCAGTGGCAGCCAGAACTTACTCCCCCTAATATTTCGGACACAGCATGGAAGGCAGGCGTGTTGATCGACGGGTGCAGAGCAAATCTCATCATGATGGTTGAGTAGTGCACCAGCCGGGCAGACTATGCCGCCATGATGTGCCGTAACCACACATGGGATGCCTGCTCTATTTGCACCAAGGCAGGCAAGCTCTTTCCAGCCATGGGCATGGACGATATCGGGCGATATGTCTTGAAAGGCTTGTGCTAAAACACCAATAGCCGAGTCGAATTTATCAGTATCTATTTCTTTCCATGAAACAGGCAGAACAATTTGTCGTGCAAGAATTCCATTTGTCGTTTGTTGATTAAACTGCGGATATTTAATATTTGAAAAAACTAGAGATAGATATTCAACATTATGTTGACTGTTCAGCAAACCCACGATCAGATTTCTGACATAGACTTGCCCTCCGCCATACTCGCTGTCAAGTTTATCTGGGCCGACTAAAAGAATTTTCAATTCTTCAACTCTTTGGGGTCATGATAACCCACGCTTATTGGATTCTGAATAGATATTATTGGGCGTCAGCGTACGCGAAGCATTATTTCAGTTGAAAAAAGTAATTGCAGCTTGCATCATGATTAACGAGTTTATACCCGTTTAGAATCATTAATTCTATGGGACTACCTCCTGCGGCAGATATGTTATTCCCAAATGCCTCCATGACAACGACCTTAGGGAAAAGGTCTCTGTCTGCCTCCTCAAAAAACTTTTTCAATACTGGATACTCAAAACCTTCGATGTCAATTTTCAGAGCGCTGACCTTCTTTACAGCGTTTTCTTTAAGTGCATCAAAGAGAGTTTTACATTCTACCTTAACGGTTACCTCAGTGTCACTCTTGTTGAAAGTCTTCTGCGGCTGGAGAAGGCTGTTTCCGCCTCTGTTACGATTTATGTTGATCATCAACTGTTTTGATTTATTGTCCGTTGACAAAGCATATTCACATATTGCGACATCGGTATAGCCGTTCAGCGCAATATTTTTCTTTAGTTTGACTATATTTACAGGATCTGGTTCAAAGGCGATTATTTTTGCCTGCGGCAATTTATGTTTAAGAAATAGTGAATAAAAACCAATATTGGCTCCAATATCCACAAAATACGAATCATTTTCATATGCCTCAACCAAGAACTCCAACTCCTCTCTGTCATAAAAACCCTCTGCATATGAATAATCAAGTTCCTCCATCAAATCGAGACATATCCTGAAACCATGAAGCTCCAAAGTTGGAGTTCTGAGCTGCATTGGCAGAAGAGGGATAAATCTTTTAAAGAACATGTGGCGAAGTCTCGGATGACGGGATAAAAAACTAATCAACCTTAATAAGCCCCACATAATCTTGTTCTGATCAGTAACATTTGGTTTTGTCGTTTTCATTTATGTTCCTTATTATTTCTTAGAAGATCCTAACGCTTCGGCTTTACAAAGCAACGTGGCTATATACAACGAACGGTCGCGGCAGCACACAAACTAATCCATCCACAATGAAAACCCTTCACACAACCTTGTGCGCCCATTCAAAATATCGTACTCAAATACAGACATATCCCGGAGTCGACCGAAATCGTCTAACGTCCATTCGAGGATATTAAACATTATTTCTCCTGCCCCATTTCCGTAAATGTTTAACTAATTCCGCAGCCAGCAATTTCATGCCTTCACATTTTGCCACCCATGCTAAAAAAAGAAAAATAAAGAGGAAGCTTAATGCTGTCAATAGAAAGCTGACATAAAGATTATTTATAGAATAAATATTTTTGATAATAAAGATCAAAACAATCGAGCTGCAGTAAACGAAAATATATTTTATGGTTTGCCCATATAGAAGACCACCTAGATGCAATAATGTGGTAACAGAGAACATTCCCATAAAGAATGTGATTAGCATGATAACCGTGAAAAAGATAAGATATGTATTTATTCCCCACGCAATAAGAACACCGAAATTAAGAAATAACAAGATTTTGTTCACTGCATTGATAGTCAGATATTTATTAACATTACCCGTGCTTATGAGCGTGGTGTAGAACAGTCCGAAAATCTGCGAAGCAAAGCCGCAAGAAATAATAATCTGAAACATAATTACAGTTGGTTCCCATTTGGCAGAGAAAAGTAGGATAATTATTTCGCGGCTGGTCACCAGCAGTAAACCACATCCTAAAAATGAAATGAAGGACAGTATATGAAAAATTTTTATTACAGCCTGTTTCAATCTTTCAGGATCAGTCTGCAGAGAACTTATGCCGGGAAGGAAAACGTTGGCTAATGTTGATGAAGTGTAACGAAAAGTAAAATTTTCCAGAGATCTCGCCCTATAATAATAGCCCAAAATTGATGTGTTCAGAACTTTCCCTATAATTAAAGAATCAGCATTAATGAAGAGTGTATCTATAATTCCGTTGAAAAATATGCGCGAACCCATCCCCCACAGTTCTTGTATGGAATGGATGCTGAAACGTAGTTTGATGCGCTGGCGATAAAAAAAATACAATAAAACATTGGCCAGAAACTGGTTGGTAATGGTTTGAACAGCCAGGCTCCAGACGCCATAACCATTCCACGCCATGTATATTGCGATAACTCCACTGACGAACGCAGCTAATATATTTGTGATGGAAATAATCTTGAAATTCATCTCGCGTCGTAACCTAGCACGAGGTACGATACCAAATGAATTGATGATGAAACTGAACGACATCAATCTGGTAAGGTTAGTAAGTTGTGAATTTCCGTAAAATTTGGCTAAAAAGGGTGCCGCAAAAAAGAGAAGTATGGCAAGAACCGACCCCATAGCTACATTCATATAAAATACTGATGCATAATGGCTTTCTTGCACTTCGCTTCGTTGGATCAGGGCTGTGCCAAAACCAAAGTCGAGAAAAACGGCTGACAAATTAATGAATACCGTAATAATGGCAAGTAATCCAAAATCCTCAGGCGCCAGAATCCGAGCCAGGATAATTGAAACAAAGAATCCTACCCCTTGCAGACCGATACGGCCGGTAAAATCAAAAAACAGGCCTTTTAAACTTTTTTCTTTCAGTGAAGTCATTTTAGTGAGTAATTTAAATGGAAGGAGTTCTTGCTTTTCTGTTTGGCTATCTTCCAATCAGGCAGAACCGTGTGTAAGACACATTTATGCAATATGCGAATTCACCACAAGTTTTGATAATGGGGAATATTATGAGAAACATTCGCACATAAAAGATGTGAAAGAGATTTGGTGCATTCTTTGAATCTAGCAGTATTTTTGTGATGAGAAAGCCTGATAGTAAAAAGAATAATTCAACGCCATATAATTCTGATAAAACCAATGACAGATAACCATCATCAATAATGGTCTCGTTTTAAAAATGAAGCATCATGACCATCAAAATGGTAATGCCACGCAAACCGTCGAGTTTTATTAAGTGTCCGAAAGATTGAATATGCGGGATTATTTTACTTGCCCCAAGAGTTATTCCATTCGGATGTTAGCAATGCATTTATGATCCTATGAGTAGCCTGCCCATCTCCATAGGGATTATGCGCGCGAGACATGGCTTTGTAGGCCTCTGTGCTATTCAAAAGGTTCTCTGCTTCACAGCAGATAAGCGCGGGGTCAGTTCCCACAAGCTTTACCGTTCCCGCTTCCACAGCTTCCGGCCTTTCCGTCGTTTCTCTCATCACGAGCACTGGCTTGCCTAGAGAAGGTGCTTCTTCCTGCACTCCACCGGAATCTGTGAGAATGATTTTTGCGCGATTCATAAGCGCGACAAATGGCAGGTAGCTCAGTGGTTCAATCAAATGTATATTTTTATATTTGCTCAGAAGATTGAATACAGGGCTTTTTACATTCGGGTTAAGATGAACGGGATAGATAAACGCGGCATTAGGAAATCTTTCTGCAAGTTTTGATATGGCCTGGCAGATATTTTTAAAACCTTCTCCGAAGTTCTCACGCCGATGGCCGGTAATCAAAATCAGAGGCTCATTTGCGCCTCGCTGTAACAGTTGTTGCGGAAGGCCTGATATATCCGGCGGTTCGGTTTTTATCTTTTCAAGGGCAATGAATAGAGCGTCAATCACCGTATTCCCTGTAACATAAATCCTGTTGGGCGATATGCCTTCTTTTATAAGATTGTCTCTTGATTTGTTTGTCGGGGCGAAATGTAAAGTGCTAAGGTGTGATGCCAAAACACGATTTGTTTCCTCAGGAAATGGAGAATACTTATTCCATGTGCGTAGTCCGGCTTCAACATGGCCTATGGGAATCTGGTGGTAAAATGCGCATAAGGCAGCGCAAAAAACCGTTGTTGTATCGCCTTGGATAATTACCATGTCTGGCTTGTGCTCCACAAGGTAGCTATCAATGGCGGAAATGGTTTCCGCCGTTAATCCTGCAAGAGTTTGGTTAGGCTGCATTAAGTTAAGGTCAACATCCGGCTGTATGTCAAATACTTCAAGGACCTGATCCAACATTTCACGATGCTGCGCGGTAACACAGACATGTGCCTCAATATCGGGGTGATTTTTTAATGCCAGAATCAGCGGGCTAAGTTTAATTGCTTCGGGGCGTGTACCGAATATGAATGATATCTTCTTTTTCATGTAATAGAAAAGTAGTTAAGATTTAAGTAATCAAGGGTTAAGAACAAAGAATAGAAGATTGCGTCATTAGAGGATTGGCAATTTAAAAATTTAGACGGCTTAGCATAATTAGATGATTTAACAATTCTCATTTTTTATCTCCACAAGGCCGCGTCTGCCATTACACCCGCAATGACAGGGATGACACTACTTATAGCTACCTACCTACACCCCTCGAAAATTATCCCTACTTCGCGCCAACGGAGGACAGATTCAAAAGGGTGATGGCATGAAGGGAATGGGCGTCGGTGCCGAAATGTGTGTATACTTTATTTTTCTTAAGATAGTCCGCCGTTTGCTGTACTTCCGAGCTGTACAAGCCATCAAAACTGCCAAGGTTGCCCTGAAAAGCGCAATCAATGTCTTTCAGGTAATCTATCAGTGCAGGTTCTTTTATTTTTGAATCTGAAGTTTTACGTTTTGATCCGGAAAACCAAAACCTTGATGTTGTTTGTTTTTGAATCACGGAAAAAAGTCTGCATCGCTCAGGATGGGCAATCATCGGGATAAACCCGCCGCATTTTATCCGAAAAAAGGTTTCTTTAACGTATTTGGCGGGTGTGTTGTTGGGAATTTCTACCATTATATAACGTGTTTTACCAAGGGGCAGAGGATCTTTCAGATAATTGCCAAGAAATTCATCCAGGTAATATTCACGGCCCGGTAGGATTTCAAGTTCGATATTTTCCGCGTTCAGCCTTGTCTGCAAGGTTGACACGGATGACAGCACGTTCTGGTTGTCCGCCTCGAAGCATCCTTTGATGAGATGGGGCGTGCAGTAGATTGTTCTGAAACCGGCATCCCGCAGGGCCGCCGCCATTGCCACGGATTCGTCTATGTGGGCGGGGCCGTCGTCAAGACCGGGTAGAATGTGACAGTGAAAATCGATCATAAAAAAATAAGATTTAAGTTCAATTATTTAATTTCCAGTATCCGTCCCGATAGCTACCAACTCGTTCTATCCACTTTTTCGATTCAGATGTTTCCTTATAAATGATGGCGCGGCATCCACCTTCAATCTTAATTATTTTATCGGGGCAGATATTTTTCTAATTCTCTCCGCCATTTTTCAGGGATGAATTTTATGTATTTTTCCCACCGGTAAATTTTTCTGTGTGATTTTTGTTTTTCATCGGAATAATATCCATATCCCCTACTGTAATATTCGTAGCGTTCTCCTTTACCGGTCATGTCATTCATTACTATGCCTCCGATTGTAACTTGTAAGCTGGCAAGGGTATCTTTCATGTGCTGGGCGGCTTTAACAGGGACTCGCCCTGCTTCCATAACCAGAATGACGATATCCGAAATAGTTGCCAGAACGGGAGCGTCTGTGACGGCCAGAACCGGCGGCGCATCTATTATTATGTAGTCGTAGTTTTCCCGTTGAGTCATAAGAAGCTGTTGCATAGCCTCCGAACCAAGAAGATCCGAAGGATTGGGTGGGGTGGTTCCGGCAGTTATAATGTCAAGGCCGTGAACGTCGTTTGTACGTTTTGCTTTTTCAAAAGTGACATCTCCGGCCAAAATTTCGCTGAGTCCGGGTGTTTTGCTGAACTCGAATTTTTCGTGTATGGATGAGCGGCGCAAATCGCAGTCAATAAGAAGAACCCGCGCTCCGGTCTGGGAGAAAACAATGGCGATATTGGAAGTGACGGTGCTTTTACCTTCATGAGGGAATGTGCTTGTGAAGAGCATTATCTTCTTTTGTTTGTTGATGGCGGTATAATGCAGATTGGTGCGCAATGAACGAAACGCCTCGGCAGCGCTGGAATGCGGTTCACTCTTTATTATCAGTCTATTCTTTTCCGGCGCACTTCCGTTTTGTTTTGATTTGAATCTGGCAATATAGGGAATGACAGCTAATATTGGCAATCCTGTTGATTGCTTTGCCTCATCGATATTCTTAATGGTGTCATCTAAGAATTCCATGAAAAAGGCAATGAATATTCCCAGCGCAAAGCCAACTAGCAGGCCAACGAGAATGTTTTTTTGCTTGTTCGGTTTGATCGGCGCCTTGGGAGTAATGGCCGGATCAATGATATTTATGTTGCTGATAGTGGCAGCTCTTGCAAGACGAGCTTCCTCGTGTTTCTGAAGCAGGAAAGTGTAGTTGTCGGCGCTGACCTTTGATACCCGGGTGAGTTGCGCAAGTTTGCGCTCGACATCGGGGAGTTCATGCATTTGCCCCTCGTAAACGGACAACTGCCTGGAAATACCCTGCCCCTCTTTGGCAAGATCATTCAAACTCGTCTCGTAAATAGCAAGCATCTTGTTCTGCACTTCTTCAATTTGATTCTGGAGTGCTTTTACAGCCTGATGGGCTTCGGTATATTGGGTCAGAAGTGCCTTCTTCTGCACTTCAAGTTCGGATAATTTTGTCGCGAGACCTCCCACAGGAGAATCCTTCCTCATAATACCGGGAGAATAGATGGCCCCTGTCTTTATTGCTTTTTTAAGATCGTTGCGGGCAAATTCCAACTGCTGTTTCTGAAGAGCGATATCGGTGCGGCTCTTTTCCATTTCCGTTATCTTGTTAATCAGTGATATGGCCTCGTTGTCCAGCTTTATCGTACCGGTTTTACTCTTGTAAGATTGGAGATTTTCTTCTGAAATATCCAGATCCTTGTTCAATTTCTTAATTTGTTCATCTATAAAAGATACGGTTCTGTTTGTCTCTTCTGTCTTTAATATAATTGTATGTTCTATATATGCCTGAACAAAGGCATTTGCCATATCCCGCGCTAAAACGGGATCTGTGCTGGTGTAAGAAGTCCGGATTATGTTGGACTGCTTACCATATAGGGCTGCGTTGAAACCACCCTGCAACTCCAAAGCTTTATCTACCAATGGCACAAGATTGAGATTGAAACTGTCGCCGATTTTACCGTTGAGATCGTTTATGAGAAGGCTGAAGCCATTTTTCTTCATTATAACTCCAGTCTGGCCATTGCCGACTAATTCTCCGTTTTCATCTTTCACAGAGAATGTATCCGCGGCAGTCATTTTAATTTGGTAAACAGGGTTTTTCGCGGTGGATGTGAACTCAAGAATTTTAAATGAGAGCCCATCAGATTTTTTCGAGACCTGCCAGTTGAGATGCTGCTGCTGTACAACCTGCTCGGCCATGGAACGCGATTTCATTATATCGATCTCTGTGTTAATGGTAGTGACTGGATCGTACCAAAAATTTTGGTTTGTTTGAAGTAAGCTACCCTTATCTTCCTTGATATAAATGGTGGAAGAGGCTTCATAAATCGGTTTCATTCTGAAAGTATTAAAGGCAACTATTGCAAGGACGACGCAAGTGATAACGGCAATTGTTTTCCAGTGCCGCATGATAACGGTGATATAGCCCAAGATATTGATTTCTTTTTCCCAGGGACGTACTGATCTGGGTGGTGGCATGGCAGATGTAGGGCTCATAAATTCCTCTAGTTGTTGCTCGTTATTAGTTTTGTTAATTATTTTTGTCGAAAAGGTATTTAAGCTGAACAAAGGGCGTGAGTATCGCGCCGAAAGCCTGAAGTGTGGGCAGCATTTCGGTGATGGCTTCGTTCCAGCTTGTCAATCCGCTCTTGGGTATGTAAATGACGTCGCCTTCGCAAAGTTGCAGGGGACGAGCGCCGCTCTGTATGATTGCTTCAACATCAACCACTATTAATTGCCCGCGAGTGGGGGAGAGAGAACGGATGAGATAAACACGTCTGGCGTGATAGCCGACTTTCTCCAAACCGGCGGTGGCTATAGCCTGCAGAAGGTTAAGACCGGACGGTGGCAGCGTAATGGACACGCCGGGTTTTCCCACTCCGAAAACAAAAACCGTTTGATTTTTATTGTCCGGCATGAAGATTGTATCGCCGGGTTTCAGCCAGATGTTCTGTGTCTGGTCAGCATTCATCAGCAATTCGTAAACGTCCACAGGCAATACTCTTTTGTCCCGGATAATCCTCGCTGATTTCGGATTGGCAAACGAATCGTATCCGCCTCCCAGGGCAAGTCCCTGAAGAACATTAAAGGGACGATCCATATAGAAAATGCCGGTGTTTTTAAATTGTCCTAAAATATATAGAGGATAACTTTTATATTCTGTAATCTCAACCACCACGGATGGCTTTTTAATATATTGCTTCAGAAGGTCTTGTATGTGGTCGCGTATCTGGGACAATGTCATGCCGTTAACTTTTACCAGTCCCAGCGTTGGCATTTGGATGTTACCGTTGCCGTCCACTCGGCTGCCACGCTGTGTATTATTACTGCTGCCGCCGCTGCTACCTGAAGAATATTCGGGGGCGTTAATGACGGTGACCACGATAGAGTCATTAGGGCCAACAATGTAATCAGCAGGCGGTGGCGGCTCTTTCAGCGCGGGAATTGTTACTGTTTTCATCTCAACAATGGGACTTTTCGCCTGAGTTGCACTTGGTTTCTGCAAAGGTGAGATTGTTCTTTTGTCACTGATTTCTTTTGCAGTGCCGGTCTCATCCCGCGTGGAATCAACCGACTCGAACCTTTTTGTTTCTTGATTCCATTTCACATAATGGTTCTCACAGCCAACCAGCAGGAAAGCAGTTATGAACAGCAACAAAACCATCAGATAGCTGCAGGATTTGGATTTCAATAGTATTGTTTTATGTTTCATAACCCTCCGATTAAAATTGCAGTTAACGGCATATCAATATTTTCCAACAAAATCAAATTTGTGAACTATGTCTTTTATATATTCCGCTTATCGAAATCGCAGGCAGTTGATACTGCTCCGCCCTCTGACTTACATAAAGGTCAGTAAAACCTAAAGCTGTTTGAATAAAATTATCTGTATTTCTTATTAATTATTAATGGTTTTGTCAAATAAGTATTAGTTATTTGTTGTAATATATCATTTGATATAACTCTGTCTTATATGGGTGATTGAAATTAAAAGCTATTTGAATAAAGATTTGGCGGTTTTCTGTTGAAAAATATTTATTTTAATATCAGATTTATACAACTTCCTTTTTCACATGCTGTTTCTCCTGAATATTAACTATCCAAATAGCACTCCCTCTTTACATGTGGAGTAGCCATTTGAGTTTTAAAAAATTTCTCCTGCGTGCTCTATGGTGACATTTGTTATTTTTAAAAATATGTTCATCTTTTTTATGATGCGTTATGAATGCTTGTTTCCCCGCGTGATCTTCAGGTTATTTAGGATATATATATCCATCACACGTTCATTCCGGATCGCCAAAAAAGGTGTGGGATAAATAGGTGCTCACTTATTTGTTTCCGGTACGCACGGATGACGTTTATATCGATGTCATATACAATCCCCACATTTCTTTGGAGAATCGTGCCGACGGAGTAATACGAAGATAATCGCCTTTCTTTTCGATTGCGCCTTTCGCTTTCCATTTCTTTATCGTCATTACAAGTTCCTTTTGCCGCGTTCTAACTTCTTTTATGGTCTCCTGCGAACAATCTCCAAATTTCGTAAAAAAATCTAGCCCTAGTCGTGGATTTCCCACTAGCTCCTCTAAATCACACGCGTATCGTTCGTTAAAATACGGTATATAAATACCCTCCGGGAAAAGAAGCATCGAAAATATTACTCTCAATGGATTGTATGGCGTATTCTTTGTGAATATCTCACCCGAAACAGGTTTATCGATATAAGATTTGATGTCAGAAGGGTTATCCCCGAACCAACTTGTAGCTCCAGGACCTATGCCAATATACGGAATATCATAAAAGTAGACCAATTCCGTTATAGATTCCCGTCCGATCTTCGAAAAATACTTATGAAAATAATTCCGGTACCCCTTATCTTCTAAAAACTCGTGGACATAGCCTGCCCATCTATTTTCTTTCATTACAGCCTTACTTTTCTTCTTATCTGCCGGCTCAAATAAAACGCTCTTTACCGCCATCAATGGAGATGGAGATATGTGCTCCGGATCAATTTTGACAATTGTTTCAAGGTCGTTTTTTAAATCTTCAAAGGTTTGGGTCGGAATACCATACAATAGATCAATATTGATATTCTTAAACCCCGCCAAACGCGCCCGGTCGTAAGCGTTATAAAAATCTTCGATGGAATGGGAACGATTTAATTTATTTAAGATCCGCTTTTCGAATGTCTGGGCCCCGATACTTATCCTGTTAAATCCTGCACACCTCAACTGTTTTAATTTAGAAAGCGTTAAAGAATCGGGCGTCGCTTCTATGCTAATATCTTTTATATCTTCGATTTTCTGACCGAAAAGCTCTACGATCGAGGAAAGGAGATCACCCAACTCGTCAGCTGCAAGCAGGGTAGGGGTACCGCCTCCGAAATTGATCGCCTTTAAATTGACGCTGTGTTTTGCAGTATAATAAAAACTTTTTACTGCAAGTTCATACTTGACAGCTTTTATGTATGAGCTTTTCAGCTTCTTTAACGATAATAAATCACGGCCAAAAGTCCTGCAGAAACAACAAAAATGGCATCTGGATTTGCAAAAAGGTATATTTACATATAATAAAGATATATCGCGTAAATTTTTCACCTCATCGTTTAAAGGTTTAGTCATTTTCTTTTCTTGCCCTGCCCGCTATTCGCGCGGTCATATTCCAGCTGCATCAGGATTTCGTCCCGGTCGTAGTTACTCAACTATTGTTAAAGATTATGGGTTCCTCTTCTGTGTGGCGCAGATAATCTTCTTACGCGGTCTTGTGATAAAAATTTCCTTTTTGTAGAAGAAGTATAAGAAACCAAGTCTTGTGTGTCAAGGAAATCTTGACCACAAAATGTGAGTGTGTGGCACTAATGATCACGCTGAAGATACGGGGCTTTTATTGCCTTATAAATAAATGTTATTGAGCGAAGATGACGACATCAGTTGCATTTTTGGTGCTTTTGATATAAACAATTTGCCTATTATATAATGGCTACGTTGACTCAACGAGGCCGGCACGTTATATATTTCAAAGTGAAAATTTATTATGATTTTATAGGACCATATTACCATGATCAACGAAATTCCTCGTCTCCCCCTGGAAGGCCACATTGACTTGACCTACCGGTGCAACAACAACTGCCGTCACTGTTGGATTTCCCTGCCCATCAACGCGCCGGAGAAGAAAAACGAACTAACATTTGACGAAATCCGGCGTATCGTTGACGACGCCCGCGCCATGGGTTGCCGCCACTGGAACATTTCCGGCGGCGAGCCGCTGCTGCGGCCTGATTTTCCTGAGATATTCGATTACCTCACCCGCAAGGCTGTCTCCTACAGCATCAACACCAACGGGACGCTTATAACGCCGGAAATTGCCCGCTTACTGACCCGCAAAGGAACAAAGATGATCGCTCTCTATGGTGCGACCGCCGAGGTCTATGATCACGTCACCCGCAATCCCGGAGGATTCGAAAAGGTGATGAACGGCTTTGATTACCTGAAGAAAGAGAGAGCCGGCTTCATTGTCCAGTTGGTTCCCATGCGAGCCAATTATCATCAATGGGAGGAAATGATCGCCCTTGCGAAATCACTGAGCAAACATTGGCGTTGCGGCGCATCTTGGCTTTGCCTTTCCTGCGATAGTTCAATGCAGAGGAACAAAGAGATTCAGAAACAGAGATTATCTCCCTCGGATGTTATCAATCTAGATAAACCCGATTTGACCTATTATGAGCGGATAGCCGAATTGGGAAAACGCGCCTGCGAAATGGAGGGGGAAAATCATATCGAAGCGGCTTGCGGTGCTGTTAACGAAGGTGACGACCGCCTGTTTGCCCGGTGTATAGCCGAGCGGCGAATATTTCATATTGACCCCTACGGCCGGATGTCGTGGTGCGAGTTGATTAAGGACAATGCCCTACGCTATGATTTGCGACGAGGAACCTTTGCAGAGGCTTGGAATACTTTCATTCCCTCCTGTGCCGACAAGATACGAGGTGACAATGAATGGCGAACAAATTGCGCCTCCTGTGAAAGCCGAAATGATTGCTGTTGGTGCCCTGGCTATGCGTATCTGGAAACGGAGCGTTATTCCGCTCCCGTCCCGGATTTATGCGCCATTGCAAAAGAAGAGCGCAAATGCAAGGAGGATTGGCAGAAGAATCATCGCCGCTATTTCCGGATTGCGGGCATTACCGCCCGGATCGAAAGCGATCTGGATTTCAGCAAGATCAAATTCAAGGATGAACTGATGGTATTTTCTGTGGAAGGCCCCGGCAAAGACAATGTAGAGTTTCGCCACTACTTCGAGTTGCCGGATTTGGAGGGAAAGAGTTTGGGCAAAGAACTCTTCCACAATCCGCCTTGGGCAATTTCCCGCAACAATAACGGTGCCTGGTTCTATCGTATCATCCCGCACACAAAAGGAGATGACTTCCATCACCGTCTGGCCGTTTTCAGCGCCGACCATGTCCGTGGCACAATTTACAGCGAGCCTGGCGAAATCGACCGCATTCTCACCGACGGCTGGCAATCGCTTTCTCACTTCCCGACGGATCAGATCTGGCTGGGGCCTCTGCTTGCCGACCGCGACGCAATCCTTGTGCATTCGGCGGCGGCTATTGTCAACGGCAAGGGACTGGTCTTTGTCGGCCATTCCGAAGCCGGCAAATCCACGACGATGGAATTGCTCAAAGCGGAAAATCGCAAAGATAGAATTTCGCTGGAAATTCTGTGCGACGACCGCAATATCTTGCGCTACTGGCCCGACAAGACGACAGGGCAAAAGCCAACTTCCGCCCGAGTGAAAGGGGGAAAAAGAAATGGTAATGGTCAATGGCTTGTCCACGGCACATGGAGCCACGGCACTACCGCCGATGTATCGCCGTCTTCGGCGCCTCTTTGCGCTATCTTGTTTTTAAAGCAGGATAGGTTAAATAAAATTGAGGCTTTGACCGACCGCAAAAAGATTTGGCATAATCTTTTGGCCACGCTTATCCGCCCCATGGTTACTGCCGAATGGTGGCAAAAGGAGTTGGACCTTCTGGAGCGCATAGTCCAAGAGATCCCCTGCTATACCATGCGCTTCGACAAATCAGGCGCGATTGTCGAAGAGTTGTTAAAGATAGAATAGAGATACTAAGGTTATATCAAGCCATGTCTGAATTTGTTCAACTTGTGAAAAACTCGGAAAAAAAGATTGCCTCACGCTTAGGATCTCTGGATATTGAACTTACCGAGCGGTGTGATAACGACTGCATCCATTGTTGTATTAATCTGCCGGCCAATGACCGCGCGGCCAAAGCACGCGAGATGACGACCGGACAGGTAAAAAGCATTCTTACTGAGGCCGCGGATCTGGGTTGCCTGCAAGTGCGCTTCACCGGCGGCGAACCGCTTTTGCGGCCTGACTTCGAGGATCTATATCTTTTCGCCCGCCGATTGGGTCTGAAAGTCCTCATCTTCACTAACGCCCGCCTGATTACGCCGCAATTGGCGGATCTTTTAGTACACATTCCGCCGCTCGTGTTCATGGAAATCACCGTTTACGGCATGCGAAAGGAATCGTATGAGGCGGTCTCGCGCATGCCAGGTTCGTTTGCCCAATTCAAGCGGGGCGTGGATTTGCTATTCGATCGCAAGATTCCTTTTGTCGTCAAAAGCGCCATTTTGCCACCCAACAAAGCCGAGATGAATGAATTTGAAGCATGGGCAAACACAATCCCCTGGATGGACGAACGCCCGAGCTATTCCCTGTTCTTAGATCTGCGCAATCGACGAGACAATGAGAAAAAGAATACTTTGATAGCGTCACTTCGTCTTTCACCCCAAGAAGGCGTGGCTATATTGATGAGGGATGCGGCAAAATATCGTAAGGCTATGAAAGAATTTGCGGGAAAATTCATGGGACCGCCGGGCGACGCACTTTTCCGATGCGGAGCTGGTAACGGCATGTGTATTGATGCCTATGGATTTGCTCATCTCTGCATGGGCGTGCGCGCGCCGGAGTTGTCCTTCAATCTTCTGCGGAATTTGTTATTGCGAGGGGGCGAAAGCCACCAAAGCAATCCCGAAAATGAACCGGTATATCAGAAGCATAATATGTTATCTGAAGCCCTTGATTTTTTCAAAAATCTTAAGACCATCAAAGCTACCAATCCCGACTACCTGCGCCGTTGCGCTGTCTGTTTTCTTAAGGGGCTGTGCGAACAGTGTCCGGCAAAATCCTGGGCGGAGCACGGGACTCTGGATACGCCGGTTGAATATCTATGTGAAGTTGCCCACGCCCAAGGCAGATCTTTGGGCTGGCTGAAGAATAGAGAAAAAGCGTGGGAGGTTCTTTATTGGGAAGAAAGAGTGAAAGGGTAACGAAGTCAGGTCAGAACTTGAAACAATTTTTCTTGTTCACCCTCGCATGCTTTATCTTTATCGCTTTATAGATGATTATGCTTCGAATAAGTAAATTCCTACAATATTTTTCCTTGACATACAATCAACTATTACATATCCTTTACAAAAAGGAGGGCAAAATATATGAAAAAACTTATGTGGACAAAGCCCAAAATTACAGTACTTGTTAAAACAAACAGCCAAGAACAAGTTTTGACAACTTGCAAAGGAACAGCAGCCGGAGCAACCGGCACGCACCACAACAATTGTGGTACAACCGCCGGGTGTGGTACCTTTTGCAATACAAATGTAACCTCATAATAAGGTTATCCAATATTATAACCACTACGGGATCCTTCCGCTCCACGCTGGCATCCCAACTCGCGAATAAAAACCAACCGATAAATCAGAAAGGTTTAACGTTTGGTTTTTATCTTTATGAGTCGATGTACGTGTATCCGGACGGGGTTGCACCCAAAACAATGAGGCCGGAGGGAGTTAGACTTTAAGCTGAAGGAAAAGAGATTAGTTTTCGGTCTTCAGCATTTAACCTAAACACGTTGAGCGTTGCCCGTTTTATTATCCTTCGCATGATTGTACTCCTTGCACTTTAAATGGTCTTTGATTTTCTTTATATTATAACTCGCAAGAAATGCCGTTGACTGGAACACATTTCTTGCGCCATATCGCCGGCCTCGCTGCTGGGTACAGCGCGTCAGCAACTGGCATTACGCATGATGTGAACAATCTGGTGGGCGAGCTGGTGAAGCGCAAGATGGTGGCTGCATATAGTGAGAGGAATATTCGATGAAATTGCATATCGCGCTGGCGCGCGGATTGATTCGCCTGGGTGCTTTCATCCAGAAATCAGCTGTGATGGTTATGACTTCCGACGAGTTGGTAGAGTTCAGCCGTCAGCATTATGCAAAGCTAAGGAGCATAGAAGGTTGGAACAGAGATGATGTTGTCGCGGAAGGACTCCATCCCGAAGAGTTGCAACTGTTGGAACGCCTTCCACCCAGAACAGGGCAACTATTGTTGCTTGGTGTGGGAGGAGGAAGGGAAGCCATTTCCTTTGCCCGAATGGGATTTGATGTAACCGGCGTAGATTTTATTCCGGAGATGGTTGAAGGCGCTATAGCCAATGCCGCCCGCTACAACGTGCAAATCAAAGGGCTCGTGCAGGATATTGCCGCCCTTGACGTGCCCACCGAAGCATATGATGTCGTCTGGATCTTTGCCGGGATGTATTCATGTTTACCCTCTCGTGCCCGCCGCGTGCAAATGCTCCGGCACGCGTGCCGCGCACTAAAACCGGGCGGCTATTTAGCCTGCCAATTCCAATGGGACACACGCCAGCAATTTTCTTCCAAAGGTGCATTCTTATGCCAAATAATCACCTGGCTCACAATGGGCAACCGTTCGTATGAGCGCGGCGATATGTTGTGGGGCAATGTTGAGTTTATCCACACTTTTTCGTCGGAAAGTGATCTGCGGGCAGAATTCGCCGCAGGCGGATTTGATGTGGTTTGGCTGCATATTCCCAACAATATTCCTGGGCGCGGTGAGGCGCTTCTTCAGAAACGGCAGACATAATCCTTGCCACAGTAATGCGTTTGCGGCTGGACTTATCCTAACACAAAACGCGCCGTTCTATCATTGCATCCGATGGCCTTAAACCGCACTGCATCCATCAAGGCAGGGAGGTCGCGCACTGCTACGGCTTATTTATCCCCTTGGATTCGTTCCTGTCTACCGGCAAGTGACAGGAAGATGAATGTCCAATTTGCATATTGAAATAGTTTATGATATATTTTCCAAGTATCTAGAACAAGTAAGGAATGATCATGACTTTTTACTTTTTTGTCATTTTAGGTACTTTACTATAGCAGATTGAAAAAGCAAAAGCACACCCGAATTGCATGGGGGAAATATTACTTAAAGAGGTTGATTTTTATGGAAACAAAAGTGACAGTGGATACCATCTGCGTGCCGTCGGATGATGTGGTGGCGCGGGAAATTGAAGGAGACATGATCATTGTGCCGCTGGTTGCCGGGATCGGCGATGCGGACGATGAACTCTATACGCTCAACGAAACCGGCAAAGCAATCTGGAAAAAACTCAACGGGCATCGATCGTTGAAGAAGATTTCGGTGGAATTGATGGACGAATTTTCCTCAACTGCCGAGGAAATAAAAGCCGATGTGCTGGGGTTTGCCGCCGAGATGGTCAAACGGGGAATTCTGGCAGTTAAAAATGATTGATCTTATAAGAATTGACGAATGAGTCAAATGTTGATTTTCCAAACAATGGAAAAAGGTTAAATGTCGAGCGAGATGAATTACTCTAACAATATTTCATCATCAGGCATATCGGATTCACAATACGTTTTTCAAGGCGGAGAGTTAAGCCTATCCGACCTGGGACAACTTGAGTTGCTTCTTGCTATGATGGAAAGCGGCGTGGCTTTACGCACGACGGCGCGGGGATTCAGCATGCAGCCTTTCATTCGCGATAAAGATGTCTTGACGATTTCGCCTATAAAAGAAATGCAACCGTCGCTGGGAGATGTTGTCGCCTTTAAAAAACCCAGTACCGGAAAACTTGCCATCCATCGCATTATTGGACGAACAGACGACGGTTGGCTTATCAGGGGAGATAATTGCCCGGATTCGGACGGAGTAGTTGCAACCGAAAATATTATAGGCCGTGTTTGCCGCGTTGAACGCCAGGGAATGGAAGCGCATCGGGGAATCGGGAAAGCCGGGGAACTCATCGCGATTCTTAATCGCGGCAAAGCGCTTTTGTGTTTGAAAAAGCTCTTGATTATGCCGCGGCGCGCGGCAAGTTATGGCTTGCGTAGCTTTCAATCATTTTCAGTTTACCGCTGGCTTGGCAAACTGCGCTTCAGGCAATGATTTCTGTGGCGGATGAAGGTGATATGAAAGTAGTTCATGACCTGTTTAACCCTTGCGTTCCGTATTACTCTGTCCATTCTTAAACCAAAGCTTTATGAAGAAAAGGTAAAAACCATACGGCGACGAATTGTAATAAAAAAATTGAGGCAGGCATATGACCGATACCATCGAAATACAGCAATTCCCTCTCTGGGATAAACTCATGGCCAAACAGGCGCCCATCTCTTTTGACATCGAGATCACGGCACGTTGCAACATGAACTGCGCCCACTGCTATATAAACTTGCCGGCAGCAGACCAAGAGGCACAAAGCCGTGAGCTTACGGTAGCGGAAATTATGACCATCGCCAGCGAGGCAGCGGGAATGGGCGCTATGTGGTGTCTCATCACCGGAGGTGAGCCGCTTTTGCGGGAAGATTTTTCCGAGATATACATGGGATTGAAGCGTCTGGGGTTGCTTGTCGCGGTTTTTACCAACGCCACACTGGTTAACGAAGAGCATATCGCGCTTTTCAAGAAATACCCGCCGCGGGACATCGAAATCACTGTTTACGGCGTGACGAAAGAAACTTATGGAGCAGTGACACGCCGCCCCGAATCATTCGAAAGGTTCATTAACGGGCTTAATGCTCTGGTGAAAAACGATGTCCGGGTCCGCTTAAAAGCGATGGTGATTCAGGCAAATCTACATGAACAGCAGGCCATTGCCGATTTTTGCCGCTCCAGGACGAAGGACTATTACCGTTTCGACCCGCAACTGCACCTGCGCTTCGACGGCAATCAAAAACGCAATGAGGAAATCCGTGTCCAGCGTTTGACGCCGGAACAAATCGTGTCGCTGGAAAACAGCGATGACCAGCGCATCAACGCCATGCGGAAGGAATGCGATACGCTGATTAACGAGGAATTTACCCATTACGGCTGCGACCACCTTTTCCATTGCGGCGCGGGAAACGGCAGCTTCACTATAAGTCACGATGGCCGTTTCCGCCTGTGTTCTTCTTTGTGGGCGGACGGAACAACTTATGATTTGCGCAAGGGAACACTGGCGGACGCATGGAAAAACTTAGTTCCCCGCGTCCGGGATTTACGCTCTAAACGCAAGGAATTTCTTGAATCATGCCGAAAATGCGCGCTGGTGAATCTATGCCTGTGGTGTCCCGCCCATGCACATTTGGAAACGGGCATGTTGGATGGTTCAACGCCTTATTTCTGCAAAGTGGCTCACAGAAGGGCGGAAAATATTAAGAAGGGGACGGAATTGCTCCCGATTAATTTAGAGAGATAAACGGGTGTGGTCTTGAAAGTTAGTTATTTTCAGAAAATCCGTGGACTGATGCAATTGCACCGCGCCCTTGTTCTGGTCTGGGATAGTGCCCGGGTATGGACGACAGCGGGTTTGGGACTCATAGCGATACAGGCGTTTCTGCCTTTGCTGCCCCTCTACCTGATCAAGCTGATTGTGGATACCGTTACTGCGGGAATAAGCGCCCCAAATAAAGCGGCCACCCTGCATCATGTCCTTTTATTGATCGGTCTGACAGGTCTGGTGGCTCTCCTGGCTGCCGGATGCCGTGCTCTGGCCGACGTCGTCCGGGAACACCAGAGCCAGTTGGTTACCGATCACGTCACGGATGTGATTCACCGTAAATCGGCGGCAGTGGATCTAGTCTATTACGAAAATCCAAGCTACTACGACACACTCCACAGGGCTCAGCAAGAGGCCCCCTACCGGCCTAACCATATAGTCCAGGCCCTGACGCAGTTTAGCCAAAACGGCATCTCCCTGCTAGCATTGGCGGGACTCCTATTTTATCTGCACTGGGCTGTTGCCGCGGTCTTATTCATCGCTGTTTTACCCGGCATAATAGTTAAGATCCGTCATGCCGATCGTCTTTATAAATGGCAATCCAGCCGCACAGAGACGGAACGGCGGACTTACTACTATCACTGGATGTTAACGGGCGAGCTCCACGCCAAAGAAGTACGACTGTTTGATTTGGGCAACCTCTTCCGGAGGCGGTACCGGGACCTACGAGAAATGCTCCGCAGGGAACAACTCCGACTTGTAAAAAGCCGCTCTGCTTTCGATCTGATTGCCCAAGCCGGAGCTATCATGGCGCTTTTCGGTATGTTTGCCTTTATCGCCTCACGGACGATACGAGGGTTTATGACTTTAGGCGACATGGTAATGTATTTTCAGGCCTTTCAACGGGCGCAAGGTTACTTGCAGGAAATCATGGGAGGACTAGCCGGTCTATATGAAGACAGTATGTTTTTGAATCATTTCTATGATTTTTTGGATCTGAAGCCACAGACAGCCTTACCTGCGCATTGTGCGGATGTTCCCCGGCCCATGCAGGTGGGCATTGCGCTGGAGCATGTTTCTTTCCGGTATCCCGCCGCGAGTAGCGAGGTTCTTCACGACATCGAGCTGACAATCCGTCCCGGAGAGGTTGTTGCTCTCGTAGGCGATAATGGCGCAGGCAAGACGACGCTGGCCAAGCTGCTGTGCCGTCTCTACGATCCTGCGGGCGGGCGGATCACCATGGACAGCATAGATTTCCGTGATTTTGACACACAAGCACTACGCCGGGAAATTACCATGATCTTTCAGGATTATATACATTACCCGCTCACAGTACGGGAAAACATCTGGATCGGAGACGTGAGCATTAGTCCCGACGACGACCGTATCTGCTTTGCTGCGCAACAGGCAGGGGCTGACGGAACTATCAGCAATCTGCCGCATGGGTATGAAACGGTCTTGGGGAATCAATTTGACGGAGGTGTAGAACTCAGCATCGGCGAATGGCAGAAGGTGGCGCTGGCCAGGGCATTTCTAAGAGAAGCCCAGTTGATTATCTTGGACGAGCCCACCAGCTCTATGAGCGCCCGTATGGAACATGAGGTTTTTCATGCCTTTCGCACATTGCTCAACGGCCGTTCCGCCCTGATTATCAGCCACCGCTTTTCCACCGTCCGTATGGCTGATTTAATCTGCGTTCTTAAGGAAGGACGGATCGTGGAGAGTGGCAGCCATGAAGAATTGATTCAACTGGGCGGTCAGTACGCCCACCTTTACGAAATACAGGCACAACATTACCGTTAAAAAAGTGAGTAACCGACCATTATGTTTTTAACTTACCACCATTACTTCTTTTTAAAACAAGTCGATTGCTTTACACGCCAGCAGATAAAACGTAGATAGTTTAACGGAAGTGTTAGTTTGCTGGTGTCAGGATAAAAGCCTCTGATGTCCTGAGGTCTCGGGAAAAATATTTTAACGAAAGAATACAGAATCTTTGACTTTTTATCGAGAACAAGTTTCGACATTTCCATGTCTAGTGCACCGCTTGTTTTATATTCTTTTTCTATATCAATTTTGAAATACCGCAGTAAAAATTTCGGTGTATGGATGGACAAAGATGCAAGCTGTTTCTGGAGAATCTTAAAGGATTCAAGCCGTCTGTCACTCAAGCACCATAGGGAATCCAATTGATCGAGGATGATTAAGGTTGTTTTAATAAGTCCTATCTTCTTGAGCCTTCCTGTAAATTCCTGCCAATTGATTATCCCGTCATATCTATGGAAGCTCCAGAGGATGTCCACCAGTATTTTGAATTCCCTGAAGCCGTGCCTGAAATGATGAGTAAAGAGCATGATAACCATGGCCTCCGGTGTAAGGGAATATCCTTCCGCGTCGCTTCCGGCCACTTCCTTCCATATTTCATCGGGAGTCAAATTAAAATATAACGGGTAGCCGAAATCCCAGTGCAACTCAAGCAAGCAACCGTTTTTTGCATTACGATACACTGCGTGATGTAACCGGCCTATCCAAAACGGTAAGGGCAATGTATCTTGACGAGTGAAACCTTTGCCGCAAAGAATCTTATCCGCGTCAATCAGATCTGACGTTCGAATGAGCACATCAATGTCCGCCGAACTGCGGCAATTGGGATCTTCATAAAGGACACGCGCAATCTCATTTCCCTTGATGATGCAGGCAGAGATGCTCTGTTTGCTAAGCGCGGCAACAATCTCTTTTTCCACAACCTCCTGCCGTATTGATACGGCAACGGCCTTCAGGTATGAATGTTCAATTTGTTTCAGATAGTCATCGATACAGTTATTAGATCCGGCATAATATTTCTTCAGTCTGGAATAGAAAAGCATCTCCACGTCATACCGGCGGGCAATTTCCACACACCGGGAAAATTCCGTACTGTTTATTGAAATTGCAGAGACAGAAAAAGGAGACAAGATTTCTATTAATGGAGATTCCACGGGTAATCCTTCATTGCCAATTACAAGATCTTTGAAAGGTTTGATTTGATAAGAACTTGCTTTCTGTGTAATTGAGTATAGAAAGGTGGTTTTTGTTTGTCAAAGAATATTTTGCATCAGAAAGCAAGGGCTGACGATGCGATTGAAAAAATGTTTTAAGATGTCACTTTTTTTGAAAAAAGGCTTACCTTTTTCAGGGGTAGGACACCTTTGAGCGATTAATTGACAATTGCCCTTCAATCCTATAATGTTCACAAATTAAAAAACGACACGCTAAACGTGAAGTATCCAATTATTGTCATAATAATTGACATAAAAGCTATGCCTGATGAGATGAAACAAAAAAGATGTTTCTGACCTGTTCGGACAGAAGGTTAAAAACATGCGTAAGAAGGAGAGACTCCATACGTGAATATAAAAAATGCAATACTAATTATCCTATCTGCACTTTTTTTGACACCGATTGCATTTGTTTTTTCGTCCCATGCGGCTTCCTCAACAAATGTTACGCTGGAGAATGATCTTTACCGCGACATGGAATTCTGGACCGCGGAAGGACTTATCGAAAGCCAAATTTCTTCGATCAAGCCTCTTACCAGAAGTGAAGCCGGAAAACAAATTCTCGCGGCACTGGATAAATGTGACGCGATGGAAAATAAATCCGCGACTTGCAGAAATATTCGGGAGCATTACGCGAAGCTTTTCGAAGCGGAAATTGCCGAGGCGCGATCTCCCCAGCACACCGGCAGCACATTTGTGAAACCGGTAGAAGCCTTTTCCGTTTCCTACAATTATCTGAACGGCCCTTTTTCCATTTACAACAATGAAGGGATCCATTACGGCGAAGGCAGCAACGCTATGATTCAATTCCAAGCAGAGGCAAGGCTCTGGGACGTGTTTTCCTTCTTTGTGCAACCCGCTTTGATATACAATCAGCACTCCGGTTGGACGTTTACATCCACAAATTATGCGTATGGCGATTCCACAACCTACGCCGCAGATGGCGGCAGCACAAACTTGCAACTGCACAAAGGATACGTAAAACTAAACATCTATAATTTTGAAGTGGAAGTAGGCAGAGATTCCCTATGGTGGGGACCGGGTTATCATGCTGCGCTGCTTATGTCCAACAATGCCCCCCCCATGGACATGATCAAATTATCCAATCCGGAACCGGTCCTTCTGCCGTGGATTTTTTCTTACCTGGGACCTGCACAATTTAATCTGGTTTTTTCTCAGCTCAATGACGACCGACCAGGTAGTGAGCTGGCCAATCCTTTCTATTACGGCTTACGGCTGGGCATTAAACCTCATCCTTATCTGGAACTGGGCGCATCTCATCTGGTCCTTTTCGGCGGGTCGGGACGGAGTGACATGAGCTTAGGCGAGATCATCACGACACTCTATAGTAACACTAACCAAGGCATAAATTCGAAAACGGACAGTAACCAGGAGTTTGCCATTGACTTTGCCTTGACCATACCGAACCTCAAAAATTACATTCTCCTGGTTGATGGCATAAAACTTTACTGTGAAGTCGGCGCGGAAGATACCGGTTATCCGCCGGACAAAAGAGCTTATGTCACCGGTTTTGCGTTTTACAAGCCCTTTGCATTAGAGCGGGCGGTCTTTCGCGGAGAATATGCCATTTTATCGCCCTACGGTGCGCCGTTTGTCTGGTATAACCATGATTCATATCCCATGAGATACGAGGGTCAGGTCTTCGGCGATCATATAGGTAGCGATGCTGAAGATATTTTCATCGAATGGTCTCAAAACTTTGACCTATTATCTTACAAACTGAGTTTTGACCGTGTAAAAAGCGGCATTCAAACAAAAAATTATCCGCAGTTTGATTTTACGTATTCCGGAGAAATTGGTTACCAAATCAGACCAAACACAAAAATCACCCTTCGGTGTGCTTATGAAGACATCAATAACTATGGTAATATTCAGGGTGAACGCCAGAAAAATTACTTTTGGGGAGTGGATCTAGATTTTCATTTTTAGTATAGTAGCACCATCAACAAGATCATGGGCACAACAAACATTTCTTGCTGTAATTTTGTTTTTCTCATTCTGCAAGCTAATACACTCTCAAACCATAATCGTTATCTCATAAAATAAAAAAGGCAGAGCCAATCGGCCCTGCCTTTTGTTTTAAAACGTAGATGAATTTAATTCTTAAACTTTCTCCTTACTCCTGCTAATCCCATTAGACCAAGGCCAAGAAGAAGCATCGTGGCGGGTTCGGGCACCGAAGTCGTGGTAGGACTAGCCGTGCCCAAGACAAATTGTGTTATATCCATACCATCTCCTGATTCGGAAAAGGTAAGGCTCGTGATCGGCGTGTCCGAAGTAAAGCCGACGAAATCGGTAGTATTGAACGCCGGTATAGCAAGGGAGTAAATGACGCCGTTGATAGTCACAGTGATTGCCCCACCTGCATCATCAGCAGGACTATAGTAAAAACCTATCGCTGTCACGCCAGTAGATGCCACTGTCACGTATGATAGATTAAAGTCTGTAGTTGTCTGGCCGGAGAAGAATGATGCGCCCCCCAATGTGTTTTGATAGTAATTGGAGCCGAAGAGAAAAGGAATGTTGGTGGTGTTGGCTAAGGTATCAAATGTGACGCCTCCAACGGTAGTACTGCCGATTAAATAGGTATTGGGGCTGACGACGCTATCGAAGTTGTACTGGGTCGTGCCCGAGACAGCAGCATCAAAGGATGCCATATCAGTGTATTCTATGATGGACGCCGAAGCCGTTGCAGCGAAACAGATAAAAGCTAGAATGCAAATTACAAAACAATTCTTTAATTTCATCTCATAAACCTCCTTTTCTTTTGTTTCTCTCTCTTTTCTCAATGTTTTTATATTAATGATGATACTATATGCATTTGACATGCCAATTGTACAACTATTTAATTTTATTGTAATTTTATATTGATGCATTGATAGCTTAAATAATTATGTAAAATATTCCGACACATTTTATTGTTTGATGGGGTATGTATAGGGTCATATTTAGGGATAAAACTATGATTTTACAATGTATTACAATTTATTGCGTTTTTGTAAAGAATTCCGACATATTAAAATATTACCATTAGATAATTTAATAAGGATAGATATATTAATATGATAATTATATTATAAATATTAATGAAAGAGAAAAGTAAGACAAGGTTTTACATCAGGTAGTTTTGAAGGGCTTTATAACCCTTAAAATCAGCATCTACAAAGAAAGCCCCGACATTAATGCTGTCTTCGGTGTCAATAACTCTGTTCGACTCACAAGACAACCTTATAGGCTTGTTCTCAATAGGCAAATTGAAAATAATGTCAAATCTTGAATTTTGCGAATCAATAATGATCTGTTGCTTAAAATCTTTGGGAATTAAAACTTTTACACCGCCAAGAGAAATATCTGTTATGGCTCCTATGCCCATTTGCCCAGGCTTCTGTTGATTAATCACAGCCGAAACAGAAAGAGTCTTTCTCGGATATTGACGTTTTTCTTTTTCAACACCAGGAAATGCTCTCCTCTCTTTAAGGTAATTGTTCAGAGCCATTTCAATCGTTGATGATAAAGACCGCCGGTCTTCTTTTGCAATTTGAGCCAGGGACTCATGCAAATCACTGCTGGCACGAAAACATATGAGGCTGTCTTTTTTCATGAGGATACCTTATATTCAATAAATATCTAATTCAACACTAAAAAGCATAAACTGTGCCTGATAAATCATTTCCGGCCGGTTATTGATGTTAAGCCTTTCAATCATTGTCTTTTTTTTATTCGAAAACTACAATAACAGGGATGAATGGTTTTCCTTATACAATGCCTGCGCTGAATTGTAAAGAATTACGACAGCAAATACTCTCATTTTCATTTTGAGCCGTCTCATTATTTCCAGGGCGGCTTTTTTTGTTTCAATTTATAAATTATCGAAAAGTATAGAAAGGATGGATCAAATCTTTGTTTCGTTCATTAGCGCTGTCAAATACAACTATGCAAATGGTGATCCACAATTAACACCTCCTTGGACTAAAAGCAACAAAATACCCGCTATTTCTAACGGGTTTTTGCACTTCCTTGGATTATCTTGGATATGTTCCTGGTGGAGCTGAGCGGGATCGAACCGCTGGCCTCTTGAATGCCATTCAAGCGCTCTCCCAGCTGAGCTACAGCCCCAATAAGACTTCTTGAATTGAGCAGCCCACTTAACATGTGCATTTATGGCTTGTCAACAGTTTTTAGCTTGACTTTTTATACCCCGTCTATATAATCGCTGACCGTGCCGGAGTGGTGAAACTGGTAGACGCAGGGGACTCAAAATCCCCCGTTCGCAAGGACATCTCGGTTCGATTCCGAGCTCCGGCACCAAGTGAATTCATGCGCTATACCATATATAATCTTCCTCATGAGAATCACCTCTTTTTAAGAATTAATCTTACTTCAGTTTACCAATTTCGACGCGGGAATGACCTCATGTGACCTTCAGGCAACACAGACGGGAATCCAGAAAATATTTAACAAACTAGAAATGTGACAGTTGAAGAGGCATCCAAACGCTCCATCCCCTATGCTTATGAGATTATCTGTTTCCATTCAGGCCAGCATTTTTTTCACTACATCTGCGATTTGACGGCAGTGGGTTTCGGTTTCTTTTTTTGTGGGGCCTTCGACCATCACGCGGCACATGTTCTGGGTGCCGGAGTAGCGCACAAGCACGCGGCCTTTATCTCCCAGCGCTTTTTCCGCTTTCTTGATGGCGGACATAATTTCCGGCACGGTTTCAATTTCCGGCTTTCTTTTTACGTCAATGTTGATGAGCATTTGCGGAAACACCTTCATCACGTGCGCTAACTTCGATAGAAATTTGTCTTCTGTTTTCATCGCGGCCAGAACCTGCAGGGCCGTAATCAAACCGTCGCCTGTGGTATGGTGTTGCAGAAAAATTAAATGACCGGAATCTTCGCCGCCGATGATGGCGCCTCTAGAGAGCATTTCTTCCAGGACGAAGCGGTCGCCCACGTTAGCAAAAACGGAATCAATGCCCAGTTCCTGAAAGGCAACGGTCAAACCCAGATTGCTCATGACTGTACGGACAGCTAAATTATTTTTCAGTTTTCCTTCTTTTTTCAAAATGACTGAGCAAATGGCCAGCATCCGGTCGCCGGTAAGAACCGTTCCTTTTTCATCCACTGCAATTACCCGGTCGCCGTCACCATCGAACGCAAAGCCCACATCGGCCTTCTGCCGCAGTACTTCGGCAGCCAGGCTTTCAATATGCTGCGAACCACAATTGAGGTTGATGTTTTTGCCGTCGGGCTGATTAAAAAGAGTGGTAACCTCAACACCCAGTTCCGCAAAAACTTCGGGGGCCACGCGATAAGTTGCGCCATTGCTGCAATCCAGAACGACTTTCATGCCTTCCGGATTGATATCCTGCGGAAAGGTGGATTTCAGGAAATCCACGTAACGTCCGGCGGCATCATCCAGCCGGGATACTTTACCTAACTCTTTGGGGACGGGATGAAGCTTGTGCATATTGTTGGCAAAAATGAGTTCCTCGATTTGATTTTCTTTTTCATCGGAAAGCTTAAAGCCTTCATTGTTGAAAATTTTTATGCCGTTATCCTGCGATGGATTGTGGGAGGCGGAAATAACAATGCCCGCGTCGGCTCGCATATCGTGAGTTAAAAAGGCGATACCCGGTGTGGGCATTACACCCACGGAAATAGCGTTGACGCCCATCGAGCAAATGCCGGAGATGATCGCGCTTTCAAACATATCGCCGGAGAGCCTGGTGTCCCTGCCGATAATTATTCGAGGGGTGTGTCCTTTTCTTTTGGAAAGATAGGCTATAGCCCGGCCGACATTTAAGGCAATCTCAGTGGTCATGGGATATTCATTGGCAATTCCTCTGATTCCGTCGGTGCCGAATAATTTATTCATAATATTTCTCCTGATACCAATTCGCTTTCTTTGGCTAACTTTGTTGGCAGCGTCGTCGGCTTCCTCAACGTATTTTCATATACGCCTGCGGAGCCTCCTCCTTGCTGCCGCGTTATCCTTTGAAATCGAAATGGTATGATTGATTACTTGTGTTTTTGTACCTTAGGGGATTAATTTTTGCAACAAAGAAAACATTTACATTTTAGCGTGCACTATGATTTTGCGGATAGTAATATTTCACTGAAAGGGCAGTGAATAAAAAAATTGTGGCCTGTCTGCGGCGGAATCATTAAGCAGTGGAATGATGCGATATAATAGGGCACCGCACCTGACGACAATTCCCAAAATGGAGCAAATATGAAAATTAGATTTGATTTTGTGACAAATGCACCTGCTTTCAAACTCAAATATTTCTGTAGTAATGGATTCCATTTGTCACCTTTATCCAAAAACGTAGCACCGATAAGGATTTCATTCTTTTTATCAACAAAGTGATGAGGTCTACATTGCCCGCTGAAGGGGCTGGTTTCTTCCGGAAGGGCGAAGACGATGTCGAAGTGTGCCTTGTCGTGAAAATTGATCCCGTGGCTGAAGTCTTTCGGAACGCAGACACATAATCCATCCAATGAGATGTCTTGAATGATTCCGGGATGATAAGGTGCACCATTTATGCTGGATCCATTGATGATAATTGGAAAATGTTATTTTTCTTATTTTCTCAATTCACGCTACATTTCAATCGGTAATAAACATAATTCGACCCTACATTTTGTGGCCAAGATTTCCTTGACACAAGACCGTAATTCCTATAGTTCAACCCTCTAAAAGCAATCTCTTAAAAAAATAAAACAAGCTTGAACACTATTATTCGGCGGATACGGATCAAAAAAATGACTAAGAAAAAATTTGACCACAAAATTTTAATTATCGGCTATGGCTCGGTTTCGCAATGCACTTTGCCAATTCTTTTTGAGCATTTGAAAGTGGACCCGAAAAATGTCACTATTATGGATTTTGAAGACAAAGTCCAAAGTTTAAAGAAATTTACTGATAAAGGTGTACAATTTGTCCGAAACCGCATTACCCCGGAAAATATGGGAAAAGAGCTTGCCAAATATACTGACAATGGCGGCCTGATTATAGATTTGGCCTGGAATATTGGCGCCAATGATATTATTGGCTGGTGCCATGACAATAATATTTTGTACATCAATACTTCCGTTGAGGTTTGGGATTCTTTAGAAGGGATACACAAAGACAGTCCGTTTGAAAAATCTTTGTACTGGCGGCAAATGAAACTCCGCGAAATGATCAAAAGCTGGCCAAAAGACTCCACCAGCGCAGTGGTTGACCATGGCGCTAATCCAGGGCTGATTTCACATTTTGCAAAACAGGGACTGATTGATATTGCAAATAAAATGATAGCTGATGGCAAGGTAACCGTGAAAGGCAAAGAAGAACTGGAAGAATTAATCAAATCCCAAAAATTTAATTTGCTTGCCCAAAAACTAAAGATCAAAGTCATTCATTGCAGCGAGCGCGACACGCAAATTACTAATCGTCCCAAGGACGTGGATGAATTCGTGGGCACCTGGAGCATAGAAGGCCTTCGGGAAGAAGGCACAGCGCCAGCGGAAATGGGCTGGGGTACACATGAGCAAAAACTTCCAGACCTGGCGCATGTTCCGCCATATGGCCCAAAAAACCAAATCGCTTTGGCGCAAATGGGTATAAACACCTGGGTCAGATCTTGGATTCCGGATCAGGAAATTGTGGGCATGGTTATCCGCCATGGCGAAGCTTTTGGATTATCAGATCGGCTTACAGTTTGGGAAGAAGAAAAGGCCGTTTTCCGTCCCACCGTGCATTACGCATACATGCCTTGCCACGAAACTTTGTCTTCCATTTACGAACTTCGCGGCAGAAATTATGTTTTGCCGCCAAAATTAAGAATTATGGGCGATGAAATTACTACCGGAGCGGATATCTTAGGCGCTTTGCTTATGGGCCATGAATACAATTCCTGGTGGACAGGCAGCGATCTTTCCATAGAAGAAGCCAGAAGGCTGGCACCAGGACAAAATGCCACAACTTTGCAGGTAGCGCTCGGGGTTATCAGCGCAGTACTTTGGATGATAGAAAACCCGAAAAGGGGATTGAATTTACCCGATGATTTACCGCACGACTTTGTTCTGGATATTTCTAAACCTTATTTAGGCAATTTTATTTCCAAAGCCTCGGACTGGACTCCCATTAAAAACCGCGTAGTCTATTTTAAAGAAAACCCGGCCAACACGCCTACTGCCGACGTTTGGCAATTTGAAAACTTCCGGTTTATTCCATGATTGAGACAAGGAAAAAACTTTTGCAGGAATTGGCTGCTAAAAACAGCACGCCGCTGTTTGTGGTTGACCACGAAATCCTGCGCAACAATTTTAAGGAATTCCGTGAAAAATTGCCGGATGTGCAACCGTATTTTGCGGTTAAGGCTAATTCCAATCCTGAGATAATTAAAACCATGTTTGACCTTGGCTCCAGCTTTGACGTGGCTTCAATTTACGAATTCAAGCTTGTTTATAAAAATATTGAAACCTGGCCGGACAAAGAACGTCAGGATTTTATTTGGGACAAAATTATTTACGCCAACACTATTAAACCGTTCAAAGTTTTGACAAAATTAAACCCGTACAAAATTTTGGTAACTTTTGACAATATTGAGGAACTGAAAAAAATCAAGCAACACGCACCGGACGTAGGGCTAATTTTACGCATTCGCGTGCCCAACACCGGAAGTATGGTGGAGCTGTCTTCCAAATTTGGCGCACATCCCGGCGAAGCCGTGGATCTCATTGCCGAGGCCATTGGCATGGGTTTGGATGTGGAAGGCATTAGTTTTCACGTGGGCAGTCAATGCAATAATTTTGACAACTATTTGCAAGCGCTAAATTTTGCGCATTCTATTTTGAAGGAAGTTGCTTTGCGGAATTTTGAAATTGGTTTTACGGATAAAGAGGGTAAAAAGAAAAAAGTTTTGGATATTGGCGGCGGGTTTCCGGTTAAATACACACCGGATGTAAAATCTTTTTCTGTTTTGGCTAAAAAATTGAATTCGGAAATTAAACGCTTGTTCGGCAAAGACAACATTCAGGTTATTGCCGAACCTGGCCGATTTATGGTGGCCACAGCCTGCACCTTGGTGACAAAAATTATTGGCAAATCCATTCGCGACGGCAAAACTTGTTATTATCTTGATGATGGCGTGTATCATACTTTTTCCGGCCAGGTTTATGATCACCAGCAATACCCTCTTCACGCTTTTAAAGATGGCGAACTCAAACTTTGTGCCACTTTTGGACCGACCTGCGACGCTTTTGATACAATCTCACTGGCTGATGAACTGCCGGAAGATTTGCAAATTGGCGATTTGCTTTACGCGGAAAATATTGGCGCTTACACTTTAGCCTCGGCTACGGACTTTAACGGCTTCCCGGTTGCCAAAGTCGCGCACATTAACAGGGAGAATATATAGACCTTTTGCCAAATAACATTCCGGCTAATTTTCGTTGCACCTTTCAACCAGTAATCATCAATTCTAATGAGACAAGCTGAAAATAAACGCAGTGCATAACCTAAAGGTCACTGTAGGTTTGAAGCGTAAGTTAGTGAGTCCCAAGTTTCAGAAGCGTAGCGCAATGAAACTTGTTGGACGAACTATCCCCCAAACGGTGTTTGGCGGGACGCATTATCCCCGAAACGCAGCGGAGTGGGATAGACACCCCCTACTAAAACTTAGGTGAAAGAAACATTTTTGACGGTTCGGAAATAGAAATTTTGTTTCTTTCTTCCCATAATCCTCAAATCAGTAATAAACACCATTCGCATCCGACAAACATCGACATCACACCCCACATTTTGTGTTCAGTTTTGTGTTGACATCCAAGCTTGATCATCTTATTATAGACACGGTTGATACTTCATAGGCAAATGCAGGAAGTATTTTCTTAAATATCAAAAGGGAATCGAAATGAAAGTTTACAATGGTTTAGCGATTATTTATGCTGCCCTCCTGTTTTGTTCGCTCCTCACTGCCCCGGTTTTTGCAGCGATGAAGAAGGCGGACGATGTGGAAATGGCCCGGATAAATGCATCCGTGACAGGGGCATCCGTCAAAAATCAGGAAGTCGACATTGCGCAAGATGTGCTCAAACAGGAAATGTTGCAGACCAATGAAACCGTCAATAAGGACGCCCCATCGGTGAGCACGGAAAGTAAAAGCGTGGATATGAACATCGACAGCAAGACAATGTCTAATTCCAGTTTTGTAGGATTTCATTCGAGCGTAACGGGCGGCATATCTGGGGTCAAACCTCGTTAAGAAAAGCCTTCCTGTGACTTTCTTTTGCTAATCTGCAAGTCAGTTGACAAGGACATATTGTTTGTTAGTAGATGAAACAAATAATAGACTTCTTCCTGTAAATCTTATGTTTCAAATTATTAATTTTATGCTATATTAAAATCGATATTGGTTGAAATGGTACAATTCTAACTTAACAAGAGGAGTGTGCTATGGACTTGGACATGAACATGACCGTTCTTTGTTTGGTTGTCGCGTGTCTGCTGGTGCTCGTGCTAGTAATGCAAATCCAACTGAATACCATCAGTAAAGAAATAGATCAAAAACAGGAAAACATGAGTAAAAAAGTGGATGAATTGCTAAAAGAAAAAGGGAAAAAATAATCTAAAATTACGCAACACACAATTTTAGATTTTTCGCGCCTACGAAGGATCCTGAACACTCCTACTAGGACGAATACTAGCCTGCTTCCCGAAAACAAACCCAGCTATTAAATTAGAATTTTGGGCAGGTCACCTAATAAATCACAGAAAGGCTTAGCTGAACCATTTTTTGCAGCGTACGTCGAGAAACCGCACCACCGCTGAAAATTGGCATAGTTCTCTTTCAAATGGTAATCCTCAATTATTTTAAACCTGACAATTGTTTCTTGGTAGGTGTACTCAACAAGTCCTTGTCAATGGTGCCGTGTAATTTCCTCTTTTAAAAAAAATGAATAGTGCTATTATATTCCCAACTCATCGGGAATATATATATGAAAAAAAATACACCATCTTTAACAGATATTCGTAATGCCGCTGAACTGGGAGACGCTGATGCCCAGAATAACTTGGGTATGATGTACCAGAATGGTAAAGGTGTTTCGCAAGACAATGCTGAGGCCATAAAATGGTTTCTCAAGGCTGCTGAACAGGGCCATGCTGATGCCCAGAACAATCTTGGCTTGATGTATCAAACTGAGGCCATAAAATGGTTTCTCAAAGCTGCTGAACAAGGTCATACTGGTGCACAGTTCAATTTGGGTTTGATGTACGATATTCCGCTAGACGAATCTGAAATTATCAGCAAGGATTTAGAAGAAAGTAACGATGTTCCACTAGGCGATTCTGAGGATATCAGCCAGGTTGCAGAACAAGGAATTGCTAATGCACAGTTCAATTTGGAGTTGATATACCCGCAAGAAGATATTGAGGCTATCAGCAAGGCGGCTGAACAAGGAATTGCTTCTGCGCAGTTCAATTTGGGTTTGATATACGAAGAAGGTAGAGGCGTTCGACGCGATGATACTGAGGCTATCAAATGGTATCTCAGGGCAGTTGAACAGGGTAATGATGATGCCAAGAATAATCTGAATATGATGTACAAAAATGGTAGAGGTATTCTGCGAGACGATTCTGAGACCGTCAAATGGTGTCGCAAGGCTGCTGAAAAAGGAATTGCATCTTCACAGTTCAATTTGGGTTTGATATACGAAGAAGGTAGAGGTGTTCCGCAAGATAAGGCTGAAGCTATCAGATGGTATCTCAAGGCTGCTGAACAGGGTCATGCTAATGCCCAGTATCATCTGGGTTTGATGTATAGTAAAGGACTGCAAGACTATACCGAGGCTGCAAGATGGTTTATAAAATCTGCTGAACAAGGAATTGCAGATGCACAGTTCAATATTGGTGTGATATTAGAAGAAGGTAGAGGCGTTAAACGGGATTCTGCTTCGGCTGCGGTGTGGTACGGTGAGGCGGCTGAGCAAGGACACAAGGAGGCGCAGTCAAGACTGGATAAGATGAAAGATAAATAACTGTATCAGGCAAACTCAACAAGCACTTTTTTCTGTAAGTGAGCATTTAGGATCCTTCACGAACATACTTGCTTCCAATCAGTAACCCTCAATTCTAAAAACCACTCGCTACTGAAACTTTGTAGAAAGAAACAAATACTTCACTCTTCAGGTTTGCATTGCTGTTTTCAAACGTTAGTCTTCTTTTCAACAGAGAAATAAAATTTTCGCATCACACATAACTGCATTTTTTCATTGAGATTTATGATTATTCAAATCTCACAAGAGATAATAGAAAATCATAACAAAAATTAGCAATAGGTTAAACACTTTTAAAAAAATGATTGACTGTTACAAGATAACTACTTGATTTCACTGGAGCCGATGACCAGAATCGAACTGGTGACCTACTGATTACGAATCAGTTGCTCTACCGGCTGAGCTACATCGGCATCCATTAAAGAGATGACGTATTTATATCAAGGGGTTTACCTTGTCAACATCAATCTGTGTCTACTTATAATTAGTGGAGCCCCCTCCGGTAATGGCTGGGGATTCAAAACTGCGGGATTGACATCTGTGTTATTTTCCTTTAGCTTCCGGTAGAATATTCCACATGATCACGGGTATAAACCCGAAAGCAAGCTATGGGGTATTATACCCTCCGCTTTGCGGGATTGTTCAACTTACCAATTCCAATACGCTTCGCTTTCGGAATTGGAGTTTCACAATAAGGTTTATTGAATTATGATTCTTTTCGTTTTAATTTTTTTATGCCTTTATGGCGGCATTAATTTCTATGCCTTTTTCCAGGCCAGAAGTGTTTTTAATTTTTCCGGTTTCCCTCAAATCATAATAGTAATTGTGTTGTTATTGCTGATTTGTGCTCCGATTCTGGTGAGGGTGGCAGAAGCTTATCATCAGGAATTTATGGCGAGAGCAATTGCCTATACCGGTTATATCTGGATGGCTTTTATTTTTCTCTTTTTCTTTTTCAACGTCTCTTTTGAAATTATCGTATTTTCATATAAACTTACCGGAAGTGGAACCGGCTCGCCAGTCCTTCACAATATTGCTTTCGGGACGGCTATTTTCCTTTCCTTTATTTTTGTTATTTACGGCTTTATGGATGCAAGGCAAATCAGAGTAAAAACTCTGGAAGTGAAAACCGAAAAAATATTGCCGAACGATGGTAAAATCAGGATTGTCCAAATATCCGATATGCATATCGGGTTAATTATCCGGGATAATCGTCTGCAGGCTATTCTGGATCGCGTAAAAGAAGCCAAGCCCGATATTCTTGTTTCCACCGGAGATTTAATGGACGGAGAACTTGATAATGTGATGACACAGTCTCAGCGATTTGCATCCATCACACCAAAGTATGGCAAATATGCCATCTTAGGCAATCATGAATATTACGCCGGCCTGAAACGATCACTGGAGTTTACCAAAGCAGCCGGCTTTGATTTACTCAGGGATGATGTCCGGCATATAGCAGGGCTAAGCATCTTCGGCGCTGATGATATCACGGGACAAAGGATGGGTGTAAGTAAAGATAAACGGCTTTTTGAAGAAATGCTTTCGCACCAGGATAATGGTTTTGTTCTTCTTCTAAAACATCAGCCTTTTGTTGATGCCGGGGAGAATTTCAACTTGCAGCTTTCCGGCCATACGCATGGCGGCCAAATTTTTCCTTTTATGTTGGTAACACGCCTGTTTTTCCCGAAGAACTATGGATATTTTGAGTTGGGGAAAAATAAATTGCTTTATGTCTCCAGAGGCGCCGGCACTTGGGGACCGCCAGTGCGCGTTTTTGCACCGCCGGAAATTACAGTTATTGATTTGATCGGGAATCACGGGAATGAACCACAAAGCAAGCCTTGGCAACAGATTCCGCAGCAAGCTGCGGGGTATTAAACCCTCCACTTCGCAAGATTGTTCAACTTACCAATTCCGCTGCGCTTCGCTTTCGGAATTGGAGTTTCAACAATAAAATTAATTGATTAAAAATGATACCGAGTTGCATTCAAAAAATAACGCGGCGGCCAGGAGAAGGCTCCGCAGGCGTATTATGCACGCGTGACCCGAAGTGACCTTTAGGTTATTTAGGTTATACGTTGAGGAAGCCGACACCGGCGCTAACAAAAATAGCGCTTTGATCGGAAGCGCATTCCCATAAGGAGAGCACATAATAAATAGAACCTTACCTTGCCGAGAATTTTCGCCAACATGGCGAAAACTTCCTTTAGAATTGCCATCAGACATTGAAACGGAAGGTGATAATATCGCCGTCCTTCACAACATATTCTTTCCCTTCCAGGCGCAGACGCCCGGCTGATTTTACCTGCGCATGAGAGCAGCCATGCGCAATGAAATCATCATAGTGCATGACTTCAGCTTTGATAAAGCCTCTTTCAAAATCGTTGTGAATGGCACCGGCTGCTTTGGGGGCTTTGGTCTCCAGAGGAATAACCCAAGCCTTAACTTCATCTTCGCCGACGGTAAAAAAGGACATGCGCCCTAAAAGAGAAAAAGCCGCGCGGATAATCCGGCCAAACGCCGGTTCGTCAATTCCCATCGACTCCAGAAATTCTTTTTGATCAACCGCATCGAGTCCGGCCATTTCCGCTTCTATCTTGCAGCAAATTCCCAGAACAGGTTCTTCTAATTTCGCTTCCTTGGCAAAGGCATCGGCAAAGGAAAGATTATCTTCGGCCACATTGACCACGACCAGCTCCGGCTTGATTGTCCAGAAAGAAAAACTACGCAGTGTAAAAACTTCCATAGGGGTGAGCCCTGCAGTGCGCAAGGGTTTGCCCGCTTCCAGGCATTCTTTTAATTTGGGTAGAAGGTCGTTTTGCGCCACATCCTGCGGCGTGAGCGCTTTCTTGGATGTTTTAGTCAGGCGCTCCAGTTTTTTTTCAATGATTAATAAATCGGAAAGAACCAGCTCGTCTTCCAACTTGCGGTATGCTTCGAGACTCAGAGAAACATCCGGCAAAGAAAAGCCGTCAACAACATGCAAAACACCGTCTGTGCCGCTCAAGTTCTGACGAATGGCTTCCCAGGGATGTTCGCCCACTGCATGAACATCCACAAAAGGAACTTTAGCCGGAGACACCTTTACCGGCTTGTATATTTCGACGAGCTTATCAAAACGCTCATCCGGCACGGAAGCCTGACCGCGCACGACGGTTTCGTTGTGCGACTGGCCGCTTTTCACACCGGTCATAATTTCAAATAATGTGCTCTTCCCGCTTTGGGGAAGGCCGAGAATACCCATTTCCATAATTAATCATCTTTCTTTCGCAGGTTATATATCTAAAGTAGAATTAGGTAACGCCAAAGAGATTGCCGCGTCGCTTCGCTCCTTGCAATGACATAATGACAATTTACTTGAACTCTTTCTCAATCCGGGTCATTGCTTCGCGCAACCGTTCATCCGGTACGGTCAGCGATATGCGTACAAAGCCCTCGCCATATGTGCCGTAAGCAGTGCCGGAAGCTACAACAACGGCCGTTTTATCGAACAGGCGATTGGTGAATTCCAGCGAAGTCATCCCCTTGGGTACCGGCACCCACAGGTAAAATGTTCCGCGCGGCGGATTGAAATCAATGCCGATTTTTTTCAATGTGCTAAGCACCAGTTCGCGGCGTTTTCCATACACGACAAGCATTTCTTCGATAAACCCAGCTTCATGCCTTAATGCCTGAATCCCCGCAAATTGCACGGCATTAAAAATTCCCGAATCCGTATTTTCCTTAACCTTGCTGATGGCGGCGATCAATTCGGGATTGCCGCAGGCCATTCCCAGTCGCCACCCGCACATATTAAACGGTTTGGAAAGAGAGTTAAGTTCGATGCCGACCTCTTTTGCGCCTTGCGCCATCAGGAAACTGATGCGCTTCTGGCCTGCAAAAACTATTTCGCTGTAGGGATTATCGTAACAAATGGCAATGTCGCAGTTGCGGGCAAAATCGACAAGTTTATTCAAAAATTCGGGAGTCGCGCAAGTGCCGGTCGGATTGTTCGGATAATTGAGGAACATGGCGGTCGCTTTCCTGGCCACGTCCACCGGGATATCTTCGAATACGGGCAGATAATTATTTTGCGGCAGAATGGGAACATTGTACGGAATGCCGCCGCCCATCAGGATGCTCGCTCTGTAGGCGGGATAGCCGGGATCGGTCATTAGAACCGTATCGCCTGGGTTGACTCGCGCCAGAATAAAATGATGACAGCCTTCTTTAGAGCCGATAAGACCCAGGATTTCTTTTTCCGGATTAAGCCTCACGCCATAGCGTGTCTCATACCACTTAGCTACTTCCCGGCGAAAAGCGAACATGCCTTTTTCTTCATCAATCGGATAACGATGATTTAAAGGTTCGCGCGCTGTGGCGCAAAGTTCATCAATGATCGAATCCGGCGTTGCCTCCACCGGATCACCGATAGCCAGGGAAATAACATCTATTCCATCGGCCTTGGCTTTATTGATTTTTTTTCTCAATTCCATAAATAGGTATGGCGGTATCTTCGTTAATCGCTCGGCTGTTTGCAAGGTCAATCTCCTCTAGAAATAATTAGCATTAATCATTTATAAGCTTCTTCAAAAAGCAATCCCTGATAATGAGGCTCAATCTTCAAAAGGAAACCGAATTGAAGATTGCCAGCCGTAATGAGATCCAAACTTCAGTAACGACGTGCGCTGAAGTTTGCAGATCGAATTATCCTGCCGCAGTCAAGGAAATTATCCCGTAAAGCGGAGGGTAATATCATAATCATGATTTATAAGCCTCCTCAAAAAGAAACCCGTGATAGATTATTTTTACTTTACCTTCAAGATAAACTTCATCAAAGCGGTCTTCTTTTTTTGTAAAGTAAATGCGCAGAGTTTCACCGCCGTGGACGATGACGTCAACAGGTGAATCCACCAAACCTCGCGAGGCTCCGGCCAGTACGGAAGCCACCACCCCGGTGCCGCAGGCAAGTGTCTCATCCTCGACGCCACGCTCATAGGTTCTTACCTTCATTTTATGCTGGTCAATAACTTTTGCAAAATTGGCGTTGGTTCCCCGAGGCGCAAAATGTTCGTGGCGGCGGATCTTACGACCCCAGTCAAAAACAGTGCAAGTCTCCAGATTATCCACAAAAACCACGGCATGGGGAACGCCGGTATCAACACTGTCCAAAACAAACTGGCAATCGTCAATAACGAGCTTTCCTATTGGCTGGACATGAGAAGGATCAGTCAATTTGACCTTAACCACATCATCCTTGACCTCAGCAGAAATAATACCGGCTATCGTTTCAAAGGACATTTTCTCCGGGGCAATGCCTTTCAGATAAGCATAACGCGCGACGCACCGGCTGGCATTGCCGCACATTTCCGCTATGGAGCCGTCCGAGTTGAAAAACTGCCATTTAAAATTCACTGTTTTAGATGGTTCAATTAAAAGCAGACCATCGGCGCCTACGGAAATTTTACGTTCGCAAACGCGGCGGGCAAACGCGGACAAATCGCCCACATTCAAAGATAAATCGCGGTTATCAATAATGATGAAATCATTGCCGCTGCCGCTCATTTTATAAAATTCGATCAACTTTCTTCCTAAAGACTAACTGTACTTTATTTCTTGAATGAACAATCTCGCCGCAAGCAGCGGTAGACATTGTACCTTATCCCGATATGCTTCGCTTCGAATCCCCATAGGGTATAATTTAAAGGTGCTCATTATCCTACGTCGCTATGCTCCTAGGATAGTTCGTCCAACAAATTTCAGTGTGCTACGCTTCTGAAATTTGGGACTCACTATATTTCCAGGACAAGATTGTCTGCGCGATTCAGCGAACGCGTTACACGCAGGACTTCTTCCGTAGTCGTTATGCCGGCAAGTACTTTGTCGATACCATCTTTCTGCAACGTGATCATGCCCCGTTTTAAAGCCAATTCATTAATTTGATTGGCATCGGATGTTTTCAAAACAAGCCTTTTGATTTCGTCATCAACAATCATGATCTCAAAAATAGCTGTTCGTCCCCGAAAGCCTGTCTGCATGCACAGGTTACAGCCTTTCTTCCGGTAAAAAGTATTGTTCTGCAATACAGACCTGTCCAATCCAAGGTTGGACAAAGATTCTTCATCCGGCACGTAAACTTCTTTGCAGTGCGGACAGAGCACGCGCACAAGGCGCTGTGCTATTATCGCGATAATAGACGAGGTGACTAAAAACGGTTCTATGCCCATATCAATTAATCTAGTTACGGCGCTGGCGGCGTCATTGGTGTGCAGTGTGGAAAACACTAGATGGCCGGTAAGTGATGATTGAATAGCGATTTCCGCGGTTTCCCGGTCACGAATTTCACCAATCAGGATAACGTCAGGGTCCTGACGGACAATAGAACGGAGGCCTGCGGCAAAAGTCAGATCAATCTTCGGATTAACCTGAATTTGCCCGACACCATCCATTTGGTACTCAATAGGGTCTTCTATCGTGATAATGTTTATTTCCGGGTGATTGATTGTGGAAAGAGCCGCATATAAGGTTGTTGTTTTACCGCTGCCAGTGGGGCCTGTTACCAAAATTATCCCGTAAGGAGATTTAATCAAGCGATTGAGCAACCTGATCCGTTCATCATGCATGCCTAAATCGGAAAGCATCAGGATATTAGAAGTTTTGTCCAGTAAACGTAATACAACTCTTTCCCCAAAAGCTGTGGGAATCACCGATACGCGGATATCAACAAGGCGGTCGGCTATTTTTATTTCAATGCGACCGTCCTGAGGCAACCGTTTTTCCGCAATGTTGAGTTTGGCCATGATTTTTATGCGGGAAATAAGAGGAGATTGAATTCGTCTGGGTAAGTTCAAAATATCATATAAAATGCCGTCAATACGATAACGGATTTTGAGATTGCCGGAATAAGGCTCAACGTGAATGTCACTGGCGCGATCTTTAATCGCTCCGGCAACAAGTAAATTGACCAGTTTGATAATCGGCGCGTCGCTGGTTTCATCAAGCAAATCGGCTGTTTCGTCAATTTTTGAAATAAGATCATCTGTAGAGGATTCATTTATCTCTTCGAAATAGTCCTTGGCGGAAGCGCGACTCATATCGTAAGCCATATTAATTGCCGCCATGATCGCGTCCTGCGAGGAAAGGACAACCGGCAAATCCGGGTTCTGAAGAAGCCGCCGCAGGTCATCAACAGGCTGAAAATCCGTGGGATCATTTACGGCGATAACTGAATCTTGAGAGGTAATGAGTGGAACAATTTTATGCTTCTTTAAATATTGGATGGAAACGTTTTGCGTGAAATCAGTATTGATGCTTTCCATTGGCAGTTCCGGCCAGAGTGCAAGTCCAAAGTGCTGGGCCAGTATTTTTAATAATTGGCTTTCATCGATGGCTTTTCTCCTTACGAGCGAATCAAAAAATCCGGTCCCTTTGTTTTCCTTCAGATTGTGCGCTTCGACAAGTGTATCCGAAGCAACTCCGGCTGAAATTAATTTTTTATCCAGAGAAGAAAAAACCGCGTCCTGGGAAGGGGAAAAGCTATGAGCAGAGCCTGCGGATTCTTTTAAGGCCGTATGGATTTTAGACATAATGCTTCACTGTCTTTCGCTAGGGGGCAGCCGGCGTTTTGTTTCCGGAAGGAATTGGTATGCTGTAAGGTTTAGGCTCCGATTTCTTTTCATCTAACTTGATAATTCCCTCCACCACTTCTCCCATTGTTTCTCTTTTTTCCTGATAAAGGCCGGCGGCATCTTTCTGAGTGCGGACAATATGCGGCGTCAAAAAGACATACAGGTTTGTTTTTTCACGGGCGGTTGAATGTGTTTTAAAAAGCCAGCCCAGAATAGGAATATCGCCCAGCACTGGCACTTTATATGTATCGGCCTCCGTACTGTCCCCTACCAGACCACCGATGACAACTGTTTCATTATCCTTGACCACTACAGTCGTTTTAGCCGTTCTTTTTAAAGTTGTCGGTGTTGGAGAATTGGAGGCGGATGTAACTTTGGTTACCTGCTGCGATATTTTTAGACGAACGAAGTTTTCCTCATTGATATGCGGTGTGATATTCAGGATTACGCCGACATCTTTATATTCATAAGTGTTGTAACCAACCAGCGTGCTCGTCGTCGATTGCTGTTGCTGGGTTATGTAAGGCACATTGGAGCCCACATTTATTTCCGCTTCTTCATTATCCAGCGTCATGATCTGGGGAGTGGAAAGAATGGATACGTCTGTATCGGTTTTATAAGCCTGTATAACTGCGCCGATAGTAGGAAAGGTAACGCCGCCTATCGTAATGCCGCCACCAATTATACCCATAGAAAAACCACTCGGAAAAACACCAGTCGGGGTGGTTGTTGTTGTATTAATTAAACCATCAAGAATATTGTAGCCGCCCGTTGTTGTACTGCTGGCGCCGCCGGAACCGATAAAAGCCGCCGTATTGCCGGCTGTACCGGCACCAAGGACATCACCTGTACCTCTCATGCCGCGCCACTCTACGCCCAGCTTGAAATCCTTGGTGGCGTTGACTTCCATAATTAAGGCCTCTATATAAACCATGGGCCGCGGCACATCGAGCTGTTTGATAATACTTTCGACAATCTTATAATCTTCCCGCTCAGCCATAACCACCAGCGTATTGGTTGCTTTATCCGAAACGACCTGAACATTTTTTGAAACCACCGGGGTAATCGCTTTTTGAGTCGCCGCCGCGCCGGCCGTAGCCGTCGCGCCGCTATCCTTGACAATATTATTGAGAACTTTCGCCAAGTCATCGGCATTGCTGTTTTGCAGGCGGTAAACCTGAATATTGGATTCACCGCGGGGCACGTCTTTATCCATAAAGGCAACCAGTTTGCGCACACTTTCCGTATCCGCAACACTCGCCAGAATTATAATTGAGTTAGTCCGGGAGTCCGGTACGATTTTGATGGCCGTTGTATTGGTGCGGCGCTGTTGAAAAATTGTCGTCAAGGATTTCACCACTTCGGAAGCGGAAGCATTCTGCAGCGGAATATAGGATATCTGCTCTCCAGCGCCTTCAATATCAAGGGCGAAGATAATTTCCTGCAGCCGTTTGATGTTGGACAGATAGTCGGTAATGATCAAAATACCCGCTGGCGGATAAGAAAGCACCGAACTGGACTTGGAAATAATCGGATCCAGAACACGTTTTATTTCATCAGGATTGGCGCGCTCCAGGGTAACTATTTGAGTGACCATGCGGTCTTCTGGATTGACCAGCTCATTTTTCAGCCTTGTCTCTATGCCCTTTTCCCGCGCTAAAGTCGCGGGAATGATCTTGATCATATTCCCCGCGGGAACGACGGTAAACCCGTTAATTTCCAGAACAGACAGAAATACTTTATAGACATCTTTCATGGGAATTTTTTTGGGAGATATAATGGTGACCTTGCCTTTGACTTTGTCATCAATGATGAAATTCTTTCCGGTAAGTTCACTGACAAATTTTACCAGCACACTTATATCGACATTGTCAAAATCAAGGGTTACATATTTCTTAGAGGCTTCCTTTTTCGTGGGATGGCTTGGCAGTTTTTCGTCCTGAATTTCTTCAGTATTTTGTATTATATTTTCTGTTTTAACTTTCGTTGATGGTTGGGCGGCTGGAGGCGCAGGTGCGCCTACAATTGTTTTGTTAACATTTTCGTCAGTGCCGGCAACACGAGCCGCAAAGACCGGTCCGCCGACACAAAGCATTATTATCAGCGCGATGATGCCGCTGGAGAGCAGGCCTGGTCTTATCCTCATTGGTATGAACCCCAAAGCAAGCTTTGGAAACATTTTGCAGCAAGCTACGAAGTATTGTACCCTTCGCTTCGCGGGATTGTTCATCTTACCAATTCCAATACGCTTCGCTTTCGGAATTGGAGTTTCATAAATAAAAGAATGCGAAATTTTCATCTTAATTATTGTTTCTCCAATAATTTTTTAAATTCAGGCAACTCAGCCATAGTCTTCAGATCGCCGTCATTTTCCGCCCAATGTCTCACTTCCGGGTTAAACCCAATGGCATTCTTTAGATAAAGCAAACTTCGGGCCGCATCATTTTCTTGCGCGTAAAGACAGGCCAGATTATAATAGGCGTCGGGATAATCGTGTTTTATATTGAGCGCGTCGTTAAAACGCATAATCGCCCGCTTGTATTGCTTCTCACCCATATAAATCACGCCAAGATTATTAAATGCCTGTGCGTTATTTTGATCAATTTTGATCACTTTTCGATAAAGTTCCTTGGCTTCTTCTAATTTTCCTTCACGTTGCCGCTCCAGAGCTTGCGCGAAAAGAGCTTTAGCTTTAACTTTGGCAATCTCCGGCTTAACTTTAGGCGTTGAGGAGGAGGCTGTTTCCCTATTTAAACCGGTTTTATTTTTTTTGTCCGCTGTCGTTTCTTTAACAACCTGTGGCTTTGTTGAAACAGCGTTAACCACAGCCGGCGCCACAGAAGGTGCGCTTGTTTTCTGTGCCGGGGCTTTTACCGTCAAAGGAGATGCGCTTATTATCTTTGCCGGAATTCTTGTATCCTCAAGCCAGTACAACAGGACTATAATCCCTGACGCCAAGAAAAATACTATCAATATCCCGGTTATGGAAAGCCATTTTTTAGACCAGTCCGGTTTTCTCCCGGGTGCCGAGACCATATGTTCATAGGCTGCATAGCGTGATTCTTTCTCTTTTTGCACCTTACGTAATGCGTCATTTATGTAACTCATAATATTCCTTTGGTCAAGGATTTCCAGTGTCCGCTAAGTTGTCAGGCGCGACCATATTTTTCTGGCGCGGCTTATTGTTTTTTGGAAATAATTGATCCCGATATCATGAACCGCCAGTTTGACAATTTTACGGTCAATTTTATTTACATTTTTTGTGTAGGCAATCAATAATGCCCTGTCGCAAAGAGCATTGATCCGGCGGGGAATGCCCTCGGAAAAGGTGTAAATAAGATTAAATGCTCCTCTGGTAAATTTAAGCGAGCCGGGACCCTGCGCGATTACTAGGCGATGTTGTATATATTCACGCACTTCCCGCGGCGACAAAGGCTTCAGATCATATCTCACCGTGATTCTCTCATTTAACTGCCTAAGCGCAGGCAGCATTAAATTATTATTCAATTCCGGCTGGCCGACTAAAATTATCTGAATGAGTTTTTCTGTTTCGGTTTCCAGATTCGAAAGCATTCGTATTTGTTCCAGAACTCCGTGTGAAAGATTCTGCGCTTCGTCAATCAAAAGCACCGCTGTTTTCCCGGCGGCAAAATTCCGGAGCAAAAAATCATTCAAAGCGTCAATATAATTCTTTTTGATCTTTAACTCACCTTTGATGGCGATGCCATATTCGCCAAGAATCGTTTCCAGTAAATCAATGTCGGAGATGGCTGTGTTGAAAATCAACGCCGTTTCCACCGAATCATCCAGCGAGTTGATCAAACTGCGGCAAATTGTTGTTTTTCCGGTGCCAATGCCGCCGGAAATTAAAATGAATCCTTTTTTTTCTTTAATGCCATAAATTAAACAGTTTAAGGCGTCGCGATGCTGCTCGCTAAGGAACAGAAAGCGCGGTTCCGGCGATAAGCTGAAAGGATTTTCTTTTAAACCAAAATAAGCGGCATACATATGAATATATTCCCCTGATCCGATCAGTTAAATGAGTAATTGATGGTTTCGATTCGGCCGTTTCTCTTAACATTCAAAGTTACACTGCCGCCGGACTGTATTAAGTTTACCGTCTGCAGTAAATTATCAGTGCTTTGTACAGGCTTGTTATTTATATCAATTATTATATCGCCATTTTGCAGCCCCATCTTTTCGTAAAGGCTATTAGAAGCAATATTGGATATAATCAATCCTTCCTGCATGCCTTCGTTTAAAAAGGGACGCACAACGGCCTGATTCATTATGGACTTCAAATCATTCAAATTTTCACTTACTGTTTTTTTGCTCAAAGTCATATTTCTGGAAGTGGCACGGCCCGGTGAATTGGGAAGTAACGAACCTTCTATCATCGCTTTTACTTTTAATGTTATTTCCCGGCCATCGCTTCTTAATGTTGCCGTATTACGAGTTATTTTGATAAGTTTGGCCGAACCGATATTGTCTCCTATCCGGTATAATTTCTGTTTGTGACTATCGCGTTCTTCAATAAAAATAAAGCCGAAAGAAGAATTGCAGGCGACTGTGCCTTTCAAATCAATGTTCATAAAATTCTCATCGGAATCCATCAGTCCGCCTTCCGACTGTTTATCATTCACAGCTTTCAAAGTTGAAAAAAATAGATTGCGTTCAGTGATGATTCCGTAATCCTGAAGTTGATTGGGTTGGGAATTATCCGTAGTGATAGAAGAAGAACCATTGTTTCTAACGGCGGCCGTTTGTTTTGTCAGGGAGAAACTGATAATTTTGTAAAAAAGATCGATTGCTTCATAAGACAATATTGTTATTGCCAGCAAAATTAGAAATGGCCGCAATAAAGTAATATCAATCGCCGGAAGGACGCTGACATTCCTGATCCGGTTGGACCATTCTTTTATAAGTTGTGTTATTTTAAGCAACATACTCTTTGCCATTATCACATATAGCGGAATATCGGATTGGTCAATGTTCCGCCGATCGTGACATTCATTTTAGCTTTGTTCTGTCCTAATATTTCTATCACGCCGTTTAAATTAAGCTGGCTCAATTTAAAATCGTCAGCAAGCATTATTTCACCTTTTAAGAAACAATTTATTTGATTACCTGCTATTTCCAGTTTTTCCATCTTCAGGCTGCCGTTTTTAAATTGAGCTTTTATTTCTCCGCGATCAAATTCAATTTGCTTTAATCCCAGAAATGGTTCGGCTAAAGGATAACTTCCCTTTGTTAAAAAAAATGCGATTGTTCCGGAACCATTGCCACCGAGTTCTTTGGCGGAAGTATAAGTCAGATCGCCCTTTGCCTTTCCGGCAATTTCTTTCCCCAACAAGGTTTTAATAAAAGCGTATCCAGCCAGATTAATATTTTGAAAATTCATTTCTCCTTCCACTGGTGGATAGATTTTCGACAGAGAAGCCAGACCAACGCTTCCATTAAACTTGCCGCCATAAGCTTTGCCGCTCAATCCGATATATTTATGTCTTTGAAAAAAGCTCAATGGACGCAGTTGCAAATCGAGCAAATCACCTTGAAAGAAAATATCAGCCGATGAGGTTGAACTTATTGTTATATTTTTCAGCCCCAAACCCAACGGCAGGGAGGGCCGCAATGTTTCCATCTTTAAAATCAAACCCGACGAATTGACAGCGTCTTCCAGTCGGCTCCGGACAATATCCGAAGGAAACAGCAAATATAAAAATACCAAGGCAATAAATATCCCGTAGAGCGTAAACCATAATGACTTTTTTCTCAGGATGCTCATTTTGCTATTTTCCCCTCTGCGGCTGACTCAATGTCTGAAAAGAAGATATTTGCAACTGCACGCTTAAGTATTCCGGATTTTCTTTCATTTTATTTATGATAATCTTTTTTATTCTCACTAAATCGACCGGTGATTCGACAAAATATAAAAAATCGGTTAGTTGTTTGATGGTAATTTTTTCCAGTTTCATGTCTATTAACGATTCTTCCAAAGAAACGGATTGTATCCCTTTTGAAGAATTCATTTGTTTAATCCTTTCCCGGACATTTGCCTGCGCCGCCTTTTTTTCCAAATAGGCAAATAAAGTAAAGTCAGCGCCGCGCGCGGACATGGATCTTTTTATTTTCGACATTGCCGCTTCCTGCAAAGTAAACTCGGCATCTAGTTTGCTCATTTCGTCCAGTTTCTTTTGATTAATCTGTATTGCTTTTGTAAGTTTTGCTTTAGCTTCCCAAAAAGGAAAAACAGCGATTTCCAAAATTAAAGCAATCAAAACGAATATTGCCGCGCCGGCGACTAGTTTTCGCTGTTTGGCGTCTAATTTTTCCCAGAATGTTTTGATCATTTAAGTTCAATCCTTAAATCGAAATCAACTTTGCCGCCGTCTTTGGCCAGACTGGTTGAGCCCATGGTCACATCCTTAAAATATCTGGACTTCAAAAGCTCATATTTGACCGCGGAAATATCATCAATTTTTTTTGCCTCGCCTTTAATTAAAACAATACTGTTTTCGTAACTTAAATTGTTGATCACTACATCAAGAGAAGGTGTAACCAAACTGGAAATTTCTTTTAACATATTGAGCGCGGTTATTTCCGTGTCCCCTTTATAAAAACCAAAAGTCTTTTTATTTTCAGCAAGCTTTGTTTTGAGTTGTTGCACCGGATCAACCATAATTTTCGTTTCGGGGGAATTTTTCCTGAAAATCAGAGAGATTTGTTTTTTGATGCTGTCCAGGCGTTGAGTCTTTAAGCTGTAGTCAAGAACCTGATTGACTATAGCCAGAAAGAAAATTATTCCCGCAACTACCACCGCCCACTTTAATTGTCCTTTACGGTTAAAGCGGACGTTTTTAGCCGCAAACTCCCCCTGCCGGAAATTGAAAGATTTTCGACCCGCAAAAGCCCTCATTGCCGCGGCAATTGCCGTGTTCATTATTTGCGGAGGGCATTCACACTCGATACTCTCCTCAATTTCCAATTGTTTCAGCCGGAGAAGATCAAGGACTTCCAGCGGAAGGGAAAAATATTTTCCCAGTTCTTTTTGCAGCGGAACAAACAAAGCACCTCCGCCGGTTATTGTAATATGCGTTGGATCATTTTGCAGAGAGCCTTTCAACTTCATATACTCAATAGTATTTTTCAACTCTGAACAAAAATGGCGACACACGGCGTCAACATTGGCGCACGAGGCACTGTCGTAATCAGCCTTGATTTTCAATTGTTCGGCTGCATCTTTTTCCACAGACAAATCCTGTGCTAATGCTGTTGTCATTTGCTCGCCACCAAAAGCCAGAGAACGAATTTGAACAATTGCGCCATTTTCATAAAAGGCCGCCGCAGTTGAGCCCGCGCCTATATCCAGAATGACTCCGCAAGCGGCAGACGTTTTACCGGCCAGTATCTGCGAGGCCAGGGTAGCAGAAGAAATATCGATGATCGATACATTGCCCAAGGCACCTTCCACAGTTTCTATCCAATCTTGGACGATTTTTTTTGTAAGCGCGGCCACAAGAAGCCCGTCACGGGGAATTGTTAAATAATCGGCAACTACTTCATCAATGGCCAGAGGAATAAGAGGCTCTAACTCAAAAGCCAGTGTTTTTCTGATTTTATTATCATCGTGAAAAGGCAGGCTGACTTGCCTGAACATGACATCGGCAGGCTGCAGGCAAATGCAGCAGGAAGTGCTGGAAAAAATTTTGTCCCCATCCGCCAGTTTTTTTAAGGCCGGTGTAATTCCGCCGCAGGCGTTAATATCCAAAGTCCGGACGGCAAGAATGCGGCCGACGGTTAAACCTTTTGGGCTGAACACAACCGCCTTAATAGTGTTTGGGCCAATATCCAGCCCTACTACGGTCTGCGGCATTAATCCTGCCTCCATTTGATTATCTGGACGGTTTGCCCTGATCTTTTTACCACACCATTTAAACTTTGCGCCATATTCTTCATCTTTCCTACGGAAATAATTTTAAAATAATTGCTTTTCACCGTAATCAGTTCCGGCGGGATGTTCACGCCCGCCATACCGGGAACTTGTTTATACCACTGGGGACTGGATAAATCATTACCTTCTTTCCGGCGGTACTCATCCATTTTATCAGCTGCTTTAGCGTCTATATCAGCAGAAAGGGCGCGTAAAACCATCTTGGGCGCCGTATTTATATTTATTAGTCCATCGCTGTCGGCGGTAACGTAACCGGCCAGCGCTGGTTTTTCTGTCGTTCCGTAAAAAATTTCTTTGGTTACCCCTTTTATCATAAGCAATTCCTCAATGCAATCCAATGGACTATTTTTAGCTTCATAAGGCGGTTCTAACGAGGCGTAATAATTGCTTTCCGCTCCATAACCGGTAACTTCTTCATCCCCGTCAATCCAGTCTTTGACGGAATCGACAATTTCATTTACTTTCCTTTCGTCCAACCCAAATTCCGGCTGACCTAGCAATCTAACCAATATCTCTTTGATGGCCGGATTATACACGGATCCATTTACCAGTTTATTAAGAGGAATTTTTCCGGCTTCATCTTCAATTGTCGCAATAAAATACCCGTCAGTAAAAAGACTTGTGGATTTTTCGGATAAAAGGTCTGCTTTTGCCCAATCATCACGCAAAGTGTCGTAACTGTTTTGGGAATTAGTCAGCAAGGCGGCTGCCCCGTAAAATCCGGATTTGGCAATATAAGCTAATTTAATGCCGTCACTAATGTTTGCCGCATCATAAATATCGGCGCGGGACGATCTGTTCAATTCGATGACGACAGCCACCAAAATGCCGACAATTAATATTACCATGATCAGCGCGATCCCGCGATTATTGTAATGAGACCCAAACTTCAGAAACGAAGTGCCCTGAAGTTTGCAGGTCGAATTATCCCGACGCTGTCGGGATGAAACATAATAAATACTACGATTAACTAATCCTCGTAGTTGTTTCCAAAACTTGCTTTGTGGTTTATACCCGTGATTGAATATTTTTTTCATGGCGTTATTTCTTTACCGGTAAAAATACCTTCGTCATAAATTTGTACGGTTTTTCCTTGTCGTTTAAATTGACCAGGGACAGTTCTATTTTTACGGCTCTGGGAGACTTGCCTTGTTGATCGGAAGATGATGATGAAGAATCCCAGGAGTCCAATTCCGCGCCGGTAGAATCATAAAATCTTAAACTCCAGGAATCGACGTTTTGACAAATAACAAATCCGCCGCTTGCGTTTTTCCCGGGGGACGGTTTGGCTCCGGACAGATCAGATCTCCACAAAGAAAAGCCGCCACCGCTTTCATCTTCTTTCACATAATAACTGATTTCCGCCGGACGACCTGTGCCCTCATTTTCGCCAAAAGCCAGATGAGAGGCCGACCAGAAAGAAAGAGAATAAAACTCCCTATTACTTAGCGTTTTTTTCTCAGCGCGAAAATCAAAAGATCCTGATGAGGATTGCAAAGACGATAAATCTTTAATCATCCTGTCCATGGACGTACGGGCCATTTTATAAATGTTGCCTTCTTCCTCCAGCTGATGCGAAGTTTTTAAAATGCCGCTGTAGGAGACATAAACAGTGGACATAACCAATCCCAGAATAAAGATGGCAATCAGTATCTCGACCAGTGTAAATCCGCAACTGCGGGGCTGTTGAAATACGCTCATACCTTGAAGGGCACGACGCGCCTGCCGTGTTGCGCTGCAAACCGCACCGCTCGACGTATGTAAATATACGCCTCGCGGTTCGGTTCTTTGCGCGCCTTGCATCTGAACATTCGCGCGCCCTTCAGGGTGTTTAAACAACCCCGAAACATGGGCTTTTACAATAATTCCTCTGTGAGTAATTATTTTTATAAGCTGACCGGTCATCAGTTACATTCCCGCCGTCTTGTAAAGAACAAGTTCGTATGTTCCATGATTGATAAATAATTTATTGGTTACCGTAACGTCAACTTTCTTAAACTGCGGCAGTTGGGTATCGCCAACTTCCAAATGCCAGGTATATTGAGGGAAATCAGGACCAAAGTCTCCGTCTTCACTGTGGTTGGTCAAAGTAGATGCGGTTTCCACCTCGACCATTTTGCTTTGGGCCAGCAGGGCCGCTGTGGTCATAAAACGTGAATCGGTGGACATGGAAATGCTCTGTGATTGCGACTGAAAGACAGCGACAAGCCCAATAGCCAGAAGTGCCATGGCGATCAACACTTCTATAAGGGTGAAACCGTTTGTTTTGTCTTGTGTCATGTCCGTCGTCCCTTATCTGGGATTTTATTGTCCTAAACCGGTAAAGGAAACATCAACATATTTATCGTAAACATCCGTTACACCCAGAAAGGGATTTATCACGATTGTCATTCTATCTTCTTCATACGCCAGATGGATTACGGCCGGAGAGCAAATATTATTTTTCCCGAATTTAATTCTTACTTCACCCTCGGATTGCTTTTTATTATTTTCTCCCACAACATCGAGGATAGTCACATCGGAAGGTAAATGTTGAGGGGTTTTTTTTATCTCATCTTGTTTTTCCGGCGTCATGTCGGATGTCAAAACCCAGTAGGTAGAGTTGGGTAAATCAAGGCAGAGAATATAATCTAATTGATCGCGGACTGCTTCTCCGCGAAGCTTTCTTTCCATTCCGATGAACTGACGCGAAGTTTTTTTGAGATTATCTCCGGTTAGGGTGTTTCTCAAAGAGGGAACAGCCAACGCCACTATCACTCCCGCAAGAACGATGATGATTAATAACTCTAACAGCGTGAAACCGGAAGACCCCGCAAAATGGCGATATGCTTTATAGCGCTTCATTAAGCCCTTTTTATTCAATTTCCCAGTTATTGATGTCCTTATCAACCCCTTCACCACCGGGTTCGCCATCGGCGCCAAGAGACGATAAATCAAAATCGCCATGGCTGCCGGGACAGACATAAACATATTCGCTATCCCAGGGATCTTTGGGCACCTTGCCTTTTTCCAGGTAGCCGCCCTGACGCCAGTTCTTCGGAAGATTTCCCACAGTGGGAGTTTCCACTAAAGCTTTAAGCCCCTGCTCTGTTGTAGGATAACTGCCATTATCGAGTTTGTACATTTTCAGCGCTGACTCCAGGCTTTCAATTTGTATTTTAGCTTTGGCTTGCTTTGCTTTATCAGTCTCGCCCATAAATCGAGGGATAATCAACCCCGCAAGTATAGCTAAAATAACAACAACGACCATCAATTCGATTAAGGTAAAGCCTGCTTGTTTACGATGCTTGTTTTTTTTCATAACAAACCCCTTTTAAAAAATAGTTAAAAATTTATTACCTTACTAACTGGCTCATTTCAAATATCGGCAACAAAATGGAAACGACAATAAAGGCGACCAAAATTGCCATAACCACAATCATTAACGGTTCCAGGAGCGAAGTCATAACCATTATATTAGCTTGAGCCTCTGTTTCATAAGCTGTGGCAATGCGGTTGAGCATGCTCTCCAACGTGCCGCTTTGTTCTCCTACAGCAATCATTTCCGTCACCAGGGGAGGGAAAATGCCGCTTTGTGCCAGCGAACCGGAAAGTCCCTTACCCTCTTCCACATCTTTACCGGCTTTACTGATTGCCTCGCCGATGATAATATTGTTGACAACTTTGCGGACTATTTCCATTGCCGACAGAAGCGGCACGCCGCTTTGCAGCAGAGTAGCGAGTGTGCGGGAAAAACGGGCAATGGCGATTTTCCGGTTTATCTGCCCCAATACAGGAATTTTCAGCTTCGCATTGTCCCACTGGCGCCTGCCTCCTTCCGTGCCGGTCGTCATATATTTAAAAACGGCCGCTCCCGCGGCTAGAAGAATCAAGATAAGCCACCAGAAGGATTTTAAGAAATTACTTACTGAAATCAGAATAATAGTTACCAGGGGCAGGGTTTGATGCATGTCAGCGAAAATGCCGGTAATTTTAGGAACGAGAAACGTCATCAATAGAAAAATTACGGCGCTTCCGACAAACAGCACCGCTATTGGGTAGTACATTGCTGACTTTATCTTGCTCATCAAGGCCTGCTGATTCTCACTGAAGTCAGCCAGCCGCTCCAAAATCAGATTGATTGTTCCCGAAGCTTCTCCAGCCTTGACCATATTTAAATAAAAAGGCGGAAAAATTTGCGGGAAATTGGACATGCTTTCCGTCAGGCTTTTACCTTCGTTGACCTGTTCGCGGATTTGTGCTAATGATTTTTTTAAAAGTGGATTTTGGGCCTGGTTCATCAAAATAGAAAGTGAAGGAACTAATGGCATACCGGCGCCTAAAAGGGTGGACAACTGTCGAGTGAATACCGAAACCTCGTTAGCGGAAACTCTCTGCCAGATGTTAATCTTGAAAACTCCCGCTAATGCCGTTTCTTTCCTGTCCTCCGCCTGATTAATTTCAACGGGATAAACGTTTTCCTCCCGCAGTTTCTGTCGCGCCGCGGCAATGCCCGGCGCATCAACAAATCCCTTACGCTGGCGTCCTTTCTCATCTAACGCCACGTATTCAAAAACACTCATTTGTTCTCACTCCATAAAACCAAAACCGTTCAATACGTTTAACATGATTTTAAACTTGATTCAATCCCGCGATTTGGAATTCTCCGGCTTCAGATGGGGAGTAAAGCGGCGTAATTTGCGGGAGGTCGTGTTATACTCTGCTTTGCGGGATAATTCGACTAACGCTTCAAACTTCGCAAAGCTCGTTTTCAGCTTGACTCACTATCAGCGAGTCTCATTAAATTGGAGTTTCACAATAAATTCAATTGCGTGGCAAGCTGCTCATATAACGGGCGCTAATCTCGTCTGCCGGTTCAACATAGAGGCATTTGAGGTAGGCTTTGATAAAACCCTTGAGAAAAACCGCCGGCGGCAGTTTTTCTATGTTATTTCCCTCTATACTGCTCAGATAATCGATACGGATTTTTGTTTCTTGATGAATTTTTTCTATAGCCACACCCAACTCATTTCTAATGGCCTTAAGATCAGTGCCACTAATCTCGTATTGGGAAAGAATTTCTCTGATGCGCTGATTTTGAGAAACTTTTGCTTTTAATTCAGCATTATTAGTCTTTGGTATGCCGGAGGCATCACTCTGCCGGTTAATATCAAAAATGCTAACAGATTTTTTAACCACGGGGTTCCTTTCCGCAGCGTCGAGAATTCCTAACTGGATAAGTTCGTTGTCGTAGATATCCCTTTCATTTTCATTGATAAGCGTAAAGTAAGCTTTTTCCAGAAGAGCGAGGATTTCTTTTCTTTCTTCCGGCGAAAAAAAAGAATAGCTGACCAGGGAATCGGATTGATACATCTGCAACGAGGAATTATAAGCGCTGCGAATTTCCAGCGCTGTTGCATCCGGCTTGATATCCAGCATTTCGTAATAATTCAACTGGTCAAAGTCTTTTTCCATCTTCGGCCTCAATTACATTTTAAAGATAGTTAAGCATCAGTTGTTCGCCGAAGGCATTGCTCATTTTCCTGTTCAGTTCGCGAAGATCATTGGCGGCGCGCGTGTGGGGATAGCGGTCTAAAAAACACACCCGCTGGCAGATGGCATCGTGAACATGTTCATCGTAAGCGATGTTGCCGGCGAAATCAACATGCATTCCGAGATGCTTTTTGATAATCTTGCACATCTGCTCGCCAAGAGTGGCATTATCCTGTTTGCGCAATTGGTTAAGAATAATTTTGAAGCTGAAAGAATTGAAATCTTTTTTGATCAGCATGTATTTTTCCGGAAATTCTTTTTTAACGACGGAAATAATATGCTCCGGTTTGTTAAAAGAGCCGTCGCCTGACTGCTGCCGGGCATTTTTTTCCAGCACCTTGAAGTCGGTTGCGGAAAAATAATGGCGAATCCGGCGTAAGTAGATGGCGCGCATAAGCCGGTAAACGTTCTCAATGGAAGTCGGCTCCGGCGTGGTAATGAATATGCCGTTTCTGGAGGATAGAAAAAAATCGAGTGTGTTGAAGGCGGTGCCGGCGCCCAAATCCAGCAAAATATATTCATATTGCAATTTGGAGATGGCTCTCAAAGTTTTTATCTTTTTATCATAGGGAAGATTGGCGATATCCAGATTATCATGGGCGCCGCTGATCAAAAAAAGGTTGGGAAAGGGCGTTCCTAAAACAGTGTCTTCCAGAGCCGGTATTTTTTTTGCGACGAAATCGGAAAAACATCTTTCCGGATAAGGGACGCCGACCATGGTATGCAGGTTCGCCGCGCCCAGATCAAGATCAATCAGCAGTGTTTTTTTGCCCGATCTTGCAAGAAGACGTCCCAGAGAACTGGCTAAGAAACTCTTGCCGGATCCTCCTTTGCCTCCTCCAATCGGCCAGATATGAGCCATAAACCATCCATTAATTGGGTTTGGAAAAGTCATACACGATAAAATAATGATATTCAAGCATTTAGTTAGTGAGACTCCAGTTTCAAAAACGCAGTGCATTGAAATTGGTAAGTCGAACTATCCTCCAGAAACTCTCTTTATGGGATTACTTTCTTGACTTATTTTGATTTTGCCCATAAAAAATATAATTACTGAAATGGCTCTGCACTGCGCCTAATGAGTCCCAAGTTTCAGAAGCGTAGCGCATAACCTAAATACCCTGTAGGGGCACCATGGGGTCATCTACGGCTGAAATTTGTTAGACGTAATGAGTCTAAAACTTCAAAAGCATAGCGCATTGAAGTTTTTTGGACGAATTATCCAATGACCAAAGACTATTGGAAATTATCCTCTGTGCAAAGCACATGGGGATAACTTGCTTGACTTCTTTAACTTGTGTTCATAAAACTTACCATGATAGATCAAGAACCTAAAATTAAAGTCGCCCTGCTGCAAAATTATAACGGAGCTCAAATATCTTTAAGCGGACGATTTTCTATGCCTAACAACCGCGCAATAGAAGGTCAATTTACCATTCGGGCTGATAACGGGCTGGTCGAGATTATCGATTCGTCAGGAAAAGAAATACTGAGACAAAAAGAAATTTCACTTTTAGCTGCGGAGGGATCGAGTTTTACGGTATTTGATGTAAAAATCGGCATTGATTTTCACTGGCAAAGAAGTCAGGAACAATCATTTCATGGCAATTTGTTTTTGTCCGCCGGGTCCAATTCCTCTTTTAATCTCATCAATGAAATCTCTCTGGAAGATTATCTGGAAAGTGTTATTTCTTCGGAAATGTCCGCCTCTGCGCCGCTGGAATTTTTGAAAGCGCAGGCTATAACCGCCCGCAGCTGGCTTGCTGCGATGCTCGCGAAAAAGGAAATAGGGTGCTCTAATCCTGCGTCAAAAACTAAAACTGAAATCATTGTCTGGCAGGACGTCAACGATCATGAAGGATTTGATGTTTGCGCTGATGACCACTGCCAACGATATCAGGGGATAACAAGGATTATCTCTGAAAATGTTCATAAAGCGATAAACCAAACGCGCGGCAGTTTTCTTGTTTATAACGGAGAAATCTGCGACGCGCGCTATTACAAATGCTGCGGGGGGCAAACGGAAATTTATTCAACGGCATGGGAAGATAAAAATTATGATTATTTGAGAAATGTGAGTGATGATATTGATCCGCATTCTCCTGTTCGCTCGGAGGGTGATGCAAAACGGTGGCTGACCGGCAGGCCGCAAGCTTATTGCAATACAACGAATAAAAAATTGTTGGGCAGAATCTTGCCCGCCTTTGATCAGGAAACAATGGATTTCTATCGCTGGCAGGTCACATACAAAAGGCAGGTTCTGGAAGAAATAATCCGGAGAAAATCGGGCATTGATTTCGGTGCACTGCAAAATCTTGAGCCTCTTGCGCGTGGTCATTCCGGAAGAATTTATAAATTGAAAATTGAGGGTTCCCTAAAAACGGTGATCGTCGGCAAAGAATTGGAAATCCGCCGCTGGCTTTCAGTCAGCCATCTCTTGAGCAGTGCGTTTGTTGTTTTAAAGACGAGTGCGGCCGATGGTTCCGTGGAGAATTTTAAACTTATAGGCGGCGGCTGGGGGCATGGTGTGGGTCTGTGTCAGATAGGCGCGGCAGTCATGGCGACAAAAGGATTTAAAGCGGAAGAGATTTTGGCTCACTACTTTACCGGCGCTCAAATACAGAAATTATATTAATGAAACCCAAACTTCAGAAGCGGAGCTAGCTGAGGTTTGTTGGTTGAATTATCCCAGGAGCAAAGCGAATAGGGATTAATGCTGAAAAATAAAGAAAGCGAAAAGTAATGTCCGAAATAAAAGAGGAAGATGCGACACAGGCGTATACATCAATACGTCGAGGAGCCGCTGACGAAGCCAACAAAGGCAGGCGAATGGATACGAGTCGGACCCCATGGCTATGGGTTCCCTCGATCTATCTTGCCGAAGGCATTCCCTATATGATTGCCATGACGGTGAGCGTTGTTTTATATAAACGGTTGGGGCTTTCCAACACGCAAATTGCTCTTTACACCAGTTGGCTTTACCTTCCCTGGGTAATCAAACCCCTTTGGAGTCCGTTTGTCGATATTTTCCGCACCAAGCGCTTCTGGATTCTGGCGATGCAACTGGCTATTGGCGGGTCGCTGGCCAGTGTTGCTCTGACTCTACCTGCTGCTAATTTTGTGCGTTATACTCTGGCGATGTTCTGGATTATGGCGTTTAGTTCCGCCACGCATGATATCGCCGCTGACGGTTATTACATGCTGGCGCTCGACACGCCTCGACAGGCGGCTTTTGTCGGCGTGCGCGTGATTTTCTACCGTGTCGCCACCATTGCCGCCAAAGGAGGTCTGGTAATTACGGCCGGTTTGCTGGAAAATTACGGCTATCCTGTGGCACACGCCTGGTCGCTGGCTTTTATCAGCGTCGCGGCTGTTTTTCTGGCTTTATTTATATATCACTTTTTTGTTTTGCCGCGGCCAGCCGCGGATATTAGCGCGCCGTGGGATAAATCAAAAAATTTTCTGGCGGAATATTTTCGCATTCTGACTTTATTTTTCCGGCGCAAGGATATTCTTATCATCATCTGCTTTTTCCTGTTTTATCGCTTTGCCGAGGCGCAACTGGTAAAAATGGTCGCTCCGTTTTTACTTGACGCGCGCGTAAAAGGCGGTTTGGGTCTGACCACTGCGGAAGTCGGTATCATTTATGGCACGGTTGGCGTCATAGCGCTGATGCTGGGCGGACTTTTGGGTGGCTACGTCGTTTATAAAAAAGGCCTGAAATTCTGGCTGTGGCCGATGGTGCTGATCATGCACGTGCCGGATTTGATTTTTGTGTATCTGTCTCATTTTCAGCCGGAGAGTTTGTGGCTTGTCGGTTCCGCCGTGGCGATTGAACAGTTCGGTTACGGCTTCGGTTTTACAGCCTACACCATGTATATGATCATGGTTTCTCAGGGCGAATACAAAACCGTGTTTTACGCAATAGGCACGGGGATTATGGCGCTGGGTATGATGATTCCCGCGATGGGGAGCGGCTGGATTCAGGAAATGCTGGGCTATAAAAATTTCTTTATCTGGATTTTGATTACGACCATACCCGGATTTATCGTTGCGGCGCTGGTAAGAATTGATCCGGAGTACGGCAAAAAATTGAAGAAAGAGCCAAGGGGCTAAAACGATATGCAAAACAAACACATTAACACAGCATTCATCCTGGGGGCTGGGTTGGGAACGAGGCTCAGACCGCTGACCGAAAATACGCCCAAACCGCTTTTAGAAATCGGCGGAAGGCCGATCATCACATACGCGATGGCGCATCTGCGCGCTGTTGGCGTTAAACGTTTTATCGTCAACACGCATCACCGCGTGGAAAAATATCAAGAGACGTTTCCTGATAATAGTTGGCAGGACATTCCGATTACATTTCGCCACGAGCCGGTTTTGCTGGATACAGCCGGCGGCATCAAGAATATCGAAGACCTGATTACCGAAGACGAACGCATTATCGTTTACAACGGCGACATCATCACCAACATGCCGATTGAACTGCTTATTAGAAAACATTTTGAACTGAACACATCCGTCACGCTGGCTCTGCGTTCAACCGGCCAGCTGCTCAATGTCAATGTTGATAAAGACGGTTTTGTCTGCGATATGCGGCATATTTTGAAAAATAAAGGCGTTAAAAGTTGCCTGTTTGCCGGAATTTATATTGTGGAAAAATCTTTTCTAAAACGTTTAACGGCAGGCAGAATCGAATCGATAGTTCTGCCGCTTGTGGAGATGATTAAAGAAAATCCTCGCTCGGTAGGGGCTGTAGTCATAGATGACGGCTGTTGGTATGATTTGGGGACGATTGAAGAGTACAATAAATTAAACCAGGCAGGCTTTTGAAAAACGCCCATCTGCGGCGTTGCGCTGCAAACCGCGTCGCTCAACGTATTAAAATATACGCCTCGCGACTCGCTTTTTGCGCGCCTTGCATCTGGACATTTTTGAAAAGCCTAATAAAAGTGGTTTTATCCCCGTATCATTCCCTTGCGAATGACAATGAGACAAGGGAATCCAAGAATTCATAATATTGGATTACCCGGTCAGGCCGGGTAATGACAACAATATTGAGTGGAAATTATGCACAAGGAAATACAAAAATTTTTAAGTGAATATCTGGGCAAGGCTGATTTTAAGCTTGAGCCTATCAAGAAAGGCGGTTCTGACCGTGAATTTTCTCGGGTTTCCCTGCCGGATAAAACCAGTTTTATTTTTATGCACTACGGCGATGAAGTGAAAGAAAATGCCCACTGGGCAGGCATCAATAAGTTTCTGGCCGATCTTGAAGTTTGTGTGCCGCGGATTATAGCGCAGGATGTCTCTCGGCATTTTATTCTGCTCGAAGATTTGGGCGATGTTGATTTATGGTCGGAAAGATCTGTGCTTTGGGAGGAAAGGCGCGATTATTATTTTCAGGCGCTTACTCAAATTTACCGCCTGCATTCCTTTGATCTGAAATCCATTCCCGCCAATTTGCAATTGTCCGAGAGTTACGGCCCACGGCTCTATAAATGGGAGCATGATTATTTTCTGGAAAATCTTGTCGGAGAAGTCTGCAAAATAAAACTAACGTCTGCGGACGCCGCGAAATTGAATAAAGAACTGGACGCGCTATCCGCGCGCCTGCAAAAAAAAGAACCGTCACTGATTCACCGGGATTTTCAATCGCAGAATATCATGATGAAAAACGGTAGGCCGGTATTGATTGATTTTCAGGGAATGCGTAAAGGTTGTCTTTTTTACGATCTGGGTTCGCTGATCTGCGATCCTTATGTTACTTTTGAAGATGAAGAAAGAAACGAGTTGATCAACTTTTATTATGAACTCATGAATCCCGCCTACAGCCGTGATGAATTTTTCCAAAATTTCTGGATGGGCTCTGTGCAGCGGCTTTTGCAGGCGCTCGGGGCATACGGTTTTCTAGGACTTAAAAAAAATAAAACGGCTTTTCTTCACCACATTGGCAATGGACTAGATAATTTATTAACTGCAATCGATAACGTAGGCGACCTCAAAATACTGAATGACCTGGCGACTGAATGCGAAACAATCCTCGCTGGGAAAAATTATTGAAATAAATTATAGGTTATAGTTTAACAAATTGATTTTATATGAGGAAAGGACAATGATGAAGCTAAAGAAAATAATCTATTCAGAATTAAATCCAAAAGCCAAAGAGATGTATAATTTTCAAAAAGTGTCAGCAAAACTTGCTGATTATGGTTTTACTACGATGTGGTTAAATAATGATTGGCAAGGAGCTGACTTTATAGCAATACATGTCGATGGTGTAACGGATATAAAAGTGCAATTAAAGGGAGGGTTAGCATTCAACAATAGATACAAAGATAAAAATATTTATATTTGTTTTATTGATGATGAACAAGTGTATCTTTACCCACATGATTTAATATTAGAAAAAATTGAACACAGAATTGCGGATAATAGATGGAATGCAACGGGTATATGGTTCGCAACAAGACTTACGAAGGAGAACAAACAATTATTAGAACCTTATCTATTATAGACGGTATGAAAATAATCTAACAACATCATTTCACCGGAGCACAACAGCATCCGATGAAACCGTCTTTATGTAGCCGTTTCGTTGGCTAGTCACGTTTCCACCGCCTCATGCTTTTTCAGCATTTCAAAGTGAGAATATCAAAACGAGAAAATTCCTTGTCATAAAGGCATTGCGCTCATGCTGCCAATATGTTAAGCAAATCATCACTATTCATCATACGGAGAGTTTGAAAATGAAGTACGAACCAATCGCGATTGAAGAGAAATGGCAAAAAAAATGGGAAGATGAAAAAGCTTTCAAGGTTACCGAAGACCCGCAAAAGGAAAAATATTATCTGCTGGAGATGTTTCCTTATCCTTCCGGCAAAATTCATATCGGCCATGTCCGCAATTACACCATTGGCGATGTTGTCGCCCGTTATAAACGCATGAAGGGTTTCAATGTTCTGCATCCGATGGGCTGGGATTCTTTCGGCCTGCCCGCGGAAAACGCCGCCATCGAGCATAAAATTCATCCAGCCAAGTGGACCAATGAAAATATCAATCACATGAAAAAACAGCTCAAGCGCATGGGCTTCAGCTACGACTGGGACAGAGAAGTATCCACGTGCGAGCCGAAATATTACCGCTGGGAACAGCTCTTCTTTATCTGGATGTACGAAAAGGGATTGGCTTACAAAAAACGCTCCACGGTTAATTTCTGCACCAAGTGCGATACGGTGCTGGCCAACGAACAGGTGGAAGGCGGCCAGTGCTGGCGCTGCGGCACGGAAGTGCAGGAGAAGGTGCTTGATCAGTGGTTTTTCAAAATCACGGCCTACATTGAAGAATTGCTGGACTACTGCGATAAACTCCCCGGCTGGCCGGAACGTGTTATGACCATGCAGAAAAACTGGATCGGCAAAAGCTACGGTTGTGAAGTTGATTTCCCGATGGCTGACGGTAACGGCGCGATCAAAGTATTCACGACCCGTCAGGATACACTCTTCGGCGCGACCTTCATGCTGGTTGCCGCCGAGCATCCGCTGGTTATGCAACTCACCAAAGGCAAGGCCATTGAAAAAGATGTTTTGCAGTTTGTGGAGAAAGTCAAAAAGCAGGACAAGCTGATGCGGACTTCCGAATATTATGAGAAGGAAGGCCTGTTTCTTGATGCCTACTGCAAGAATCCTTTAACCGGCAAAGAAATGCCGGTCTTTGCGGCCAATTTTGTTCTGGCCGATTACGGCACCGGCTGTGTCATGGCCGTGCCCACGCACGATCAGCGCGATTTTGAATTTGCCAAAAAATTCAATCTGCCGCTGATAGTTGTTATTTCGCCCAAAGACAGAACACTTGATACGGCGACAATGACTGAAGCTTACGTTGATGAAGGAATACTCGTCAACTCCGGGCAATTCGACGGTATGGAAAACACCAAGGTTCTGGAAGCCATCGCTGATTTTCTGGAAGCGCAAGGAAAAGGCAAACGCACCATTCAATACCGCCTGCGTGACTGGGGTATCTCCCGCCAGCGTTACTGGGGTGCGCCGATTCCCATGATCAACTGCGATAAATGCGGCATCGTTCCTGTTGATGAAAAAGATCTGCCGGTTGTCCTGCCGGAAAATGTAAAATTAAGCACCGAGGGCGGATCACCGCTCGCTGCTCTGAAAGAATTTGTCGATACAACCTGTCCGAAATGCGGCGGTAAGGCCGCGCGTGAGACAGATACGATGGATACGTTTGTGGAATCATCGTGGTATTTCGACCGCTATTGCTGTCCGGATTGCGACACCAAGCCCGGTCTTGATCGTAAAAAACTTGATTACTGGATGCCCGTCGATCAATATATCGGCGGCATCGAACATGCCATTTTGCATCTGCTCTACTCCCGCTTTTACACCAAGGTTCTGCGTGATTTCGGCGTAATTGGCGTTGATGAACCCTTCACCAATTTGTTGACGCAGGGCATGGTCTGCAAGGAAACGATGAAGTGCAAAGAGCATGGTTATCTTTTCCCGGAACAGGCGGCGGATGGCAAGTGCCACATCTGCGGTCAGGAAATTATTACCGGCAAGACCGAGAAGATGTCTAAATCGCTGAAAAACGTTATCGATCCCGATTATCTGATAAAAACTTACGGTGCTGATACAGCCCGGATATTCTGCCTGTTTGCAGCGCCGCCGGAAAAAGATCTGGAATGGAGCGATCAGGGCGTGGAAGGGTCGTTCCGCTTCCTGAGTCGTCTGTGGCGCATTTGTGACGAATATCTGGAGGACATTAAATCCGTCAATCTTTTGCCTTCCTGTGTCGTTCTGGAAGGTGAATTAAAAGGTCTGCGGCGCAAAACCCATCAGACTATCCGCAAGGTGACTATAGATATCGAAGACCGGTTTCACTTCAATACGGCAATCAGCGCGGTTATGGAATTGGTCAATGCCATCTATCAAATCAAACGTCCCGGCAGTGATGATACAATAGCGCTGGCCGCAGTACGGGAAGCGCTGGAGGCTGCTATTATATTGCTGGTACCGATTGTGCCGCATATCACGGAAGAACTCTGGCAGATGCTGGGCCATAAAACTTTGGCCGACGATATTCCCTGGCCGCAATTTGATCCGGCGATTGCCAGCGAAGAAGAGATGACGATTGTTGTGCAGATCAACGGCAAACTTAGGAGCCGAATGACCGTTGCGGTAGATGAAGATCCGGAAAAAATCAAAGCGGACGCGCTCGCGGATGAAAAAATTGTTTTTCTATTATCCGGCACGAAAGTTTTGAAAGTTATTTACGTGCCTAAAAAACTGGTCAATATAGTTGTCGCTCAATAAGGTGATGGGATAAGCAAGGTGTTCATATGAAAAAACAAAACAGGCGGCTAAGTTTTCAAATCGCGATTATTTGTCTTTTTGCCTCTTTCTTGTTTGGCTGCGGCTACTCCTTTGCCCCCAAAGGAGAGAACATTGATAACCGTATTCAAAAAGTTTACGTTGAACCTTTTGATAATAAAACGGCACAGGCGGAGATAGAAAATTACGTCCGGACAGCTTTTATTAACCAGTTTATTCAAAACAGCCGTTTAAAAATTGTGGGAAGCGCTGAAGCGGCGGATGCAATAGTTAAAGGAAAGATTCTTAACCTTAATACATCACCTCTTTCTTATGGCAGCAATTCTCTGGTAGTCGAAGAGCGGGCGACAATTATTTTAGAATTGACTTTTCTGGAAAATGAAAGCGGCAAAATTATCTGGAACTCGAAAAATATAACGGGCACCGTTGAATACACTTTAAGCGATGACATTAATTTGCTTCCCGCGATCAAAAAAGACGCGTTCATTAAACTGGCCAATGACACGGCGGAAAAAGCCTTTAACCTGATGATGTCCGGATTTTAATGAGACTCGCTGAAAACGAACGAAGTGAAGTTTGAAGCTTTAGTCGAATTATCCCAGGAGCGAAGCGACGCGGGATTTGAGACTCGCTGATAGTGAGACCCAAGCTTCAGAAACAAAGTGAACTGAAGCTTGCTGGTCGAACTATCCCCGAAGCATAGCGTAGCGGGATAATGAGTACATCTTATTATCCCGACAGCGAAGCATATCGGGATTTGGTTCAAATCCCCGCTGCTTGCGGCGAGGTTGTTCATTTTAAAATAAAAATATTCTCTGTAAAACCATGAAACCTTTATCCCTAAAATTCGGCCGGTTCCTGTTTCTGCCTATCAATAATGAAAAAGATGCGATAAGCGGTTGGCCCACCGGCAAACATCAAGTTAAAGAAATCAAAATACTTTCTTCGTTCTTAAAAAAATTATCCAGTAAATATTTGCTGCTGATAGCCGACGAAAAAGAATTCAACTGCGATGAATTGTCTTTGCGCCGCTTACTGAAAATTGCCGAAAAGAAACACGCCGGCATCGTTTATTCAGATTTTATTTTGCGCAAGGGGAATAATTTTATTGAACATCCGCTTATAGACTATCAGCAAGGCAGCATCCGCGACGATTTTAATTTCGGCCCCCTTTTGCTTTTCTCCTGTCCGGCTGTTAAAACCGCGCTGCAAAAATACGGCTCTCTGCCATCCGGCAATGATGTTGCTTTATATGATTTGCGCCTGAAAGTTTCTATTGATAGTCCTGTTTATCACATTCCGGAATTTCTCTATACAGTCGAGGATCGAAAATCGAAACACATCAAGATCGGTAATGACCGGATCAAAAACCATTTTGCCTATGCTGCCTCTGGAAATATTTCCCAACAAAAAAACTTGGAAAAAACGGCCACCGGCTATCTGAAACTGACCAGCGCTTATTTAAAAGCACGCACTAAAAAGGCTTTGCGGACAAATGATTTCTTTCCGGTGGAGGCGAGTATAATAATCCCCGTTCTCAACCGTAGAAAAACCATCAAGGAAGCAATTCAAAGCGCGCTGGCACAGAAAACAAATTTTGATTTTAACATCATTGTTGTGGATAATCATTCCACGGACGGCACTACGGATATTCTGAAAAAAATTGCCGCGAAATATAAGGAAATAAAACACATCGTTCCCAAACGCCATGATCTCGGCATTGGCGGCTGCTGGAATGAAGCTGTTCATTCCTCGCACTGCGGACGCTATGCTGTCCAGCTCGATTCCGACGATCTTTACAGCTCAAGCCAAACTCTGCAAAAAATCGTTGATACTTTACGCCGGGATAATTATGCAATGGTCGTCGGCTCCTATACGATTGTTAATGAGCATCTGAAAAAAATTTCGCCGGGCCTGATTGCCCATAAGGAATGGACGCAAGCCAACGGACACAATAATGCACTGCGGGTCAATGGCCTCGGAGCGCCGCGAGCATTCAATACGGCTGTTATACGAAAGATTGGTTTCCACAATGTCAGCTATGGTGAAGATTACGCTGTTGCGCTGAAAATTGCCCGTGAATATAAAATCGGTAGAATTTACGAAAGTATTTATTTATGCCGCCGCTGGAAGGACAATACTGATGCCGGACTTTCCGTGGAAAAGCAAAACCACAATGATTTTTATAAAGACGAACTCCGTTCATTAGAGATCAAAGCCCGGCGGATACTTAATAAAACAGAATCAGAGAAGAAAACTTTTGACCGGTATCCCGGGGGGAAACAAAAATCTCTGATTGCCCTGTGTCTGAATCTTTTAGAGGAACAAAAGAGATGCTGGCCGAAGCTCGCTCATGCCTATCGGGAATTAGCTCGGGTGCGCACACGATCAGTTTCCTACAGCGGCTATAAAGTGGCTCTGCAATTCAATCCGCAGCGGGCAATAAGCAGCGGCGCCGCCGTTGATGCCGAATCAATTAAGTCCAGGCCGTGCTTTTTATGTCAAGATAATCTGCCTGATGAACAGAAAGGTGTTTTATATCGGAATCAATGTTTGATTCTTTGCAATCCGGCGCCTATCTTCAAAAATCATTTTACGATAGTCGCTCTGAAACATAAGTCGCAGGAAATCACCAAATCAATAAATTGGCTTTTGCGATTAGGCTCTGACATGTCTCCTGCTTTTGCTGTCTTTTACAACGGCCCCGCCTGCGGCGCTTCCGCTCCCGATCATCTGCACTTTCAGGCAATCCCGGTTGATGCGCTACCTTTTTTGAGTGAATTAAGGGAACTGCCGCCGCTTAAAGAAAAGTCTTCTGTTCGTTATAATATAGGAAAAAATTATGATCGTTCCGTTGTTATTCTGGAGTCGAAAAACGCAACGGCGTTAACTGAACAATTCTTGAATTTGTTAAAAATCGTACAAAAAATACTGGCAACAAATGACGAACCGCTGGTTAATGTTATTTGCGTTTATGCCGAAAATCACTGGCGGCTGGTTATATTTTTACGGCAGAAACATCGCCCCGATGCCTATTTCGCTGAAGGTGAAAATAGACTTTTTATTTCGCCGGGCGCGATTGATTTGGCCGGAGTCATTATCACGCCGCGCCTGAACGATTATAATCGCCTGGATCATAATACCATCCGCGGTATTTATCGGGAAGTATCGCTGCCGGAAGACATGATGAATATAATAATGAAAGAATTATAATGGAGATTATTCAATGAATGGTAACGAAGAAATAATTATCGATAGCACGATGAGCTTTTCCGAAGCTATTGAAGGAACGACAGCCCCGGAAGAAATCGTCGATAGTCTGGCACTTGTCGATGTCATATACTATTCATTTGACGGCAAAAGGCATCAGGGGCAGATTGTTGTCAACAGTGACCGGGAGGATGATATCTGCGATATTTTTGCTCTAATTGAACAGCTGAAATTTCCCGTAGGTAAAGCTATTCCGGTTGTGGCCTATGCATGGGACGATCATAAATCTATGGCCGCGAATAATTCTTCCAGTTTTAACTTTCGCGTAATTGAAGGAACAACAAAATTATCGATGCATTCACTGGGCAAAGCCGTGGATATCAATCCGGTACAAAATCCGGTAATTTATCCCAACGGCGTGATTGCACCCCAAGGCGCAAAATACCTCCCGGAAAACAAAGGAACATTCACGGCGGATAACGCCATCGTTCAGGAATTTTTAAAGCGCGGCTGGCACTGGGGCGGTAATTTTGAGCAACCGAAAGATTATCATCATTTCGAAAAGCCATGACACCATAAGCCTATCGCTAAAAGATTTAAATATCTGGTGCCACCAGCGGTTCGTTATCGTTAATCTTTTTTGACTGAAGATTATGAGCCAGCAGTAAATACATCGCGGGCACAACAAACAGGGTGAACAGCGTACCGATAGCGATGCCAGTGGTGATCACCAGACCCATGTTGTAGCGGCCTCCCGCTCCGGCGCCGGATGCGAAGACGAGGGGCATTACACCCAGCACCATGGCCGCCGTAGTCATCAGAATCGGCCGCAGGCGAGTGGCCGAAGCCTGCTCGATTGCCTCGCGCTTGCTTTTTCCTTCGCGCTGCAGGTCGTTGGCAAACTGCACGATTAGGATGCCGTGCTTGCTGATGAGACCGATGAGCGTCACCAAACCTACCTCGGTGTAAATATTGAGGCTGGCTTCGCCAATGCCAAGGCTGATGAAAATCAGCGCCCCACAGATGGACATAGGTACGCTGATGAGCACGATGATCGGGTCGCGAAAGCTTTCGAACAATGCAGCCAGGGCAAGAAAAATGATGATCAGCGCGAAAGCGAACGTGACCAATAGCGCGCTTGACTCCTGCATGTACTGCCGTGATTCTCCTCCGTAGTCTATGCTGTAACCTTCGGGCAGCACTTTCCCGGCAATGGTTTTGAGTTCATCGAGCCCCTGTCCCAGAGTGATGCCCGGCATGAGAATGCCGGATATCGTGGAGGAGTTAAGCTGCTGAAAATGGTTGATGGATGAGGGCACCGTGGTGGTTTTAAGGGTGGCAAAAGTGGACACGGCAATTGATTCACCGCTTGCGGTCTTGATATGGTAGTTCATCAGTTGGTCCGCAGTGAGCCTTTCACTTTGCTTGACCTGTGGAATCACTTTGTAGGAGCGGCCGGACATACTGAAATAGTTGACATAGCCGCCGCCGAGCATGGAAGCCATCGAAGAGCCTACATCCTGCATCGTCAGGCCCATCTGCGCCAGTTTGTCACGGTCTACCTCCAACATGGTCTGCGGCTTGTCGATTTTGAGATCGGCATCTACATACATGAACAATCCGCTGGCATGCGCCTTTTCCAGAAATGCCTGTGAAACCTCATCGAGTCGGGTGAAGGAATCGGTCGTGCCGATGACAAATTGCACAGGCAGCCCCTGACCCGTGCCGGGTAAAGGCGGCGGCGAAAAAACCACCGCATTTGCTCCGGAGATCTGGCCGATTCTGTTTTGCACCTCCGGTTGCAGTGTCCTGGTCGTACGGGTTCGTTTATCCCAGGGCTTGAGCACCAGGCCGGCGAATCCTGAATTAAGTCCGAAGAATCCCTCGACCTGGAAAAGATGCTCGATTTCCGGAATGTCCGACAGGATCTTCGCCAGTTGCAGTGAATAGAGTTTCGTCTGCTGGATGGTGGCATCGGGGCCAGCCGTGAGCATGGCCAGCATAAATCCCTGATCCTCCTGAGGCGCAAGTTCACTTCTGGAACTGACAAACAGGAAATAATTGCTTCCGAGGATGATGGCGGCAAACACCAAAACAACCGGCAGGAAATTGAGTGACCCCCGCAGCAGTCGCTCATAACCGTTCCGAAGCCGGTTAAACTGACCGTCGATGAATTCCGTAAAGCGGTGCCGCTCATTCGGGCCGGATACTTTCAGAAAGCGCGAGCACATCATGGGCGACAACGTCAGCGCAATGACGGCCGACACGACCACGGCGCCGGCCAGCGTGTAAGCAAATTCGGTGAAAAGCGTACCGGTGAGGCCGCCCATAAATCCTATAGGCAAATATACGGCAATCAGCACGACGGTCATGGCGATAATCGGCCCTCCGAGTTCCCGAGCGCCCATAATCGCCGCCTGCATGAGCGGGACGCCTTCTTCCATGTGGCGGTGCACGTTTTCCACCACGATGATGGCATCATCCACAACAAGGCCGATGGCAAGTACCAGAGCCAGCAGGGTCATCAGATTGATTGTGTAACCCAGGGCCAGCATGATGAAAAACGCCCCAACCAGCGACAGGGGGATGGCCACTGTGGGGATGATCACCGAACGGACCGAACCTAAAGACAGAAAGATAACCAGTGTAACAATGAGCAGTGCTTCGAGAAGTGTAATGACCACCTCTTTAATGGAACTGTTCACATAATCGGTTGCGTCATAAACAATACGGCCGTCAAGACCCTGAGGCAACTGATGCTCAATGGCCGGAAAAACTTTACGAATATTATCCGCAACCGAAAGCAGATTGGCGTTGGGTGCGACCTTGATGTTCATAAACACGGCGGCTTTGCCGTCGAAGCGCACGGCCACATCATAGTTTTCAGCTCCGAGGGTGACATTGGCGATATCTCCGAGCCGGACAATGACGCCATTCACTGACTTGATCACCAGATCGCGAAACTCGCTCACCGTATGCAAGCCGGTAGCCGCTGTGATGTCTACCGTCACCATCTGTCCCTGGGTCCGGCCCAGCGCCGAAATGAAGTTATTCACAGACAGCGCGTTGCTCACATCAGAGGCGGTCACATTATGAGCAGTCATTTTTTCCGGATCAAGCCATGCTCGCAGGGCAAATTCCTCTTTGCCCAGAATCTCGGCCGTTTGAACTCCTTCCACCGCCTGAAGTTTGGGCTGAACCACCCGGATCAAATAGTCCGTGATGTTATTCGTGGGCAGATCCTTGCTGTAGAACCCTATAATCATAGAACCGATGTTCTCGCCGGTGGAGATAGTAATCACCGGTTGCTGCGATTCTTTGGGCAACTGGTTGAGCACCGCGTTGACCTTGGTGTTAATTTCTGCAATCGCCACGTTTGCATCGTAGTTAAGGCGCATGTTCGCGGTTATGGTGCTGACGCTCTGGGAACTCGATGATGTGAGGTAGTCAATACCGTTGGCCTGGGCAATGGAGTTTTCCAGCGGTGTGGTGATAAAGCCGGAAACCAGTTCCGGATCGGCCCCGGTATAGACGGTGGTGACATTTACCACCGCGTTCTGGATTTTCGGGTACTCGCGGACGGGAAGCAGATTAATGGAGCGCAGCCCCAGCACAAGAATCAACAGGCTCAGGACTGTGGCGAGCACCGGGCGTTTTATGAAAATGTCGGTGAATTTCATGATCGTGGTTTCTCCATTACGGTTCCTCAGAGACAGGATTGGCGTCGCTTGCCGGCTGCACCTGATTATTAATCACAATCGGACTGCCGCTCTTGAGTTTGAGCTGGCCGCTAGTAACTATCCGTTCACCCTCTTTAACTCCATTGAGTATTGCTACCTGGTCGCCGCGCGAAGATCCCAGCGTGACAAACGTTTGTCTCACAAACAATGCCGGCTTGCCGTCTTTCGTCTTGCCTTTCTCTTCCACGATGTAAACCGTTTCGCCATAGGGATTGAAGGTCACCGCGGTACGGGGAAGCGTCAGATAACGATTGGATTTGCCTGCCTGAATCTTGATTGTCGCATACATGCCCGGCAGCAGTTCGTGCCGCGGATTGGCAATAAGGGCTTCAATCTGGACATTACGCGTTTGCGGATCAACCTTCGGACTGATGGCGGAAATTCTGCCGTTGAATTTTTTATCGGGGTACGTGTCGGTGACGGCGGCAACAGCCTGTCCTGCGGCAACGCGGGAAAGTTCCTGCTGAGGAAGGTAGAAGTCAACGTAAATTGAATCGAGCGCCTGTAGCGTGACAATCTTATCTCCCGGATTCAGATACTGTCCGGGATTCACCGAAAATATACCCAACCGTCCGGCAAAAGGCGCACTGATGGTCTTTTTTCTTAAAAGAGCTTCCTGTTGAGCCACTTGAGCCTGTTTGACTTTCAAATCGGCGGCATCCGCATCCAGCGAAGCCTTACTGACCGCTTGAGCGATAAATTGCTTCTTGTTTCTTTCATAGACACTTTGAGCCAGATCGCGGGCTGCCGAAAGCGTCTGCAATTGAGCGATGTCGGAATCGGCGTTGAGTTGCAGAAGGATTTGACCGGCCTTAACATTATCCCCCGATTTGCAGTTTACGTTTTGCACAATACCGGCCACTTCGCCGGCTATATCGACGCCGCGCGCTGCCCGCAGGCTGCCCACCGCTGAAATTTGCGGCTGCCATTCCTCGGTAGCGGCAGTGACTACCGACACCGTGACTGCCGGAGCGGCGGCCGATGCCATGTATTTTTTCATCATATAAGATTGGAAGCCCTTAAATCCGAAAATTACGCCAAAAATCACACCGACAATGATCAGCATGATGATCATCCGCTTAGTCATTCTTTATTCTCCTCTTGTATAAATTTGGCCTTCAGGGAAGCAGATTCCCGGTTCCACCAGCCGCCCAACGCCTGGAAAAGCGCGGCGGTGTCGGCATAGCGTTGCGCTCTTGTGGCAATCACATTGATTCGTGTTTTCTGATAATCACGCTGGGCTATCAGCAGCGCCGGATAACTAACCGCGCCCAATTCATATTGTTTCTCTATCAAAACCAACGCCGCCTTCGCGGCGGCTTCGGCCCCGGCCTGCGCCTGTAATGTTCTGGCATCGGCTTCCAAAGCGCGCAAAACGTCCGCCACATCCTGAAAAGCCTTCAGTACTGTCTGACGGTATTGCGCCGCCGCCTGATCATACGCGGCAATAGCGCTACGCTTTTTGGCAGTGAGTTCTCCACCGCGGAATAGCGGCTGTAAAAGACCTGCGCCAAAATTCCAGACCACGCTTTCTCCATTGAAGAGAATGTCGGTGCTGACAGCCTGAAATCCATAGCCGGCGCTCAGCGTAATTTGCGGATAAAGATTGGCCGTCGCCACACCGACTGCCGCGCATGCTTGGTGCAGGAGCTCTTCAGAGGCGCGAACATCGGGGCGTTGGCGCGCCAGATTCGAGGGTAAGCTCACGGGCAATTCTTCCGGAAGATGCAATGATTCCAGGCTGAATTCAGGCAGTTTCCCATCGCCGGGGAACTGACCAATCAACACCGAGAGAGCATGACGATTCAGGTCAAGCTGCTTTTCGAGGGGCGGCATTCCCGCCTTGGTCATTGCCAGTTCCGTCTCTTGTGCCAGCACCTCGGTTTTCGATACCGCGCCCAGTTCAAATTGTTTCTGAATCACATCTAGTTGTCTTTGCTGGGCCGCAAGAATGGCCCTTGTTACGTCAATCTGCTCCCGTAACGATGCTTCCTGAATAGCAGCAGTTACAATATTGGCGGCCAGAGTCAGATAAGTCGCCTCATAAATGTAGCTTTGATAGTCGATCTGCGCCTGATACGCTTCGATTTGCCGGCGTCCTCCGCCTAAAAGATCAAGGGTATAGGAAACGTCTACCGAAGCGTTATAAAGATTGTAAGTGTCGCTTGGTCCCAATTCCGCATTGCCGGAGATGCGCTGTCTGCCGGCCTGAAGATTGGCGTTAACGGCTGGATAAAATATCGAACCGCTTACCGCGCGCAGATCTTCTTCGGACTTGCGCAGGGCGGCCTGAGCGGCCGCCAGCGTCGGATTGTCCGCGAGGCCTTGTTTAATCATCTTATCGAGTTCCGGAGAGCGAAAGAGTGTCCACCACTCGCCAGGCAGGTCTTTGGCGAAGGCGAAACGCTGTGAGGTTGTGCTCTCGGACGGCACACTGGCCGTTTGGGCGGGCAGGGGCGCCGCGGTATAGTGATCGGGTATTGCCATATCCGGTGAACGGAAATCAGGGCCGACGGCACAACCGGCCAAGGCAACTACGTTGATAATAATGATAAAAGGTATACACCGGGAAAATGATTTCATAACTTCTGACTCTTTTTCAATTTTGTTTTCTGCCGGGCCGGAAGTCGCGGCTCCAGACCGGCCATCATCGTCTGTACATACTGATGGATTTCCTGACGGATACGGGCAGAATTAGGTTTTAACTCTATCAACTGATCATCCATGGCTTTCTGGATACTGATCATCCACAAACATTTGGCGGCAATTTCAGGAATAATGTTATCGGCCATCCGTCCCAACCGCTGCTCCGCCGCCAGATACACGGCCAGCCAATCAATGGCGTTTTGAGGACCGATTTCGCGCTCTTTCATGATTTCCCGCATACGGGTACGTAACTGATGATCAGCAAAGACCGAGCAGACGATCGGCACGATCTCATAATGGGAACGATAAACCACGGATAATACTTCTTCTAAATTTTCCGGCAATGTACGCAGACCCACCCTCAAGGGCAGAGTCTGTAGAACGTCCTTGGTATCATGCATACGCTGTTCAACAACTTCAAGGATTAATTCTGCCTTGTCTTTAAAGTGGTGATAAATCAACCCCTCGGCGACTTTTGCCTCGCGCGCAACTTCGCGCATAGTCAGGCGGGCCAGACCATGAGTCTGTAAAAGGCGTTCGGTGGCGCAAATGATATTCTGCCGGTTTTCGTTCATCTTCAAATTTCCGCTTTCAAGGTTACCTGCGGCATTGTTGTTATGACATCATTGGCAGCGAAACTGCAATACATTGTGTTGAACGTATGATCAGTATAATTAATCAATCGATCAATAATTGTCAAGTGATTTTTGCGTAGCGCGTAATAACCTGTCGGGATATTAAGAATGTATTGAAAAACGGGCGATGATAATGCCGGTAAACTTTTTGTTTGATTTCAGATAAGCAACAAGAGTTTTTTTCGAGATAACCACGCCGCCTTCTTTGCTGGAGGCGTGCAGGAGATGCAAATTTTTCTCCTGCCATATAGCAAGACCGACATGCGCCACATCCAGACCTTCCTCTTTCGTTGTAAAGGCAATAACATCACCGTTGTTGATTTTTGTTTTTTGCCGGCTTACCTTATCCTTGCTGATAATATGAAATACTTTGTGGGAAATGCTTTTTTCTACAAGACGCATTTTTCGAAATTCAAATTCGTTTTTCAGCGCCGGGTAATGTGCGCGATTAATAGTCATGTAATTTATCTTTTTGTGTTGAGCTTCTGCATCAAATTGGCGAGAGACGTCTTTAAGCATTTTTTTCTTTTCATTGTCGTGCACCCAGTCGGCAAAGTAGTGCAGACGGGAGGAATAACCATAGATCTTTCCCTGACGATAACGGATTAATTTTAAGTTTTTTCTAAATTCAGAACATGAAATTTTTCCGGCAGCAGCACATTTGGCGAGGGCAAGAACAGTTTCTACAAAGGTGGTGCAATCAAAGGCCGACACATTGACAATCAATTTTTCTTTGCCTGGGCCTTCGAGCGTGCCAGCTTTGTAAGGCTTATTAATAAACAGACGGCCGATTTCAACTATTAAATCGCCATAAGATGATTTATCGCATGCTTTTTCCTTCATAATACCGTCCTTTGTTAATTTCTAAATGATTATTAAGGACAAAGCAAACACAAAGATAAAAAAAATTGAAAAATTATCAAGAAGAAATTATTCAGAATTATAAAAAGAAAGCGGTCAGCAGAGAAGCCAACCGCTTTGAGTTTTTATTATTTTATTAAGATAGTCGAGGTTTAGGTCTCAAATTCCGCGTCCCTGCCAACTACGTTGGCGGGATAATTCAACTAACAAATATTACTGCACCGCGTTTGTAATATTTGAGTTTCGTTAAAGGACGTTTACTTTTTTAGTCAGACGTGAAATTTTGCGCGAGGCGTTTTTTTTGTGGATCAGACCCTTGCCTGCTGCTTTATCCAGTGCGGGAATAACAGTTTTGAGTGCATTTATAGAATTTTCTTTATTTTTGCTTTCCACATTTGCAAGTACCGTTTTAACCTTTGTTTTGATAGCGGACTTGGCGTTGACATTGCGTGCGCGATGCTTTTTGTTCTGCCTATCACGTTTTTCTGCTGATTTATGTGTTGCCAAAAGTATCCTCCTAAAATTAGATGGTATTATTTTTATCCCGCTTCGTATTGCCTTCGGGATAATTCGTTCAACAAATTTCAGTGCGCTTATAATATTTGAGCTTCATTAATAACGCGACGTTGTTTAGCCCAATTATTCGGGACTGTCAAGTACAAACTGGATATCAAATTTATCATAAATATAATTAAGTTAAGTCTCATACCAATTCGTTTTTCCCCGAGCTGGGAAAGGAATGCACCCCCCGATCAGGTCGAGGGCAGGCTGCATTCACGGAAAGTAGCGTTATCCTCTGTTTCGAGGGATGAATCCAACTTACAAGATTCTCTATGATATATTTTTCTTGACATAAGCAATTTTCCTCGTATAAACAAGTCACTTCTAAAAAGTAAATTTCTTATCTGTGCTATTATATAATAATGCAAAATTATTGAATTTAAACTGACCAGGCTGGACATAATTTAAGCGCATTCATCATGAACTTAGCGGAAGTTAAATGAAGATGGCAGTCAAAGCAAAATCAGTAAGCAAACCTGACGATAACAACCACTTACAGAATAACAATTTATCCTACCTTGCAAACGCCATTATATCCAATGCCGGAATCGGAATATATATCGTCCAGCATGGTAAATTTGCCTATGTCAGTGAGTTGTATCAAAAACTCTCTGGCTATTCGGAAGCCGAACTTATCGGCACATATTCACTCCATAATATTCATCCTGATGATAGAGAAATTATCAGGGAAGAAGCGATAAAGTGCTTAAAGGAGAAACGCTGCGAGCCTTATGAATACAGGTTCATCAATAAAAAAGATGAGGTAATGTGGGTTTTGGAGACGATCACCCCCATCGTATATAAAGGGGATCGAGCCACGCTGGGAAGTTTCATGGATATTACCGGGCGCAAGAAGGTGGAGGAAAAATTACACCAAGAGGAACAGAAGTTCCGGGCTCTTGCAGAGCAATCCCCAGATATCATTGTTCTCGTGAATCGAAAAGGGATTATTACCTATGAAAATAGGGCTATTGAAAGAATTTTGGGATACAAGGCTGAGGAGAGAATTGGAGCCGGGTTATTTGATCTTATTCATCCGGATGACTTGAAGTTCTTAATTGAAATAGCCATTAAATTGGCCAAGGATAAAAACGCCCCCGGCCTGCGATCTGAAGTGCGTCTTCGTCATAGGGATGGAAGCTGGCGTATGTTCGAAGTTACAGGAAACAGCCTAATAGCCGATACAATGATTGAGGGTGGAATTGTTAATCTACGTGACATCACCGAGCGCAAGCAGATGGAAAAAAACCTTCGCGAAAGTGAGGAAAAATATCGAACCATTCTTGAAAACATCCAGGAAGGATATTTTGAGGTTGATCTTGCCGGTAACTTTACATTTTTCAATGATGCAGCGTGCTTATTCCTTGGCTACTCCAAAGAAGAATTGCTGGGTATGAATTACAAGCAGTTTACAAGCAAAGAAATCTCAAAAAAAGTTTTTCAAACGTTTAATACCATTTACAACACAGGGGAACCAAACAGAGGCTTCGATTGGCCGATGATAAGAAAGGATGGGACTGAAAGATACCTTGAGGCATCTGTATCGTTACAAAAAGATTCATCAGACAAACCAACGGGGTTTAGAGGAATTGCTCGCGACGTTACCGAGCGCAAACAGATAGAGCGACAGCTCAAACATATCGCCACTCACGATGTTCTTACCGGACTACCTAACAGGATGTTGTTTATCGACCGTCTTGAAGTCGCGCTGGCTCAGGCTAAGCGAAACAAGCATAAGTTGGCGTTAATGATGCTTGACTTGGACCATTTCAAAGATATCAATGACACGTGGGGTCACATGGTGGGCGATCAGTTGCTCAAAGAGGTAGGCCATCGCCTGGCTGGTATTGTGCGCCAAAGTGATACTGTTGCCCGCCTGGGGGGCGACGAATTTGTAATCCTGCTATCGGATGTAGAACAAATGGATTATTCTGATGGAATTGCAGAAACAGTTTTAAAGTCCTTTCGGCAATCGTTTGTATTTGGCAACCATAAACTTATTTCCAGCGCCAGCATAGGCATTGCCATCTACCCTGATGATTGCGAAGATATAGATTCTCTTTTGAAAAATGCCGATATGGCTATGTATTCTGTCAAATCGCATGGGCGAAATAATTATAAATTTTTTGCCCATGTTATTCAGTCTTGATCAATCTGCTGATTTCATTTCCAGATTAAAGCTCTATCTTTATTCATTAAGGATGCGTCCGCGTATTTCTCCGCATCTGTGCTCAAAATTTCAGTAGCTGCCAAATTATTATCCGACAGGATCAGTTAATTAATTTTTCCCGTCAGTGAACGGATCAGGGCAATACCGTTATTATAAAAAATATTATCATAAAATTCCTGCGAGAGGCCCATTTTCAGGAGGTTCTCAATCTCATCCTCCCACGGCATTATCAGGTTCGGATAATCCGACCCGTATAAAATTCTTGATTTATATTTTTCAAGATAATCAAGGCCCAGATTATATCCCGCGTACGGCGGCGACATAAAACAGAAGGCGGTGTCAAGATATAATCGCGGGCACCGGTCCAGGAGCGCGATGAAACCGGCATATTCATACGCCCCCATGTGGGCAACAGTGGCGGGGAGTTCCGGGAATTTTTTTACCACCTTTATGAAATGTTCAAGACCGACATATTTATTCCCCACCGGTCCCGTTCCCGTGTGAAACAATATGTGCTTATTTTTTCTGATTACCATCTCGTACAGGGGGAAGAGACGCACGTCGCACGGATAAAAATTCTGGACAAGGTGATGGAGCTTGAATCCGAGTATTTTGGGATTTTCGAGAAGCCGCTGGGCCATTTCCAGCGCATTATCATCGTCCGGATGATACGCCGCGAAACAATAGAGACCTTCATATTCCTCAAGGATTTTTATGTTCCACCGGTTCAGTTCTTCTGCGATACCGGCACGGTGGGCGTAGTTGGAATACACGATGGTGCCGACGCCTGATTGCCTCAAACGCGCGATGCATTCGTTGTAATAATATCGATGAATTATGTTCCAGTTGTAAATTTTAGCAAAGGAATCCCAGATGGCATCAAAAAGCTTATCCGGAAACAGATGCACATGGAAATCGATTATTTTTTCGGGAATCCTTACCATAAGCAGTGAAGCCTAACTTCTTCCTCTGTCATTATCCGGCTTGACCGGATAATCCAGTATTCCTTTGTCCATTTCGAAACGTCTTTCAGGCGTTGTGGCAATCTAAAAAAATATTGTCATTCCTTATTTCTTCCATCAAGCCTCATGGGCTTTTTTCCCGTAAACTCTCTCATACGCCGCGCAGAATGGGCATATGCCATGCTCGATATTCTTGACAAACCAAAAGGCGAATCCTCGCTGTTGCTTTCTTGCTTTCGTGCATACCGGACATTCGACGCAGCGTTGGGCCATTTTTTTATCTTTTTCGGTTACGGGAGTTGTTGTCATGTGAAGCCTCCTGAGTTAAATTAGATGATGTTGTCCCTAGTTTTAACATCTATCTAGTTATCGGATAATTTGTATGCCTTTACACCTGCCGCCAGATAAAGATCTAATGATGCTTTTTCGGTAATAGTAAGAATTCTACTACCCCTGCTATCCTTTTCAAGAGAGCTCAACATTTCATCCAGAGTATATGCTCTTCCATGGCTCAAAGCATCTCTGCCACCATACATCACGGCCTCTATCAAAGCTAAATCATTGTCCGACAACGATTCCAAGAATGTTTCGAAGTTCTGATTTTTTGGTTTAGCTGCTTCTTCAAAACGGAAAAAATCACCTATTGTTTTTTCATCAAATGGGTCAATAAATTTGTCTTCCAAACTAGATTTTTGTATTAATTCGTTGTATTCTTTTTTAGCTTCTTCAAAAAGAGAAATTACTGTATTTATGAGAGCGATTTCGTCGGTATTTAGAAATCGGGAGCCTTTTCTAATTTTTAGCGATTTTATGAATTTTGGTTTTTCCATTGGGGTACCTTAGTTTTCACTTCGACTGTGGATGCATTGCTACTGCTATCTTTAGCATCAATAGATCTTTCTATATAGTGTCTAAAATCATCAGCGCTAAACTTATTATGTCTCCCATCATATGTGGCCGACACACTATTATAAACTCCTGTTCGAAGACAGATTAGAAAAATACCTTTCAGGATTCTTATCACTGGTCTTGCCGAATCTGGTAAAGTTTCCCCATTAAAATCATTGAATTCATAGCAACTATAGTCTGAGTAAATACATGGTTCTATTTCTGTTAATTCTTCATAAGGTCTTTCCGTTTCATGTATACAAATAGGTTCTAATACTTCAGCTTCGAGTCTGAAATAATTCCAATCAGAATTTTTATGGAAACATTCAAATATTAGCATCCTCGGTTTAACCACATGCGCATGACCGTTGAAACTAAGTTCAATACAACCTTCTTCATTTGCCAATTTAGCACCCACTAAATCCAATCCACCGCCATCCGGCATCATAGTGTGATTAACTTGTTTATATTCACTTATAATGTTCAATATTGATATAATGTCATAGATATTTTCCCATATAACCGTTTTCGGTTCTGCATAAGGGAATAGTTTGCTTTGGATATTTAGCCATTCTGATTTTGAACGTTTCTGGAAATTTTTATTCAATTCTTTCCATTTCTCTAACTCTTTCATAAATTCTTGAATGTTTGGCCTCTTTGCAGGTTCATGGTCTGTGCTTCTGTGTAAAAGATTATCTAAAGAAACGTGATGGATTGAAGACACAAACTTTTTTATTTCAATACTTGAGTCAACGCTATATTGTCCTTCAAATCCTTGTTCGATTCCGGTCAATAATATCCATAGAGTTTTTGCAATTGAGTATACATCCGCCAACTTTCCATCTGCCTTGTCCGGATTGCGCTTCATTTCCGGTGCAATAGTCCATCGAGCGCCAACATCTTTCCACTTTACCGTAATGTCTTTTTTACCTGGATATTCCACCAGACCAAAATCGCTTAAATATATTACACCAGCATTAACTAGGATATTGGCTGGCTTAATATCGCGATGAGAAATACCTCTGCTGTGTAACGCAATTAAAGTCTGGGCGACGGCAAGTACTATATCAACAATCTGTTCCGGTGACTTTTCCTCCATACACACCTTTAAAGGTATTGCCAATGGCATTGTGTACCATGGGGTAACCCCTTTTGGATTTAGAGGAAGGCTGTAATCTATTATCTGGAGTAATCCTTTGATGTCACTATTTTCTTTTAGGGTTTTGACTTCATCTATAAATCTTATATATGATACGCAATTGATATTTTTTAAGAGCTTTATTGCATATGTCTCAGATAATCGGTCATCATGAGTAGCTCTCCAAACCTCACCATTGCCCCCTTCATTAATAAACTCCAAGAGCCGCCACTTGCCAAATTGATCACCATTTTTGTATTTGTGTTTATTCATATGTGTTGCAAATGAGAGTGATGATATGTTCTCTCTGCAATTATTAGAAGCATCTCAATATTTACTTAATCTTTTGCAGCATCTCGCCCATCATCCGATGGATTAGGTTGATGGCTTTGAGCGGGCGAACCATGACCTTGAAGTCGGTAATCCTGCCATCCGCGCCCCAGGTGATCATGTCCACGCCATTAACGGTGACTCCTTCTATCACTGTAGTGAATTCCAGAACGGCATTGTTACCCGAGATGACCTCTCTTAAATATTTAAAGCTGTCATTATTGAAAACATAAAGTGCCGCGGTAAGATAAAGTGTGGTGATTTGCTTTCCCTCTTGTGGTGTATGAACAATCGGGGAATGGAAGACAACATTATCAGCCAGAATATTATCCAAACCGGCTGCATCCTTTGTTTCAATCAATTTGTGCCATGCTGCTATGGTATTTTCAATCATAGAAAAATCTCACAAAAGGAATATGGCTTTTTGGAAATTTTGTTCTCACGAATAATACATTTTTTATAAGGCATTGCAAGAAAAATAGTATTTCTGGATTCCCTGGTCAAGCCAGGGAATGACAGATGGTGGGGAACTTCTCCTGCCTGCATAACCTGAAGGGCATCTACGACGGGGATGACAGAGAAGTCCTGGATTGCCTGGTCAAGCCAGGCAATGACAGAGGAGGCTAGATGCTGTCTCACAACTTAGCGATTTAAAGATGACCGATCAAGAGAAGCAGCAAAATCGCGAAAACATGTAATACCCACCAGCCCGGCTGGAATAACATAATATATTTCATGATGCCCTCCTTTTATTGTGAGACTCAAATTTCAAAAACGAAGTGTATTGAAATTTGTAAGTCGAACAATCCCGCTCAGCGGAAGGTATATACTTCTCAGCTTGCTGAATAGTTTATACCTGTGATTTCCAAAAATAAGCGCCGATCATGTAAACGGCGGTTAATGTGACAAGATGGGCAAACCAAAAGCCCATGTTCGGAAAGCGGAAAAACCTTCCGCTGCGCATTGGCGCATCGGGCTGGTTTACTGCAAGCTCCAGTTCAAAAAGGGCTTTGCCCACGGCAAATTTCCCCCAGAGCATTATTATATCAGCCAGCAGCGTTCCCAGGAAGATTGTCTGTAGAGTCCATACTGGCGGATGATTTTCAATGGTAAAATGCGTCATGGTGATTGTGCCGATGATTACCGTCATGCCGTTGAGAAGATACGCAAAAGGAATTGTTGATCGAAAAATAAATAAGACAGGAATAACGAGCACGCTGATAAACCCGGCCACGAGGGGTATGTAATTTTCCGCATCTTTGGTAATCGGATGTATCCGCAGATGAAGCAGCCAGCCACCCAAGGCTAAAAAAAAGATGGCCAGAATCAATACTGCCCGAAGATAATCTTTTTTCTTCATAGCTCACCTCACTTTATTATTTTATTGGTTACCCGGTAAATAATGTATTTTTTAAACCATGTGATTCAATATATTCTCAATTTTTATAATTTCAATCAAAAAATGGTGAAGGGTATCGCTTATCCCACTACGCTACGCTTCGGGGATACCACGCTGTACTCATTATCCTACGTCGCTTCGCTCCTAGGATAGTTCGTCTTACAAATTTCAGTACGTTGCACTTCTAAAATTTGAGACTCACTATTTCTTTTGTAACATTTTAAAAGTAATCTGATATAATGTAACTGGATAGATTGAAAACCAGGAACTTTTAATATGATGAAATCATTTTGGTTGTGTTTTGTGCCTCTTTTTGTAGCTGTCAATGCTTTTGGCGTTTTGCCGCTATTTATAAATCTCACCGAGGGAATTGAGCCGCAAAAAATCAGGCGTGTTGTTTTTCAATCGATGATTACGGCATTAATTGTTGCGTTGGCCTTTATTGCCGTGGGTACGATAATACTGAATCTGCTCGGTATTACGGTTGCCGATTTCATGATCGCCGGCGGAATGCTCCTTTTAATCATCTCGATCAGGGAAATTATTTCCACCGATAAAAGTCCATATCCTATTGATCTGGATAGCATGGGTGCCGTGCCCATCGGTGTGCCGCTGATAACAGGGCCGGCGGTGTTGACCACGTCAATGCTTCTAATCAATGAGTACACTTTGGTTGTTACATCTCTGGCGATTATTATCAATATTTTGATCGCCGGTGGTATTTTTCTTTCAGCGCCGCTGATCAATCGCGTTCTTGGCAAAACAGGTTCAAAGACCATATCCAAAATTACCAGCCTGCTTTTAGCGGCGATCGCCGTGATGATTATCCGCAGAGGCATTGCCATATTTATTGTTCAAGGTATTAAATTTTAACAAGGCTGATTGTATTCCGTAAAAAATGGGAGGTGTCATATGGGAGAAGTTGTCCATACATCACGCATTAAAATTGCGCGGGAAAATGGCCCGACAAGAAAAGCTATCATTGAGGGGCTTAATGAGCCGGTTTACTATGGAGTCCATGGCGGAATAAAGAAATTTTATAAAATAGAGCCGGAAAAAGAACATGCCGCGACTCTTGATCATATTATAGCGGCGACAGGCGCCTGTATGATGGGGACATTTTCCACGCTGCTGGCCAGAGATAAAATTTCAACTTCTGAAGATCGTTATCATGCTGATGTGGAAGGAGATGTTGAAAACGCCGATGGTGTTCTTAAGATAACCCAGATTCGCGTCAAATATCATCTGAAGATACATACGGAAAAAGTGCCCGAAGCAAAGACGGCTTTTTCTTCTTATTTGCAGTTTTGTCCTGCCGCCCAAAGCATTAAAGGATGTATCGAAATAAAGGATGCTTTAGCGCTGGAGCATATAGAGCCAATATAAATTAACTCACGCCAGATCATCTTACATTCGGCTGATTTTTCCGGTGATGCCTCGGGATGATGATATCACTTGAATTTGGTGAAATCCGGTTTACGTTTCTCAAAGAACGCGTTGAATGCCTCTTTCGCTTCTTTCGATACCAGCATTTCGCTGAAATGTACGCTCTCTTCCTTTATTTTGGCATCGATTGCGGCTCTCTGCTTGCCCTTCATTAAACGCTTGGTTGCCCATAACGATGATGCCGGCAATGCCACCAGTTTGGCCGCCTGGGCCTGCGCAAACGCTAAGACTTCAGCAGGCGGCAGTACCTTGTTTACAAATCCCATCGCGCATGCTTCCTGCGCCGAAAACGCCTCGCCCAACAACAACTTTTCCGCCGCACGCTGGTAGCCAGCTATTTGCGGCAATAGAAGACTGGAAGCAAATTCCGGACACAAGCCCTAGCTTTGCGAACGGCAGTGAAAATCTGGCATTGTCCGCCGCATAGACAAAATCGCAGTGCAGCAATAGCGTCGTGCCGATGCCGACTGCGGGACCGGAAACCGCCGCGACTACCGGTTTGGTGGCATGGCTGAGATTCTGTATAAATTGATACACAGGGCTTTTGGTGCTCTCGAGGCGGATTCTGCAAAAAATCATCGAGGTCATTGCCCGCCGTGAATATTTCCGGTTTACCGGTAAATAAAATTACGCGCACCTCGGCATCATTTTCCGCATCCTTCAGCGCGTCGGCAATAGTCTGGTACATTGCCGCGGTAATCGCGTTTTTCTTGCCGGGCCTGTTGAATGTAATAGTGAGAATGCCGTTTTCCTTACTGATTAGAATATCCATGTTAACTCCTGATACAATCCTTTTGAATGCATTTATATCAAAGGATAATTATGGTCAATTGTTTGTTGATATTTGAATTTCTGGAGGCGAATCCAGAAACTTTTTGACCGAACAGGACTGGGCAGTCTTTATAACCGCGGCTTTGTATTTCTCCGGAAAGTCCGGCGGCAGATTTATATCAATCATGACTTTTTCTACCATGTGAGTCGCGTCGTTTCGGATAACCGCTTGTGTTATTTTAATATTTTCCGTGGAAATAGAACGCGACTGGCAAAAAGCTAAAACATAGAAGCCCGTGCACATGCCGATAGATGCCAGAAATAATTCAAAAGGCGAAGGCGCGGTATTGTCACCGCCATTGGCTGCTGATTGATCTGAATGAATGGTAAAACCGCGATACTGCGCATCTACCTTTTTATTTCCGCCGAATGTAATATCATATTTCATTTCCATTTTTTTATCCTCACTAGAAAAGTTATGTCTCTTATACCATTTCTTAATCAAAAATGATATTGAGGCGGCAAGAAGGAGGCAACGAGGCGTATTATACATACGTTGAGGAAGCCGACGACGCTGCCAACAAAAATAGCGCTTTGATTTAGGAATGGTATCCACCGTCCATATACTTTCGTCTCTTTGATGGAGCAAATCTTTCTATCGCGTAACGCAGCATGGTTCGGGGCATTGTCCGGCAATGCTTTTGTAAAAATGTTTCCGCATACTCTATATCACGTTTACCGATTTCGCGCAGCATCCAGCCGACAGCCTTGTGAATTAAATCTTCTTTATCTTGCAGTAAAATTCCGGCAATCTTGATTGAGTCTTCGAATTTATTGTTTTTAATAAAATAGAAAGTGGCGATCACGGCAATGCGCCGCTCCCAAAGGCTCTTTGATTTTGCCAGTTGATAAAGAGGCTTTCTGCTTCTTTCCATCAAAAACGCACCCACAATCTTGGGCGCGGAGATATCCACCAGATCCCAGTTGTTGATGTACCCGGTGTTTGCCAGATATAGGTCATAGATTTTCTTTTGGGTTGTTTCATCACCTTTGGCAAAGGCGTTAACAAACAAGATGAGCGCGAACAGCCTTACCTCGTGATAAGGAGATCGCAGCAGCGGCAATACTTCTTTGGACGAAAGAGTTGTGTATTCTTTGGCCAGCTTCCGCAGCGCCGGAACGCGAATGCCCAGAAAAATATCTCCTTCGCCGTATTGTCCGACACCGGTTTTGAAAAATCCCTGGAGAAACCTGGCGTCTTCCTTATCTCCCATTTTCCGCAGGCGTTTACTGATTTCTTTTGCATTCATATTATTGTTGAAACTCCAATTTAATGAGTCCCAAGTTTCAGAAGCGAATAACCTAAAGGTCACTATAGGCGCGCTGAAACTTGCAGGACGAATTATCCCAGGAGCGAAGCGACTCGGGACTATCCCATGTGCAAATTTAAGTGGTACTACAGCTTGCATTGGGGTTCATGCCCGTGATTTAACTTTCTTGGGCAGGTATTCATCGCGCACGGGAGAAAAGACCTCAATGGCGACGGAATCTTTCAATATATCGGCGCTATGATTCATGTTACCGGGGATACACCAACTATCCCCTTTTTCAACTTCAAATATTTGCTCGCCGATTGTCAACCGGATTTTTCCCTCCGTCAGATAACCTGTTTGTTCATGAAGGTGAGCATGTTTAGGAAGCACCGCACCGGCATCCATTCTGAATTCGGTAAAAAGAGTCTTTTCCCCATATACCAAAGTTTTGAGCTTTATTCCCGGCAATACTTCTTTAAATCCATTTTGATTCGCCTTGTAAAACAATCGCCATCTCCTTTTTGTTTTTAATTTGTCAATGCAAATTCTATGTAGGTCACAATTGCATCTTATAAATTATATTCCATTTAAATCAAAAATGATATCAAGGCGGCTACCCAGTGAGTGCCGGCAACTTTGTAAAATGTACCAGAGGCAAGGCGCGCAAAGACTGAGGAATGAGGCCTACTTTTTCGTAGGTCGCAATTGCCTCTTGAAGTTACATTCCATTATAAATCAAAGATGATATCGAGGCGGCAAGGAGGAGGCGACGAGGCGTATTACTAATACGTTGAGAAAGCCGACGACGCTGCCAACGAAGATAGCGCTTTGATTTAAATGGAATCATGGATAGTTTTGCCCCGTCGGCCTTATCATAATCTCGCTCACATTAACATGCGGCGGCCGAGTGAGCAGCCAGCAAATGCCGTCGGCTATCGCCTGCGGCTCCAACAGTTTACCCATATGAGCAATTCCCTTGTAGAAATTTTCTTCGCTGTAACCGGCTACTTTCTGAAATTCACTTTTCACGATGCCGGGCATAATCAGCGATACGCGCACGCCATGCGTGCAAACTTCCTGACGCAGGCCTTCCGCGATCGCGCCAATGGCGAATTTGCTGGAGCCGTAAAACGCGCTGAAGGGAGAAATGTTTCGCCCCACAACAGAACCAATCGCAACTATATCGCCGCCCTTTTTTGCCACCATGTATTGACCCGCACGGCGCATCAGGTGAGCGGCGCCAAGAACGTTGAGTTGATATAATTCCTGCCATTGGGAATTATCGCTTGAAATTGTGCTGCCCGCGAGTCCACGTCCTGCGTTGACCACAACGATATCGTATTTGCCGCCGCTTTCCTTCCAACTTAGTGTGTGTTCCAGCAATATATCGATATCAGAGAGAAGACCGGCATCGCCCGCGACAGCAAGAGCGTTGCCGCCTTGCGCCTGAATATCCGAAGCAATCTTCGTGATTCTGTCTTTGCGCCGGGCGTGAAGCACCACCGCCGCGCCCGCCTGCGCCAGAGTCATAGCCGTAGCGCACCCGATGCCCGAACTTGCGCCGGTGACAATCGCCGTCTTCCCGGCAAGGGGTTTACTTGTTTTCCCTTCGACTTCTTTATGCTTCGTCATAAATGTGTCTCCTTTCTCTTTTTGCTATTATCACCGGCAATATCTAGGCTGCATCTTTGGGAAAGAAATGATTAATATCTTTTTCAACATCACCTAGCCAATCTCTGCGTTGATCATCTGTGCTTGTGACAATGACATTGAACATTCGCCGGTGAAAGTTGTTGACGCCGCAGAGGCCGAAAATGCAATTTTTCCAGATCGTTTCCAACGGATCGCCAAAAACTTCCTCCTCCCTTTCTGATTTTGTGTTGGATGTATTAAAAACAAGCACCGCCCTGCTTTGAGCAAGCCGTTGGGTATGCCTTCGCCTGAATCGCCCTCCAGTAAATTCGTAGGCGACACCGGGACGAATCACCCGATCCACCCAACCTTTCAAGATCGCCGGAGGCTGTCCCCACCAGTTCGGATGAACAATAACAATCCCATCAACCGCGGCAATTTCCTCACAATGCTTTCTTATTACGGGCGGCAAGATAGCATCATTGGCTAATTCTTCGATGTTTAATCGCGGATCAAATTTTTCTTGATATAGATCGTGAAAGAAGATTCTATGCCCGTTCGCTTTTATTGCGTCAACCGCCGTCTGCGCAATGGCATGGTTGAAGCTTTCGGGATTTGGATGTGCAAGGATAACTGATATTCGCATATTAATTACCTCATACTTTTAATTGCACGTTTATTTACACTAGGATAGAATTCAGCAGAAACGATTTAAACTCACGATTATGTGGATAATAACAAAATAACCTTAATACACCTCATCGTGACTGCCGATATCAATTAACAAGACATCTCTGTCATTAATAAAACGGAATATTACACGGCAATCATAAGATACAGAAAAAGACCAGAGACCTTTGAGCGTTCCTGTCAATTTATGTGTTCGTAACTTTGGGTCGAATGGGTTTTGAGAAAAGTTAGAAATAGCTTCCCAAAAGTTTTTTTTGAGTTCAATATTAAAGGCGAAGACTTTTTTGTATTTTCTTTTGAATGGCTGATCCCAGATAAGGTTAACCATTTTCAAGATCCTTATATAAATCTTTTATAGAACCTTTTTTTATTGCGCCTTTTTTAAGATTTGATGATGCTGTATTTGCACGCTTTGCTATAGCATCTCTTCTGGCATCTATAAGCTGCTTTTTCACAATATCAACGACATATTCTCTGTCATTTAAAGGAAGATGAGCGAAGTCTTCGATAATGTGTTGCACACTCGCTTTCATGATTCATCACCTCCTGCTTTTTAACTCTTTACTGAAAAAGAATATATCAGAGTTTCTATATCTAGTTAAGTATTTTTTACCCGCATTATTTCTAACAACTTATATCTATTTAGCCAGTAACTTTCCCAGCGCTGGAAAAATTTTTTCTAAATTTTCCGGCTGGGTGCCGCCGGCCTGGGCCATGTCGGGACGGCCGCCGCCGCTGCCGCCGACAAGCGGGGCGAGTTCCTTGATGATATTTCCGGCGTGATATTTTCCGGCCAGATCTTTGGTGACCATGCACAAAAGCAATGCTTTTTCGCCGGCCTTGCTGCCTAAAAGAATAATGCCGGATTCCATCTTGTCGCGCAGTTTATCGCCGAAGTCGCGCAGTGTCTTGGCATCGGCAATGCTCACTTCCACCGCCAGTACTTTCACACCGCCGATTTCTTTCGTCTGACTGATCAGATCGCCGGAATCTTTGGCGGCGAGTTTTCCTTTGAGGGCTTCAATTTCTTTTTCCAGTTCTCTTGTATGCTTGAGCAATTTTTCGGCGCGGTCATAAACTTCCAATGGATCCGGCTTTGAATAATCCGGCGGCTTTTTTGAGTTCTTCTTCCGCCTTTTGCACATGCGTGAGCGCTTCCTTGCCGGTAACGGCTTCGATTCTGCGCACGCCCGCGGCAATTGCCGATTCATGAACAACTTTCAGCAAACCGATATCGCCGGTGCGCTGCACATGCGTGCCGCCGCAAAGCTCCATGCTCATCTCGCCCATTTTCACGATGCGGACAGTCGCGCCGTATTTTTCATCAAACACAGCCGTCGCGCCGGTTTTGAGCGCGTCTTCGAGCGCGCAAACTTCCGTCTTCACTTCCAGATTTTTGCGGATCATGTCGTTGGCGATTTCTTCAATCCGCTGCATTTCCTCATCGCTGATTTTGGAAAAATGGGTAAAGTCAAAACGCAGTCCTCTCGGCGTTAACCTGCGAACCGGATTGTTTGATATGATCGCCCAGCACGGCTTTGAGCGCCGCCTGCAAAATATGCGTGCCGGAATGATTGGCGGCAATAGCCTTTCGTCTTTCTTCATCAACAATCAACTGCGCCGCATCGCCGACTTTTATTTTTCCTTTTTGAACAATTCCTTTATGGACAATAAATTTATCTACAGGCTTTTTGGTATCCGAAACTCTAAAGTTAAAACCGGCACCTTCCAGATAGCCTGTATCGCCTGCCTGTCCGCCGGATTCGCCGTAAAAAGGCGTAGCCGTGAGAACGATCTCCGCGTTCTGACCTTCCTCCGCGTTTTGCACGGATTGTCCATTTATGAAGATAGCGGCGACTTTCGATTGCGCTTTGATCACGCCTTCATAGCCGCAAAATTCACTGACAATTCCCGAACTCGAAGCTTTCAAATAGCATTCGGCAACCGCTTCCTCGCCGCTGCCCTTCCAGGCGCCGCGGGCTCTGTCTCTTTGCTGTTCCATTTCGGCTTCAAAGCCGTCATTATCCAGAGTAAAGCCGTCGCGTTTGACAATATCCGCCGTCAAATCTGTGGGGAAACCGAAAGTATCGTAGAGTTTGAAAACCAGCGAACCGGGAAGAACCGATTTGCCCGCTTTTTTCAGCGCCGCTGTTTCTTCATGCAGGATGCGCAGTCCCGCATCGAGTGTTTCCATGAAACGCTGTTCTTCATTTAAAATCACTTTGGTAATGAAAGAGGCCTTCTCCACCAGATCGGGATAAACGCCTTTCATCATATCAATGACGACTTGAGCGCTTTCATTCAAAAACGGTTTGTTGATGCCCAGCATTTTCCCGTGGCGCGCGGCGCGGCGCAAAATTCGTCTTAGCACATAGCCGCGGCCTTCATTGCTGGGCATGATGCCGTCGCCGATTAAAAAAGTTAACGCGCGGCTGTGATCGGCAATGACCCGGATGGAAACATCATTATCCGCATTTTTGCCGTAGGTCTTGCCGGATGTTTTTTCCACAAAGCGGATGATCGGAGTGAACAGGTCAGTATCGTAGTTGCTCTTCATGCCCTGAATAACGGCGGTGAGCCGCTCCAGTCCCATGCCCGTATCGATGCTGGGTTTGGCCAATGGATTTAACTTTCCGTTTTCATCGCGGTCATACTGGGTAAAACCAGATTCCAGATTTCCAGGTGGCGGTCGCAGTCGCAATGGACATCGCATTCGGGACGGCCGCAGCCGGTGCCTTCGCCCTGATCATAAAGGATTTCGGAGCAGGGGCCGCAGGGGCCGGTTTCTCCCATCATCCAGAAATTGCTTTTTTCTCCCATGCGGACAATGCGGTCTGCGGGCACCTTCATCTTTTTATTCCAGATTTCAAAAGCCTCGTTGTCGTCTTTAAAAATTGTTATCCAAAGTTTTTCTTTGGGAAGTTTTACGACGTCGATTAAATATTCCCATGCCCAGGCGATGGCTTCTTCCTTGAAATAATCGCCGAAAGAAAAATTGCCGAGCATTTCAAAAAAAGTATGATGGCGGGCGGTAACGCCGACATTTTCCAGATCGTTGTGCTTGCCGCCGGCGCGCGCGCATTTCTGGCAGGAGACCGCCCGTGTGTAGCCTCGGTTTTCCAAACCTAAAAACGCATTTTTGAATTGCACCATGCCGGCATTGGTGAAAAGCAGCGTGGGGTCATCTTTGGGAATCAGCGACGAACTCGCCACTCTGGTGTGTCCCTTGCTCTCGAAATATTTTAAAAAGCTTTCCCTTATCTCATTACCCGTTTTCACCATTGATCTCTTCCTCCGCTGCCTTTCCCAGTTTATTTAAAATCAAGCCCGGCGGGAAACCTCGTCCCATCAGGCTTTGAAAAATTCTATGTTTTTCTTTTACATCAAAAGCGGTCAGTTTCTTTTTGGCTGCCTTTTTTTTAACTAAAACCGCAATCGCCTCTTCTTCCGAAATTTCGAGCCGGGCGGCGTCGATTGCGTCATCAATTAATTGCGCCGCGATGCCTTTTTCCTGCAGGCTGGCGATTATTTTTCGATTACCCCAGAGTTTATTTACCGCCAGATTGCGCGCCCACCCGGTGGCAAAAGACGCGTCATTGAGATACTTCAAATCGTGGAGTTTTTCCAGTGTTTCTTTAATGACAACTGCGGGAAAACCTTTTTCCCGCAGTTTCTTTTCCAGCTCTTTTTCCGAATGCGGCCGCAGGGACAAAAGGCGATAAGCTTTTTGTTTGGCTGCCGCCAGATCTAAAACTTTCACTTATCTTCTTCCTGTTCTTTAGCCACGATACCCAGCTTGGCGCGCACATCGTTTTCAACCTGCGCCATAATATCCGGATTTTCTTTCAGGAAAACTCGGGAATTGTCCCGGCCCTGGCCTATTCTGTCACCCTTGTAGGAATACCACGCGCCGCTTTTTTCAATGATGCCGTTTTCCGCCGCCAGATCCAGCACGTCGCCTTCGCGCGAAATTCCTTCGCCGAAGATAATATCAAATTCCGCTTCCCGGAAAGGAGGAGCCATTTTGTTTTTTACAACTTTAACTTTGGTTCTGAAACCGATCACATCCTGGCCGTTTTTGATGGAAGTCATCTTGCGGATATCGAGACGCTGGGAAGAATAAAATTTCAGAGCGTTGCCGCCGGTAGTCGTTTCCGGATTGCCGAAGAAGACGCCGATTTTCATGCGCAACTGATTGATAAAAATAACAGTAGTTTTGGATTTGCTGATGCTGCCGGTAAGCTTGCGCAGTGCCTGCGACATGAGACGCGCCTGCAAGCCCATCTGCGCGTCGCCCATTTCGCCTTCCAGTTCCGCCTTGGGCACCAGCGCGGCCACGGAATCAACTACCAGAACATCCAGTGCGCCGCTGCGAACCAGCGTTTCCGCGATTTCCAGCGCCTGTTCGCCCGAGTCCGGCTGAGAAATAAGGAGATCATCGGTATTCACGCCGATTTTTTTGGCATAGGTTACATCCAGCGCGTGTTCGGCATCGATAAAAGCCGCAATGCCGTTTTTCTTTTGCGCCTCGGCGACGATATGCAGAGCCAGTGTGGTTTTTCCGCCGGATTCCGGCCCGTATATTTCGATGACTCTGCCGCGTGGGACGCCAAAAGTCCCCAGTGCTATATCAAGGCTGAGCGATCCGGTGGAAATAGCCGGAACATCGGCAACCGGCTCCGCGCCACCCAGTTTCATAATCGATCCCTTACCAAACTGTCTTTCTATCTGCGTAATCGCCAAATCAACGGCTTTTGATCTATCCATGTCTGCACACATAATACAATAACCTCCTCAATCTGTTATTTTTTTATATATTGATTGTTTATTTACAATTTGTAACTTCAGTCTTCTAAGTCTTCTATGCAAAAGACTTTGCACCTATTATGCCACTTAAAACAAATTCCGCCAGTTTTGTGTAAATCGCTCCCTGCGGGGAGAGTTTGCTCTGAAATAAAATTAATTCCCTGCAGATAAATTCTCCGGCGGCAAACGTGCTGTATTCTGTCAAGGCTTCGCTGATTCCTGTTAACCCATGTGAATCCTTAATCCGGCCAGAGTCAGATGCGCCCGAAAAGGTCGGTCTTCCCGGGGAAACCGATGCCGCAAAATCACTATCCAGTCTGTTTCTGGAGAGACGGAGAGTCTTTCCACATCACCCGTAACACCGCACCAGAGCACTCGCGGCTTGCGGGCATCAGGGAACACACCCATTTTTCAATTTTCAACTTTAAAGATTGTACTGAAACTATCCGTTTTTGCTACAGCAGAGCAAATATTTTTTACATCTTCTTTGAAATATCGCCGAAAAATTTTAAGGTCAAATGCTGACCCTGCGGCCTTGTCCAGCTTATCCGGCCGCTGATTTCCCGCTTTAATTTTTCCTGCAGGCCGGACATTGCCTGCAAAATATCTTCCGGCGGTTCAATGGCCAGAAATGCGCGGATATTTTTTTCGAAATCTGCCATGCACTAACCTTTTCCCTGTAAAAAATTTTTCAGCAAAAACAACGCCGCTTCGGAAAACATATCTTTATTTCTTTTGCGATCCCACCTGTAAGCGTAATGGCGGCAAATGGTTTGTTTGGAATCAGCCAGCGCGATATAAACAGTGCCCACAGGTTTTTCCTTGCTGCCACCGGTTGGCCCGGCAATGCCGGTGGAAGACAATCCCAAATCAGTTCCTGCAAGTTTGCGTACGCCTTCGGCCATTAGCCGCGCGGTTTCTTCGCTTACCGCTCCATGTTTTTCGATAATTTCGGCAGGAACGCCAAGCATGCTGATTTTAGCGCGTTGCTGTAAGTCATCAGATCCGCGCTCCAGATAATTCGAGCTGCCGGAAACATCGGTGAGGCGGTTGGTAATCAAACCTCCCGTGCATGATTCCGCCACTGCGATGGTCAGTTTCTTTCTCGGTTAAAAGACCGGCAATCACATTTTCGAGTGTTTCTTCCCCATAGGCAAAGATATAATCCTGAACTCTGGAGAAAACTTCATTCTGCGCTTTTTGCAGATTGCTTTTAGCTTCATCCTGATTTTTGCCGCGCGCTATCAAAACGATATGGTTTTCGGGAAACACCGGATAAAAGCCGATACTCACACCGAGGGAATTGAAATCAATATCCTTCACTCGATCATCTACGGCGGCTTCGGAAAGCCCGAAGGTCTTGATGGTTTGTTTGACGATATATAGTTCATCCTGCGGAAAATGTTTGCGCAGCGTCGGGAAGACGCCGTTCGTCACCATTAGTTTTGCTTCGGCGGGGACGCCGGGAATTACAAAAATCATTTTCCCGTTAACAGAAAGAGAAAACCCCGGTGCCGTGCCTCTGGCGTTAGGCATTACTTCAGATCCCTTGGGGAACATGGCCTGCTTGGCGTTGTTTTCCACCCAGCGCAGATTGAATTGGGTGAAAATAGATTTTATGTAATTCAAAACATTCTCATCAGTATATAAAGGAAGTCCGAATGCTTTGGCTATGGCCTCGGTGGTAATATCATCGGCTGTGGGTCCCAAACCACCCGAACAGATTACGGCATCGGTCATGGAAAGCAGATAATCCAGACGGTTTTTAATGGACGCGAAATCGTCACCCACAGACATTATCGCTTCCACGCTCCAGCCCTGTTGATTAGCTTCACGTGCGATGAAAGAAGCATTTGTGTCCGCAATGCGTCCGTTCATTAATTCGTTGCCGATTGTAAGAATACTAATTTTCATATAACGCCTCCGAATACTAACAACCACATTACCGCGCCCGCGTAAATTCCGGCTCCAACATCATCAATCACAACGCCCCATCCGCCGGGCAATCTTTGCAGATTATTAATGGGAAAAGGTTTTAAGATATCAAATATTCTAAACAGAACAAAACCGACGCAAAGATGCAGTACGTTTATCGCCACCGGCAGCATTGTTATCTGTAAGCCGACAATTTCATCAATAACTATACGCTGGTCATCTTTTTTTTGATAAATTTTTTCCGCCCGCTCCGAAACATAAATAGATAAAGCCGATAAAGCAATTACGATAAGTAAGCGCATAGGCCAGGGCAGAGGCAAGCAAAAGAGGCAAATCACAATACCGACCAAAGTGCCCATAGTTCCGGGAGCATAAGGTGACAGACCTGATCCGAATCCCGTTGCCAGCAATTTTATCAGTTTTTCGTTCAAAATTCCTCCGAAACAAAAAAATCATGGTTATGAAAACCTAGAATCCCCCTTCGCTACGCTTCGGGGATAATTCGACCAGCAAATTTCAGTGCGCTACGCTTCTGAAACTTGGGTCTCATTAAATCTCTTGACAATAGAACGATTGTTCTATACCATGTATTTTATGAAAGTCAAGCGAACTTTACAGGATGTAGAGAAAAAAATCACTGCCTTTTTCCGCGAAAACCGGCGCATGCCGACATATTCGGAAATTGCTGAAATTATTGGAGTCCGCTCCAAGAGTGTTGTTTATTTTTGGGTGAATAAATTATTATCCGCCGGACTTTTGCAAAAAGATACCAAAGGATTTTTATTGCCGGTGCGCAACCCGCTTGCTTTAACACTTGCCGGAGAAGTTTGCGCCGGAATTCCAACAGCTGCGGAAGAAGAACTGCGGAGTGTTATCTCCTTCGACGAATATCTGGTCAGGAATCCGGAAAAATCATTCTTGCTTTCCGTCACCGGCGACTCCATGATCGATGCGGGGATCAGGGAAAAAGATTTGGTTATTGTTGAAAAAAATAAAGAGCCCAAAAACGGCGACATAATTCTGGCCGAAGTGGACGGCAACTGGACGATGAAATATTTTTGCAGAAAAGGGAAAATGGTGACTCTAGAGGCAGCAAATCCTAAATATCCTCCAATCATACCACAAGCGGATCTGCGCATTGCCGGTGTAATAACCGCGGTTGTAAGAAAATATCATAAATAGCGGCTAACGCACCAATTTCCCTAGGCTTCATCTTTCTTTTCTGTTTCAATAATGTGAGTTGCTGATTCGTTCGTTTCTGGATTAACAGCAACTTCTTTGGGCTTAGCCGGTTCAATGATCAGCGGAGCTGACTCTGCCGGAGAATTTTGTATCACCGGCAGATTTTCTCCGACAGGCGCAGACGTTATCAAACCTGTTGCCGGCGCAACATCCGCCATCGGTGAGGTTGCCGTCACTGTTTCCGCCGGTCTTCTTTTCTTGTGACGAGGTCTCCGGCGGCTTTTCTTTTTAGGGGCACTTTCTCCATTTACTGAAACTGTTTCGCCATTGGTTAACTCTGAATTTTCCTCTACTTCTTTCAGGACGCTTGCTTCGTGTGATTCAGGAATATCCAAAGTTTTTTCTTTGATGGTTTGCTGTATTTCCACCTTGTCCCAAGCTATCTCCATACTGCCCGAAATATGCAAGGTGAGATCGAATGTTGATTCCAGATTTAGAAGTTCGCTCCTTTTGCGATTAAGAATGTAGTCGGCAATTTCATGCGGAAGAATTATTCTTAGCTCGGAGTAAATTCCCTTGACCGCTTCCGATTCAATTTTACGAAACGCTCCCAGTGCGGCATATTCCAAAGATGGCCGCAAACCGCTGCCTTTGCAGAAAGGACATTTTGTGTAACTGATTTCCTGAATTGTCGACTGTTTCTTTTGCCGCGATAATTCGAGCATCCCGAATTTAGAAATACGGGAGAGCTGTATCCTTGCTTTATCTATGCTGAGGGCTTTCTTGAAAGATTTTTCCACTTCGGCAATATGCTTTTTGTCCATCATGTCGATAAAATCGATGACGATCAATCCGCCCAAGTCCCGTAAGCGCAGCTGTCGGGCAATTTCTTCGCTGGCTTCAATGTTTGTTTTGAAGGCGGTTTCCTCAATGTTTCTCTTGTTGGAGCCGCGGCCGGAGTTCACATCAATGGTAATCATTGCTTCGGTCGGATTAATTATAATGTACCCTCCGGATTTCATTTCCACCCGTTCCTGATAGATAACGCGTATTTGATCTTCCAATTGAAAACGGTCAAAAATGGGGATTTTCTCTTTGTAATGTTTGAGAATTCTTAAATGACGCGGCGCCACAGCTTTTAAATAAGCGCGCATTTTGCGTAAGGTTTCCAGATCGTCAACCAGAATTTCATCAATTTCCGGCGTCAAATAATCGCGTAAAGTGCGCACACCAAAGTCGGTCTCCTGATAAATAAGGGAAGGCGCATTAATAGTGCTTGCCTTCTTGCAGATTTCTTTCCAAAGACGCATCAGCAGCTGATAATCGCGGGAAATTTCCTGCTTCGTACGGTTGAATCCTGCTGTGCGCACGATAAATCCCATATCTTCGGGGATTTTAATTTGTTTCATAATATTTTTGATTTTTTGCCGGTCTTCTTCATCTTCCACTTTGCGGGAAATACCGCCGCCGGGTTTGTGGGGAAGCAAAACTAAATATCTACCGGGAAGAGAAATATAGGAAGTTAAAAGAGCGCCTTTATTGCCGATGGCTTCTCTTACAGCTTGAACAATGATTTCCTGGCCGGCTTTGAGCACAGGTTTGCCGTTGGACTGGCCGTTTTCCTGTTCGGTTAAATATTCGTGGTTAACATCTTTAAGTGGAAGAAAACCGTCTTTGTCGCCGCCATAATCAACAAAAGCCGCTTGCAGGCCGCGTTCAACTTTAAGCACCTTGCTTTTAAAAATATTGCCGATAATGGGCTCTCTTACCGACATCTCGATGTTGAATTCAAGGAGACTACCCTTTTCGTTGACGGTAGCCATGCGCATCTGTTCTTTATGAACAGCGTTGATAAGCATTGTGTGTTTCATAAATGTCCTTTTTGGCCGGTTGCTATTTTTGTGCGAATTCGCACTAGAATAGACTTCTTAGAGTCTGCTCTTAAAATATGCGGCACGGCCTGTTGTATTTACAGAAAGGCGCTGACATCGCCTTTGCCATTTCTTATAATTTCAATATTGTCATCAACAAGGCTGATGACGCTTGATGGTTCGGGAATAATAATACCACCATCAATAATTAAGTCAACCGTCCGTCCAAAGCGTTCCTCGATTTCATAAGGATTGCCCAAATCCTCGCCATCGGCTGATTTTACACTTGTGCTGATTATCGGTTGTCCCAATTCTGTAATCAAGTTTAGACAAATTTGATTATCCGGCACCCTTATCCCTGTCGTTGATCTTTTCGGTAAAATTATTTTGGGCACCAGACGCGAAGCTTCCAAAATAAAAGTATAGGGTCCCGGCAAAAGCCTTTTCATTGTTTTGTAAGCATAGTCGGTAACCTTGGCGTATTGGCTGATATGTTTCAAATCCGAACAAATAAAGCTCAGCGGTTGTTTTCTGTTTCTTCTTTTTAATTCGTAAATTTTTTCGATTCCTTTTTTATTGGATAAATCACATCCCAGACCGTAAACCGTATCGGTGGGATAAATTATTATCCCGCCCTGACGCAACACATCCACGGCTTTCCTGATGAGACGCAGTTGCGGATTCTTGCTGTGGATAGACAACATTGTTTAATTCCTTATCATTTTTACGGGATGATATATATCAAGAATTAAATACTTTCGCAATGAAAGCTTTGAAATGAAAAGGAATTCACGGGTACAATACTCTAAAGCAAGCTGCTGGGTATTGTACCCCGTTTATATGTGATAATTCCACTTTCGCTTCGAACTTCGTTATGCTCGTTCTTAGCGAGTGTCATTAATTCGGCTAAAAAACTTCAATGCGCCTATAGTAGCCCAACAGTGCCCTTCAGGGTATTTAGGTTATTTGCTTTTGAAGTTTAAATCTCATTAAAGCGGAATGGTATTATTAACTTCTTTCCAGCCTTGACACGCTATATGGGCTGTGTTACTCATCGCAAAACTAATTATATTTAATCGTCTAGCCGGGAAATATGAAAAGTAATACTTTTGAGAAAGACCGTACGGATTTTCTTAGTGAAGCAGAAATACTTTTGCAACAAAATAAGCTGCAAAAAGCATTTAATCTTGCCAAGGAACGATTGCGATCTTTACCTGCCGATGCTGATGCCCATGTAGTTGCAGGCAGCGCCCTTCTTGGCATGGGAAGGCTTGACGAAGCGCGTGATGTTTTACGGGAAGTAGGAGAATTTATTTCGGGATTGGCTCTTGTTTATGAACGGATGGGTGATATTTATCGTAAAAAAGGTTTTCATCAAGATGCGGCTGTTTGTTACGAAAAATTTATTTCCTTGCATCCCAACGCTGAAGACGCGAGAAAAGTTATTGAAAAAATGACGCTTCTTGAACAAGAAGACCAGCCGGTGCCTGAAGTTGGTATGATATATGATGAAAATATCCCCGACCCGGAATTATTTACAGTTACATTGGCGGAGCTATATATTAAACAAGGTCACTTACAAGTGGCGGCAGAAATTCTTAAAGAAATAATATGTAGAGAGCCGCAAAATATTCAAGCTGTGGCAATGCTCGATTCTCTCAAAGCGGCATTAGATCCAAAATCATCTGCAAGCGAGAAATTTGTTGAATCCGATAATCTGATAAATACACTGTCTTCCTGGCTGAAAAATATCGACAGGTCGAAAATCCATGCGGCAGAAAAATAAAAATTTACCGGATAGAATATCCCGCCTTCGGCAAAAGTTCTCTACTTATAAAATCGATAGTTTAATTTTTTTTAATATGAGTAATATCCGATACCTTTCCGGCTTTACCGGCAGTGAAGGTGTCCTTTTAATTAATTCTGATAAAACATATTTACTTGTTGACGGCCGCTATACGACTCAGGCATGCCGGGAAGCAACAGATATTCAAATAATAGAATACATAGATAAGATTGAAGGAATTATTCGGACAATAAAGAAACTTAAATTAAAACACATTGGTTTTGAAGCAGATTCGATAACAGTAGGAATGTATAATCGATTAAAGAGCCGTATCCAAGACGAGATATTTGTAGCCTTATCTGATGAACTGAAATTGATCAGGGCATACAAAGATGAAACCGAAATAGCTCTTTTGAAAAAAGCAGCGGAAATTTCTTCATCCGCTATCCTTTCCGTTATCGGCGAGATCAAGCCCGGCTGCACAGAAAAAGAATTAGCGCTGCAACTGGGATACAATGCGCGAAAATACGGCGCCGATGGGCTTGCGTTTGAAGCGATTGTAGCGGCGGGAGCAAACTCCGCTCTCCCCCATGCCCAACCGACTGACAGAAAAATAAAGAAAGGGGATTTTGTTGTTATTGATTTTGGCGTCAAGTACAGAGGGTATTGTTCCGATGAAACTTGTACCATTGCTTTTGGGAAATTGACAGACAGGCAAAAAAATGCTTATCAAATGGTTAAAGATGCTCATGATCGAGCATTGGCAGTTATCAAGGGAAATGTTGCCGCCGCTGATGTTGATCATTGTGCGCGGAGCTTTTTCGGGAAAAAATATGGCCGGTATTTCATGCATGGAACGGGACATGGTGTCGGTTTGGAAGTTCATGAAGCGCCGCGTCTGTCCTCGAATTCTAACGATATTTTAAAGCCGCAAATGGTTGTAACCGTTGAACCCGGTTTATATATTCCGGGTTTTTGGGGAATCAGAATCGAAGACACCGTGCTGGTTAAAGAAAATAGTTGCGAAAAGTTTACAAAAATGGATAAAGAGCTTATCATTATAGAATAAAAGCAGAGGTTGTGCTGTCATGAAAATATTTCCAGAAGATATAATTTATAGTTGCGAACACATATGGGTGCGGGTTGATGGATACATGGCCACAATAGGGATTACTGATTATGCCCAGGAAAAATTAGGGGATATTCTATCCGTTGAATTTATTGAAACTGATACTTATGTGGAACGCGATGAAACATTCGGTTCCATCGAGTCTGTCAAAGAAGTGGTGGATTTAATTTCTCCTGTGAGCGGCACAGTTGTTGTTATTAATGAAGATATTCTCGAAGATGTAAGCATAATAAACAGAGATCCTTATGATACCGGCTGGCTTGTTGTCATTGAAATGGATAATCTGGAACAGTTGGAAGACCTTCTTGCCGCCGCCAATTATCATGACCTTATAGCGCAGGAAGAAAGCGAATGATTATTTTTTATGGCATGGAGATTATTAAATTTTCAAAATCTTGATATTTTTGAAAATATGGCCATTGATGAATCCCTTTTTCATGAAACCATAAAAAACAGAAAATATCCTACGATTAGATTTTACAGCTCGTATCCGGCGGCAGTTTCTATCGGTTATTTTCAGGACATTAGAAAAGAAGTGAATATTGAAAAATGTTACAGGGACGGAATTGATGTTGTCAGAAGAATAACGGGAGGTAAAGCGGTTTTTCACAGTAATGAAATTACATATTGTGTCGCAGCGGGAGATCAGGAAAAAATATTCCCTTCTGATATTTCGGGAACGTATAAGGTAATCAGTAAATGTATAGCCCGGGGTCTGGCTTATTTGGGAATAAGGGCGGATTTGGCTGAAGGCGGCCGTGTTGGAGCAGGAGAAGAATTAAAATCCTGCTGTTTTTCCGTTCCTTCTAAAAATGAGCTTTTAGTTGAAGGGCGCAAGATTTGCGGCAACGCTCAAGTGAGGAGAAGAGGCGGATTTTTACAGCATGGTTCATTGCTTCTGGCTTTTGATTCCGGGAAAACGGCCTCTTTGCTGCTGCCTGCGCGCACTCCTGAACAACTGGAAAAACTGAGAGAATCGGTAACGGCGGTCAACGAAGAGCTTATTTCACCGGTTAATGTGCAGGAAATTTGTTTACAATTGAAAAAAGGGTTCTCTGATGAGCTGGGGATAGAGCTCGTTGAAGAAACTCTGACGCCTGCTGAAGAAACACTGAAGAATGAATTGATGAAAAAATACATGGACGTAAACTGGAATATAGAACGGAAAAAACATTTTAAGACAGGTTGATTATTAAAATGGTAATTCGCAATTTGGTGGCAAAGGGCATCTTTGAACAGAGCGGTTATATCGCGCCGGAGGTTACAGGTGCGATAAAAATGGACGCCAATGAAAATCCTATCAGTTTACAGGAACCCTTGAAGAAAAAACTATTAGAAGAAATGGGCAGGGTTGATTTAAACCGTTACCCCGTAGCCGGCGCTCCCCAATTACGCAACAGATTTGCTCAATACTATGGCGTTGCTAAGGATATGGTTATGCTGGGCAACGGATCTGATGAACTGATTCAAACCCTTTGTCTGGCACTGAAAGGTAAAATAAACGGCGTGCTGGTTCCCGTTCCTACTTTTTCCATGTACAAGATCATTGCAGTTAATACCGGCAACAAAGTGGAAGAAGTTCTTTTGGATAAAAAATTCGATTTGGATGTTGACGCAATTCTTGACAAGATAAAGTCGAATTTTCCCGCTTTGATTTTCTTGAGTTATCCCAACAGTCCCACTGGTAATCTTTTCAGCCGGAAAAAAATAGAGACTATCATCAAAAATACTCCCGGCATTGTCGTCATTGATGAAGCTTATGCCAGTTTTTCCGGCCAGACTTTATTGCCTTTGCTAAAAAAATACGACAATTTGATTTTTTTGAATACGCTTTCCAAATTGGGACTTGCTTCTATGCGTCTTGGTTTATTGATCGGCAACAGAGATATTGTCGCCCAGTTGGATAAGGTGAGATTGCCTTATAATGTCAATTCCTTATCGCAGATAGCCGCTAATTTTTTCCTGAATTATCAGGACGAATTTTCCAAGCAAGTTGCGGAAATAATCAAAAGACGTGAAGAGCTTTGCCTGGGATTGAAAGAAATTGCCGGAATTAAACTCTACCCTTCCCAGGCGAATTTTATTTTTTTTAGTTGCGCTTTTGATTCCAATCGCATATATAACAAACTCTTTGCGGAAGGTATCATTGTAAAGAATTTGAATCTGCCGCCGCTGATGCCCAACTGTATGAGAGTCACCGTAGGAAATCGTAAAGAAAACGAAGCCTTCCTAAGGGCATTAAAAAGCGTTATTCCCAAGTAAGGAGCGTGATTTAAAATTAATTGAAAATTGCAGGGTAGCTTACGGCACAGAAAATATCTGTTTTTGCCGTACTGCCCTTTTTTTATTTAATGAGACTCGCTAAGAACGAGCGGAGCGAAGTTCGAAGCGTTAGTCGAATTATCCCAGGAGCGCAGCGACGTGGGATTTGAGTCCCAATGATTTTAAGAATAAAACAATAAATATATTAATTGAAAACAAGGAGGAATTAAATTGGAAGTAAAGGTAATTGACAATGACGTAGAGAAAGCCCTGAAAATTCTGAAAAACAAACTTTCAAAAAGCGGCTTGTTTAAGGAATTAAAAGTCCGCCGTGCTTATGAAAAGCCTTCAGTGAAGCAAAAGAGAAAAAAAATTGAGGCGCAGCGCAGACTGGCGAAAGTTCAAAGACGCCGCAAGTTTTAAGCTTGCAGGTTGTTAATACAGTATTTTTTCTTCGGGAGAGCAGCGACTTATGGCAGAAAAACAATACGTAATTGATGCGCTGTCCATCAACGAATCATGGCGGGTGTTTCGCATCATGGCTGAATTTGTCGAGGGCATTGAGACTCTCTCTGATGTTAATAATGCCGTCACTATTTTTGGTTCCGCCCGGGTTAAGCCGGATGATATTTACTATCAGAAAACCGAAAATTTGACCAGGCTTCTGGTTCAAAATGGATTTAGTGTGATCACCGGCGGCGGCGGTGGAATTATGGAAGCGGCCAATAAAGGCGCCAGTGAAGCCGGCGGCAAATCAGTAGGAATGAATATTCAATTGCCTTTTGAACAAAAGCCCAATCCCTATGCGAATATCCATCTTCATTACAAGTATTTCTTTATCCGCAAGGTCATGTTTGTAAAATATGCTGTTGCGTATGTGATTATGCCTGGTGGATTCGGCACAATGGATGAACTTTTTGAGGCGCTTACTTTAATTCAAACAAAAAAAATCAAATCTTTTCCTTTGATCTTAATGGGGAGCGATTACTGGCGTGGATTATTGGATTGGTTGAAAAACACCATGCTGATGGAAGGTAAAATTTCTCCCGTCGATCTCGATTTGATTCAAGTCGTCGATGAACCGGAAGAAGTTGTCAAGCTCATTAAAAAATACATTATAGTTTAATCCTCTAAATTAGTTTTAATAGATATGGAAAAAATCTTCTCCAATTTGAAAAAAGGTATTGTTGCGCCTTGTTACCTTCTTTACGGGGAAGAAGAATATCTAATCAACGAAACCCTCAATAAAATTTTAGATATAATCGTGCCGGAGGGCAACCGGGATTTCAGCCTGTTTTATCTTGACGGCGAAAACACCGATATGGATAGCCTGATTGAGCATATTTTAACACCTTCCCTTTTGGGCGACCGGAAAGTAATCGTAGTAAAAAACACTACGATTTTTCATTCCCGCGAAAATCTGGCCAAACTCATTCCCAAGATACGCAGCAATATTGATGAACAGCCGGCAAAAGCGGCAAAATATTTTCTGACTTTTTTAAAAATATCCGGGTTTTCATTGGAAGATTTGCAGGACGCCGGTTGGCGAAAGATAACCGATGATGAGTGGAGTAAAATTGTAAAGGGAGATGCAGGGGAAGACCGTGAAAAATGGTTGCCCCGCATTCTGGAAATTTATTCCCGTGCAGGACTCGCCGGGACATCCTACGCTGATAAAACAGAGCGTCTGGAAGAAATTTTAAAAAATGGACTGCCCGGAGGAAATTGTCTTATCTTCACGGCTGAGGCCGTGGATAAGAGAGGAAAACCTTTCAAAATTATATCCGAGTTGGGGATTGTCCTTTATTTTGGCACTGCGCGTGGAGAAGCCGCCCAGAAAGAAATTCTCCAGAAGGAAGCTCAGAAATTACTCGATGGTTACGGGAAAAAATTATCACCGGCAGCATGGATTGCTTTAGGTAAAAAAACGGGATTTGAGTTAAGACGTTCGATGACAGAATTGGAAAAACTCATTTCTTTTGCCGGTGAGCGAACAATTGTGGAAAAGGATGACGTCGAAGAAGTTGTCGGCAAGACGAAGGAAGATTCCATATTCGATCTAACGGCAGCTTTGAGTGAGAAAAATCAGTTGGCAGCGCTTGACGCTTTGAGAGCATTACTCGATCAAGGAACGCATCATTTGATCATCCTGTCTATGATTGTCAGAGAAATTAGATTTTTACTTCAGGCCAGAATTTTAGTGGATTCTGCAAAACTGCCGAAATTCAACAGCAGCATGGAGTATGGCTGGTTTCAGAAAAATATCCATCCAGTACTGAGTGGTTTTGCCGATACGATGTCAATGCCTAATGATTTTCTGATTAATAAACATCCTTTTGTTGTTTTTAATGCCTTGCGGAACTGCAGCCGCTTTACAAGTCCGCGCCTGATCAAATTCCTCGATGACCTGCTGGAACTTGACCGCTCCTTTAAATCTTCCGCCTCCAGCCCGCAATTATTGCTGGAGATGTTTTTGATTAACGCCTGCGCTAAATAGAACGAATCTTTCTCCCCATACCGCTTCATTATTACCAACTCTGTCCAAGCGTTAAATTCAATTACTCAGTACATTAAATCCAAAAGTTTTTTGCCGCCTTTTTCTAAGATTATTTCCGCCAGCTTTTTCCCCAGCTCTTCCGCCTCTTCTTTAGCGCCGTTTATTTTTTCACGAATCATTGTGGCGCCATTGGGCGAGGCGACCATGCCTTCAAGCGTTAGCCTCTGGCCATCCAGTTTGCCCAGCGCCGCGATCGGCAGACGGCATCCGCCACCTAGTGCCCTGAGATATGAACGCTCGGCTGTAACTTCCGTGGCGGTTTTTGCATCATTGAGGGATGCGCAAATTCTTGCCAGATCAACATCACTTTTTCGAATCTGCAAACCCAGCGCGCCCTGACCGACCGCCGGAAGTATCGTTTCCACGGGCAGAAACTGCGTAATCTTTTCGGCTAATCCCATGCGCTTCATGCCCGCCGCCGCCAGAATCACACCGGTGAGATTTTCCGTCTCGATTTTTTTCAGCCGCGTGTCAATGTTGCCCCTGAGTGACACAATATTGGCATCAGGAAGAATCGCTTTAATCTGCGCGCCGCGCCGCTGCGACCCGGTGCCGATTTTCGCCCCTCTGGGCATGAACTCCATTTTGATGTTGTCGCGCGCGACAAGCACATCGCGCACGTCTTCGCGTGGCAGTATCGCCGCGAACATCAGATCCTCCGGCGTTTCTCCCGGAACATCCTTCATGCTGTGAACAGCAAGATCAATCTTTTTAGAGAGCAGGGCATCTTCAATTTCCTTGACGAAAACTCCCTGGCCGCCGATTGTGAGCAGAGACACATCCTGCATAATATCACCGCTGGTTTTAATAATACAAATTTCAACGTTTGTTTCCGGCATTATTTTTTTTAATTTCTCAGTGACAAAATTTGTCTGTGTTAATGCCAGTTTGCTGCCACGTGTGCCTATTTTAAAATTCATACAAATCCTAATTCAATATAATTATTCCCCCTCTTTCTTAAAGAGGGGTGAGGGGAGATTTTATTGTGCTTTTTATCCCATGGCGCTATGCGCCCGGGATAGTTCCACTAACGCTTCAAATTTCGTCCCGATTGTGACGGGACTCATTTTTAGCGAGTGTCACTAAAATCCCTCTTTCTCTCCCTTTAGGAAAGGGAGACCTTCCTCTAAATTTTCGACTCTGTACTTTTTTCTCCAATAAATAGAACCATTCCCATTATTACTTTCCTTCAGTTTGTTCCTTTTATATTGAAAACAAACAAATCAACCCAATAATTATAATAACAATACCAGCACTCTTAACAAATCCTTGCCTACTTGTTAGCTGTTTTTCACCTGCATAACGAATGAGTGGATAGTTACTATAAAAAACCTTAATTTTCGCGGCAACAATATCAGGTTTCAGAAAAATATATAAACCGCCCAACACAATAAAAAGACTAATTATACGTAAAATTTCCTTTTCCATTTCTATTGCACCAAATACCAACGTTTAAGGTTACACCACAGTTATGAGAAATATTGGGAACTGTATTTTCTTTCCCCTTGCTACTTGACCCTTGCCCCTTTCTCTTCCCCTATTCATCCAAACGGAAAAGACGCCGGGCCGTCGCTACAATGTCTTTGGAACTAAATTCGGAACTCTCTTCCTTCAAAGCCGCAACCGGAGTGTGCAACAACTTGTTTACAATAGAATTAACCAGACCATCCACTTTTTCCTGTTCTTCTTTATCCAGCTTCTGTATCCATCCGGCGGCCTTATTCATTTCCACCCGCACAATTTCTTCGGCCTTGTTGCGCAGTGATACTATCGTCGGCACGGATTCCTGTTCCTTCTGCCAACTGACATATCTCGTTATTTCCTCTTCCACAATCATTTCGGCTTTGATCGCTTCTTTTTTGCGGACGTTCATGTTTTCGTCAACAATGTCCTGAAGGTTGTCAATATTGTAAAGATAAACATTTTCCAGGGAGCTTGCTGCCGGATCAATGTCGCGCGGAACGGCGATATCGATCAGAAACAATAAACGGTTTCGGCGCTGATGATGAATTTTCCGGATTAAATCGGCGGTGATAATAAAGCTTGGCGCGCCGGTGGAACTGACGACGATATCCGCTTCAATCAGTTTTGCATCCAGAGCGTCCAGCGATACCGCTTCTCCATGAAATTTTTCCGCCAGTAGCTCGGCCTGCGCAAGCGACCTGTTGGCAACGATTATCTCCTCCGCCCCGTTGGTGATCAAATGCGTGCCTGTCAATTCGGCCATTTCACCGGCTCCGATCAATAAAATTTTCTTGCCGGAAAGCGTCCCGAATATTTTCTTAGCCAGTTCCACCGCGGCAAAACTCACCGAAACAGGATTGACAGCAATAGCCGTTTCCGACCGGACACGTTTGGCCGCGCGAAAAGAACAATGCATTAAGCGGTTCAAAACGACGCCGGTCGCGTTTTGCGCCAACGCCTGACGGTAGGCATCCTTTACCTGACCGAGAATTTGCGTCTCGCCCATGACGAGCGAATCAAGGCTTGCCGCCACGCGGAAAATATGACGCACCGCTTCCTCGTCATAATATTTGTAAATGCAGTCTGCGGCTTCCGCCTTTGTCAGATTGCCATTGTGCGCCAAAAAATCATTAAGGCCTTGGACAGCCTCAACATCGCCGGGCTCATCGATGCCGGCGATAATTTCAACCCGGTTACAGGTGGAAAGATACAAAACTTCTCCGACGCCTTTTATTGAACGGAGGGAAGAAAGCAAATCTTTTTCCTCCTGGCAACCGGCGAATATTTTTTCCCGGACAGCGAGCGGCGCTGTTTTATGATTTAATCCTATTAATACAATCATATTTTAAATAAAGTTATGCAACGTTGAAAAACAAAATCGCACACTCCCATAAGATAACAGCAGAAGAACAAAAGCGGCGCAAGAGAATACAGCTATGCGGTAACCCTTCCAGCCGATGGCCAGCCGCTGATGCAGAAGAAATCCATAAATGATCCAACCGGCAAAAGTCCAGATGACTTTTGGATCAGCCAGCCAGCCAGCCTTCCAGCTGAATTCCGCAAAAATCGTCCCGGCAATAACCCCCGCGCTTAAAACAGGAAAACCCCACAGCAGGCAGATATGATTAATCCGGTCCAGATCGTTTAACGACGGCAACAATCTGCTCATCCGGCTTAATTTTTTATGTTTCAGCAGTCTGTTTTGAATGATGAACATGGCTCCGGCACACGAAGCGAGAATAAACAATGCCTCCCCGACGATTGTCAGAAACAAATGCACGGCAATTAGCCAGCTTCGCAAATTTTCCGGCAGAAGAGATTTGCCCGAAGCTTCTCCGGCGGCGGCAATCATGAACAGCAAAATAAACGGAGAAATAAAAGCGCCCAGAGATCTTGTTTTGGTTTTAAATTGCAGCGCTAGATAGGCTCCGCAAACCGACCAGGCACAAAAGGAAAAAAAATCACGCGGGCGGAAACTAACAAGCCCGTTGGAATTTATGACCACAAACAATAAAACAATCGTCAGGAAACCGAAGGCGCCGGCTAAAATCCAGGTCGAGAACTTGGCCAGTTTTATTTTTTTAATGAGGAGCGAGAGCAAATATCCGGCCGTGCTCAATGCGCAAAGAGTGAAAGCAATCTTAAATGAAATCATTTCCAAATTAATTAAACTCAATTTCGACCTCCTCGCCGGTAATTTTCTGCACAATCTCCTTCACTTTTTTTATGTCCTTATTTTTAATGGAATCCAGTATTCCCGCCGCAAGCATTGATTCAAACCAATCTTTTCCGACTCCGGCGTTTTTTACCATTTTGACGCGCAAATTTCCCAGGATGTTGAGAAATATTCCATATTCTTCGCCGTATTTTGATTCCAACTCTTCACGCAGATGGCGGGCCAGCGCCGGACTATTTCCGCCGGTGCCGATAGCAATCGCCAGATCACCTCTTTGCACAAGCGAAGGCAGAATAAAATCGCACTTCGCGGATCGTCAACAATATTTACGGGAATGTTTCTGGAGCGGGCATCGCTCGATATCCGGGCGTTGATTTTTTCATCATCCGTCGCCCCGATAATCAAGGCGGCGCCGTCTATTAAATCGCCTGTATATACGGCGGCAATGTGACAAATTAATTTTTTTTCTTTCAGCGCGGCAAGCTCAGGTGAAAGTTCCGGGCTGATGACAAACACTTTAGCGCCGCAATCAAGGAGCCTTTCGGCTTTTCTCGCGGCTACTTCTCCGCCGCCGACAATGACGCATTTTTTACCACGAATGTCCCAAAAAACAGGATAATATTTCAAGATTTACCTTCCTGCCGCAATATATTCACTTTGTCGCAAAACGATTAGGAAAGCTATCACGAAGGGGGACAAATTTCAAGGCAGGTTATTGACATACCCAGCCACCGGAATATCAGCGCTGGAAGGCTGTATAATAATTTTTTGCTTGACACCCCGTCAAAAAAGCGTACAAGGAATAACTAACTGGTCAGACCACTTACCAGTTGGCTAATATAACTATGGAGGCATATATGAATCGTTTCTCAGCCCCGAAACGGCCGGCTGCCCATGCTGAGCAGTCACTGATTACTGTGATTTTGGACGGAACCTATTCACCCGGTTCTGTATTGCCGGGCGAACGGGAAATGTCTCAGCAGTTAGGCATCACCCGTCCCACATTGCGTGAAACACTCCAGCGGATGGAACGTGACGGATGGATCATTATACGCCACGGTAAATATACGGTGGTCAACGACTACTGGCATGAAGGGGGTTTGGGCGTCCTAAACGGTCTGTTCAGATATGGAAAGAAACTGCCGGAAAACTTCGTGGCGAATTTGCTGGAAATACGCATGAACGTGGCGCCTCATTACACAAGGAGCGCCGTTGAACGCGCGCCCGAAGTAATCGGTGATTATCTGACCGGGGCAAAGGATCTCGAAGATACCGCGGCGGCGTTGGCATCTTTTGATTGGATGCTTCACAAGACGCTGGCCCTGAATTCCGGCAATCCGCTTTACACTTTAATTCTTAACGGGTTTACTGAATTTTACCAGAATATGGCGCGGATATATTTTTCTGCCGCGGAGGCCAGAAAAAGATCGCTTTGCTTTTACAAAGATCTGCTCGGGACTGTGAAGCATCGTAATCCTGACGCCGCTGAAAAAATATCACGAGTAATGATGAAGGAGAGTATTACCATCTGGCTAAGGACAGAGAGGCAGTTTAAATCACATTTGGAAGCCAAAAGCGCACAAGGAGGCCGATAATGCGACGCTGGAACGGATGGGGAGATACGACGATTGATTATCCGCTGCCCGACGGGGCGACGGACCGTCTCAAACAGTGGGTAGGAGCAGCCCACCCGCCAAAAGATGTTTCGCAGGAAAAAGTTCTGGCTGATATTCCAACCTCCAAAATTGCGCCGCATCCTTTGATTTCAACGGATGCTAAAGACCGTCTAATTCATGCCAGAGGGCAGAGCATGCCTGACTGGCTGGCCATGCGCAGCGGCAAAGCATTGCTGTTTCCCGACGGCGTGGCTTATCCGGCAACCGCCGATGAGGTTCGCTTTCTGATTCAATGGGCTGACCAAACGGGTACTCGTCTGATTCCTTATGGCGGCGGCACCTCGGTTACCGGCCATATCAATCCTCTGCCTTCAGACCAGCCGGTGCTGACCGTGGACATGAGGCGGATGAGCCGGCTTATCAATCTTGACGATGTCAGCCATCTGGCAACTTTTGGCGCCGGTATTGCCGGGCCTGATCTGGAAGCGCAACTGCGGGCACAGGGATTTACTCTCGGACATTTCCCGCAATCTTTTGAACTGTCCACGCTGGGCGGCTGGATTGCAACCCGCTCCTGTGGCCAGCAGTCGCTAGGTTACGGCCGCATCGAACGCTTATTTGCCGGGGGACATCTGGAGACGCCTGCCGGATCAATCAATCTTCCTTCTTTTCCCGCGTCGGCTGCCGGGCCTGATCTCAAAGAAATCGTTTTGGGGTCTGAAGGGCGATTCGGCATTATCACAGAAGCAACCATGCGAATCACGCCCCTGCCGGAAAAAGAAGTCTTTCATGCCGTCTTCCTGCCTAATTTTGAATGCGGCATGGCGGCGGCCAGGCAAATTGTACAGGCCAGACTGCCTCTGTCCATGATTCGGTTGAGTACGGCCAATGAAACGAAAACAATGCTAGCTCTGGCGGGACACAGGAAACTCCTTGGCACCATGGAAAAATTTCTGTCGCTGCGCGGTATCGGTGAGGAGAAGTGCATGCTGATGCTCGGCTTTACCGGCCGCAAAGCCATCGTGCACATGGCCAGAAGCGAGGCGCTGGCAATTGCGAGCAGTCATCACGGAATTCATGTGGGACAGATATTCGGCAAGCAATGGCATAAAAAAAGATTCCTGACACCTTATCTCAGAAATACATTGTGGGAGGCAGGCTATGCGATAGATACACTGGAAACAGCCACACACTGGAGCAATGTCCCTGTAATGATCAAAGCGATTGAAGAATCCCTGCACAAAATATTGGCGAAGATTAATGAGCGGATTCACGTCTTCACGCACCTTTCCCAGCTTTATCCTTCCGGGGCCAGCGTCTACACGTCATATTTCTTTCGTATGGCGACGGACGCGGATGAGACGCTTTCGCGCTGGCAGGCGCTAAAAGCTGCGGCCAGCGGGGAGATTGTTAAACACGGCGGGACGATCAGCCATCAGCACGGGGTGGGTACTGATCATCTTCCTTACATGGCGGCTGAAAAAGGCGAACTCGGCATGTCAGCAATCAGCAGTCTCTGCAAACGATTTGATCCGCAGGGTATAATGAATCCCGGCAAACTGATATTATAAAAAATTATAAAAAAATAATCCGTCTTCACAAGAGGTAACGAATATGTGGGATAAAAACTGGAGAGATGATTTGTGGTCGAAGATTGATCAACCCTGGGATATAGTTATCATCGGCGGCGGCATCACCGGCGCGGGCATATTAAAGGAAGCGCGAAAACTGGGACTTAAGGTCTTATTGGTGGAACAGCGTGATTTCAGTTGGGGAACGTCGAGCCGCTCTTCAAAGCTGGTTCACGGCGGTCTGCGCTATCTGAAAGATGGGAACTTCATGCTCACTTACGAGTCTGTGAGGGAAAGGAAGCGTCTGCTCGCTGAGGGGCCGGGGCTGATTGAACCGCTGGGATTTCTTATTGCCAATTATAAAGGCGACCGGCCTGGCCGCTTCGATTATAGAGTCGGCCTTGTGATCTACGACCTGCTGGCGACCCAATGGAGTCATAAAGCTTATAGCGCAACGGAATTTCAGATGCTGGCCCCGCACATCCGGCAGAAAGCACTGGAAAGTGGCCTTTGTTTCGGAGATGCCCAGACCAATGATGCCCGTCTCGTCCTGCGGGTGATCCGCGAAGCCGTTGCCGACGGCGCTCAGGCTATCAATTACGTCCGCGCAGAAACATTGATCCGCGGCAATCAAAAAAATGAAGGGAAAAGTACATCTGTATCCGGCGTGAGACTTCACGATATTTACCGGAATCGCCACACCGATATAAGGGCAAAAGTGATTATAAACGCCACCGGCGCCTGGGCCGATGAGCTCAGAGGCCAGGTCGGCGCTAAACCCCGCATGCGTTTACTGCGCGGCAGTCATCTTGTTGTTCCCGCATGGCGTCTGCCCGTCGCGCAAGCGGTAAGTTTCCTTCATCCGTTGGACCATCGGCCGGTTTTTATCTTTCCCTGGGAGGGGATCACCTTGATCGGAACAACCGATACGGATCATTCCCGGTCGCTTTCAGACGAACCTTCAATCAGTCCTGCTGAGGTGGCCTATCTCATGGCGGCCGCAGAGGCGCAATTTCCATCCATTAATCTGAACCTGAATGACATCATATCAACATTTTCCGGCATCAGGCCTGTTATTGGAACCGGCAAGGCCGATCCTTCCAAGGAAGCGCGTGACCATGCCGTCTGGGAAGAGGAAGGATTATTGACGGTGACCGGCGGAAAGTTGACAACATTCCGGCTGATTGCCCTGGATGCTCTGAAGGCCGTTCGTCACCGTCTGCCGCAAATGCCGGAGCCTGACAAGTCCATGACTGTATTGAATCAGATGGAGATGGATATTCATAACACTGAAAACGGCAAACTAACCGAAACCACGTGCAGAAGGCTTGCCGGTTGTTACGGGTCGGACGCCCGGACGCTGATCGATTCCGCAAAGCCGGAAGAATTAAAAGAAATTCCCACTACGTATACTCTCTGGGCGGAACTGCGCTGGGCTGCACGAGATGAGGGCATTGTTCATCTTGAAGATTTGATGCTGCGGCGCACCCGTCTGGGACTGACATTCCCGGAAGGAGGCAAAGCACTTCTGCCGGCAATCAGATCAATCTGTCAGACCGAACTCGGATGGGACAATGCTCACTGGGAGGAAGAAGAACAATTATATTTGTCATTATGGAGACGATGCTATAATTTGCCTGAGGAAATGATTCCTGACTGGCGGCGGAGTTTGTTAAAAAAACAAGCTGGATGAATCAAGATCATATCCGTAAATAAATACGTGGTATCCTCATCTTTAGTCGGAACATTCCACACGGTTGCGGCCCCTTTTCTTGGCTTTGTACAGGGCATCATCTGCACGGGAAATCGTTTTTTCAATATTTCCCTGCATTCGATGCTCCGCCAGGCCAAGGGAAACCGTAATTCTGGAATCAGGACCTAAGTCCGGGAAGAAGCTGTTTTCAATGCAATCGCGAATACGTTCCGCAAACACTTTCGCCGCCTGAAGATCCGTTTGTGTAAGCAAAATCAAGAATTCCTCGCCGCCATAGCGTCCGCAAAAATCCGTTTTACGCAAAATGCTGCGGATAATGGCAGCGAATGTCCTCAACACCTGATCGCCGGTCTGATGTCCATACGTATCGTTGATGTTTTTAAATTTATCAATATCCATCATGACCAAAGAAAAAACAGACCCTGTACGTACTGAACGATTATTCTCAGATTCAATGATGTCCATTAGATGGTGACGATTATAGAACCCTGTCAGATCATCGTGAATTGCCATTTCCCGGATAACTGTTAAGGACGATTGCAGCTTTTTCCGGCTGACGCTTAACTCCCGGCGAATAGAACTGATATTTCCTCCGATGAAGGAAACGGAGATCAGGACGATGGCCATCCCGAACCATTGGAAACATTCTATCTTAGGATTTATGTCTTGCGGATGAAAAATGTTCAGCAGAACGATATCGGTTCCGTAGGTCAGCAGGGCAAAAGCGCTGACAAATAAGAACTGGCGGGTATAGAGGCGGAAAATGCCGAACAGAAGTATAAGGATATACATTGAGAAAATAAGACCCCGGATTTCATAGATATAATATATTCCATACATCACAACAAGGTTGGCGGCACACATCTGGATAGAAGTGAGACTGGGATCCGACATCCACAGATTGAGACCGGTGCGAAAGACTATATATAAAATAATATTAATCGCCAGAATGATAATCCAGAACCCGTAAAGCGCCTGCAAGTTCCACGATGCCTGCCCAATAGGCAAAATAAGAAATGGAAATATTGAGGATATAGATGACTAACGTATAAAAAAGCGACGGAGGCGAAGAGCCTGCTTAGGGTCATCCTTGGGGATGATGGAAAAATGGAAGGCCATTTTAGATACTATTTTTTTAATTGCGTTGGTATTCAAAGACAGGCCTTTATGAACCATAGATTTTTTGAAAAATATTATTTAAAATAATTTACTAATATAAAAATTCATTATTGTTTCAATCATGGGTCTATAAACTCTGCAGAACAAGATTTCAGTTATGCACTTTGTTTCTGAAGCGTAGGGATCTCATTATATAATTCCACAAATCTCGCTTCGCATCTGCTCATGGGATAATTCGATACGCTTCAAACTTCACTTACGTTTGTTTTCAGTCCCGCGTCGCTGCGCTCCAGGGATAGTTCGCCTCACGCTTCAACCTTCGCTATGCTCAGTTTCAGCTCGGCTCACTAAATATGGTTCTCCTGCCGTTGTATCTTTCCGTATCGTAATATTTTTTTACATCAACCAATTTTAATTTATTGATAATTTCTTCCAGGGGAGCAGTGGCAATTTCTCCCCGCTCCAGACTGACCATGCGTCCGAAATCACCATTGACAATCATATTGACGGCGGCAATGCCAAACCACCTGGCCATCAGGCGATCATGGGCAGAAGGTGTTCCACCCCGCTGGAGATGGCTCAAGGTAATATGACGTGATTCCAATCCTGTTTTCTTTTCAATCTCATTGGCAATATAGCTGGCAATCCCGCCTATCCGAGACATGCCCAAAATCATCAATATGGCTGTCTTTTAGAAATTCCTGCTGTCCTATAGGTTTAGCCCCTTCGGCAACCACAATGATGGAATATTTTATTTCCCGGCCCTGCCGTTCACGCAGAAGCTCACAGACCTTCTCCATATCAAAAGGATGTTCGGGTATCAGAATGATATAAGCGCCGCTGCATTCGCCGCCGCGGAGAGCAAGCCAGCCGGCGTTACGCCCCATGGTTTCCACAACAAAAATACGGCTGTGGGAACCAGCGGTCGTCCTTAAACGATCTATTTCTTCCATGATAATATTAACCGCCGTGTCAAAACCCAGTGAATACTCGGTTCCGGTGAGGTCATTGTCGATTGTCTTCGGGATGCCTACTGTTTTGATGCCCAGTTTATATAATTTATAGGCAACGCCGAGAGTATCTTCCCCGCCGATAGCAACGATGGCATCAATACCGAGCTTTTTGATGTTATCAATTAACTTTCCTGAACGATCATTTTTCGGATTAAAGGGATTTGTCCGCGATGTTCCCAGATTTGTTCCCCCATAACGATCCCAGGTCCGAACGATTTCTTCGTCTAAAGGTTTGATGTATCGGGCACAGCTCTTCTGATCATCGGGATCAACCTCTAATATGCCCTTCCAGCCTTCGATAATGCCGACAACTTCAAAGGATACGGAACGGTTCGCCGCCATTCTGGGATCAAGCGCGCTTTTTGTGACCCATTTGATTGCTCCGTTTAACCCGGGACAATCTCCTCCACCCGTTAATATTGCTATTTTCATTTTCATATTTTTTTCTCCCCGAAATTTGAAAATTAAAAACACTTAACCAGACTTTTCGGAACTTTGTTACTTACCAAAGACATCTTTTCTTGTTTGTTTATAAGAAAAACTCTCTGGTGTGTCAACAATATATTACAAGGTAAATTCGATTTGTTTTTTTTTTAAGTTTATTCAGGATACTTGAAATATTACCTAAAAGAAGCTATATCTATTTTCAAATCTGAATAGGATTATTTATGACAGAAAAAGAACCGGAAAAATGGCTGAAAATTGAAATATCGGCTCCCTCAGAACTCATGGACGCGTTGGGAAATTTTCTCACCGAAACCGGCGCTCAAGGTGTATTCCAGGAATCATCGGCGCCTCAGCATACTGCCGGGGATTTTCCGGAACCTGTAATTGAAGAAATACTCAAAGCCTATTTCCCGCAAGATATCCGCAGCGAAAAAAGAATTGCCGCCGTGCAAAAATATATAGACAGTCTTTATGAAATATTTCCTGGCTTTGAAAAACCATCGTTTACGACCGAAATCATCTGTGACCCTGACTGGGGCGAACAATGGAAAAAATATTTTAAGCCCATACGGGTAAGCAACAATATCATCGTCAAACCAACATGGGAAAGATATACGCCCGCCAGCCGCGACATTGTCATTGAAATTGATCCGGGCATGGCCTTTGGCACCGGTCAGCACGCATCCACCAGAATGTGCATCGAAGCAATTGAAGATGTCATTATGAAAGACCGTTCGATCAAAGAATGGAAAGTTCTGGACGTCGGTTGCGGCACCGGTATTCTCGGCATCACCGCCGCCAAAATGGGCGCTCAGGATGTCATCTGTGTGGATATTGATAAAAAGGCTGTCGAAATTGCCGGTGAAAACGCGGCTATTAATAATGTAGAAAGTCATCCTTGCGCATTCTAAATAAAAATGCCGCCGCCATTGACAAACCGCGCAATTTAATCATCGCCAATCTTACTGCCAAACTGCTCTTAACACTCCGCCCTCATCTGGTTCAATTGCTTTTGCCGGAAGGATACATGATTATCTCGGGCATAATCGAACAAGACGCCAAAAATATCGAGGAACAATTTTCCGCCGATCCCCTTACGCATCTATAAAGTGATAACGGAAAAAGAATGGGTCTGTTACGTGCTCAGAAAAAAAGCCGCGAACATTTAGCGGTGGGGGCTCCCCCGTAAACCAGAAATAATACTATTTTTAGGATGCTAAGCTTTGACCATCCCCCGAATATACAGCCCGGATGCCCTGGAAAATAAAAAAACCTGTGAACTGGGACCGGACAATTTAAAATATTTAAAACAGATAATGCGCCTGAAAAAAGGCGACAGAATTAATATTTTTGATGGTTTCGGCCGTGAGTTTGAGGCCGTCATTAAAGGTTTTTCCACAGAAACAGTTTTTATAGAGTTAGGAGAAATAATCCCAACGGCAGATAAAAAAATCCGCATCACGCTGGCTCAAGCCATTCCCAAAGCCGGGAAATTGGATACTATTGTGAAAAGCGCCGCTGAACTGGGAGCGGATGTGATTATTCCTTTTGATGCCGCAAGATCAGTCGGTCGTATTACCGAAGAAAAAAATATTTAAAAAGTTGCGCGCTGGCAAAAAATAGCCGCGGGAGGCGGCGCGCTGTTGCCACAGCAGTCATATAGCAAAAGTCTCGAAAGTTTCATCTTTTGCAGACATGCTCTCTGCGGCCTCAGACGATTCCCTGAAATTAATTTTCTGGGAAGAAGAATCTCAAAAAACCATTAAAGATATTTTGACGGATGAAACCATTGCCGCCATAAAAGATTTTTTTATTGTCGTAGGCCCGGAAGGCGGTTTTTCCAAAGACGAAGTAACCATGGCAAAAGAAGCCGGCTTTATTTCGGTTAGTCTGGGCAAACAAATTTTAAAAGTGGAAACGGCAGCGGCAGCAATAATATCCATAATCCAATATGAAAAAGGAATCTTCAGCAACAGATCACAGGAGGTAAAAAAATGACTATTTACAAATTCGCCGGTTTCTGGCGTCGTCTGGGAGCATACACTGTTGACGGCACAATCATCTTCTTTACTTTTATTGTTTTGTTCGTAATCGCGACTCTGGCATTTTTTTTCGGCGCTATTTCCGGAAACAGTAAAGACTTTATTGCCGATTTATCCGACCCTGAACGTTTTTCTTCAATTATAATTTTAATATGGATATTTTTTATTTCCTTATACATTGCTTATTTTACATACTTTCACGGCACAACAGGACGTACTCCGGGGAAAATGCTTTTTGGGTTACAGGTAATTTCCGCCGACGGCACGCCTATTTCTTTCGGCATTGCTTTTTTAAGAGCAGTCGGGTATTTGGTTTCGATTATTATTTTCCTTGGCTTTATCTGGGCTGCCTTTGACAAAAGAAAGCAAGGCTGGCACGACAAAATAGCCGGTACAGTCGTTATTATCAGAGAGCCGCAAAATATACAGCAGGCATATCAATTCCCGATAATCCATCTTTTCTGCCGATCTTGCAGCAAGAGAAAAAGAAGATTGAAGATTTAAAAGAATCAATGAATCAATCAGGCAAACCACCGGAAAATAATAATAATTAACCGAGAATACAGGAAACAAACGGCCAAAAAAGACCTTGACAAAAGAACCCATATTCTATAGACGATTGCCTTGTTTTACAGGATTATATTAATCCGGTGGGCCGGTAGCTCAGTCGGTAGAGCATCGGACTGAAAATCCGAGTGTCGGCAGTTCAATTCTGCCCTGGCCCACCATGAAATTCAAGAGGTTACAAATTGTAGTGACGGTTTGTGACCCTTTTTTTTTGGGTTTTTTGCCATAATTTGTGCTAATTTTTTTCTAGAACCTAC
>CAVQAL010000009.1:0-79731 GCA_963710575.1 uncultured delta proteobacterium | reverse complement strand
AATCCCTTCTGGAGGAATTTTTCATAAGATTGAGTCTGAATCTCAATTAAATTGGGAATATCCAGTATTTTTTTTATCTGACCAAAATATTTTCTAAAGTCACCCATAGCGTCCTTAATAAAATGATATATTAGAGATTATGTTATTTAATCTCGACGGTCCCGCCGACCGCTTCAATTTTCTTCTTAATATCGGCAGCTTCATCTTTAGAAACGGCTTCTTTAATAGGCTTGGGCACACCTTCCACCAAATCTTTTGCTTCTTTAAGCCCCAAATTGGTAATCGCACGAACAACTTTAATTACCTGAATTTTTTCCGCGCCGAATCCGGTCAGGATGGCGTTGAATTCAGTCTGCTCTTCAGTAGCAGCGGCCGGAGCGGCGCCGCCAACGGCAACAGCGGCCATCATGGGGGCAGCAGCGGAAACGCCGAATTTTTCTTCTAATTCCTTTACCAGAGCAGAAAGCTCCAGTACGGTCATTCCTTCAATAAATTTGACTACGTCGTCTTTAGTAATTTCTGACATTTTCTATTCCTCTCTGTATGTTTTATTAATTTAAAGTTTTTTTCTTATCACAATAGGCATTGAGCACTTGCACAAAGCTTCTCGGAACGCCACTTAAAACGGTCACGAACGATGTCGGTACCGCTGCCATTACCGAAACTAATTTGCCCAAAAGAACCTCTTTACCGGGTAATTCCGCCAATACATTAATATCACCTTTAGTTAAAAGCTTTTTATCCAGCATCCCGACTTTGATTTCCAATTCCGGATTTTTTTTCGCAAAATCAATTAGAATCTTCGTCGGCGCCACTGGATCTTTATAGCCCAAAACAACGGCAACAGGCCATTTGAAATAATCGGCAAGAATACTGAAATCGGTTTCTTTTGAGGCAATTCTCAAAAGAGTGTTTTTTACAACCTTCCATTCAGCATCGGACTTGCGCAACGCATTTCTTAAAGTTTCCATCTTCTCGACGTTCATCCCGCTGAAACTGGTCAAAACGCCCAGTTTGGCCTCTTTGAGTTTCTTTTGCAGTTCGGATACAATTTGTTCTTTCGTTCTCCGATCCAATCTGTCAGCCTCCTTTCAAAATTATTTTATTTTTCTGAGGCCGGAGAATCTAGCCACATACAGAATAAAAAACGGTAACCTCGCCTGACTCCGATTCCCGTTTTCCAAAAATTGTTTACCTTTACAAAAAATAAAGTAAATATTTTTATTCTACGAGTCTCGGCAGGCCGTTCTACGTTTAAACTTCTGTACCTGCTGTCTTCGACCTTCTTAAACGCTCAATATTTTTATTGAGCAGCTTTAATCTCTAGAGGATCAATCCTCACGCCTACACCCATGGTGCTGGAGAGAGAAATACTTTTAATATAAACTCCCTTACTGGATGCCGGTTTTAATTTAATAATTGTTTCCAACAAAGCGCTGACATTTTCACTTAATTTTTCAGCGCCAAAGGAAACTTTCCCCACGGGAGAGTGCACAATTCCCGCTTTTTCCACTCGGAACTCAACCTTGCCTGCTTTAAGCTCCTTCACCGCATTGGCCACTTCAAAAGTCACTGTTCCGACTTTGGGATTGGGCATCAAGCCGCGCGGGCCTAAGATTTTACCAATCTTTCCCACGGAACCCATCATATCCGGCGTGGCGATAACACGGTCAAATTCCATCCAGCCGCCTTTAATTTTTTCAATAACATCGTCGTTACCGACTAAATCCGCACCGGCTTCCAAAGCTTCTTTTTCCTTTTCGCCTTTGGCAAATACCAAAATACGCACCGTTTTGCCCAACCCGTTGGGTAAAACCACGCTGCCCCGGACCATTTGATCGGCATGAGCAGGGTTAACGCCTAAACGAATGGCAGCATCCACAGTTTCATCAAATTTGGTGCCAGCCGTTGATACAACCATTTCTGTAGCCTCTTTAAGCGAATATCGTTTGTTTGGTTCAACTTTCGCTTTTGCCGCCAATATACGTTTGCCTCTTTTTAACATGATAAAACCTCGTATTTATTAACCTGTAATTTCAATTCCCATTGACCTTGCGGTACCGGCGATTGTCTTTATAGCGCCTTCAATATTCACGGCATTTAAATCTTTCAACTTTAATTCGGCAATTTCTTTCACCTGCCCGGCCGTAACTATTCCAACTTTTTCCCTCTTTCGGATCGCTGGCTCCTTTAGCAATTTTGGCCGCTTGCTTAAGCAGCACAGACACCGGAGGCGTTTTGGTTATAAATGTAAACGACCTGTCGGCGTAAACAGTGATCACGACAGGAATAATCATTCCTTCCTGGCTTTGCGTCATAGCATTATACGCTTTGCAAAATTCCATAATATTGACGCCGTGCTGTCCCAATGCGGGACCGATAGGAGGTGAAGGGGTCGCCTTGCCCGCCTTTATCTGTAATTTTATGCTCGCAATAATTTTTTTTGCCATAATGATCACCCTGATCTATATATTTTTAAACTTAGCTAGTATGCCTCGTAATGCATTAACCCTGCGTTACCTGAATGAAATCCAATTCCACCGGTGTCGGCCGGCCGAAAATGCTTACGATAACTCTCAATTTACTTTTTTCCGGTTTTAATTCATCAATGACTCCGTCAAAATTAGTGAACGGGCCATCGATAATTTTTACATGATCGCCGACATCAAATTTGAACTTGGGCTTGGGCTTTAAAGTTCCTTCATCGATCCTGAACTTCAAATTTTCCACATCTTTATCCGGTATGGGCGAAGGTTTGTCTTTACTGCCAATGAAACCGGTAACTTTAGGAGTGTCTTTTACAATATGCCAGGCATCGTCATTCATTTCCATCCGGACAAGAATGTATCCGGGGAAAAACTTACGTTTGGAATTTTTCTTTTCCCCCGAAATCAATTCCACAACATCTTCCTCGGGAATAAGAATATCCGAGAAATAAGCCTGAGAGCCTGTTATCTCAATTCTTTCCTGAAGACTCATTTTTACTTTGTTCTCATACCCGGAATAGGTATGAACAACGTACCATTTAAAAGCCATTTTACTAACCTAATATAAATTTGACCAATTTAGCCAGGGCAAAATCAACTAAGCCCAGGTAAATCGCTACAATAAAAACAATTATTATTACTACCGCCGTTGAAGCTATCGTCTGCTTCGGGGTCGGCCAGGTAACTTTCTTCAGTTCCACCTTGGCGTCTTTGATAAACTGGGTTATATTTTCTATTACTGCTTTTACTTTTTCTTTTATTTCATCCATACTTTAATATCCTTAATAACGGGAAAATGGCAGGCCAGGAGGGACTTGAACCCCCAGCATCCGGATTTGGAGTCCGGCGCTCTATCCATTAGAGCTACTGGCCTATCCAACAACTACTTGGTTTCCCGATGCAGTTTATGCCCGCGGCAAAACTTACAGTATTTTTTCATTTCCAAACGGTTTTGCATGGTCCGCTTGTTTTTTGTCGTCGTATAATTCCTTTGCTTGCATTCCGTACAAGCCAAAATAATATTATTCCGCATAACACTCCTTAACTGGAGCCCACGACCAGGATTGAACTGGTGACCTCATCCTTACCAAGGATGTGCTCTACCAACTGAGCTACGTGGGCGCAATATCGTTTTCTTTTGCCCTTATTTTTATTTGGAGCGGGAAACGGGATTCGAACCCGCGACCCTCAGCTTGGAAGGCTGACGCTCTAGCCCCTGAGCTACTCCCGCCTATTTCATCCCTAAAAAATCCCTGGTGGTGGGGGGAGGATTTGAACCTCCGTAGGCTACGCCGGCAGATTTACAGTCTGCTCCCTTTGGCCACTCGGGAACCCCACCAGTTTAAATGCAATAAAACTGGAGCTGGTGATGGGACTTGAACCCGCAACCTGCTGATTACAAATCAGCTGCTCTACCGATTGAGCTACACCAGCAAATCCCACCTCAATTATTTTTTAATATCAAGTATTTATGCTTTTTAAACACAAAAAAACACAACTACGCCCATAAGCGAATTGTGGAATCTAATTTTTAAAGACGTTTTTGTCAAGCAAATTTTTAAAAAATCTTTATAGATAGGCTGGAAATTTTGATAGACCACATTAATGCACAAAAGCTTTTTTCCTATTGACAAATGCAAATATAGTTGTATAATACAACAATGCAAATAAAAATGAACCGGCAAAATACTGAACTGATGGAAATATTCATGGGCATGTCGCAGGTAACGCGCTGCTGCCGGCAGGATGTCGCTTTTTGCGAAGGCGTAACCTTTCATCAATTTATGATTCTCGATGCCATTGCCGGAAAGAAAGAAATGCAGATATCTGAATTGCATAAGCTTCTGGCCGTTGAGAAAAGCACAACCACTCGTCTGGTAAACCCCCTGATTAAAAAAGGACTTTTAAGGCGGGAAAAAGCTCAACACGATTCGCGCGCGGCAACACTTATCCTGACTGCGGATGGCAAAAAGATTCATCAAAAAGTTTCTTTATGCCTGGCCGGTTTTTTCCAAAAAATTACGCTCAACATTCCGCAAGATAAACAGCCGCAGATACTAGAGGCTATCCGGATTTTTATCGAGGCGATAAAAAATTCAGCTGTGGATTACAACTGCTGCAAGTAAAGATAACTTTTTCAGAGGTTACGTTTATGAATAATATGGGAAATAATTCTTCTGACGGAAATAAAATTACCCTGCCGGTAATTACGTCGGCTCCATCATGCGGTTGCAGCACTCTTGATGAAATGCCGCATCGTCCGCCCAGTCGTGATCAATCTTTTATTGTCGGCCTGATTAAAACACGGGCAGGCGATGTACCGCAAGTAGCAGCACAATTGCAACGGAAGGATCACTGGGGAACGATCAAAGCCCGCTTCGGTGTCGGCCGTATGGATTATATGATTGACCCGGGCCTGTACGCTCTGGGTAATCCCGATAGCAAATCGCCTGTGCTGGTTACAGCAAATTATAAAATGAGTTTCGATTATCTGCGCCGGGAGCTGTCCGGCAGAAATGTCTGGATATTGGTATTGGATACAAAGGGAATTAATGTCTGGTGCGCAGCGGGCAAGGGAACTTTCGGCACGGAGGAATTAATCAAAAGAATTGCATCCGGCCGCCTGAAAGAAATTGTCAGCCATCGCCAATTAATTCTGCCGCAACTGGGAGCGCCGGGAGTGGCCGCTCACACCGTGAAAAAGATTTCCGGCTTCAAAGTTTTTTACGGACCGGTCAGAGCGGAAGATTTACCGGTATATCTTGATTCCGGCATGAAAGTCACTCCCGAAATGCGAATAATGACTTTCCCCTTAAAAGACAGAGCGGTGCTTATTCCCATCGAGTTTGTCGCCGCGGCAAAACCTTTTCTGATTATCGCCCCAGTTTTATATATCTTGGGCGGCATCGGAGGCCATGAAGGCTTCTGGGCCAATACAGCTAACCATGGTCTCTTTGCACGTTATCGCGTTCTTGGGCGCTGTTCTCGGCGGTGCGGTGCTCAACCCGCTTTTACTGCCCTACCTGCCCGGCCGCGCCTTTTCCGTAAAAGGTTTTTCCATCGGAATCATTATCGCCCTATTGCTACTTTACATATGGAATATTAATTTACAAACGTGGGCGGGGAGACTAGATTCACTGGCCTGGCTGTTAATAATTCCGGCAGTAGCTGGATATCTGGCCATGAACTTTACCGGCTGTTCAACTTACACTTCTCTTTCCGGAGTCAAGAGAGAAATGCGCTGGGCGCTGCCCGCCCAGATTGCGGCAAACGTGGCCGGTTTTGTAATTTGGATTACATCGCGGTTGATTCAATGAGACTTAGCCTTGTTCAAGGCAGTGCTGCCGAAAAAGGCCGCAGTCGAATTGTCTTGGGTGAATGAAATGAGTGAAGGGACATAGGAGTTTTAAATGAATAATATGACCTACCTTAAAGATGTTGTTACTCTGCAGTTGGATGAAAATAAATGCACCGGCTGTGGAATGTGTCTGGAAGTATGCCCGCATGAAGTATTTACATCGAATAGCACTCATGCCGTTATTCAGAATCGTGATGCGTGCATGGAATGCGGGGCGTGCAGTCTTAATTGCCCGTTTGGCGCTATTTCCGTGCAATCCGGCGTCGGCTGCGCCAATGCCGTGATCAATTCCATGCTGGGGCGAAAGAACAGCGAATGTTCGTGCAGTATTGAACCCGCCGACTCAACGGTAAAGCAAGGAGGATGCTGTTGCTGATAGATGTTATCACACCAAGCCGTTAGCCAATAATTAAAAACATAAGGAGAAATATTATGAGTAATGAATCACCTTGGTATTTAAAAAAGTCACCACTGGGTAATGCGTACCAGCATTTTTCAAATGTTGCCAAACAAAAAACTGTATTGGATATGAAAACAAAAGAATTATTAAGATTGGCTATCGCGTCAGTTTTTAGATGTAATCATTGTACAGAGCATCATATTAAAGACGCCCTTGCCGCTGGGGCCACAAAAGAAGAAGTTTCGGAAGCTCTACTTCTTGCTTCTTTACAGGCCGCAGGAACGCAGCTCAATTGGAGCCAAGAATTATTTGAAAAATATTTAGGAGATTAATTTAATTAAAATCATAACCAGCATACTCATAGTTAAAAAAGCTAACCTAATTCTTAATTTAATTAAATATCAACTATTCATTCAAATTCAATATTAGTTGAATAATTTCTTTCTTCTAATAATTGAGCGTAAAGACGGATATACTTGCTATAAAATGGTATTTCTTAAAGGCAAAATAACCGTTATTTAATTTTTAAATAGTCTCTCTCACCACTCTAATTCCACAATAGAAACATTCAAAAAAATAATGCTTGACAATGTATGGTTATTTGGCTATATTACCAAATGTAATAAGGGGGAAATAAAAATGAAAAACATGGTTAAACCTCAGCATGAAGCACGGGCAAAAATAATCAAGGCTATGGCTCATCCGAGTAGACTGTTTATCATTGAGGAACTAAGTAAGCATGAATGTTGCGTCAATGAACTGACCGAGATGATAGGAGCCGATGCTTCAACCGTTTCCAAACACTTGAGTGTTTTGAAAAATGCCGGTCTTGTGATCGATGAAAAAAGGGGGAAATCCATTTTCTACAGCCTGCGCGTTCCCTGCATCATGGATTTTTTCGGCTGTGTGGAGGATGTCTTGTCGGCCAACGCCAAAGAACATGCAAATATCCTAAAATGCTGCAAAAAATAAAAGGAGAAAAGTTATGAAAATAGCAATATTGGGTATGGGTTGCGCTACCTGCAACAAACTTGAAGATACGGTTCGTCTTGCCATCAAGGAGACTGGTGTTGACGCGCAGATAGATCATGTCAAAGACATAAAGCAAATTATGGCCTATGGCGTAATGACGACTCCTGCACTGGTGATTGACGGAAAAGTAGTAGCCGCGGGTAAACTTCCATCCCTGGCGGACATTAAACAAATAATCAGTGGGAAATAATACTATACCTAGATAATAGGATAATCAAAATGGCTGAATGCTGCGGCACAAATAATAGCAACGAGAAAAAAATAAATTATTATATTCCTTTTTTGCTTATTCCATTTGCAGTTCTGATCTATATTTCTTTAGAGCGGGGAGTTGATTTCTTTGTATATGGAACACTTAAGCTTGATAAATACTCTCATTTGACGGAAACAATCAGATTTTTTCTCTATGAAACGCCTAAGGTACTTATCCTTCTTACCGTTATCGTTTTTATCGTGGGAATTATCCGTTCTTATTTTTCACCGGAGAAAACAAGAAAGGCGCTCGAAGGAAAACCATTGTTTGCCGGCAACGTCATGGCCAGCACTCTGGGTATCGTAACGCCCTTTTGCAGCTGTTCGGCTATCCCTCTTTTTATCGGTTTTGTGGAAAGCGGAATTCCGCTGGGCGTCACCTTTTCTTTTCTTGTTGCCGCGCCAATGATTAATGAAGTTGCTCTGGTCCTGCTTTTCGGCCTTTTTGGTTGGAAGACTGCCCTTCTCTATGCTTCCACCGGATTGCTTATCGCTATCGTTTCTGGCTGGGTGATTGGCAAACTTAAAGTTGAACGCTTTGTCGAAGGATGGGTTTATGAAGTAAAAGCCGGTGATTTTCAGATGGAAGAAGGAAAGATTACATTTACGGATAGAATTCAGGCGGGCCATACCGCTGTTATCGATATAGTTTCCAAGGTCTGGATTTACATAGTGGCGGGTATTGCCGTGGGAGCGGCCGTGCACGGCTATGTGCCGGAAAACTTTATGGCCTCAATTATGGGCAAAGACGCGTGGTGGTCGGTGCCTCTGGCGGTACTTATAGGCGTTCCCCTGTATTCCAACGCAGCGGGAATCATTCCGATTCTTCAGGCTCTGCTTGAAAAAGGCGCGGCGCTGGGCACGGCACTAGCCTTTATGATGTCGGTTATCGGGCTATCGCTTCCAGAAATGATTATCCTAAAAAAAGTCATGAAACTGCCGCTGATTATAATTTTTATCAGTGTAGTTGCCATAGGCATAATGATTGTGGGATTTCTATTTAATATAATCTATTAAAATTCAACAAACAAAAAGGAGAATATATTATGGCCGATTGTTGCAAAACAGAAACAAAACTAATTTATGCGTGTTCAGGCGCGGCGGATGTCGGAGAAATTGCCGATCGCGTAGCCCGAAGATTGCGGAAAGAATGTATCGCCGGAATGAGTTGCCTTGCCGGTATTGGTGCCGGGTTGTCCGGCTATGTGAAATCCGCCAAAGACGTGGATGTAAATATTACTATTGACGGATGCCAGATAGCCTGCGCGAAAAATACGCTCGAAAAAATCGGCGTCACACCTGTCTCCTATATTTTGACAGACATGGGCCTTGTCAAAGGAGAAACGCCCGTCGCGGAAAAAGTTATTACTGAAATGTGGGAGAAAATAAAAAGCGCCATTAGCAACCCAATTCCACCTGTGCAAATTACCACTGAAGGCGGTTGTTCTTGCGGCGGCAAATGCTAAAACAAAAAGAAACATTAAACAAAATTTACCATACCAAAAACAGCAAATTTAATATTATGGAACATAATCATTATCATGAACAGCCAGCATCACTGAAAAATCTGCTCTTTGCCATTTTGATTAACGGCGGCATCGTAGTTTTTGAAGCTACTTTCGGCTTTCTTATTCAGAGCATGGCGCTGATCTCTGATGCCATCCACAATCTGAGCGACATTGCCGCAATGAGCTTCAGCTATTGGGCGGAAAAAATGTCCCTTAGGCCCGCTAATGCCGTAAAGACTTATGGCTATCGGAAACTCAGCTTAATTGCCGCATTTATTAACAGCATCGTGCTTGCCGTAGTTATTGTTTTCATCTTTTGGGAGTCTATTCAACGATTGTTGCTGCCTGCAGACATTCCCGGGAATAAAATGCTTTGGGTTGCTGTTATAGCGTTTATTGGGAATAGCGCGGCTACGCTGTTGCTAAAGAAAATATCGTTTCGGAACTTCAACATAAAAAGCGCGTGGCTTCATTCACTTCAAGATGCATTATTTTCTCTTGGAGTTATTGTCGGCGCCCTGCTGATCATTTTATTTGGCTGGCGTTTCATCGACCCTTTGATCTCGATGGTCATCTGCATCTTCATTGCCCGTGAGATTTACAAAATCGTGCGGCAGACGGTCAATTCACTGTTGGATGCCGTTCCTGCGGACATAGATTTCAACCAGGTCAGAAACGATCTATTGGCGATTCCCGCCGTGGCGGAGGTCGGCGATCTTCATATCTGGCAAACCGGCACCGATCAGAAGCTGCTTTCCGCTCATCTGAAATCCGCGGAAGATTCGCCAAATCACGAAGAAATAATTCGTGCGGTACAGGGAATGCTTATGCATAAGTACGGGATCAACCACACAACAATCCAGTTATTGCCGGCTTCAGCCGGAACGATGGAACATTGCAACCATTGCAATTGAGAAAGAGGAAATAGAACATGTCTTTTACGATCTACATAGTGAGTGCAATTTCGGTCTTTTTCTTTTCCGGCCTTCTCGCCATGGCCGGTCTGGGCGCCGCCTTCATTTTTGTGCCGCTTTTCTACTATCTGGGTGTGCCGCTTGCCGAGGCTGTGCCCACAGCGCTTCTGCTCAATGTTGTCAGCATGTTCTTTGCGACAGTTAATTATTATCGCGGTGGATTGATCAACTGGCGCATCGGCCTGCCGATTATGATCATGGCCGTTTTGCTTGCCCCTCTGGGCGCCCACACGACACCTTTTGTGGACAAACGTCTTTTTCTCGGTATGTTTTCGGTCTTTTTGGTCTTCGCAGGATTAATGATGCTCTTCTACAAGGCAAAGTCGCGATCCGCGCCGCTTAGACGCACCGTTGAGACCGGCGCGGGCATTACCGTCGGTTCCGTGGCGGGATTTCTCGGGGGTCTGCTCGGCGTGGGCGGAGGAAATTTCATTGTGCCGGTGCTGAACTGGATCGGCATTGATACCAAAATTGCCGCCGGAACAACAGCGATGGTTGTTGTCTGCGCCTCTTTTGTCCGGTTTTCTCGGCCATGTAACTCTGGGAGGTTTAAGCCCTATATTTCTTGGAATAATGGCTGTGATGAGTGTCCTGGGCTCCATCGCCGGTTCGCAGTTGATGAAAACAAAAATTTCCAGCGCCCAATTAAAAAAGATCATCGGCGTGCTGCTTCTGTTGATCGCAGCCAAGATGATTTTAGATGTAATCAGATAAACAAACCAAAAGGAGGTTTAAATTATGACAACGAAATATGTTCCCCCCGAATGGGCTTTTGAGTTTCACGGCCACAAGTGTCCCTTCATGCCGCTGGGCTATCGTATGGGCAAATTGGCCCTTGCTTACCTGGGCATTGAACCCGAAGCGGATCACGGTTTTTTCATCTTCCCGGAAATCGGCGAAGGACATCCCCAAGCCTGCATGATGGACGGGTTGCAGGCAGCGACAGGCGCCACCTTCGGAAAGCTGCTGATGGCCAAGACTTTCTACGGCAAACTGGCGGCAACATTTTATCACCCTCAAAAGGGGGCTGTGCGCTACTCTCTGAAACCGGACTTCGTCGACCAGTTCGGGAAATTCGAGTTTTTCACCTACCGTAAAAAGGGGATCGAACCTTCAAAGATACCGGCCGCCGCTGCAGATGAAGTTCTTCAGTGGGTCTATGACCAACCGGATGATGTCATTTTTAAAGTGGAGGCAAAACCGGACTTCAAGTTCTCACCGGTCAAAGGGTCATTCAATAAGACAAAGTGCAGTATGTGCGATGAATATGTTTTCGAACGCTACGTAAGAATCAAGGATGGTCAGAATGTATGCATACCGTGTTCGGGCTATGAAACAGGCGCAAGTGCGGCAAAGAAACCATAATTTAGTGGATAATGATGCATCCATCAGCAGATATAAATGGAGGAAGCTCTCGTTGCCGAAAAATGTTAAAAAGTGAGGGTTGCACAAACACCTCTGAACAACTTACAGAATACGGTATTAAATCTTAAGGAGAATATAAAAATGATGTCACGTTCAAAGTTATTACTGGCAATTGCTTCCATTGTAACTTTTTATTATTTTTTTGCATTTTTATTCGCAAACCAAAATATTTATGCTCAAACCAATATCGAAAAGAAGACCGAAGAGAATGTTACTAATAAGGCGGTAAAGAAATCCCATATTGCTTTAGTCACTTTCGTGGAAATCGGCTCAGTCAAATGTATTCCCTGCAAGGCTATGCAACCGATCATGAAGGCGGTGGAAACGGAATATAAAGGTCAGGTCAAAATTGTCTTTCATGATGTGTGGACGCCCAAAGGCAAAACTGATGCGATGAAGTACCAGATCCGGGTAATTCCCACACAGGTCTTTCTGGACAAAGACGGCAAGGAATACTTCCGCCATGAAGGTTACTTTCCGAAGGATGATCTCGTCAAAGTAATCAAAATGCAAGGTGTCAAGTAATGATCGTTGACCTGTTTACCTGGCTTAGCGGCGCTTTGACACAATCTCCTGAAATTGCCATCGGGGCGGCCTTTATCTGGGGCGTTTTGTCGGTTATTCTCTCTCCATGTCATATCGCGTGCATTCCCCTGATTGTCGGTTTTATTGATGGTCAGGGGAACATCAGCACAGGACGGGCATTCGGTCTCTCTTTTCTTTTCGGTCTGGGCATTCTCACCACGATTGGCATTATCGGACTCATTACGGGACTGGCGGGAAGAATGATCGGTGATATCGGTGGTTATGGCAGTTACTTTGTAGCTGTTATCTTCTTTGCTGTCGGTCTTAATTTGCTCGGTGTTCTGCCGCTTTCTTTTATGGAAGGCGGCGCGATCGAGTTATAAAAGAAAAGTTTCTGACGGCTTTTTTTCTGGGGCTGCTGTTCGGTATTGCTCTGGGACCATGCACCTTTGCTTACATGGCCACGATGCTGGGCGTTGTTTTCAACATAGCTTCCACTAAAATTATTTTCGCGCTTTCCCTGCTTCTGGCTTATGGCATCGGACACTGCACGGTTCTTGTTTTAGCGGGCACTTTCACAGAAGTAGTTGAGCACTACCTCCACTGGAGTGAAAAATCGAAAGGCGCTGTTATTCTCAAAAAGGTTTGCGGCATTCTTGTGATTTTGGGTGGCGTCTATTTAATACTTTTAAATATATTGTAATCAGGAGGATATAATTATGTCAGAACATGTCGCCAGTAAATTGTCATTTTTGGATCGCTTTCTTAACTTTATGGATTTTTGCGGCCATGCTTTTCGGAGTTGGTCTTGGTTATTTCATCCCTGGAGTGGAAAGTTTCATTAATAAGTTTCAGGTGGGAACAACGAATATTCCCATTGCCGCCGGGCTTATCCTGATGATGTACCCGCCTTTTGCCAAAGTGAAATACGAGGAATTGCCGGAAGTATTCCATAATGGGAAAGTTCTCGGATTATCGCTTGTGCAAAACTGGCTGATCGGGCCGGTCTTAATGTTTATCCTGGCGATTGTGTTTTTACCCGATAAACCCGAATACATGGTGGGCTTAATTATGATAGGGCTTGCGCGCTGTATCGCTATGGTTATCGTCTGGAATGAACTGGCGAAAGGCAACACGGAGTACGCCGCAGGTCTTGTCGCTTTCAACAGTATTTTTCAGGTTCTTTTTTACAGTGCTTTTGCCTGGTTTTTCATTACCGTGCTGCCGCCCTATTTCGGATTTTCCGGCAGTATCGTCGAGGTAAGTATCGTACAGATTGCCAAAAGCGTTTTCATCTATCTGGGCATTCCCTGTATTGCCGGGGCACTGACGAGACTTATCGGTGTAAAGCTCGTGGGCAAAGAAAAATACCATGCGCGTTTTGTGCCGCTGATTTCTCCGCTGACACTGATTGCTTTGCTTTTCACCATCGTGGTGATGTTCAGCCTGAAAGGCAATCTAATTATTACACTGCCTCTGGATGTTGTGCGCATTGCTATTCCGCTGCTGATTTATTTTGTGGTTATGTTTTTAGTTTCATTTTATCTGGGGAAAAAACTGGGCGCAGATTATTCGAAAACTACCACTCTAGCCTTTACGGCAGCCAGCAACAATTTCGAACTGGCAATAGCCGTGGCCATTGCTGTATTTGGCATTAATTCCGGCGCAGCTTTTGCGGCCGTCATCGGCCCGCTAGTAGAAGTGCCGGTAATGATTGGACTGGTTAATGTAGCTTTGAAATTTCAGGAGAAATACTTCCGCATTCAGAGTGGATAAAAATATTTTACAAGGCAAAAAAACACATTTCTCGAGGCACAATATGACCAAAAAAAAATTGTTAATTATCGGTGGCAGTGATGCCGGAATCAGTGCGGGACTCCGAGCCAAGGAATTGGCACCCGATACGGAAGTCACTATGATTCTTGCAGACAAATATCCTAATTTCAGTATTTGCGGTCTTCCATTTTACCTAAGTGGTGAGGTGCCCGACTGGAAAGCATTGGCCCATCGCACAACCGATGAAATTGCTAAAGAAGGCATCCAGGTGGTAACAGAGCATCAGGTTACCTCAATCATCCCTGATAAGAAACATATTCTTGCTAAAGATATGGAGGGCCGCATCAAGACTTATCCCTACGATAGACTCTTAATAGGCACCGGAGGAGCATCTTTAATACCGAATCTTCCCGGCATTGATCTTCCCGGCATTGATCTTCCCGGCGTCTTTTTTCTCAGATGGATGGGAGATAGTTTTGCCTTTCAGGAATACCTCCCGGCTCGTCGCCCGACCTCCATTGCTATCATCGGCGCGGGCTATATCGGCATGGAAATGGCCGATGCCATGACCAGACGGGGCATCTCCGTTTCCGTAGTCGAATTTGCTCCCTCAGTTCTCACAACTTTTGATCAGGCCATGGGTATTATCGTGCGAGCAGAATTGGAGAAGCGCAGCATTCGTGTGTTAACTGGATTTGCTGTGGAACGGATTGAATCTACGGAAGGACAGCTTTCTGTCCGTTCATTTTCGAATACTGTTAAAGCCGACATGGTTCTTGTGGCCGTTGGCAGCCGGCCGGAAACCCGTTTGGCCCAATCTATTGGAATTGCAACCGGTGTTAAGAGTGCCATTTGTGTCAATCAACGAATGGAGACCACCCTTTCTGATATTTACGCAGCTGGGGACTGCGCGGAAACTTATCATCGACTGCTTGGGAAGAATACATACCTGCCCTTAGGAACCACTGCCCACAAACAGGGCCGCGTCGCCGGTGAAAACGCAGTAGGTGGAAACCGTGAATATACAGGCACCTTGGGAACCCAATCTGTTAAGATTTTCGATCTTGTTGCCGCACGGACCGGCCTGAAAGACGATGAAGCACTGAAGGAAGGTTTTGCTCCCTTGTCTGTAGATATTGATACTTGGGATCATAAGCTCTACTACCCTCATGCAGAGAAGTTACGAATTCGGATCACAGGCGATAAAATGACATGCAAGCTTTTGGGCATGCAGATCATCGGCACATATGGCACAGAAATTTCCAAACGTATCGACACGGTAGCTACGGCCATTCATCATGGTATGACAGTGGAAGAATTGAACGACTTGGATCTCAGTTACACACCGCCGCTCTCCAGCCCCTGGGACCCTGTGCAAATGGCTGCTCAGGCATGGATTCGGACGATCCATCTCGTCGACAGTCAGTAATCGTTATCGATATCTTTAACACCGCCACGGATAACCCGGACTAGTAATTATCATATATTTACATATACTGGATAGGAGAATGCAGACACCATATTTCAAATAGTAATTTACAACGTCAAGAAATTTCAAAATCGTTTGTTAGTGAATCACAGATTCACTCTTCCCTTTTACCTTAACGTTACTTACCATACGATGCTTTATTAGAACACAAAGTGAAAGAAATATTCTGATACCCTTCTTTATCGGAGCCGTTTTTTGCCTGTCCATTATGCTATAGTCTGATTCACCTTAAATATAAATAACGCTATTTCTACCAAAATAGAATGAAGTTAGCTTAGTGACTCACTATTGCTTTCCGAACAAAACTATGCCAAAACAACTAAAAGAGATGTCCATTTTTGGGGGGGCATTTCATAGTAATAAACCACACAATATAGAGGAAAAATATTATGATCAAATATACGGAAAAGCAAATTGAAGAGCTGGATAAATTTTACAAACATCCGCGAAATCTTGTGGACTTATTTGAAGACTCTGCGGCTAAATGGGGTGATCGCAACGCCATCGGAACTAAAAATCTACAAACAAAAGAGTACGAGTGGATAACTTACAAACTTCTCGCCGAAAGAATAAATAACGCCCGGGGTGGCCTTCACCAACTGGGCATAACCAAGGGTGATGCTGTAGGAGTCATCATCGGGAACTCCGTCGAATGGTATGTATTGGAAAACGCGTCACATGGGCTTGGCGCAATGTTTGTGCCGATGTATGAAAAAGAATTAGAGAAGATATGGCAATATATAATCAAGGACAGCGGACTAAAATATCTTTTTGTCAAGGATGAAAAACTTTTCGAAAAAGTGAAACATTTAAAAAATGAAATCGAAAATTTAAAAGAAATATTTATAATCTACGGCGAAGGTAAAAACAGCCTCAAGGCTCTGGAAGAAGCCGGAAAGAAAAATCCGGTCAAATCATATAAGCCCCATTGGTCAGAGCCGGCTGAATTGATTTATACTTCCGGAACCACCGGAGAACCCAAGGGTGTCTGTCTTTCTCACGGCAACCTGTCGGCATGCTCTCAAGCCGGTTATCATATTTATCCTGCTCTTAATGACAATTCCACATCTTTGGCTATACTGCCCTGGGCGCACAGCTATGGACTGAGCGCGGAGTTGCACAATTTCATGCAGTTCGGCGGAGCTATTGCTTTGATGGAATCGGTCGACACACTGGCGGAAGATTTTCTTAAGGTCAGGCCTACCTACTTGATAGCGGTTCCCAAGGTTTTCAATAAAATCTACGACGGTATTCAGGCAAAAATGCACGTAGAGGGCGGGATCAAAAAGATGCTTTTCGATATGACGTGCAGGGAAGCGGCAAAATACAGGGGCAAGGCGAATAAATCGTTAAAATTAAAAATGCTCGATAAAATCGTATTTTCAAAAATCAGGGAAAGATTCGGAGGCCGGCTTACAGGCGTTCTTACGGCCAGCGCGGTAATGAATCCCGATATAGCAATGTTCTTTGCCGATCTCGGCATACCCACTTACGATGCCTACGGGTTAACCGAAACTTCACCGGCGATCACAATGAATTCACCGCTTCTGGGAAATAAGTACGGATCCGTCGGCAGATGTGTGGAAAATATGCATGTAAAAATTGACAAATCCGTAACTGATGATGAAAGCAATGACGGAGAAATTATAGTTTACGGCGCTCATGTGATGATGGGATATCACAATAAGCCGGAACAGACCGCACAAATCATGATGAAGGACAACTGGAACGGCTTTCCCGGAATACGCACCGGCGACCAGGGCCGTCTGGCCGACGACGGTTTTCTCTATATTACGGGAAGATTTAAAGATGAATATAAACTTTCCAACGGCAAATACATTCACCCTGAATCCATCGAAACCGACATCAAGCTGTTACATAACATTGTCAATGCATTTGTATGGGGCGACGGCAAAACTTACAATATCGCCGTAATCGTCCCTGATTTTGCAACAATGAAAAAAGATGACCGGATCGCCAAATGGGCACAGGGTTCCCCGCAGGAAATAGTAAAGAATAAGAATGTCCAGGATTTTTTATCAGAAGAAATTAAAAGGCATCTTAAAAAATCATATGGAGGTTATGAAATACCTCAGAAATTCATATTTGCCAGCGAAGATTTCACTCTGGAAAACGGATTAGTCACCCAGACCATGAAACTTAAACGCAAAGTGGCTCTAACGGTATATTCAAAAGAAATAGAAAAACTATACCAAGAATAATCACGGGAACCCCAAAGCAATCTTTGGGAACAGATTCCGCAGCAAGCTGCGAGGTATCAAACCCTCCGCTTCGCGGGATAATTCGACCTGCAAGTTTCAGAGCACTATGTTTCTGAAGCTTGGGTCTCATTACAACTTACCAATTCCGCTGCGCCTATGGTTACCCCATGGTGCCATTCAGGGTATTTAGGTTATTAGCTTTCGGAATTGGAGTTTCAACAATAAAAATGCGCCCATATCCTCCGCTGACGGAGGATATGGGCGCAACACGGGTATCTCATTTTAAGACTTTTTAAAACTACCGTTTATTCCTCATTCATAGCGTACTCGCCGTTCAAAACAGAAACATATTTTTCCCATACCTTATTGTACTGTTCTGGATTCGGGACTGCCTTGATGAGCATGATCTTTGTGCAGTATTCCCTCTGCTCATCTTTGGAGCTGTGGTTGCCGTATATCTGCAGAGCAAAGTGAGCAAAGTCACGCACCATGAAATCGAATATCTGGTTGAGGATATCCGGATCAAGTCCGTCGAACTTAGCCTGCTCCAGAATCAACTGGCCATAGACAACGATGGAAAACATCTCGCCCACCGGCAGGGACCACGAGGGGTCCATATCCTGCACCTTGTCCGGGCCGGCCTTCTCCAGCATCTCCTTGAAGAGTTCGATCTGTTTGATGAAGGTTGCCACATTCGGCAGACCTTTGTTGGCCTCAAACACGGGCTTATAGTCATGGAACTGGACTTTTCCCAAACCCTTGGTCGGGCCCTGATTGAACAGGAAAGAATCATCGTTCAGTGAGAAGTCCGGAGTTGCCGGAGCGTACTCGGCCGGAGTGAAGAAGTAGTTCTTCATAAACTTACGGATGAGTTGTACGTTTACATGCACGGTGCCTTCGAGTTTGGAAGGACCGCGCACGTCGGCTGCGGCCATGTGGAAAATGGTGTCTTTCTCGAAGCCCTTGGCAGCGATCACGTCCCAGAGCAGGTTGACTACCTCTTCGGACTGCAAAGTAACTTTCATTTTACTCGTAGGATTGTAGAGCAGATAACGACGGTCTTTATCTGACGCACCCCGGAAATAATCGGTGGCGCGACGCTGATAGATCTTCATACCCAACAGACGCAGCCAGGCATCCATGAAATTCTTGCGCACGTGCGGCATATCCGTCACCTTCACGCCGTAGAGTATGCGGTTGGACGCGTGTGTAATGGCCTCATAGAAGCAGTGCTCGGCGATGCCGATGGAGGCCGGGCCGATGTTGAATTTGCCGATGTTAACGGTATTCAGGGCCGAATCCCAGGCATGGGAACCGCGGGAAAGGATATCTTCTTCGGTAATGGGGTAGTCGTGCAACGCGAAGTTGGATACGTACTCCTGATGGGAGATGACGTTTTTCTTCAGTTCATAAGCCTTATTGCGGTAGTTGGTAACAAAGAAAGTGTAGTCATCCGTACCATCCTTGATCTTGCCCAGAGTTGAGACCATCTCAGCTTCGTTGCCGTTGCCGATGTAGTACTTCTCTCCGTTGGCCACGTATGCGCCGTCACCTTTCGGAGTCAGCGTTGCCTCCACAGAGTAGATGTCGGCGCCGTGGGTTCTCTCAGACAGGCCGAAAGCAAATATCGCCCCTTCCTTGAGAAGCTTGGCAGCCTTCTTTTTTGCCGTCTCATTCGGGCTCATCCAGATAGGACCCAAGCCTAGGATTGTTACCTGAAAGCAATACCAATAACCCAGACCATAGAATGCCAGCAACTCGCTGTACTCGCTATTGCGCGCCGTGTCCCAGCGGGCATCCGAGTCGCCCTTGGCATACTGTTTGGGCGTGAGCAGCTTGGCAAATATCTGCTCTTTACCGATGAAATCGACAAATTCACGGTACCAGACCTTCTTGTTGTAGTCGTCGAGGAGTCTTGTCTTACCCATCTTCTCGAAGAAGGCGATGGTTTTATCCATAATGGCCTTTGAGCCTTCATCGGCCATGAGACTCTTGTATTTTTTCGGTTGCAGTAAAAAATTCATATCTTTCTCCTTTCTTAAACAATTTTCATTTTTCCGCACGAATTCTAATTTTCTATTTTCATGGGAACTTGCATTCACTCTTTGGGAGTATTAAAATGAAAACGTTTTTGTGTCAAGGTGAAATAGGTTCAGGATTACCAAAACGTTAAACCTCAAAATACATCGCCATAACTTCTATACTATGGGTATTTCTATGCAAAACATCACGGGCATCCCCCCGGCACGTTTTGAAGTTATTATATCCCTGCCTATACGATATATAATTCAGCTGACAAACTTCTACCTGCCTCGATTTTGGTGTTCATGCCGTAATTTTATGACCTGGAAAAAAATAATTTATCATAATTTATTATCAACAGGTATGAACTTGACATGGACATAAATTAAATTTATACTTCATTATCTTTTTTAAAAGGAGGATGGCAGTGAAAAAATTAACGGCTACCATTTTATGTGTTCTATTTCTATTTCCAACTTGCGTATTTGCTAAGGATTTACCCGTAGCAGAAAAGTTTAAGAAAAGCTTTCCTAGAAACAATTTTGAAAGCATAACCCCTACAACGATTAAAGGGGTATACGAAGTTTATGCCGGCAACCAGATTTACTATTATATGCCGAAAGACGATGTGATCCTTTACGGAAGTTTAATTTCCAAAGACGGAATAAATATTACCCGGGAAAGCTATTTAAAAAAGACGGCGCAAAAGATGGCTAAATTGCCACTGGACAGTGCTCTGAAGATAGGCAATGGGAAAACGGCTGTCGTGGAATTTATGGATCCCAACTGCTATCACTGCCGTCAGGCTTATAAATTCTTTTCCCAACGCCAGGACGTAACTCTTTATGTTTTCTTTTTTCCGCTATCTAAAGAATCGGGAGACAAGATTAAACATATTTTATGCTCAAAGGATGTAGTAAAGACATATGACGATGTTGTAAGCGGAAAACTGGACAATAATGCCACTCTGCCTGCCTGCACGGATAAAAAAGTGGATGAAACTGTACAAACGCATAGGCAGCTTGCTTCGCAAATCGGAGTCAGCGGAACGCCATTATTTTATATCAAAGGCCAGGTAATAAATGGATTTGATCCTCCTACAATTGAAAAACTTTTAAAAGATTAGGAATATCATTCAAAAATAGACAGGCTGACTTTTGAAAGAACCACTGTTTCGGGGCTGTTCAAAAATGCTTAGGTGCAAGGCGCGCAAAAACAGAACCGCGAGACGTATATGGATATACATTGAGCGGTGCGGTTTGCAGCGCAACACAGCAGATGAGCGTTTTTCAACAGCCCTATAGACAGCTATCGAATCTTCGCACCTGTCTTTGCTTCGCGGTCAAATGTCAGAACGGTAAGACCTTTATCCGTATCGGTAGCCAGAAGCATGCCGTAAGATTCCACCCCCATTAATTTCGCCGGCTTTAAATTGGCAACCACAACTATTGTTTTGCCCATTAATTCCGCTGGAGTGTAGTCTTTGCCTATGCCGGCGACGATTGTCCGCTCTTCACCGATATCGATTTTAAGTTTTAAAAGTTTATTGGATTTGGGAACGGCCTCGGCTGCCACAATTTTCCCCACACGTAAATCGACTTTGGAAAATTCCTCATAGTCAATCTCTGGTTTTAGATCAATGGCCAGAGCTTTCTTCTCCGGAGTCTGGTTGTCTTTTTCCTGACCGATACGCGGGAATAATGATTCGCCGCGGGTTAAAGGACTGCCTGCGATTAAAGCATCATCTTTGCGAATAACGGCCAAATCCAACTTTTCAGATTTATCCACTCCGATTTGCCGCAAAATTTTCTCCGCGGTTTGCGGCATAAAAGGCGTGAGCAAAATAGCTATCGCCCGCAGGGCCGCAAGTAAATTATACATGATTGCCGTTAATTTTTCTTTGTTTGCCGGATCTTTTCCCAAAGTCCACGGTTCATTTTCGACAATGTATTTGTTGGTGACATTGATAAATTCCCAAATGGCAATCAAGGCTTTATGCAGGGACATATCATTGAAACTGGATTCTACTTCAGCGACTGCTTTCAAAGTAGCGTCGTGCAGTGATGAATCTTTCGTCTTGTGATTGACTTCCGGCACTTTACCGTCGCAATACTTGACGGCCATGGTAATGGTGCGGCTGACCAGATTGCCTAGATCATTGGCCAAATCGGAATTTAACCGCTGCACGAAAGTTTCCTCGGAGAAATTGGAATCCAGCCCGAACACCATATCCCTCAAAAGAAAATAACGGAAAGCATCCAGACTGTACTTATCTTTCAAATCAAGCGGACGGACAACATTGCCGAGGCTTTTGGACATTTTACTTTGATCGGAATTCCAGTAACCATGAACATTTAGATGTTTGTAAGGTTCAATGCCAGCCGCCTTGAGCATTGTCGGCCAGTAAATGCCGTGAGGCTTTAAAATGTCTTTTGCGATGAGATGCTCGGCTACAGGCCAGAATGTGTTAAATTTTTCTCCATCGGGATAATCCAACGCGGTAACATAATTAATTAGAGCGTCAAACCAGACATAGGTTACATAGTTTTCATCAAACGGCAGGGTGATGCCCCATTGCAATCGGGTTTTGGGTCGCGATATGCAAAGATCTTCCAGAGGATCGCGCAGAAAAGCCAAGGCTTCATTTTTATATCTTTCCGGACGGATAAAATCGGGGTTTTCCTTGATGTGATTAATCAGCCAATCCTGATATTTGCTCATGCGGAAGAAGTAATTACTTTCTTTGCGGTACTCCGGCTTTGTTTGATGATCGGGACATTTTCCCTCCACCAGCTCTTTTTCCATATAAAATCGTTCGCAGCCGACACAGTAATATCCTTCGTAACTTCCAAAATAAATATCGCCGGAATCATAAACCTTTTGCAGAATGTGACGCACTGTTTCGATATGGTTGGCATCGGTTGTCCTGATGAAATAATCGTTGGTAATAGCAAGTTCCGGACACAAGTTGCGAAACTGCGCGCTGATTTTGTCCGCATATTCCTTGGGAGTTACTCCGGCCCTCTGCGCCGCTTCAGCTATTTTATCGCCGTGCTCATCGGTGCCGGTAACAAAAAAAGTATTCTCGCCGGCCATGCGATGATATCTGGCCAATACATCGGCAACGATTGTCGTATAAGCATGCCCGATATGCGGCGAAGCATTAACGTAATAAATCGGTGTTGTTATATAAAATGATTTTGGCATATTAAAAGCATCCCCATTGTTAATTATTGGAAATTATCGAAATCATCCATCTTTTCCAATTCGATTGTTTGCTTGTCTTCCTGTGCTTCATTACTGTTGGCTTTAGCAGCTTTGGGGCATCTTTTCTGTCCGGCGTATCCTTCATGTTCAAAAGCCAGACAGCACATCAACCGACCGCACAATCCGGAAATCTTTTCCGGATTAAGCGACATGCTCTGTTCTTTAGCCATTTTAACGGTAACTCTCTCCAGGTTTTGCAATATCCCCGCGCAACAAACCATCCGGCCGCAAATGCCAATGCCTTTTGTAATGCGTGTCTCCTGACGGGCTCCGATCTGTTTCAGCTCTATCCGTATTTTGAATCTCTGGACAAGATCTTTGACCAATTCACGGAAATCCACTCTGCTGCCTGCGGTAAAGTAAAAAATAATTTTGCTCTTTTCGAAGAGGCAATCCACATCGATCAACTTCATGGGAAGGTCTCTTTTCTGAATTTTTTCTATACAATACTTCCAGGCCTCTTTTTCCAAATTCTCGTTTTCTTCTCTGCGCTGCAGATCTTCCGCTGTTACCTTGCGGACTACTTTTTTGAGATTCGCCGGCACCTCTGACGGCGGACATCTCTTTACATCATTGGCAACAACTCCCAGCGACAGACCATTATCGGTATTAACAATCACCTGATCATCCTTGTGAAGAATAAGATCGGCAGCGTTAAAACTATATATCTTGCCTTCTTTCTTAAATTTAACTCCGATAATATTTGTAAGCAATATTCATCCTACCTGATTTTTTTAATCACGGGTATAAACCCATGGCGATCCTAATTACGCCCCAAGAAGCGGGACATTATCCCCTCATAACACTGTCCCACTATGCTTCGCATGTGGGATAATTCCATTTTTGCTTCGATCCTATAGTGACCTCTAGGTTATTCATTTCATTCGCTCTCAGCAAATGTCATTAAAATTTAAATCTCTCAATAGTTTAACTTAAATGCCATTGTTTCCAATGTCAATGATTTGTTGACATTCTGGTCGATTGTCTCTCCTGCCCGCTCCACCAGTGCGATATTCTGAAGAATTTGATCTCCGGACAAACGTGCGGCCTGATTGGAAATAAAAGAAAAATCGTCCTGATTGACCAACATTTCATTTTTTTGAGTTTCTTTAAAAACAAAGCATCGCGGAAGAAAGTGCTGAGAATATTAAGCCCTTGCTTGATTTCATTTTTCCCTTGTCCAAAAAAGACGCAAAATTAATTAAACTGAAAGGATTATTTTTCCGGGTAATGGAAAGCAATTTTAGAAGCTCCGTACGATAGACAACGATATCATCTTCATTTAATTCGATTGCGCGACCAATTGAACCGCCTGATAAGCCAGCCAAAAGCAAAGCTCGTTGATTATCCATACCTTTTTGATCGACAAGAAATTTTGCCACGGTATCAAAGCGCAACGGATTAAAACGCATGTGCTGGCAACGCGAAATGATCGTCGATGGCATTGAGTAAGGCCGGGCTGTAATCAAAATTAATATATTGGACGGAGATGGTTCTTCCAGTATTTTTAAAAGCGCGTTTGCTGCCTGATCGTTCATTTTGTCGGCATCATCAATAATAAACACCCGCCGCCTTGCTTCCAGCGGCTTACATTTCATTTGCTCCTGAATTTCACGAATGGCATCAATTCGAATGAATTGACCATCGGCTTCAACGAAAAAGACATCAGGATGGTTATCGTCTGGATTTTCCGGCAGGAAGAACATTCACCGCAGGAATCATGGAGAGTATCTTCCTTCTCGCAGTTGAGAGCCTTGACAAATTCCCGGGCTAAAATTTTTTTGCCCACGGCAGAAATACCGCTAAAAAGATAAGCATGCCCTATTCGCTTTTGAGCCAGAGCTTTTTGGATAATTTCTATTTTTTTTTCGTGACCGTAAATATCGTGAAAAGACATAATCAATTTATAATTAAAGGGACGCCATTTCAAAAGTTAATTTTGCAAGTTTATCACGGGTATGAACCCCAAAGCAAGCTGCGGTGCTTCATGCAATAGTCCCACGCCACTTCGCTCCTGGGATAGTTCGTCCAGCAAATTTCAGTGCGTCTATAGTGACCCCACGGTGCCCTTCAGGGTATTTAGGTTATACGCTTCTGAAACTTGGGACTCACTAAATTGGAGTTTCAAAAATAAAATCAATAATATGCCGGCGCACTTCTCCCTGAATTGTATCAACATCGCGCGTCGCGTCAATCAAGCGGAAACGGTCCGGTTCATTTTTAAAAATATTGAGATAACCTTCTCTGATTCGCCTGTGGAAATCCATGTTTTCTCTTTCAAACCTGTCGATGAAGAAAGATTCCTTAAGAAGATTATTCCGCTCGGTTGCTCTTTGCAGTCCGATTTCGACGGGCAAATCAAACAATAAAGTTAAATCAGGCTTTAAAAGCATAGACGAATAGTCGTTGATCAACTTAATGAATTCTTGATCAAGGCCGCGGCCGGCGCCCTGATAGGCATAGGTGGCATCGGAAAACCGGTCGCACAAAACAACTTTGTTTTGTTTTAATGCGGGTATGATCATCTCCCGGACATGCTGCGCCCGCGCCGCGCAAAACAAAAACATTTCCGTTTCCGCACACATATAATAATGTTCCCGATTGAAAAGTATGCCGCCGATTTTACGGCCGATGTCGGTTCCCGATGGCTCCTGAGTGACAAGAAGCGGAACCTCTTTCTCAATTAAATATTTGGCAACAAGTTTTATTTGAGTTGACTTTCCGGAACCTTCAATACCTTCAAAGGTAATTAACTTCTTCACTGAATCAACCTCTCACGTCTAATCTTGGAAAAATTACTTTACCGTAGCCAAAATACTAAAACTCGATTTTCGGTGGAACCCTCTTCGGTAAGAGCCGGAGGCTCTCTATAATAATAAGACTCGCTGACTATAGGAAGCGTTAGTCGTAGTGAGACTCTCTGAAAACAAGCATAGCGACGTTTGAAGAGAAAGTCGAACTATCCAATAGCCAAAAGATATTGGAAATTATCCCGCGAAGCAGAGGGTAACGCGATTTCCCGCGAGTTACACCGCACTCCTCCCCCGACTGAATCCTGGGATTCCAAGCTGCGGAATTAAACTAAGAAACCGGGAATAAATCCGAACGAACATGAATTTATTCCAGGTTGTGAGTTTGCCATAAATAATTTATTTGCTATCCCCCGCCACAATTGCTTCCACCGGACATTGATCAACACAACTTCCGCAATCGGTACAAAGTTTAGCGTCAATAACATACTTATCTTCGCCTTCAGAAATTGCCTCCACAGGGCATTCGCTTTCACAAGAACCGCAAGCTATACATTCGTCGGTAATCACATATGCCATAATTCTTTATGCTCCTTTTATTAATAATTATTTCAACAAAATTGAAGTTCACTAACAAGTTCGTTGTCAGAGAATCTTTGTTAACCAAGGCCAATAATAATTGTCCATCCGCAAAAAAAATCGGATTGGCATTCCCATTATCACAAACAGCAACGATAAAACAGCGTAGTTTTGCCAAAAACTCTTGCCGTAAAAACCACAAAACACTAAACAGCGACAACTTCTTTTATCTCCGGCACTTGTGCTTTAATGACTTTTTCTATACCCATTTTTAAAGTCATTTGAGACATGGGACAACCATGACAAGCGCCGGTTAATTTCACCTTTACTATTCCATCTGCGCTGACATCTACAAGCTCCACATCTCCACCATCCGCCTGCAAACTAGGCCTGATAAGATCGATAGCTTTTTGAACCGTTTCTTTCATCTAATTTCTCCTTGATCGGTTAAAATTTAATGAAACTCGCTGACTATAGGAAGCGTTAGTCGTAATGAGGCTTAAACTTCAAAAGCAAATAACCTAAATACCCTAAAGGGCACTATAGGCGCATTGAAGTTTTTTAGCCGAATTATCCAATAGCCTTTGGCTATTGGAAATTATTCCGTTACCCGGAGAATATGAAACCCATCAGGGTTCATACCCGTGATCTTTTTTCGCCAGACTAATGCGGCATACAAACAATCATTTCATGAGTAACATCAATGGCAACTTTAGGCAAGTCCGGTTTAAAAAACATGTAACTTTCTGTTATATTGTAACCGGCTTTCCACATTAATTTACCGGTGGAGGCCTCATATAATTTCATCGTCATGCCGACCTTCGCCAGGTTTTTATCTTTTTCGACAGCATAATCCCACGTATCAACAGACACCAGTAAAAACGCGTCAATTTGGGCTAATTCGCCAATTTTCTTGCTCAAGTCTGGGTCAGAAAAATCAAGTGTTTTCAATTTGGAAAGATATTCAGTCATTGCCTTATTTAATTCTCCATTGGCCAGAAGCTGACTGTTCAGGCTCTCCGTGTCCATTATACTGGCGAACCACTTCTTTTCAACAAGTGAACCAGCAACAATCTGTTCTACTGCTGACCTTGCGCCTTTTGCTTCTTCATAATTCAACATTTCCACCGGAAAGATAGCCACTTTTTGCGGGTGAAAATCTTTTGCCTCCGGTGCTAATTGGGAAAAACGCAATTCGCCGCACGGGTGAAAATATTTTACCTCCGGCGCTAATTGGGAAAAACGCAATCCGCTGCAAGCAATTGTTGTTAAAACAAAAACCATTAAGATATATTTCGCGAACAATTTTCTTTTCATAATCTTTAAAACCTCCTTTTTCCTCGGAGAACATCTCCATATCAGAAGATACACCACAGGAGAACACAAAAACCAGCCATAATATAGCTGGTTTCCAAAAGACCTTCCTTAACCGCCCCGGAAAGCGCGGATTCTCTATCACAAAACCGGAAACAAATCCATATATATAATATACAGGCAAACAGGAAAAAACTCAAAGAGGAAGTCCATCCGGCGGGATAAGAAAAGAGAAGAAGAACTGATAATATCAATGAAATAATTTTAAGGACGGTTATTGTCCTCGTTTTGCCGAAGAATACCGGAATCGTTTCCTGTCCGATTAATTTATCACTTTGGATTTCCAAAATATCCGACATTGCCGAACGGATAAAAACGATTCCAAAGGTAAAGCCAAAAGCAACGATTAAACCGGCGTGAAAAGAATAATCTTTGCTCAAGGCCGGTAAAATTGCCGCAACTATTCCCCAGGCGATGGACATAAATATATTCTTCGAACCAGGCAAATCTTTTAAACTTCGGAAATGCCATCTCTTAGGCAGAATTCTCATATTATAAAGTATACCGGCAAGCGAAGTAACAAACAAAAAGATAAAAGGAAGGACAGCATTATTAAGCGCCAACACAAGGGCAATCAAAATAGAAACTAAAGCTGTGAAACGATATAATTTCCCATGTCGGTGGTAATTTTCTTCTCGAAAAGAACCAATGAGACCGGCCGGTTTGAGGCCAAGCAGGCGATTTAATACATGCATCGCGTAAACAAAAAAAGAGGCAATCGCAATAAAAGACAGCCGGACAGGTATGCCCTGCAGCAGCATGCAGGCCAGACAAAGACAGGCGGCACCCAGAGCCGAATAAACGTCAGTTTTTATCGCCGATATCCAAAGATTAAGCAGCTTGCCTATTTTTTTTAACTTACGGCTTTGACCTTCCACAATTTTATCCATCACCCGATCGATAATCCAGTTCGGAGTGGAAGCGCCTGCCGAAACCCCAATGCTGTTATAGGGGCCGAAATTAATATTTTCCATTTCTGCAGGAGTTTCAATATGGAATGAGGGCGTTTGCTGCTTTTGAGCAAGATCCGCCAGCCTTCTGGTATTGGCGCTGTTTTTCCCGCCGACGATGAACATCGCGTCCATCTCGCTTGCCATGGCTATAACTTCGGCCTGCCGTTGTTCAGTTGAAGAACAGATAGTGTTAAATATGATCGCGTGCGGATAAATATTCTTAATTTTTTCAACAATTCTGCTGTAATTTTCTGAATCCTGAGTGGTCTGGGCAACAACGCAAACTTTATCAAAGGAAGGCAATTCATTCACATCATCCAAAGAGGAAATAATGATTCCTCTGCCGCCGGTGTAACCCAAAAGACCATCAACCTCCGGATGTTCCTTATCGCCTGCGATCACTACCGTATAATCAAGAGCGGCGTGTTTTTTTATGATAGATTGTACATAGCCAACTTTGGGGCAGGTGGCATCAATGATTTCGACTCCGCTTTCTCTAATTTTTTTTCTTTCGTCCAGAGCGATACCGTGGGCGCGAATAATCAGAATAGCATTTTCTCTGTCATTTATTTCTTCGATATTTTCGATAGGCTTCACGCCGCGGTTTTTGAGCAGTTCGATTGTTTGCGGATTATGAATCAAGGGACCATAAGTATAGATCCGGCGTCTGGTTTCATGCTGTGCTATATCCAGCACAATATCAACGGCCCTGCGCACACCCATGCAAAAGCCCGCAGTCTTGGCAAGTTTAATTTCCATTTTGCTCTTTCTTTTGCGCCAGAATAAAAAATTCTCTGTTGCCCGCAGGGCCTAAAATCGGTGATGCGCAAGTTCCTGCGACTTCTAAGTTCAGCGATTTGCAAAATTCACTGATGTCCTGCACTACGCGATCATGAATGGCGGGGTCCTGCACAACACCTCCCGTGCCTACTTCTTCTCTTTCGACTTCAAATTGAGGTTTAATCAATGCCAGGATTCGTGCCTTATCTCCAAGTAATTTCAAAACCGAAGGAAGAACAATCTTGAGAGAAATAAAAGACGCATCGATTGTGGCTAAATTAATTTGTTCGTCGAGATCGGCACCGTCATAATAACGAATATTCGTGCGTTCGATGACGATTACACGTTTGTCTTCGCGTAACTTCCACGCTAACTGGCCATAACCGACATCGAGAGCGTAAACTTTGCGGGCGCCTGCCTGTAAAAGACAATCCGTAAAACCTCCGGTGGAAGCTCCCACATCGAGGGCGACAGTATCCTCAATATTCAAAGCGAATTCCTTTAAGGCTTCGTGTAATTTTAATCCTCCGCGGCTGACATAGGGATTGTCTTCACCCTTTATATGAATTTCTGAGTCAACCCCAACAGGCGCACCCGCTTTATCCAGATAGACATCATTAACTTTTACAGCACGTGCTAAGATAAGCGCGCGGGCTCGCTCCAGCGTGGGCGCCACTCCGCGATCAACCAGCAATTTGTCCAAACGACTTTTTTGAGTTGCCATATTGACGTAATTTGAAAATTATCAGCTATTGGATTCTTTATTATTTATTATTGAGTTGTGAAACCTTAAGAACTCCTTCTTTCGACCATTCCTGTATTGTGAACTACCAGATATTGTAAGGTAAAACAAGATTGAAATTAATACCTAGTCGCCTTCATTAGCATTTCTTTTGTTGGCTTAGGTTATAGATTTATTGTGAATAGATTTCTCGAAAAAATAGATGCCGCATTGTATCTCCAACGCGGTCATTTGCCATGTACCCCACATTTTGCTGTCAAGATTTGACATACAAGGGAGCAACTCTGCGGTAGTTCATATTTGACATGAACGCAAAACACATCGCTGTGAAACTGCGGGTTTTTCTGAAGGTAGATAAGGCCTTGCGAAACAACACTGGCCAAGCATAAAGTTGCTTGTTGATCTCGATCATTATCCGGGAAAGATGCTCAGGTTCCATACTGCCCGGTCTATGAATCACCTCTGTCATGTCATAGTGATCCCAGTCTTTGTGAAAGTCAGTATAGAGTAATCGCTTCTCTTTGCCATAGCGGTCAAAAACCCGCGTGCCAGGCAGCGGAGTCAGAAAGGTTGTCTGCATCACATCTATTTCGTTATGAATCATGTACTCTGCGCGCTGTTGCAGCTTGTCTGCCGTATCACCATCCATCCCGAAGATGAAGGCACCCAGAACGGCAATCCCTGCACGGTTGATGCGGCGAAATGAAAGAGAATAATTATCTACTCCGCGATTAATATTAAGGTGTTTGCTAACCTCTTTCAAGGCGCCCTCTTCCTCCGCTTCAAGCCCTAAGAAGACCATCTTGCAGCCGGCGCGGCTTGCCCAAAAAACGACTTCATCATCATCTCCGAAGTTCAGTGAAGCCTGGCAGAACCACCACTTATTCAGTTTGCGATCCACCATCCCTTTGAAAATCGCCAATGCCTGCTCACGCGACTCTTTGGCGTATCCGATGATATTGTCATCCACAAAGAATATCATTTTCTCCGGAATAGTCTCTAACTCAGCAAGTACTTCCCCAGGTGGACGGCGGCGGTATCGCCTTCCATTAAAGGCGCTTACCGAACAAAAGTCGCAGTCCATGGGACAACCTCGTGAGGTTTGAACAGAGGCAAACATGTAGCCTGGATGAAACAGGTCCCGCCGCGGGCTCGGAACACCTGACAAATCAGACCAGCCGCCATTGTATATCTGCCGGAGACTCCCCGCCTCGACATCTGCTATGACTTGCGGCCATACGGCCTCAGCTTCGCCGATAACCACGGCATCTGCAAAACGTAAGGCTTCTTCCGGGCACATGGAGGCATGGATACCCCCTATCACCACAGGTACACCTCGTTGCCGATAGAGCGAGGCAATTTCATATGCCCTATTCGCAGAGGCGGTAAATGCCGTAATGCCCACCAGATCCGCCTCCTGATAGGAGAAGGGCTCCCAGTTCTCATCAAGCAGTTTTACATCCCATGACGAAGTGGTGACTGCCGCGATAATTCCCAAGCCGATGGGGGGAAATCGGGAAGACCTGTTGACGGTGAGTCCTACACGGGCAGGATTAACAGGGTTGATCAACACCAGCCTTCGACTTTTTATATTATCTATTCGTTGCCTTTTACAATTATTAAAATTATAAGTCATTGTATTTTCTCGCCAGCATTTCTCTTATCGTGCTTACAATACCTCCTTCATCAATGCCGTACTTATCCCGCTGCTCGGCCTGTGTGGCATGTTTAACAAATTCATCGGGGATGCCCAATCGTTTTACCCACACTCCGGTTACATCCTTCCCGGCCAGTAATTCCAGAACAGCACTGCCGAAACCACCCTGAAGAACATTTTCTTCGACAGTAATGATTTTTTTAACCGTCGCTGCCGTATTCAAGATGAGATCATTATCAAGGGGTTTAACAAAACGGGCATTAATGACTTTAATATTGATTCCTTCTTCGGAGAGCCGCTTTGCCGCAGCAAGAGCCGGATTTACCGCTGAACCTATGGCGATGACAGCCAGATCGGAACCATCCCGCAGCACTTCGCCTCTGCCTATTTCCAAAGTTTTCAGTTCTTCATCCAAGCTTGCGCCTGTTCCTTTGCCGCGCGGATAACGCAACGATACTGGACAACCGCAGCCGACAGCCGTCTTGAGCATGTGCTGCAATTCGTTTTCGTCTTTAGGTGCCATAACAATAATATTAGGAATGGAACGTAAATAAGAATAATCCAGAATCCCCTGATGGGTGGCACCGTCTTCGCCAACAAGCCCGCCGCGGTCGATGGCAAAAACAACCGGCAGATTTTGCAGACAAACATCATATACAATCTGATCGTAAGCCCTTTGCAGAAAGGTCGAATAAATAGCAACCACAGGAATAGAACCTTCAATCGCGAGGCCTGCGGCAAATGTTACCGCGTGCTGTTCCGCAATACCCACGTCATAAAAGCGGTCTGGAAACTCCTGAGAAAACTGATCGAGACCAGTGCCATCACACATTGCGGCGGTAATAGCCACAATACGGGAATCAGCCCGCGCCAAATTAAAAATTGTCTGACCGAATATTCCCGTATATGTTGGGATATCGGATGGTGGAGAAAGGGCAAGACCGGTTTCCACATTAAAAGGCGCTACGCCATGATAATTAAGCGGGTTTTCTTCAGCAAATTTATAGCCCTTGCCTTTTTTCGTGATTACATGAACGAGAACGGGACCGGTCAGATCTTTGATATTTTCAAAATTTTTAATGAGATCTTTCAAATGGTGACCTTCCAGCGGCCCGACGTAAGTAAAGCCAAGTTCTTCAAAAAGCGCCCCGGGAACCAAAAAGGTTTTCCATGATTCTTCTATCTGCTGAAGCAATCTGACTATATACTTACCAATACCAGGAATATTTTTGAGTAATCTTTTAACATTCGCCCTCATTTTAGTTACAGCATGACCGGTCATGATGCGGTTCAAATAGGAAGACAATGCGCCAACGTTAGGAGAAATAGACATCTCATTATCATTTAAAACGATGACCAGATCTTCTCCGCGATCGCCCGCCCAGTTCAAGCCTTCAAAAGCCATTCCTGTGGTCATGGAACCGTCGCCGATAACGGCAATTATTTTATGGTGATCATCTTTTAAACTCGCCGCTTCGGCAAATCCCGCCGCTGCGGAAATAGAAGTTCCACTGTGCCCTACATTAAAAACATCATAAGGGCTTTCTTCTCTTCGGGGAAAACCGCTGAGGCCGTTTTGCCTGCGCAAAGTGGCGAATTTATCTTTGCGTCCGGTGATAATTTTATGCGCGTAAGTTTGATGGCCGACGTCCCAGATGATCTTATCCTGCGGCGTATTAAAAACATAATGGAGAGCCAGCGTTAATTCCACTATTCCAAGAGATGACGCCAAATGACCACCGGAAGACGCAACTGTATTAATGATCAAGCTTCTGATTTCCTGCGCCAGAGTATTAAGCTCACCAATATCGAGTTTGCGGATGTCCGCGGGAAATTCCACATTTTTAAGGACACTGTAATCTACTGTTTTCTGTTGTTTTACCAAAACCAATTCCTTTCCAACAATATAATTAATACCACTTCTAAATCAAAGATGATATTGAGACGGCTAGGCGAAGGCGACGAGGCGTATTATACATACGTTGAGGAAGCCGACAACGACGCCAACAAAAATAGCGCTTTGATTTAGAAGTGGTATAGTTCATGATTTTCTTTCCATTATATAGCGCGCAATGACAAGCAGCGGCCGCGCCCGCTCATCAAACCCGGATAGACTCGCTACTGCCGCATCAATGTACCTTGCTAATTTTTCTTTTGCCGTGTCCAATCCCAGTAAAGACGGATAGGTAAGTTTGTTACGGGCGGCATCACTGCCGGTCTCTTTGCCCATCAACTCACGGTTTCCTTCTACATTCAAGATGTCATCCGCTATCTGAAAAGCCAGACCCAAATTTATTCCGTATTCGGCCAGCGCTTGAATCTTATCTTTGCGGGCGTTGAAAATAATAGCACCCGTTTTAACCGAGGCAACTATCAAAGCTCCCGTTTTGCGCCGGTGAATTTCATAGAGTATATTCTCATCAGACACGAATTTATCCGAAAGAACATCAAGAGCCTGACCGCCAATCATACCGCTAATCCCGGCAGCGTGTGCAATTTCCTGGATAACCGCTAAACGTCTTTCAGCAGACAGCCGCACTTTTTCCACGTGAGATAAAAGAACAAACGCCTCCGTAAGCAGCGCATCACCGGCAAGAATTGCCATATTCTCTCCGAAGACTTTATGGCAGGCAGGCTTACCGCGCCGGAAATCATCGTCATCCATCGCAGGCAAGTCATCATGAATAAGAGAATAAGAGTGGATTAATTCCAAAGCACAGGCAACCGGTATGGCCGACCCCAAATCTCCGCCAACTGCCTCCGCCGCCGCCAGACAAAGAATAGGCCGAACCCGCTTTCCTCCGTTAAAAACACTGTAGCGGACAGCTTTATAAATATCTGCAGGTATATTGTCTTCCCCGGGAAGATATTGTTCCAGCGCTTCTTCGACAATCTTCTGCCTGTCCTGCAGATAAGCTTTTAAGAACGCCTCATTTTCAAACATCATCTTCCCCCTGAAAACGCTTTACCTGCAGGGAATCTTCTTTCCCCATAAGCATCTCGACGCGGCGTTGGGTCTCTTCTAATTTTGCAGAACAGAAGCGAATCAGCTTTATTCCTTCTTCAAATGATTTCAAAGCTTCATCAAGCGGTATATCACCGGCTTCCATTTTTCTCACGATATCTTCGAGTCTTTCCAAAGCATCTTCAAATTTTTCTTTTGCCATAATTACCCCTAAAATATTTTTTCTATTTTAGCGTTAAAATTACCCTTTGCCAATTGGATATTAACATCATCCCCTATATTCAGAACATCTGCATGCCGGACAGTCATTCCGCTGGCTATGCTGCGTGTAATGCTGTAACCCCTTTGCAAAACGCCCAGAGGACTCAAGGATTCCAGAACAGCCGAGTTCTTCTGAAGCCGCTTTCTTAGCGCTGTTACGTGATATGAAAAATTGTTAAATATATCTTTTTGAATATTTTTTAATAATATTCTCTTTTCATTGATTTGTCTCGCCGGGCTTTGGTGCCGGAGGCGCAACTCCAGTTGCCCTAGATCATTATACAGGTTTTGTTTTTTATGATGTAGGGCCGCTCCGAGCCTTTCTCTAAGATCATCCAGATGAATTTGTAAATTGATCAGAAAACGGCGCGGATCTTTGAGCCTTTCCTGTAATCCGGCAATCTTATCTCTCCTGTTTTCCAGGTGACGGCCAAAACCCGACATCAGCCTCTGTTTAAAAATATTGACCCTCGCTGTTAACTCCATCCAGTCCGGCACAATCAATTCCGCCGCAGCAGAGGGCGTGGGCGCGCGCAAATCCGCCACAAAATCACAAATGGTGAAATCCGTTTCATGGCCGACAGCAGACACTATAGGTATCGACGAATGGAAAATTTCCCGCGCCAGGGCCTCATCATTGAAAGGAGCGATATCTTCCAGAGAACCGCCGCCGCGGGCAATAATGATTACATCAACACCGCCATAAGAATGCAAATTGCGCAGCGCCTGAATTATTTCGGCGGCCGCTTCGTCGCCCTGCACCCGCGCCGGAGCGATTAATATATCCGCCACGGGGAAACGCCGCTTGGTTATATTTAAAATATCCTTGATCACCGCGCCGGCGGGCGAAGTCACTACGCCGATTTTTTTAGGCAAAAAGGGAATGCTTTTTTTATAACGTTCATCAAATAATCCCTCGGCCAACAGCCTGACTTTAAGTTGTTCAAACGCCTTCTGCAAAGCGCCGACGCCAAGCGGCTCCACTGATTCCACAACGAGTTGATATTCCCCCCGCGGCAGATAAACGTTCAGGCGCGCCTGGCACAGAACCTTTAAACCCTCTTCCAACTCAAAATTGGTCCTCTGTTTATACGCGCCGAACTGGCGAAAAAAGACCGCTTTTATCTGGCTTTTATCATCCTTCAGCGTGAAGTAAACATGCCCGGATTGCGGGCGCCGCAGATTGGAAACCTCGCCTTCGACCCAAAGAAAATCAAATGTTTCCTCAAAGAGGAATTTAATATTATTATTGAGTTGTGAAACTGTAAAAATTTCTTCCATTCGTATAATCCTGTATTTTGAACTACCAGATATTGGAAGGTAAAACAAGATTGAAGTTAATACCGAATCGCCTGACGTGCAAGAACGGACTTCTCATCGTGCGATCATACAAAAATAATATTCCATCAAATGTTGAAGTATAAAAAAACTGAGCTGCCAGAAAAACTTTCTACTGGCAGCTCAGTTAAAATCAATTTCAGGTTACTCAATGCTTATTGTTATCCGTCTTATTCCTTGGGCGCTCCGGTAAATACATCAGCTGAGGCCACAATCGCTGATATATCATTATTCATGATACACTCGACCTTGCCAAAGAACTTGGGAAATTCCGAAGCAATATAGAACTGAGACGACAGCACGCGTCCGGAGTAATAGGCTGCCTCGGCATTATCGGCCAGCAGCTTTTTGCGATCCGCGCCTTTCAGATCGCCGACCAGAGCTTTCATTTTGGGAATTGTAATCGTCATGCTCCACAGATGCAACCAGGCTGAGATCAAGGGGAACATGGCCTGCTGCAGCGGCGTGGAATTGGCAAAAAGAGCGGCAATTTTCATTTCCATAAGCTGGGTGCTCATCATCGTGATGATTTCATCGAGCTTCTGCAAGCCCCTTTCCAATGGTGCAATATATTTATCGTCAACGATTCCCTTTGCCTTAGTAATGGTTTCCGTCATGCGTTTTTTCAGGATGGCGTAATTATACTGTCCGGGATTCATAAGTATCTTGCGCATCTGAAGGTCCAGGGACTGAATTCCGTTGGTGCCCTCATAAATCGAGAGAACCTTACAGTCGCGGGCATACTGCTCCACCGGATATTCCGAACAATAGCCGTACCCGCCATAGACCTGCATGGCTTCCGCCGTCACCAGCCAAGCGGCATCAGAGATACCGGCTTTAACGATAGGGGTAAGAATTTCGACGATGGCTGTTGCTTCTTTAACCTCCTCGGTATCCGGTGACGAATGCATGATATCCTCATGAATGGCCAAAAACAGGCAGAGCATCCGCATAGCCTCGACGGAGCTCTTCATGTAAAGCAGCATGCGCTTGACATCGATGTGCTCGATAATGGGCGATTTCGGCCCTTTCGGCACGGCTTCTCCCTGGATCCGGTTTCTGGCGTAAGTGATGGCGTGCATGTAAGCGGCGCTGGAAACCGCCTCGGCTTGAACACCCGTATGGATGCGGGCCGCATTCATGAGCATGAACATGATCTTCATGCCTTCGCGTTCATTTCCCAGAAGATAGCCGACGCACTTGCCGTTATCGCCGAAGCTCAGCGATGATGTGGCGTTTCCCTTCAGCCCCATCTTGTGTTCAATGCCCGTACAAGCCATATCATTTCGTTCACCCAGCGATCCGTCTTTGTTGATAAGAAATTTCGGTACGATGAAAATGGAGATTCCCTTTGTTCCTTCGGGATCACCCTCGATTCGGGCCAGAACCGGATGGATGTTATTGGAAACCATGTCATATTCGCCGTTCGAGATGAATATTTTCTGCCCGGTAATCAGGTAGGTGCCGTCGGCCTGCTTGACGGCCTTTGATTTGAGCGCTCCGACATCGGAGCCGGCAGAAGGCTCAGTCAGGCACATGGTGCCGCCCCATTCCCCCGCCAGCATTTTGGGAAGAAACATCTTTTTTACTTCTTCGGAACCAAAACTCAGAATGATATACATCGCGCCGGTGATCGAACCGCAATACATGGTCAATGATGTGTTGCCCGCATTAAAGTATTCCGCGGCGGCCATGGAGACGATGGAAGGCATGCCCATTCCGCCTTCTTCCGACGGGATCGACAGGCTGTGAAAACCCGCTTCGATGTGAGCCTTGAATCCCTTGTGGAATGATTCGGGTACCTTTACTTCATTGGTCTTGGCGTCAAATTGTAAACCGATTTTATCGCCGTCGGCATTGGATGCATAAAACTGATCAATGGCAATCTTTTCCGCCAGAGCGAGTGTGTCTTCATACACGCTCCGGTCAAAATCTTTAAAACGATCAAACCGATTTAACTTCTCCAACTCCAGCATTTCAAACATAATAAAACGAACGTCACGTGAATCTACCAACGGATTTAACGACATAAAAAAACCTCCTGTTATTGTTTTGTTTATATTAATTTATTCCCCGCCTTTCTTATTATTTCAATGCGAACGTAAGGAAGATGGGTAAATTGAGGGCTCCACTATTATTATTGAGTTGAGAAACTGTAATAATCTCTTTCATTCGTATTATCCTGCATTGTGGACTAGCAGATATTGGAAGGCAAAACAAGATTAAATTTATGCCGAACCGCCTTCATTGGCGCCTCTTTTGTTGGCTCAAGCAAATGCATATGAACTGAATATATTCAGTTATAAAGAATTGTTAAAAGCTAACGTACCAAGCAGAGACGACGCAGAAGTGTCGCCTTAACTGTTCAGATTCATTTTTGTGGAGAGGGGATATGGTTTTTCAGCAGATCGGCAAATTGTTCCGGCGCAATGGGTTTGCTGAAGTGATATCCTTGCATTTCATCACAGGAATGTTCCCGTAAAAAGTTCAATTGCTCTTGCGTTTCCACGCCTTCGGCCACGACAGTAAGACTTAGAGTTTTGCCCATAGCAATAATTGCCTCGGTAATCGCTTTGTCCTCAGCGTCTTGCGGGATGTTGCGGATGAAGGATCGATCGACTTTGAGCGTGTCGATGGGAAAATGCTTGATCTGGGCAAGAGAAGAGTAGCCGGTGCCGAAATCGTCAATGGCGAGTCGCACACCCATGCTTTTGATTTTAGCCAATATAGAAATCATACGCGCAGGATTATGCATCACCATGCTTTCGGTAATTTCCAACTCCAGCAGGTTTGGCTCCATGCCGGAATCATTCAGCGCTGTTCTTATATCATTTATCAGATTGTCGTCCGTGAGTTGTCGCAGCGACAAATTTACCGCCATGCAGACAGGAGGAAGGCCCTCTCGTTGCCAGGCGACATTTTGCTCGCACGCGGTTCTCATTACCCACCGGCCTATGGACACGATCAGACCTGTTTCTTCGGCCACCGGAATGAATTGCGTGGGGGTTACCGTACCAAGATATGGATTCTGCCAGCGCAGCAGCGCCTCCACACCGGTGATCATATCCGTCCTGAAATCAAGCTTGGCCTGATAATGCAAAAAGAGCTCATTGCGTTCCAGCGCAAAGCGCAGGTTTTTCTCGATGGAGAGCCGCTTTAACGATTTTGATTGAATATCTTCGGAGTAGAATTGATAATTGTTCTTGCCTGCCTCTTTGGCTAGATACATGGCCATATCGGCATGTTTCATCAAAGATTGCTCATCTTCGGCATCCTTCGGATATATGCTGATGCCAATGCTCGCCGTTACACGGCATTCCTGCCCCATGATAGTTAAGGGTTTAATAATGCTGTTAAGAATCTTGTGGGCTACCGTGGAGACATGGCTTATATCGCTCACCTCATCAATCAATATTACAAACTCGTCTCCTCCCAGACGGGCGGTAACATCAACTGCCCGCAAAGTATTCTTCAAGCGAGCCGCAATTTCTTGCAGAAGTTCATCGCCTGCATCATGCCCCATAGTGTCATTTATAATTTTGAAGCGATCCAGATCCATGAATAGAACGGCAAATTGTCTCTTATAACGATGCGCAGACTTGATGGCCTGGTTTAATAGCTGACTAAACATCAAACGATTAGGCAGTCCTGTCAGTGCATCGTGTGTAGCCTGGTATTGAATCTTTTTTTCGGCTTGCTTGCGTTCAGTAATGTCATGTCCAACTCCCCTGAACCCGCAAACCATACCTTCTTTATCTCGTTTAGGAAAAATGGAAAACTCGGCAGAGATTACTGTGCCGTCTGTCTGGATAAATTCATAGGGAAAATTCCTGGTCGGTTTGCCCGTTTTAAAAACCTGATGGAATAGTCTGTAGACCGAATCCGCTTCCTCCTTTTTGACGAAGGATTGAAAATTCAAGCCGGTTAGCTCTTTTTGAGAATATCCCAAAACATCGGCAAAAATATCGTTGAAAAAAGTGATATTGCCCGCAAGATCTGTCTCGAAATACCATTCCTCCATTTCTTTTATGATGGTTCGGTATCTCTCTTCGGACTGTCGCAGAGCTTCTTCCATTTGTCTGCGCTGGGTTATATCCCGTCCAACCCCCCGAAAGCCGATAATCTCTCCTTTTTGGTTTCGCAGAGGAAAACCTGTGTTTTCGGCAAAGCCTATTGTTCCCTCCTTACGTATAACCTTGTAAAAAATATCCCTTTCGGGTTTGCCGGTACTATATATCCTACTGAAGACATTATACACAGTTTCGATATCCTCTTTGGCAATTGCTTCCCGGAAGCTCGCTCCGATCAGTTCCTCCCTGGAATATCCTAAGTGACGGCAGAGGGAATCATTAACGAAGGTATAATTGCCGGCAATGTCTACTTCATAATATGCATCCGCCATCTCATCAAGTATCGTCCGATATCTCTCCTCGGACTGCCGGAGAGTTTCTTCCATTTGCCTGCGTTGAGTAATATTCCGGGCAACCCCTCGAAAACCGATAATCTCTCCTTTTTGATTTCGCAGAGGGAAACCTGTGACTTCGGCAAATCCCGTTGTTCCATCCTTACGAATTGCCTGGTAGGAAATGCCCCTTTCAGGTTTACCGGTACTGTATATCCTCCCGAAGGCATTATATAGAATATCGAATTCTTCTTTAGCCATTTGACCACGGAAATTTGTTCCGATCAACTCTTCTCTGGAATATCCCAAGAGATGGCAATCTGCATCATTGACAAAAGTAAAATTACCAGCCAAGTCTACCTCAAAATAGCCGTCCTCCATCTCATCAAGTATCGTCCGGTATCTCTCCTCGGACTGCCGGAGAGCCTCTTCCATTTGCCTGCGCCGAGTGATATCCCTGCCAACTCCCCAGAAGCCGATAATCTCTCCTTTTTGGTTTTTCCGAGGAAAAGCTGACAGTTCGACAAAGACCGTTGTTCCATCCTTACAAATAAGCTTGTAGCAAATGTTCCTTTCGGGTTTACCGGTTCTGTAGATTTTATTATAAACATTATACACGGCTTCGACATCATCTTTTGCTACCTGTCCCGGAAGTTTACCCGAGCATTTCCTCACTTGTGTATCCCAAACAACGGCAAAATGCATCATTAACGAAGGTCAAGTTGCCGGCAAGATCATTCTCAAAATAACCATCCTCCATTTCATCGAGTATGGTCCGGTATTTCTCCTCAGAACGATGTATCGTTTCTTCCATTTTCTTGCGTTCGGTTATATCCATAAAACTTGCAAGAGCGGCACGCTCTCCTTTATAGGTGACGGAAGTAACCATCTCCAAAACCCAGATTACCCGACCGTTCTTTCTGGTGAACCGGTACTCATATGCTTTTGAGCTTTTACCCTTCAAAATCTGGATCGCTTTTTTTCTTACAGCTTTCCTGTCATCGGGATGAATATAATCGAGAGGATTGGTGTCTGCCAAATCTGCATACGAATAACCGCTAAGCTTTTGAAAAAGCGGATTCAAATAAACAAATTTCCTATTTTGCACTATATATATTCCAACATTTATATTGGATATCATGTCTTTTGTCAGATGGGAAAAATCACCCTGCCCGGAACTGATTTTTTTGTTAGGTTTGATTGCTTCTTTATGTTTACCTTCTGTTTTAGATATAATAGAGGTCTTGGTTTTAACGGATGATTTAGGTTTAACTGACATGGTCAAATAAACTTCCTTGAACTTTACTGAAAAAATATTTCCATCAAATGTAGCCAGAGATGCGCAACCATTACTCCAAATATTGTACTTTGCTAAAGTTGAAATTGAAAGAAATATTTTGTCGATATGTTGACTACATGAAGCAGATTGCTTGCGAATAAAAGCCAATATAATTTATCGGAAATTAATATTAATATGACCGGGTTGCGACCAGTGCTGATTGCTGCCGGGGACAGCAGTCAAGACCATTGTGATCAATATTTTATTGACAGACAAGTATCGCTTCCTTATACTCTCTTTCTCCAGAAAGCAATTTTTTATCAATTCAAAGACTAACACGAACCGTTCTACGGCAAACGGTTCCATGGATATATAACATTTCGCTTTCAATTGTACTATCAGTGAAAATACTTTTATGAAAATAACGCACAAAGAAAATTCTTATAGCCGTGATGGTTCTCCTTATAGTCGTGATAGGGAGTGCCGCCATCTATCATGCCTATCTGCGGCCAGAGGCGTTACGCAATCTGGTACAACAGGCACTCGAGTCCAAGCTTCATAAAAAAATCGAGATCAAGAACTTCGAGATAGATGTCCTAAACCGGCCTCGCGTGACGTTGGAAAAGATTACCCTGGGCGAAGACGACGGGTATGCCATGGAGGCGGATAGCGTGATTGCGCGCTTCTCGCCCTGGTATCTGCTTCTTGGCCGGCTTGAAATCAAGGACGTGACTCTCAAGAATCCCCATTTCACCATCGACTTTGAAAAAATCACAAAGCCAGGGACAATCACCGAAACTCCCGACGATTATAATTGAACAGGGCAGCGCCAGACTGATCTACAAGACCTATGTTGTGGATATGTTCAATATCCAAGGCATCCTGAGCAACAGAAGGGCCAAGCTAAATGCCAATACCTTGGACGGCACTCTCACCATTTCCGCCACCAAAATTTTTAACACCTGGCGCGGTAGTGTGATGGCCAACGACATCCATTTATCACGATTGGATACCAGATATAAGGGCACATCTAATATGGACGTCGCCTTCAAGAAAAATGAAAAGGAATATGAATTTTCTGCGGATTTATCCGGGGAAAATCTGAAACTGCCCTCGAGTACGTCTCTGGGCAAAGCCAGACTGAACATAAATGCACACGGTAATAAGGAAACTCTGGACATCAAGAAAGTGGAATTAAAATCTTCCTTGATCGATGCTACGGGTACGGCAAAAATTACCGGACTGAATGATCCGCTCAATGCACACATCGACCTAAAGCTCAAATCGAATGAGTTCGGCTATGAGGATATGGTAAACGCTTTGCCCACGGCACAATTCCCGGATTGGCTTAAGGAACTGCTCACCCTTAATATCCGGGGCGGCCGTTCACAAGTAAAGTTTTTGCGCTATCAAGGCACGCTTAACGAAATGACCGCTTGGAGTACTTGTCTGAAAAATTTACAGGTGAGCCTGAGCATCAACGGCCAGAGTTTCAGCATGAGTCAAGGCCCGCGCGTGACCGGAGTGACCGGTCTGTTTTCCATTGCCCAGGGATCGATCGAGCTGAAAGACTTGACCGGCATAATGAACGCCTCACGCATCAAACTGGTCAATGTCAAATTCCCGGATATCGCATCTCGCGGATTCAGGGTGGCGGTGGCCGTGGATGCCGACATGCCCGTCTCCGATTTCGTATCAACATGGAGGGCCTGTGTGGCACCGTCAACTGTACGCCGGCTGCTTGATCCCATAAACAAGGTTGAAGCAGGTAGAGTGCATGGCACTGTATGGGTCTACTATCAAGACATCACCGATACCGCCTTAATAAAAGGGAACGTCACTCTAACGGATGTAAGCATGTCCTGGAACAAGACCCGCTTGCGGCATTTCACCGGCCAAGCGTCTTCCCGTGAAATATGGTGATCCGGTAACAATGAGCTTTCGGGAATACTGAACGACACCGCCATCGACACACTGAAGGTCAACCTGAGTGACCCGCTCAAACACCAGATTTTCACCTTTGCTCTCCATACCCATGGATTCTCCGCATCCGATTCATTCAGTTTGGACAAAAAGGCATCCGTTCAGATAAACGGTGCCGGGCAATGGCCAAACCTGGCAGGCAATCTGGCCTTCAGTGCTCAGGAGATCAATTTTTCAGCCATCATCTGATGTCCAGAACATGGTCCTATCACCGGCAAGTGCACGGTGAAGGCCGGATTTTCTCCTCAGACCCAGATTGAAATACCCGACCTGGCCATGAATCTGAACCCGGATGTCCTCCGTTCAAAAATATCCTTGAGAGGTAACGAGGTGAATATCAAAGTGGCCGGGAAAGTGGATCTGGCCAATCTGCAAGCCGCCGCAGGAGATTCTCTGATACCCAAGGATGGAAATATAATCGGTACGCTCAGCATTACGTCAGACAAGGATTTTCACATAACCGGCACCCTGAATTTCATACAGGCCGGCTTCATATACAAGGACAATCCTTTGAACCTGACGGGACTCATCACTCTGAAAGGCAACAAGATCACGAGTGAGACCTTAAAAATCCGTCAGGATAAGATGACTGTCGATATGAACGGCAGCCTCACCCTGGATAAAATTCCGTATCTAAAGGGCGACGTGGTTGTGGATAGGCTTTCGATCAGTGCCGGCGCAAAGAGCGAAGTTCGATGTACTCAAGAAATTCCAAGGCAATGTCAAGCTCAAACTTACCAACCTAAACTATAATGGCATACCCATCCAGAAAGGCAGTGCTCTGGCGAAACTCGGACCTGCCGGTCTCAGGCTGACGAACTTGGAATTGTCCGATAAAACGGGAACTGTCAAGGGTCTGGCGATCTTTAAGCCGGACGGTCAGTTTGAATACAATCTGGATATGGATCTTAAAAACGTTCCCGTTGCCAACTTCATCACAGCCACCTGGCCCGCCACACCTCCATGGATGGACGGCCACATGGATTTGCAGGGGCGGGCATGGGGAAAAAACGATTCTATGAATGGCGATATATCGTTCAAGGCATACACGGGCAATATCAAACGGTACAATTTTTTATCCCGCATATTTTCGGTCTTAAATCCCTATAAGATAATCTTCACCGGTAAACTCGACTTCTTGCATTCCGGCTTCCCCTACAATACCATTACCGCCACTTTTACCATCCGGGATTCGATGGTGACCTTCAACGATTTCTATCTACACAGCAACTCCCTCCAGATCTCAGCCGTGGGAAAGTACCTGATCCGCACCCATTATATCGACACGGTCATGGGAATCGAGCCGCTGCAAACAGTTGATAAGGCTATCAGCCAGATTCCCATAGTGGGCTGGGTACTCACCGGAGAAAAGGGGACTTTCATTGTGATCAACCTGCATGTGCTCGGACCGGTGGATGACCCATCGGTAACGTCAAAGGCGGCTGGTTCCCTGACCAAGTCGGTGGCGGACTCTCTGTTGAGGATATTGAAGCTACCACAGGATCTTATCACCAAACCAGGGGAGATCATACTGCCGGGAGCTATTAAAGAAAATGGAAATAAGAAGCCGTAAAAAAACCGCATAACCACGGCGTGGTCATTTAGTGCTAAGTATTAAATCTAGCTGTCAAAGTTGCCTTGACATAGAAAGCCGAAATTCTTATAGTTTAAAGATGAATAAGCCCACTCATTAACCACTATGGGTTGACTTTTGCCTGCCCATGTTTTAATAGGATTCATATGTAATTATAGATGGAGTAATATTTAATGAAGAAAAAAGATCTATTGAATAAAACCGTTGAGCACATTGATATCAAATCCATTAATTCTGTGAACATCATTAACGCCATGAAGAAGATGTCCTTTTCCGCCCGCGATCTCGCCAAGGCCTCTGATATCTATGACCGGATGCTCAAAGAAAAAAATTGCGCAATTATCTTAACTCTGTCCGGTTCCACCTCTGCCGCCGGCTGTATGCAGGTTTACGTTGATTTGGTAAAAAATAATATGGTCGATGCCATCGTGGCAACAGGCGCTTCAATTGTCGATATGGATTTCTTTGAAGCCCTGGGATTCAAGCATTATCAAGGCTCACCTTTTGTTGATGATAAATTATTGCGTAAACTTTATATAGATCGTATTTACGACACTTTCATTGATGAAGAACAATTACAGGTCTGTGATAAAACAATTAAAATAATAGCAGACGCGCTTCCTCCCCGCGTCTATTCTTCACGGGAATTTATTTGGGAGATGGGAAAATATTTAAAAAAGAAAGCGAAGAAGAAAGATTCTTTGGTGCAGGCGGCTTACGAAAATGATGTCCCTATCTTCTGCCCGGCCTTTTCGGACAGCTCTGCTGGTTTCGGACTTGTGCTCCACCAGAATGAAAGGCCGGAAAACCATGTTTCCATTGACTCCGTAAAAGATTTTCGCGAATTAACCATGATTAAAATCGAAGCAGGAACCAGCGGTTTATTAATGATAGGCGGGGGCGTTCCAAAGAATTTTGCGCAGGATACGGTTGTATGCGCGGAAATACTGGGAAAAGAAGTTCCTATGCATAAATACGCCGTTCAAATAACTGTTGCCGATGTGCGTGACGGCGCTTGCTCCAGTTCCACTCTTAAAGAAGCCAATTCCTGGGGCAAAGTGGATTCCTCTTTTGAACAAATGGTTTACGCTGAAGCCACTACAGCGTTACCGCTTCTCGCCAGCTATGCTTATCACAAGGGAAACTGGAAAAAGCGTAAAAAGTGGCGGTTAGCCAAAATTTTTAACACCCAAAAGTGAATTTTTTTAGGACGCATGCAGGTTATGCGGACGTTCATTACTGGGAAGTATCGCTAATGCAGGCGGCAACTTCCATTCGAAACGGTATGACTTACTTTTCATTATTGATAATCTTGACGTGTGGCGGCGAACCGACAACAGGCAGGTTGATAAATTTTAAAATGGAAGGCTGAAATTTTTTAAAGTACTCCCTGCCACGCTTGGGATCGGATGAAGGCAGTTCCAGTGTCAGTGTGAAAATGTTGCGTTCGTGACCGGCATAGTTGCCGAGCGAACCGGGAAAGTATCCGAATTTTTTCAAAGGATGATTTATTTCCTTGCATATTTGTTCCATCCATTGTTCAAAGGAATTCAAATCCGATGATGGTCCGTCATAATCAAAAAAATTAAGGGGCGAATGCACGGACAATATTTTTTGCGGTTTGAATCTTTTAATCAAAGCCATCTGAAACTGTGTTTCCTGCTCCGAGGCTGGTTTTGTTCCCGGATAATAGCGTTTGTTTTTCCCCTTGGCAATCCATTGGCGAATCGCATTTGTCTGCCAGTCCTTTGTGGAGAAATTTCTGTTGATATCAACGCCGCTGGCATTAACCCGCGTGGGCGGGGCGGCTAAAAAACCATCGGGATTGAGCAGAGGCGCGATAATAATGCACTTGTTTTTGAACAACGCTGGATTATCTTTCACGTAATGGGCAAGTTTGAACATGAGATAGGCTGTCGGCAACTCATCGCCGTGCACGCAGCCTATAAATAAAATGCAGTTCCCCGTGCTGTTACCGAACGTAGTAAAGATAAGCGGATTCTTATTTTTTGTTGTCCGGTAATATTCCCATGGTATTGTTTTCAGTTTGATGTCTGTCCATCCATAACGGGAGATTTGCTGCTCCAGCGCGCTTATGTATTTTTTTAAATCGTCCGAAGAAGAATCGTAAGAAAGAGCCTGATAAGGCAAAAATAGAAAAGACAACAGGCAGAAAAAAAGACATAAATTTCCAACGATTCTTTTAAATTTCATCATCTGATTGGGTGAGTATTTGTTATTGACAGCACTCTGATTAATATGCATTTCTATTCCTTCATTAAGATTTTCAAATCGCAGGCACAGGCTGCGATTTGATCATAAACCAAGAGCGGTTTCCCGCTCATAAAGCCCTTTTTCTATCCAATCAACACTGACCGCCTCTCTGAACTGGAAATCACTTCTTGATATTTGGCAGTGAACCGGCAACAGGCAGATTAATAAATTTCAAAATTGATGGCTGAAACTTTTGAAAATACTCACGGCTATGCCTCGGGTCGGATGTAGGCAGTTCCAGAGTCAAGGTAAAAATGTTGCGTTCATGACCGGCATAATTACCCAGTGATCCAGGATAATATCCGAATTTTTTCCAGGGATGATTTGTTTCCTTAGATATTTTTTCCAGCCATTGCTCGAAGGAATTCAAATCAGATGAGGGCCCGTCATAATCAAAAAAGTTAAGCGGTGAATGTACCGACAATATTCTTTGCGGCTTGAATCTCTTGATCAAAGCCATCTGAAACTGTGTTTCCTGCTCTGATGCCGGTTTTGCGCCCGGAGAGTAACGCTTGTTTTTCCCCCTGGCAACCCATTTGCGAATCGCGCTTGCCTGCCAGTCCTTTGTGGGGAAATTTCTGTTGAGATCAACACCGCTGGCATTGACCCGGGTTGGCGGGGTAGCTAAGAAACCGTCGGGATTGACGAGCGGCGCGATAACAATGCATTTATCTTTAAACAAAGCCGGATTATCTTTAACGTAATGGGCAAGCTTGAAAATGATATAGACTGTCGGCAATTCGTCGCCGTGCACGCAGCCTAAAAATAAAACGCAGTTTCCCTTGCTGTTACCGAACGTAGTAAAGATAAGAGGATTCTTATTTTTTGTTGACCGGTAATATTCCCATTTTATGGCTCCCGGTTTGATATCTGTCCATCCGTAAAGAGAGATTTGCTTCTCTAGCGCACTTATGTATTTTTTTAAATTATCCGAAGAGGAATTGTAAGAAAGAGCCTGATAAGGCAAAAACAGAAAAGACAACAGGCAGAAAAAAAGACACCAACTCCCAACGATTCTTTTTCTTTTCAGCATATGATTTTGTGGATATTTCTTATTAATGGCAAGGCGGTGAATAAGAATTTGCATCCCTTCGGTAATATTTTTAAAATTAGTTATTATACTACTGCGGTTTTCTGGCGGTAATAATAACCTCTTGATGCTGTTCATATTGTTATAAATAAGTTTTTTTGTCAATAACCAATAATACTATTGTTAATAACATTACAGATTTTCTGTGTATTTCGTTAATCACTGATTTATAAAGGCACTGTTAAAAAGACAAATACTGGATTTATCCTGATAACCTGACCATCTGAAGGTGGCACGAGGTCGCGCAAAGGCATCCATGACAGGAAAGACAAGGATTTTTTTACTGGAGTTGTAATCACTCCTCACTTTTGATAAAGGTTATATGGCTAAATACAGAAACGAAAGGTCACTTCCAGTATGAACGATATCCATGAAAGATTGCGCGACAGGCTCGAAATGATGGCGACCGGTTACCCGGCAACGGCAAATGGTGTGGAGATAAAAATACTCCGCCATCTTTTCAGTGAAGAAGATGCGGACTTATTCCTGAAAATGGATGCCCGGCCGGAAACAGTTCAGCAGGTGGCCTTGCGGCTTGAGGCAGATACTGCGGATATGGCGGTCAGGCTGGAAGATATGGCCCGGAGAGGACTTATTTTCAGAGTCAAAGAGGATGAAACGATCCGCTATTTTCCGGTGCCATTCATTGTCGGTATCTATGAGTTCCAGTTGAATAATTTGAATATGCCGCTGCTAAAGGATATTTCCCAGTATTATCTTACAGGTTTGGGTGCCACGTTCCATGGACAGAAAACACCTCATCTACGCTCCATTCCCATTAACGCCGAAATAGTAGCCGATAGCCCTGTCGCACCTTACGATGATGCGGTTGCTATCATTAAGAGCAAATCACGCATTGCCGTTGCCGAATGCTTTTGCCGCAAAGCCGTGCGCATGTGCGGAAAAACATGCTCTCATCCCGCGGAGACGTGCCTGCAGTTTGAAACCTTTGCCGACTATTATGTGGAAAACAAGATGGCCCGTTATATCAGCACCGATGAGGCTCTGGCCATTCTGAAGCAAAGCGAGGCGGAAGGCCTGGTTATCCATATCCTGAATTCCCAGAAAGTGGAAGCCATGTGCTGCTGTTGTTCCTGCTGCTGCGGGATGCTTATCTCGTTGAAACTTTTTCCGTCCCCAGCCCTGGCTGTGAAAAGCAATTACGTATGCCTGTTTGATGAAGCCATCTGCACACAGTGCGGTATTTGCGCCAAGCGATGCACCGTGGGAGCATTGAAGATGAAGAATGAAAAAATCGAATTTCGTGCCGGGCGTTGCATCGGCTGCGGCCTTTGTGTTACCACATGTCCGACAGAGGCATTGAAACTCACGAAAAAACCGAAGGAAAAGCTTTATATGCCGCCGGCAACAGTTTTTGACACCTATGAAGTTATGAGCGGAGAGAAAACCGAATAAATCATCGGAATTCATCAAAGCGAAACAGACTCATTAAATTGTAAGCCCGCATGAACATGTTTAATACCGCTTCCATACCATAGATATACGTTCGAATCAGCTTCATTACAGAATTAGCGCGGCAGAATGTTGCGGCAACATTTGAGATATGTCCCAAATGCGAAGTTAAACTTTTACGGTTCTTCACCATAAGGGCAAACCAAGAAAAGGCCCCATGACTTTGCCGCTGTGTCATGGGGCTTTAAGTATTTTCAAAATTTTGAAAATGTTAAAAACTTACTTAACTGTCCTTATGACTTCCATGACAGCTTCAACTCTGCGGTTCTTCTGGCGGCCTTCTTCCGTATCATTGCTGGCAATCGGCTTAGTCAGTCCATAGCCGGCCATGTTACCTGATAAGTTTTTGATCCCGCGGCAAACGCGACTACCGCAACAAAAAAGAATACACACACAAAGATCAAAATCTTTTTCATAAAAGCCATCCTCATTTATGTTAAGTTAAACTTAGACAACAGTTATTTGACAACAATATAATCCTTGATCCTGTCAAAGGTTTTACCTTTAATACCCTTGACCTTCATAACATCTTCGATGGAATCGTAAGGTCTGCTGGCGATGATCGCCTTAGCTTTTACGGGGCCGATTTCAGGAAGCTTCTCAATCGTTGACTGGTCGGCCGTGTTGATATTAATCTTTGTGCCCGGCGCAAGTTTGGCGGCGGCAGATTTAGCCGTTGTCTGCACATTCTTCGCGGATTTGGTCACTTCGGAAGAAGCGGCGGCTGTTGTTGCGACAGCATACGTTTTCGCAGCCTCTGCCTTTGCGGTTACAGATGTTTTTGCGGCTGTAGCTTTTGTTGCCGCCGCTGCCAGAGGAGCAGGCGCGCCTCCGACTGTTACAAAGGGTTTGATCGAATTAATTGACTTGGCGCTCAATCCGGTCTTGGAAAGTTCATCAACTGATTTGTATGGACGCCCGGCAATGATCTTCTTTGCTGTTGCCGAGCCTACACCCTTGACGGCCTCTAGGTCTTTCTGCGACGCGCTGTTAAGATCTACGAGTCCGGCAATGCTCTTCTGCGCATCAACCTTTTTGGCAGCCTGCGCCGAAGTTACGCCCATTCCCAGAATAAACACAGCACTTATCATTAAGACAAAAGACAACAAACAAAAACTCTTCAATGATACAAAACCTGATTTTTTTAACATAGTGCCTCCTCGCATTATTCAAAACTTTTTTAACTTAATAAAATGAGTGTTTAGATTTTTACCAAAGTCGCCTGCTCTTGTCAAAGCTATTTATAATATATCCGCCAGCTTGGGTAAACTGTGCAAATAAAGAACAATATTCTTAGTTTAAATATCACCAGCATTGAACATTCCGGCGTATCAGATTCCCCCTCCACAAGGAAAAACATTGACTTACAGGAAAACTTAACAAGCACTTATTTCTGTAAGCGTTAGAATCGATTTCTCTGTAAACATCCCTTCTTACAACGGCCCATTACTGAAACTAAGACAATCTCTTCACGCTCAACAATAAACGTAAGTTGCGTACCTCACCTTTTGCGACCAAGATTTCCTTGACATACAAAACCGGACTTCCTATAGTTTCAATCATACAGAAGCAAAGTTTTATCAATATAAGGAAGATTAACCTGATTAATATAACAAGGAGGATTTTATGAAAAGAACGGCATATTTATTTTTTAGCATTTTCATGATGGCCGTCTTGTGCAGTGGTTGCATGGTGGCGGAAAGCAAATACCTGGCCAAGGCAAATGAAGCGGAGAACACAGCCAAGGAGTTGGATGCCACATCCAAGCAGCTGGCGGCGCTGACCGAGGAAAACGCCTCGCTCAAAAAGGAAATAGCGAACCTTACCGGCCAACGGGATAACTTGTCTACAAGCGTCTCTGAAAATCGAAAAAAAATCGCCGATCTGGAAGCGGAAAACACAAAACTCAAGGAAAACGTAGCCCAGTTGAAAAAGAAATCGCAGGAAGTAGAAGCCTCGAGCAACACCTATAAAAACCTTCTGAAGGAAATGAAAGCGGAAATCTCTAAGGGAGAAATTACCATCACGGAGCTCAAAGGTAAACTCACCATGGACGTGGTTGATAAAATCCTTTTTGCATCCGGCGAAGCGAAAGTGAAAAAAGAAGGCCTGGAGGTTCTTAAAAGAGTCGTGGACATTCTGAAAAACATAAAAGATAAAAACATCCGGATTGAGGGGCACACGGATAATGTGCAGATCACCAGCCATCTGGCCAAAATTTATCCGACCAATTGGGAACTCTCCGCCGCGCGCGCACTGAACGTTACAAAATACTTGCAGGAACAGGGCATTGATCCGAAAATTATCTCCGCAACGGCGTTTGGCGAATATCAACCACTGGCGGACAACGACACACCCGAAGGACGGGCGAAAAACCGGAGAATTGCCATAATTCTGTTGCCCAAGGATTAACCGTCTTCTCTACTGAATTGAGTAATCGTTAATGGGAAGAAACATCGTTGAAAAAATTCCAGCCGGGCATTGGGTTTTCGGCAACCTTGTGCCCGGCGAAGGAATCGGCATTGGCATTGCACTCAACAAACCCTTCTTCCTGTAATTTTGTTTTTCCAGTTATGCTTGCTGGCACAACATCTCAAACTATAATATTCAAAAAAACTATAGAGCTCTCATTTAACATGTAGTATAAGTATCGAGGGCCGATCGTTGGCATTATGTATTAATCCTAATAAATGGAGGATTTTATGATGAAGCACAGATTTCTGATTATTTTTTGTTTAGTCTTCGCTATGAGTGGTTGTGCCGGCAAAAAAATGGCTCTCACCAAAGGACAGTCTGACATTGATCTTACAAAGAAATCAATTGCTTTGCTTTCCGTCAGAATATCCAACCAATATAAACCAAAACGTCAGTTAGAATTGCTGAACGTTGTTTTTTGCCCGCAATCTGAAACAGACTGCAAGAATGATCTTCTTTCCAACCCCGGTAAACCTTATAAACCTTATAAAAAAGAAAAGAAGCGTTTCAATGAATATTTACTGAAGTATGAACTGGAGAGTGGCACATATAATATTGACAGTTTCTATGCGACTTATAAAATTCCCACGTTGACTTCCGGATCCGGTTTTGCCAAGTTAAATTTAAAAACAGAGATTAAACCGAATTCAATAAGTTACCTGGGGCATCTGGACATTGTACTCCGTGAGAAGAAAACTGATGCCGAAACAAAAGCCGGGGGCGATATACCTTATATCGATCAATCTATACCAGGTTTTTCTTCTGGAACATTTGATGTTGTTGTTGAAGATAAATTCGATGAGGATATGAAATCGTTCATTGCTGAATATCCCGCATTACAAAAAGTCAAGGTTGAAAAATCAATTCTTCCGCAATGGATCCGGCCTGAAAACATCAAGGCAGTTCCATAGGACGAGTGGAATAAAAGGGAACCAGACAAACCGAAATTTACAATACAGTTTTGTCTGCTCTAAAAAATACCGTTCACAAAAATGAAACTCCCCCGCAGCAAGCTACGGGGCATTAACCCTCCGCCATGCGGGATTGTTGAACTTACCAATTCCGTGGCGCCTATAGTGACCTTTAGGTTATTCGCTTTCGGAATTGGAGTTTCAACAATAAACACTATTTGTACTACAGTTACCGATACCGCTCTTTATATTTTGTGTTTAAGAATCCTTAAATTCAAACTGGAAATAAATATCATCATCGCCCGATGAAATACTCCTGACACGTTTCGCAACAGTCTTCTTCCCGAAAAGTTTGATGGCCTGCTGAAAGTAACCCATAATAAGGTGCTCGAAGTAAACATTTTTGATTATAAGTCCTGTGATTTTGAGATGAACGATGTTGTTCTCAAACCGTGCTGTAGCTACACCTCCATCAAAATACGTCGACCAGAGCTTAGGCAGGACAAACTCGACGAACTGCTTTATATCCTTTGTGAGCATATAAGATTTGTACGGGCCATCAGCTGACAGGGCATTTTTAGCGCCTACCTTTCCAAACATCGAGTACTGCATTCTGTCGTTGTTAAAGAATTCCCTACACATCTCGTCAAACATAACGATTAATTTATCCACCGGAATTAGGGTAATGGACATGATCACATTTTTAAAATATTGGTCCTTCTCCGCCAGCTTGGTCATAAAGGAATTCCAGCGTTCCTCGCCGAAACCTGCGCTCATAGCAGCCTTTGTTATAACATAAAAAGTGCCTTTTACGTTCATATCGAAACCTCCCAAGAATGCCTATGTGAATTAAATATGTTATTATATATATTTTGTGGCGCATTAATTTGCAAGTATAATCTTTATTTTATTAGAATGGAGAAAAGCCGCCAGCTTCCAGGAAATAGAAAGATATTCACAAATGTTAATCATCGCTTATTACAACTACCCTGCGCTGAACAGTAGTAGTGAAACAAACTATTCCGATGGTTTGGAATCGGATTTGTATTGCTTCCTTCCTGTAAAGTTGTTTTTCTTATTCTACCAATTCATACAACATTTCCAACGCAAATAATCAAAATATGCTAAACTTTCATTTAACGTATAGTACAAAGCCCATGTGAAAAAATATTGTAAGTTTTTATCCTTAAGAGAACGGGGTTTTTATATTTTAGGAGCCGCTATGAAAAAATGTCCTGTTTGTCAGAGTGGAAATCACGATACGGTTAAAAAGTGCAGATATTGCGGTGAATGGTTTGATAAAAAAGAAACTGTTTTGAATGAAGAACATTCCCGAAAAAATAATACAACTGAAAAAATAAACATATCATCATCTTTAACAGATATTCGTAAAACAGCTGAGCAAGGTAACGGACGTGCACAGTTCAATCTGGGATGGATGTATAGAAAAGGTAAAGACGTCCCACAGGACGATTCCGAAGCTGTGAAATGGTATCGCAAAGCGGCTGAACAAGGTGACGTATGTGCACAGTCCAATCTGGGATGGATGTATGATAACGCTAAAGGTGTCTTACAGGATGATCTCGAAGCTGTGAAGTGGTATCGTAAAGCGGCTGAACAAGGACTTGGAAATGCACAGTACAATCTGGGAGTGATGTACGAAATCGGAAAAGGTGTTTCACGGGACTATTCGGAAGCTGCCAAGTGGTATCGCAAAGCGGCTGAGCAAGGTGACTCAGATGCGCAATTAAGACTGGATAAGATAAAAGATAAATAATTGAGACAGGTAAACTCAACAAGTATTTCTTCATGCAAGTGTTAGATCGGTCATGGCCACAGTGATGCAAGACTTCAATCCGCAATAAACACATTTACACACGACGGCAAACATCAACACCGTCTTTTATATTTTGTGGTCAAGCGTCCTTTAGTTCAAACTGGAAATAAATATCTTCATCTCCCGATGAAATACTCCTGACCCGTTTCACAACAGATTTCTTCCCGAACGTTTTGAGGGCCTGCTGATTGTAACCCATAATAAGTTGCTCGAAATACAAATTTTTTATATTAATCCCGGTGACTTTGAGATGAACGATGTTGTTCTCTAACTTTGTGGCAACTGTACCTCCGTCAAAAAACGCCGTCCAGAGCTTAGGCATGTAAATCTCGACGAACTGCTTTATATCCTTTGTGAGCATAAAAGCTTTGTACGGGCCTTCCGGCGACAGGGCATATTTAGCGCCTGATTTCCCAAACATCAAGTACGACATTCTGTCGTTGTTGAAGAATTCCCTGCACATCTCGTCAAAAAAAATGATTAATTTTTCCACTGGAATGAGGGTAACGGACATAATTATATTTTTGAAATATTTGTCCTTCTCCGCCAACTTGGTTATAAAGGAATTCCAACGTTCCTCACCGAAAGCTGCGATCATAAGAGTCTTTGTTAAAGTAAAAAAAGTGCCTTTTACGTTCATATCGAAACCTCCCAAGAATGCCTATGTGAATTAAATATATTGTAATATACATTTTGTGGTAGATAATATGCAAGTACAATCTTTATTTTATTAGAATGGAGAAACGCTGCCAGCTTCCATGAGATAGAAAAAATATGTTTACAAATGGTAATACTCCATTCTGACAAATGTTCGCAACTAAACATCAGTAAGTAAAAGAAACTATTTTGACAGTTAGGAAATCGGAATTTTGTTTCTTTCTTTCCGTTAGTGAGTATTTAGTATTTTTTACGGAGATGCTTTCTTTCAAGGGTTATTCATTAATAGTGTATTAAAAATTAACGGCATACAGAAATAGAATGGACCTGCATAAATTATGGTCAAAATGACCTTTTTTTGATGAAAATTACTATTTATCTGAAATGCGGAGTTATCTGAATTTTATTATTACGCAGATGTTTAATAATGTTTAGCTTTGATTTTACATGCTAATTTTGAATTTATTTAACTTGAGAAATATAGATATATTTAATTTCATTTGGTATATAAATTGCTAGGTAGTAAAGGTTAAGCTAAATTGAATAAGAAAGGAGCAATAATTATGTCTACAGTTTTCATTATATGTTTAATTATAATAGGATTTGGATTATGGAAAATGAAACAAACATGCTGGCACAGAAATATATCTGTAGGTGATGCGGCTCTTGTTAAGAAACTGCTTGATGAAGGGGCGGACATAAATGCAAAAGATGACGGCCTCACTTTGCTGATGAAGGCTGCCACGGAAGGTTATCTAAAAACCGCTAAATTGCTCATTGATAAAAAGGCGGACATTGATGCGAAAACTAATGAAGGCAATACGGCGCTGATGGCTGCTTCCATGGCCGGATATACGAAGATCGTCGAATTACTCGTTAATGCCGGGGCGAATACTAAGGCAAAAAATAATCTGGGTTATACTGCGGAGATGTATGCTAATGAACAAAATTATACAAACATTACTCAAGTGCTGAGGCAAAGGACAGATACTATTAATGCTGAGGGTTGAGGGTTGTGAAAGTATCGGTGGGTATTGACTCAACGATTTTTCCCGTGAGGAGTGTATTTTATAATCCGTAATATTTAATTTGTGTAAATTTCCACTGCTGAAACTTTGTGAAAGAAACAAAGACTTCTTCCAGCAGTCAATTCCGTAACTAGAACCTAATGGAAATTTGAGCCGAAATAGGCCGCTATGCAACCGGCTCGATATAAGGAAAAGAATAAATGAAAAAGAAGAGTGTCGAAACGCATAGAAATAATACTGGATCTCAGGATAATGTCAACCGGCGTAAGCGGACAGAGGAAAAATTACGTCAAGAGGAGCAGCGGTTCCGGGCTTTCGTAGAACATTCTTCCGACATTATTGTTCTCCTTAATCTGGAAGGAATTATCACTTATATAAATCCGGCGGTGGAGAAAGTTTTGGGGTTCAAGCCCGAAGAAAGGATTGGCGCCAAAGGATTTGAGCTTATTCATCCGGATGAAATAAAGTTTTTAGCTGATTCATTCAATACTTTGGCCAAAGATACAAACGCCCCCGCTATACGGGGAGAAATGCATCTTCGCCATAAGGATGGAAGCTGGCGTACGGTCGAATCTGTGGGAAGCAATCTGGCAAACAATAATGTTGTCGAGGCTGTCATTGTTAACTATCGGGACATTACTGAGCGCAAGCAGAGGGATGAAGAACTTCGACGCACCCTTAACAGTCTCAGAAAAGCGTTTGGCACCACCATCCAGGTCATGGCATCAGCCGTAGAGATGAGAGATCCTTATACGGCTGGTCATCAGAAAAAGTCTGCGGACCTTGCCAGGGCAATTGCCACGGAAATGGGATTACCCAAGGATAGAGTCGACGGAATTCGCATGGCCGGCATCATCCATGACATCGGGAAATTATCCATACCCGCAGAAATATTGTCCAAGCCTGCCAATATGACAGATATTGAATTTTCTATGATTAAAGAACATGCCCGAAGCGGATATGAGATGTTGAAAGATGTGGAATCTCTTTGGCCCCTGGCGGAGATAGTTTACCAGCATCACGAGCGACTGAATGGTACCGGTTATCCAAGAAATCTAAAAGGGAATGAAATTCTCATGGAGTCACGAATTCTGGCTGTCGCCGACGTCGTGGAAGCCATGGCTTCTAATCGTCCCTATCGCCCAGGCTTGGGTATTGAGGCAGCGCTTGAAGAGATCGAGAAAAATAAGGGGATTCTTTATGACGATGGTGTAGCAGATTCCTGCCTGAGATTATTCCGCGAAAAAAGCTATCAGCTTCCATGAGATGGAGAAATCAATCCCGTAGAAAAACATGGTTACATATCAATCGGAAATAATTAAAAAACTACTGAGCTTCAAATTGACATGTGGTACAAATATAGAATCAAGGTTAGAAATCAGTTAAAAAAAGAGAAATGCCGGTGATTTTTCAGCTATAAAGGAAATGATCAATGTTTAGTATATTTCCTATAGATGATCACGAACAGACTTTGAGAATTAAACGGTTTCTCATAGCATTCGCATCGTATTTCATATGGTGTTCTATCGCCGTCTTCACTTTTTTACTGGGATTGACTCCGGTACCTTTATATGTTCTGGTTTGTTGTCAGTTAGGAATTCTTATCTGCAATATCTCGATATATGCGATAATCAGAACCGGATTTAATAAACGATTCAAAGATCCCAGCCTGACCTTTCTCCAGATGGCGGTAGCCACTTTCTGGACTACGGTGGTTTTGTATTATGCCGAATCTCTCAGAAGCGGTATAATCTCTATCTATCTGGTCGTGTTTGTTTTCGGGCTTTTCAGGTTGAATGTCCGGGAATTTCTTTTTCTGTCTTTGTTTGCCGTGGTCAATTATGCAGCGGTTATATTTCTGCTTTACAAAATCCATCCCGAAACCATCAATACAAAAACCGATATATTGAACATCATGACTCTGGCAATTGTTCTGCCCTGGTTTTCGCTGGTCGGCGGATACATCACCAGACTAAGGGCAAAGGTTGCCAGGTCCTTTTCTACCATTAAAGAAAGCGAACAGAAGTACCTGGAATTGAGCATAATCGACGACCTCACCCAGCTTTACAATTCCAGGCATTTTTATTCTCAGCTTGAAAAAGAAATAGAACGGTCGAATCGCTACGAACAACCTTTGGCCCTCCTAATGCTGGATCTCGACAAATTCAAGGAGTTCAACGACACATACGGCCATATTGAGGGGGACCATGTGTTATCGCGACTCGGCCGGGTTATCAAGCGATGCCTGCGTGATTCCGATTCCGCCTATCGCTACGGCGGTGAGGAATTTACAATTATGCTGCCGATGACAACGAGCGAGGAGGGAATTGCAACAGCGAAAAGAATACAAGCGGAATTCAGAAAAGAGTCCTTTATCCCTGTGTCGGATAAAGAGGTCTTTGTGACGATGAGCGTCGGTCTTTCACAGTACAAACCGAAGGAAGGTATGAAGGCGTTCGTTCATCGAGTAGACAGACTCATGTACCAGGCGAAGCAGAACGGTAGAGACAGGATTTGTTCTGCATAATAACCTTTGGAATAGTTCAAATGGCAATCCTTATATTTTGTGACCAATATTTCATTGACATGCAAGACTGAGTTTTTTATAGTTCAAAAAATAATAAGCAGTATTTGAAGGAAAAATTGAAAACCGGGCATTCTAAAAGGTAGGAGTGGATGGACGAAAGAAGAAGATCGCCAAGATTAACGGATGAGAATGAGATTATTATAACTGTAATCTCCAACAGAAAAAATCTTTCTAAAGAAACAATATCACATAACTACAGCAAGGACATCTCCTTGTCAGGTGCTAAAATTCAAACCAATATTCTTTTGCCTGTCGATACCCTCCTCAAGATAGATTTTAAATTAAAGACTCTGGCGCAGCAGATAACCGCCCTCGGAAAAGTAAAATGGCTCAAAGTCCTCATTGAGGATAAATTTTATGAAGCGGGGGTGGAATTCGTCGATACGCCCGGCGAAGCAATCAAAAAAATTGAGTTTTACATCTCGCAGATAAGAAGATTACATCGTTCGGATAAAAAGTCTAACAAATCTTAATCCGGTTTAAACATATTTGTCTAAAATTTATTTCTTCCATAAGTGAGCATTTAGGTTTTTTACGGATATATTTTCCTTGAATTCGAAATAAACATAATTTTCTTTTGATGGCAAACATTGACATCACAACGCACTTTTTGTAGTCACGATTTTCTTGACATACAAAACCGCGTTCACTATAATTCCTTTCACAAAAAGAAGGTTTTTATCAGAATTTTTATGACTAATTCTAAATACAATAAAGAAGTGGATAATCTGGTAAGGGTTGCCCACAAGCTGAGAAAAGACGGCAAGCTCACCGAATCTGAGGCGAAATATCTTGAGATTCTTGATCTGGATCCGGACAATGTGCATGCCCTTGTCGGCCTCGGAAATCTCAAAGGCAAGAAAAAACGTTTTAAAGAATCCCTACACTACTATCAGCGTTGCCTTGAACTTGAAGAAACTAATCTCTATGCCCTGGCAGGTGTTGGAGACTCATACCGCGGTCTGAAGGATATGGATAGTGCCGTTGAAGTCTGGCTTAAATATCTGTCTTACAACTCGGGTGATTACAAAATAATTACCCGAGTAGGGGATGCACTTAGAAAGAAAGATGACCTTACGGGATCAAAAAAATACTATCTAACTGCCATAAAACTTCATCCTAAAGATCCTTTTGCACTTATGGGTCTGGGAGATGTTTGCGAAAAACTGGGGAATGACGCAGAAGCACTTTTATATTTTGAAAAACTTTTTTCCTCCACGGATAGTTCAATTTTCGCTATTACCTCAGCCGCCAATATTTACAGGAGAACAAAAGTTTACAAGAAAGCCTTTGAACTTTACGATACAGCACTTTCTAAAGACCCGAAAAATTCTTACGCATGGCATGGAAAAGCAGATTGTCTCAGGGGGATGAGAGAGTATGAAGATGCAATCAATGCATGGAAAAATGCACTAAAATACGGGATGAACAGGAAAATTGCCCTGACCAGAATAGGCGATTCCTATATGAATATCAATGATCTGGGAAACTCAGAAATAAGCTATCAGAAAACTATTGCGACAGGTTACAACAAATACGCCTACCTAGGAATGTATAGAATACACCTCAAGAGAAACCATATAGACAAGGCATTTGATACTCTCACAATGCTCATGAAAAAAGAACCCCATGACCCCCGCATATCTTTGGAGTATAATATATTTGTAGAAAAGTATCCTCATGTGAAGAATGTTGAAAATAAAAAAGCTGTGCCTAAGCGTTATTCTTGTTAAAAGATGGACCGACACTATCGTAACGTGCATACTTTATGTTATACTCTCTTTTAGTTGGTTATCTTCAGTTTTCCCCATTTGATGAATCCAGTGGAGCCCCCACCGGCAGGAGCCGGAGGCTCCCCACAATAACGCGGCCTCCCGCAGGTTTCACCGCATTCCTCCCCCGGCTGAAGCTGGAAGATTCCAAACCGCAGGATTGACTTGTAGGTGCCGTCAACAAATCCGCTGGCTCGGAAAGCTGAATTTTATCTCTGTCTTCCTGTAATGTTATTTTTCTGATTTTCCGAATTCATACAACATTTCAATCGAAAATAAACACATTTCAAACTCGACAAAAATCAATCCCGCACATTTTGTGACCAATATTTTGTTGACATACAAAATCGTTCTTTATATACTCTAACTGTCAAAAATTATTATCAATAATAAATATCTTTATTCTTAAAATTTAAAATTGATAGATGTAAGGCAACTTTATGAGGAAACCGCTCGGTGAAGAAATGGAGTTTTTCCGGCAATACGATGAAGTCCTTTTCAATCAACTTGAAAAGAAAATACTGGATATGGAAACAGCCCATCAACAATTGCGGACATTGGCGGAAGAGTATCGATTGCAATTTAAAAATATATCGGATTTTGTTTTTATGATTGGCGCCGATTTTAATATATTGAACATATCTCCAAGCGTGGAGAAATTATCGGGGTACAAAGCTGAAGATTTCATCGGTAGACATGTTTCCGATTTGAGACATATCTTTACCCCGGAATCTTTTGAGAGAGCGATCGCCAATCTAAGCAAGATGCTCAAGGATGAAAGAATTCCGGCAACGATTTATACGTTTGTCGCTAAGGATGGAACCTTAAAGGATATAGAAATTAATGGATCCCCTTTAATACGTAATGGACAAGTTGCGGGTACGATCTCTGTTGCCCGCGACGTAACCGAGCGCAAACTCATGGAGAAGAAATTACGCCAAGAAGAGCAGCGGTTTCGGGCTTTCGTAGAGAACTCTTCCGACATCATTGCTATCATTAATCTAGAGGGAATCATCACTTATATAAATCCGGCGGTGGAGAGAGTTTTGGGGTACAAACCTGAAGAAAGGATTGGCGCCAAAGGATTTGAGCTTGTTCATCCGGATAACATAAAGTTTTTAGCTGGTTCGTTCAATACTTTGACTAGAGATGCAAACGACCCTGTTATAAAGGGCGAAATGCGTCTTCGTCATAAGGATGGAAGCTGGCGTATGGTCGAAGCTGTTGGAAGCAACTTTGTACATAATAATGTTGTTGAGGCTATCGTTGTTAACTACCGCGATATTACCGAGCGCAAACGTATTGAAGAAGCGTTGCGTCAGAGTGAAGAGAAATATCGAAATATTCTTGAGACTATTCAGGAGGGCTATTTTGAGGTTGACCTTGCCGGCAACTTTACCTTTTTCAACGATGCAATATGCCGCCTCTACGGCTATTCCAGAGAGGAATTAAAAGGTATGAATTACCGGCAATATACAGATAAAGGACACTCAAAAAAACTTTTTCAAACGTTCAATGAAGTTTACGGTACAGGGAAACCCACTGAAGGATTCGATTGGCAGATTATAAGAAAAAATGGGGATAAAAGATATATTGAAGCGTCCATATCATTACAAAAAGATTCATCCGGTAAACCAAGGGGCTTTAGAGGAATTTTACGCGACGTCACCGAGCGCAAGCAGGCGGAGAATGTACTCCGGGAAAGCGAAAAGAAATATCGTGAACTAAGCATAATAGACGACCTCACGCAGCTTTACAATTCCAAGCATTTTCACGCTCAGCTTGAAATAGAAATAGAGCGGTCGAACAGTTATTTTTATGGACAGCCTTTGACCCTTCTTCTGCTGGATCTCGACAAATTCAAAGCTTTCAACGATACCTACGGCCATGTTGAGGGGGACTATGTGTTGTCAAGGCTTGGTCAGGTTATAAAACGGTGCCTGCGCGAGACCGATTCCGCCTATCGTTACGGCGGCGGAGAAATTAGTATCATACTGCCGATGACCGCAATCGAAGAGGGAGTTGTAAAGGCGAAAAGATTACAAGCGGAATTAAGGAAAGAAATCTTTTCTCCGGTGTTGGATCAAAACATTTATATGACGGTCAGTATCGGTCTGGCTCAGTACAAGCCGATGGAAGAGTTGAAAATGTTTGTTCACCGAGTAGAAAAGCTCATGTACCAAGCGAAAAAGGACGGTAGGGACAGGATTTGTTCTGATGCAAGCAGATCCCAACGCAGCTTCATCGGATCGACATAAAGACCAGTCGAACAGAATAATGAAGACAAGCCGGCAAAGATATCAAATCAGTGGCATTCAAGTTCAAAGTTTATCAGATTATTTGTTTCGATCCGTGACCCTTTCATAAAAACCTCCTGACATATGATTTTGCCAAAAAGCTCTACTTCTAACATGTCTTATTTTAGGGGAAGCTTACGTGCTCACTTAAGAGATGAGGCATTAAAGAACGCTTCAACATTGGCCGGACAGATAATAGAACAGGCAACAAATTCAAACGTGATCGAAATACACAAAGAATAAAAAGCATAAATAAAGAAACAACCATTTCAGAAAAGATGCTTGTTGTTTTTTCCTTTTTAAAAAAATACAGCTACTCACAAACTATTTCAGCGCATCCATATGCCAAGTTGATATTTAGTACCGCCTGCCCCCCGCAAGGGCAGGACTTTAACTGTCTAGTGTTTCTAAAACGTTATTACATCAAGTGCAAAGACGCCTGTGTCGAAAGTCTCGGTACCAACCATAAACTTGTCATCGTAAGACAACTGTCCATTAAAATCAGATCCAGTCAAGGTTACAGCTCCCGACGAACCAATCGAGATGGTTCTGGCCCCAGGAAGAGTTACTGTGGCATTACTGCATACCCAGTCGAGGAAACTCATTATGCCTCCGGAAATGCCGACGAATTGATGTGCCCAGAAAGGAGCAGGGTCAGCAGCGCCGGTGGCAAGCATATGACCATTCGATATTCCAACAATTCGCATGTAAGAGCCGGACTGCCCGTCGATAATCTGAATGATCATCATATGATATTCAGTTCCTTCCGTGACTGTCCCCACGATCGTCCTCTTATCGGCAGAAAGGAATCCCTTCCAAGTTGTGTTGTCACTCATCGACACAATCCCACTGCTATCCACTGATATGGTCTCCCCAACATCTCCCGGCGTATCAGTGCCAGATGGGTCGGTCTCACTGCTTATGTTCATTGCGCCGGTAGAGGTGGTACTTCCCGCCCCATACTGCCACTTGTTACTCGAACCAACACCAACATTAAGTTGATGAAAAACGAAACTCTTGCTCTTTAAGTCGGTATTCGCGTACACAGTCCCGTCCAACTTTTTCTGGAAAATTATGAGGGCCGGGTGTGGGGTGCCTACATTGTATTGCGTTCCCGCAATGAAAGTCTTATTCGATGCCATCGAATAATGATTATCGGCGTTGCCACTATCAGCTATCACGCCGGTCGTTGAATCAATCGTCATTACTACAGATGCCGGCGAACAGGCGCCGTCTCTGTTAAGACACGACTCAAAGGTCACTGTCCCATCGGAAGTGATCGTTACAGTGCCACGAACCCATCCGTTCCAACTGCCTGTCTCCACCGATTGAAAGTTCCATGTTCCCTCAAGGTCGGCCTGCGTAAAATTAGCCGTTTCTGACACAAAATTATTTCCAGTAGAGTTGGCGCCGCTTAATGTTATGCCACTGATATTAGCAGGCGTGAATGAGTATCCCGAAAGGTATGGCGTCACGGTATGCGGACCGCCGCCGTCAGGAAGAGACGGGGAAGTGTAATTTCCGTCGCCATCAGTTAATACCTCCGCAATAGTACTGGCACTGCTAAGTGTGATTTTTACATTCAATCCCTCAACGCCGGTTACTTTACCGGAAATGTTATAGGTAGCACCTGTAAAAGATGTTGCTACAAAGTCGGCATCCATATTTGATCCGTTGATGACCACTACCTTACTGGCCGGATTGAACGTATAACCCGCCAGGATGGGAGTTAAGGTATAGGCTCCGCCGTCCGTCAGACCATCAAAAATGTAAGTTCCGTCTGCGCCTGTTGTGTACGTCCCTGTGCTTTTACCGCTCAATGTAACCGTCACACCGGTAAGCGGTCCCCCGGTTAACGCCACCACACCCGAAATGCTGTAGGTAGTTGCAGTAGGAGCAGCAGGCACCGCATTACCGTTATTGCTGCAACCAACTGTGGCCGTCCAAAGCATCAGCATAAAAAAATACAATAAAACTTGAGTTGAAACTTTTCTTCTGTTCATGCTTAATTCCTCTTACTAAAATTAATTTAAAATCATCATACAACCTTTAACGTAGTAAAAACATTCGTAAATAAAAAACCCTTACATCCGCTAAAGAACCATGAATTTTATTATTAATATAGAAAAGTATTTTAAGTTTAAATATGCCTGTCTGTGTATGCCGTATGCCATTATTTATTGATGCATTCCTGTTATAGAATTTTTAAAGCGTGCATCTATCATATTGACTGGAAAATAATTATAGCAAGTATAAGTAAATGTAAAGGAAAATATTGATTGCTTCATCTATACGTTAAACAGTTCCTCCTCCCCGTATTTTATAATTGCCTGAATGGCTTTTATTACGAACTGAAATGTTGCTCGTCTATTTTCCTCTTTTAATAAATAATTATTCGTGTATAATTATCTCCAATTATCGAAAAAACTAAATCACGTGAAAATCAAGGGGGGTGAGAAAAATGAAATATAGGTTTTTAGTTCTCATATTTTTAATTATTTTATCTTTATCTCTTGCATCATGTACTTCCATACCAGCACTCTTATCATCTGAAAACACAATGACTGCGTTCAACATTGTATCTCCGGCTGCAACAGGCGTCATTGATGAATCAACACATACAATAGCCATCACGGTGCTTTACGGCACAGATGTAAAGAATTTGATAGCGACATTTACCGCCTCAGACGGAGCCACCGTCTACGTTAATCATAATTATTCAACCGTTCAACAAAGCGGTATAACAACCAATGACTTTACCAACCCGGTGATTTATACAATCTGGTCGGCTGATAACCATTTACAGGATTATACGGTAACTGTTACAGTAGCATCAAATTATGCGGGGACACAATCTCCTGGGGATTTTTGGTCCTGGACAATTGACAGCGGCGCGGGAACCTTCACGGCAACAAACAATACAAAAAGTTTTAATTACTCAGGCACTGTAAGTGCATTAGCCAAAAACCCAGGCATAGCGAAATTGTCTGTGACAAGTACCACAGATACAGATCCCGGCTTAACTACTTTGCCTCAATCAGCCTACATGATAGAAGCTGTCAATACCGCCCTGTTAGTGGCACAGGCACCAATTTATACCACCCCTGGCGGAACACAGCAATCTATCCAACCGCCGATCTTTGCCACCATGCAAGGAAGCTGTCCCTCCACAGGGGTTAATGTAAATTGGATCGCTATGCCTAGTGCCAACTGGTGCTCCGCAGCCGGAGACCCTAATCCATTGGTAAACGGAGGAGCGGGCTGTACCAGTGGTGATAATGCCTTTGGCACAGCTGTAATATCGGTTTCTGGCAGCACATATGGAATCACCGTCACTTCGTATAGATTGGACGGAACAGAGGATCCCGGTGGTCCATTCACCCTGTCTGGATTCTCTTGCATCAATGGATTGATGCAGGGCACAGACTCCGATGGCCACCCGGTGAGGATTTCATTCACCCCATCCGGTGTTTTCTTCATGGATATGCCAAATGAAGCCATCGTAGGAATTGTACAACCAAGCCCCAATATAGATATGGTCGATTTTCTTAAATCCGGAAGAACATTTAAGGCTATATATCATACCGCCTTGGACAGTTCCCAAATCTTCAATACCCAAGATGATTGCACCTTGCACGGCGGCGTATGGATCAGTAGTGGAACGTGTGGAACGCACGCAACACAACCGGCTTCAGTAACTACAGATGGAACCCACCTCACCGGGCATCCGTATTCCGACATTGATAACGGAATACTCAACACACAACAAGGAGGTACTATAAGTTTTGCGACTTCCTCACAGGCAACTGCGCCGGGATTGATAACGGGAACATTTACCGATTTTGGTGGAGGGTCATCACCTATCGTCATGGCAGTACGACAAGTAAACAATAAGTACCTTGCTCTTATTATTACTCACAGCCCTAACGCCACATTGGGTGGAGGATTCAACGTGTTGGCGGCTGAACAATAACCCGGCTTGAACTTGAACGAAGGGCGCCGCGAGGCGTCCTTTTCCTCCCCTTTCCCATAAATCGTACTTCTCTCCAGATGCTTCAGGTTCAAGCGTACTTACTGAAAGGTTGTTTTTGCAATTCAACCCATTGCTACAATATTACCAGTAAATAATTCATACCTGACCATAAACATCGAAACTCCTCATTACTTTTTTTTGATCAATATTTGATTGACACATAAAACTGAATTTTTTATAGTATAAAAGTGAATAAACATAATTTTAAGTGAATGTGAAAACGAGGAATAGATCGTTATGGACGAAAAAAGGAGGATAGAACGACTTAAAGCGGATAAAGAGATCACCATAACTATCATCTCCGAAGTAAAAAAGGATCCTAAAGAGAAATTAATCTATCATATAAGCAAAGATATTTCTGTGTATGGCACAAAAATTCAGACCAATAACTTTTTTCCCATCGATACTCTACTCAAGATAGATGTAACATTAAAGAATCCCCATCACACGATAACCGCCTTCGGAAAAGTAAAATGGATCAAAAGCCTTTTTGGAATTAATTCTTATGAGGCGGGCGTGGAATTCGTTAATACATCTGGCGACACAATTCAGCAACTGGCAAATTATATCTTGGAGAAATAATAGTTTTAAAAGTCTTAATCCGGTTTAAACATACTTGACCAAAATTTCTTTCTTCCTGTAATCCTCAATTTTCTATTTTGTCGTTTTATGCTAGGTTACAACTTGTAATCGTTAGAGGGGAATAAATAATCATGAAATTAAAAATATTGATTGCGGCGTTTTTGATTCTTTTTCTCTGGATGACGGCTTGTGAAGCGTTCCCTTTGTTCTCAAATCACGAAGAACGGAAAATAATCCGGCTGATTAACGAGACATCAAATGACAAAGACGTAAAGGCAGTGGCCTGGAGCCCGGATGGAAAGTCGCTGGCCACAGCCGGTGAAGAACGAACATCCGTAGTTATCTGGAATTCAGATACCCTGTCAATCCAGCAGCAGCTGGATAAAGGTGCTAAGGGGTGGGACGATGATAACATAACGTTCAGCCCGGACGGTAAATATCTGGCCTCAGGCGTTTCAACTGTCAATTTGTGGAAAGTTGCCGACTGGTCTCGGCAGACGATCTTAATTGCCCCGCCTATCAGACCAGGCAACCGCCGTGATATCGGCGTTAAATCTCTGCACTTTAGTCCGGATGGAAAGATGCTGGTGGTTGCTTATACCATTGGGAAAAAAAGCGTGATTGCGTATCGGATTTCCGATGGGAAAATTGCCTGGACTTACGATCCTCAAAGGATCATCGTAACCAAGCCTGTTGTTTTTACTCCCGATGGCAAGAGCGTAATCCTAGGTATATTGAAATTTCGCGATGTTCGAGATATATCTAAAATTTTGCTGCTGGATGCGGTATCCGGAGAGTTGCTGCGCAGCATTGATAACATCCACGTAATGATGCCGACGGCCTTGGCCATCAGTTGGGACGGCAAGTGGGTGGCCACCGGCACATGGACCGGCACCCGGAGTAAGACATACAACTATAAAACCAGAAAGATAATAGATACCATTGACAACAAAGATCCGGTGCGCATATGGGAACTGGCCACCGGCAAGTTAGTTAAAGAGCTTCCGGTACATTCTGGGGTAAGTTGCCTAGCCTTCAGCCGGGACGGAAAATATCTCTTCGGTTCTAAGGCTGACTATAAGACCTATCTGACCATGGCGGTGTGGGATGTCGCTTCCGGCAAGATGGTTCAGGAGATCAGGAACAATACCGAACCCTTTAACATGGCAGTCAGTCCAGACGGTAAACTGCTGGCTGCGGCCAGCCAGCACAGGCTGTCGATCTACGAGATTCAAACTGATAATCCATGATCAAAAACATATAGCGCAAGTTATTACTGATAACTCTCTCTTTCAAATGATAATCCTCAGCTTTACCTACTTCATTAATCTATTTGTTTGTAGATGAAAGAAACAATTCTGACGGCTCCGAAATTAAACTTTTGTTTCTTTCTTCCTGTAACACTCAAAATGTTAATTTAGATAAATATACAACCTTTTAATCGGTAATAAACACAACCCACACTCGATAAAAATCGATCCCACACGTTTTATGACCAATATAGCCTTGACATGCAAGAATACCTTTCTTATAGTTCAAACATGAATAAGTAGGGTTTAAAGGGAAGAGTAAAAACCGGCATTCTAAAAAGGAGAAATGTATGGACGAAAGAAGAAGAACGCCAAGAATAAAGGAAGAGAATAAGGTTACGATAACCGTCATCTCCGGAGAAGAAGATCTTCCTAAAAAAAGAATCACCTGGTACCTCAGCAAGAATATCTCTAAGTCCGGCATCAGAATTCAGACAAACATATTTTTGCCCGTCAATACTCAACTCAAGATAGAAATTACGTTAAAGAATCCACACCAAACGATAACCGCCTTCGCACAAGTAATATGGATAAAAAGATTCTCTACGAATGATTTTTGTCAGGCCGGTTTGAAATTCTTTAATACATCAAACGAAATGATCCAGCAACTGGACGATTACATCTCGTTGAAATTATAGTTTGAAAGTCTTAACCCCACTTGTCTAAAATGTCTTACCTCCTGAAAATGAGCATTTAGGATTTTTCATGAACATGCTTTCTTTCAATCCATAATAAACAATATTCATTCCCGATAACAAATATTAGTGTCGCACCCCACATTTTGAGGCTATTATTTCCTTTGACATACAGGAGACTTATATATTACATTTTACATCATAAAAACGTTCTAATCCTTAAAATCATTTCAACACATTGAGGGCAACTCTGTGAAGGATACATCAATACCAGTACTAATTGTTGAGGATTCGGAAGACGATGCACTGCTTATAATCCGCGAGCTAAAAAAAGGCGGATACAATCCGGCGTATGAACGGGTGGAAACCGCCGCCGCCATGAAAAAAGCCCTCAAAGATAAGCAATGGGACATCATTCTTTGCGATTATAAAATGCCAAATTTCAGTGGTCCCTCAGCCATTGCCGTATTAAAAGAAACAAATATCGATATCCCTCTCATTGTTGTAACCGGAACCGTCGGCGAAGAAACGGCCGCAGACTGTATGCGTTTAGGCGCCAAGGATTATATCATGAAAGGTAACCTGTCCCGTCTTTGTCCGGCCATCGCCAGAGAATTAGAGGATGCAAAAGTTCGAAACAAGCAAAAACAGGCTGAAGAATCGCTACGCGAGATTGAAGAAAGATTTGCTGCCGCCTTTCATGCGTCACCGAACATGATAGCCATCACCAGAATGGCCGATGGCAAGATCTTGGATATCAACGAGGGTTGCTCGAAACTGCTGGGATATTCACGCGGCGAATCCATCGGCAAGACAACGGAAGAACTTTCCATCTGGGCTGATCCAGCGGACCGTGCCACATTCGTCGGCAGGCTGGAAAAATTCGGTGAAATTAACGGTTTCGAGACTACATTCCGACGTAATGACGGCACTTTGGTCACAGTTTTTGACTCCGCAAGGATCATAGAGCTTCAGGGCGAGAAATATCTCCTATCGGTTGCCCATGATATCACGGAGCACAAACGGGCTGATGAAGACCTATACCTGAGCGAGGAACGATTCCGTCTTCTATCTGAAGCAGCGTTCGAAGCCATTGCAATTCACGAAGAAGGAGTCCTCCTCAATGCTAATGAACAATATTTTAAAATGTTTGGTTATGAACCGGACGAAGCGCTCGGGCAAGAGATGATCTCCGTAACTTTTGCCCCTGAATCCTTAGAACTCGTGAAAAAAAGATTAGCAACCGATAGCCTGGAACTGTGCGAAGCCGTTGGGCTCAGGAAAGACGGGACAAGATTTCCGATGGAGATACGCACTCGAAAGATGGAATACAAAGGACGTATTGTCAGGTTTGGAGCGATTCGTGACATCACCGAACGCAAGCGGACGGAGGATGAACTGAGGAAGAGCGAGGAAAAGTATTGCGAGCTTGTCAGATACGCTCCGGCAGGAATTTACGAATTTGATTATGAGACAAACCGGTTTATCAGTGTGAACGATGTCGTTTGTGAGTACACGGGATACACAAGAGATGAACTGTTCACCACGAATATTCTCAACCTTCTAACAGAAGAGAGCCAGCAGTTGATGCTTGCGCGTCTTGAAAAGCTTATGGCTAACGAATTGTCCATTAAACCGGGGGAAGTTCAGACAGTTGAGTACTGTATCAGAACAAAAGGAGGTGGAGAACTATGGGTTCGCCTGAGTGCTCGATACATTTATGAGTCGGGGAAATTAAAAGGTTCGACTGGCGTTGTCTATAATATCACCGACCACAAGCAGGCGGAAGAAGCGCTCCGGGAAAGCGAAAAGAAATATCGTGAACTAAGCATAATAGACGACCTCACGCAGCTTTACAATTCCAAGCATTTTCACGCTCAGCTTGAAATAGAAATAGAGCGGTCGAACAGTTATTTTTATGGACAGCCTTTGACCCTTCTTCTGCTGGATCTCGACAAATTCAAAGCTTTCAACGATACCTACGGCCATGTTGAGGGGGACTATGTGTTGTCAAGGCTTGGTCAGGTTATAAAACGGTGCCTGCGCGAGACCGATTCCGCCTATCGTTACGGCGGCGGAGAAATTAGTATCATACTGCCGATGACCGCAATCGAAGAGGGAGTTGTAAAGGCGAAAAGATTACAAGCGGAATTAAGGAAAGAAATCTTTTCTCCGGTGTTGGATCAAAACATTTATATGACGGTCAGTATCGGTCTGGCTCAGTACAAGCCGATGGAAGAGTTGAAAATGTTTGTTCACCGAGTAGAAAAGCTCATGTACCAAGCGAAAAAGGACGGTAGGGACAGGATTTGTTCTGATGCAAGCAGATCCCAACGCAGCTTCATCGGATCGACATAAAGACCACTGCAAAATACATTAAGTCACTAGGGAGTGAGGGCGTACGTCCTGCACTGGAAGCATCGTCTCAGCAAAAAAGGTAGAGTTTTAGTTTTTAAACCAAGGGAAATATATGAAGGAGAAAATCATTTACAAAAAGAAAAAGTAGTCTCAAGAGCCGTCAACTCTTAAAACGGTAGGGCGGAAACAGAGGTGTGATTACTATATCATTAGAATCACTAGTTAATTTTGGTAGTCCCACGGGGAGTTGAACCCCGGTTTCCGGCGTGAGAGGCCCATTTCTGATATTATATATAATAAATTCAATAACTTACAAATTTGAAGTTGGGTAAAATTTGATTAATTTTGCACCCTATTTGCACCCAAATTCCACGCTTTTCACAGGAAGATTTATTCATACCATCCAGAGCGGCAGCAGGAATATCTCGCGGCCATCCTGCCGGATGACATCTACAGAGTCGAAGCGCCCGATCAATACTCCTTTTGTTTCCGTTTCCTTGGTAAGAAACTTCACAATGCCCCTGATGTGGCGCTTTTGATATGTTCGGTCGCTCTTTATCTCTATGGGCAGAAGCATCTCGGGTGTGACCACAACCAAGTCAACCTCCTCCTTCGCTTTTGTCCGCCAGTAGTGGAGATTGGCCTGACTGCGGGTGAGTAATAGATCCGCCTGAATCCGTTCTGCAACCAGGTTTTCCAGCGACGTCCCCAGCAGATTCAGCTTATCCAAAAGCGCCAACTCGGTAATGCCGAGGAGAATGTTTCTGATTCCCAGGTCGGTGAAGTATATACGGGGTGATTTCAATTGTTCGGCGCGTATATTACGGGAGTATGTGGTTAGCTCCCGGATGAGAAAAGTCTTTTCCAGAAGGGACACATATCGCTTAATCGTATCAACTGCTACACCGGTCTGACCGGCAATATCGGTATAGTTCAGCAGATCGCCGGTGCGTCCCGCCAGAATTTCCATTACCCGTTGATACACCCAAAGTTTATCATCCTTTACAATCCCCCTGATATCCTGCTCCAGGTATGTGTCGCGGTAATTCTTGAGCAACGTAAGCCGCCGTTCTCCATCCCCTGCACGCGACACCGCAGGCAGCGAACCGTACAATAGAATGTCATCGCTGATCCGCTCAATATCTTGCCGGAAAGGAAGCAAGGCGGCCTGCTGGCGTCGCAGTTCACCTTCTGTAAGTGGCTGGGCGCAGGTCAGCATGGCCCTGACCGTCTTCTTGTCGGGAGCGGCCATTTCCCGCACTCGAAATACTTCACCCTCCGAGAAGGGATACACTGGCAGATGCAAGACCCGGCCGGCAAGGCTTTCTCGCACCTGGGACATCAATTCAATAGCCGATGATCCTGTTAGCACCCATTTGATCGGATAGCCTGAATCATGGAGCGATTTGACGTATTCAACGAAGCCTGGGAGCTTCTGTACCTCGTCCACAAAGAGCCATAGCCTGCCAAAACTTGCTGCATCGCCCCCCAGCAGCTTTTCAATAATTTTAATGAAGGAGGGGAAAGAAGCGGCTAGTTCATGGCGCAGTGAAAGATCGTCGAAGGTTAAGTAAAAAATTGTTGCCGGAGATACCTGTCGAACCGTCAGCAGATGATAAATAAGCTGGCGTGCCAGAGTGCTTTTGCCGGTCTGCCGCAGGCCGGTGATTAGAAGTATTTCCGGCTCATCAAGACAGGTGCAGGCATGTGAAAACATGTCTCGCTCGATAATTCCGTCCGGCAGGCGATACGTTCCGTTTCGCCAAGGATTGTTCAAAAAGAAAATATTTTCGTCCATTCCGATACCTCGCTAGATATATTCATTACTATTTATCGAGTAGCGTAACATAATTAATATATATTAGATACTTTTTTGTTTTGCGCTCGACACCAACCTATCCTTCCCTTACCGCCCATCCAAGGGTATCATTGATGCATAAAATAAGGTTACATAAAAAATTGTCAGGGTGGGCTGATAGTCATTAATGTGGAACAATTGTTTATATGTGATTCAGCCAAATAGGTGTGAGCAATTGAAGGCGTGAAGCGTCCCGGAGCGGACGATTAGACGCCGGAATGCGAAACACTTTTTTGGCGTCCAGCAATCACATAGGTTTTTAAACAGTTGTTACATATTAATAACCGCAAACCTGGGTGGGCATAATTTTTCTGTTAGCATAATTTTCTTAATTTTCAGTTTTGTGAAGATTAAAACATTTACACTAAGTTGGAGAATGAATTAGCGGTTTCTGGAAAAAACTGCTTCTTTATAAGAGCAGCCTTTTTCGTTTTAAAGAAGAAGGTTGTGTAACCTTCTTCTGTCCATGGCTTGTTGCTCAAATCACTTTTTTACGCTGTCTCAATTGCAAATCACCAGTTTCAACCACCGGAACAGATCATTAACAACGGGTAGAAATACGCAAGGACTGAGAGTTTCTTTTTCCACTCAAGAAAAATGTGGATGCCTTTCTGAAACTGGTCATTTAAGATTTTTCATGGACATGCTTTCTTTCAAACCGTAACAAACACTATTCCCTTGACCTTTTTCGTATTCTTATTATATTTTTAAATAATAAATCAGCGGGAGGTAATATATGTCCGAATTAGTTCGTTTTGGCGTTTCGCTGGAAGAAGACCTTTTAAATAAATTTGATCGTCATATCAAAAAGCATAAATATACAAATCGATCTGAAGCTATCCGTGATTTAATCCGTGAAGAACTGGTCAAAAAGGAATGGACGGAAAATAAGGAGGTAACCGGTGCGATAACGCTCGTTTATGACCACCATACACGCGAGCTGGTCACCAAAGTTTTAGATGTCCAGCATGATTATCATGCCTGCATTCTCTCCACACAGCATATTCATCTCGACCATCATAATTGTTTTGAAATTATTGTAACCAAGGGTAAATCGAAGGAAATAGAAGAGCTATATCAGAAAATAAAGTCCATCAAGAACGTGAAACATACGGGATTCATGATGGCGACCAAGGGAAACGACTTATCCTAATAATCAAAGGGTGTTATCTATACATTCTCCAACTTTCTAATCCGCTCGGGAGTCGAGTGCACACTCGGCATATCTGAAGCGAAAGGAAAGTTCCAAATTGTTTCTTTCTACTATCCTTCTGTCCGTAATCATCAATTTTGACAATTACCAATTACTGAAACTAAGTAAACTCGGCAAGTACTTCTACCTAAAGTATTGTAATCAATTCATTTATAAGCATCAAAAACTTCGAATATAAAGGTGCAAGTGGGATATCCGAAGTATTTTATTGAATACCAAATGAAATGAGCAAAACATTAACAATATATTCTGTTAAATATTCCTTGACTTTTTCGTGATATTTTTTATATATTCGTGTTACTAATAGTTTGCATTATTACGATTATTATTTTCATGCTACGGAATTAATGATACCCAGAGGGGCGGCCTTTTGCCAATTTCCCCCAGAATGCGACGGAGGAAGCCCTTCTGGGCGGCATTAACCTAGAAGGCATTGATTATTATTGAATATTTATTAAGGACAGAACAGATCATCAATGAACAATGCAAATTCCCTCTCCTCTTATTCATCTGTTATGAATGAAAAGTATATTGGAATATTAATCTCATTGATAATTCATATTGGGTTCATATTCATTTTGTTGGTTGTGCCGACAGCAAAATTAAAACCACATCTGCAAATCATTCAGGTTAGTTTTTATAATCAATCTGAATTTCCAATAGATAGTCAAAAGCTTAGCGCGGCAAAGTCAAAAGAAACTAACAAAATAGTTTTCAAAGATAATTTAAAAGCAATAGCGGTACAACCGGCACACGAAGACACATCGCAAAAAACCACTGTTCTGAATAATAGTGAAATAATTGTTGCCAAGAAAGCTTTGACGGACGAAAAGTCTGTCGCAACACAAAGTCAGAACACGGCAGTAATGCCTGCAAAAAGCGTCGGGAACCATGGTATTTCTCAAGCAAACTTCTCTGGCACTTCTAAAGGAAATATTCAACAAGGTATTGTTGAATCCAAATTCGGAGATAATGGATCTCCAGCCTTCATCCACCAGGAAATCCCTGTTTATCCGATATTGGCTAGGAGACTAGGGAAAGAAGGAAAAGTATTGCTAAAACTTTTAATCGATACAAATGGAAAGTTGCAGAAGATAGAGGTGGTTGAACCTGCTGGATTTGGTTTCACGGAAGCAGCGTTAGAAGCAGTCAAAAAATCAACTTATGCGCCGGGTTATCGTAATGGTGAAAGAGTATTGACCAAAGCCCTCCTTCCTGTCCGATTTCAGTTGCAATAAGGAGAAAGTGGGAATGGCGCAACTCCAAAACATTATTAATTATGGAATTAAAGAAACATAAAAAAAATAAAGAGGCAGGGTATTACCTTTGGCCAGGAACCCCTGCCTCAAAAGAAGGGTAACAACACAAATAACATCACCCTTCCACTATGATTTATAACATAAAGGAGGTGGGATGTAAACAACAGGAGGGAAACGAATGCGGAAAAGGTATTTAATTGTATTATTTTTCATTGTATTTTCTTTGACATCTTTTGCAGAAGAAAAGGACACGACCAACACTGAAGATAAAAATGTAACAAAAGTGGAAGAAAAAAGCCCAACCAACACCGAAGATAAGAATGTAATAAGAATGAAAGAGGTTGTCGTTACAGCAACAAGGACGGAAAAAGACGTGGAGACGGCACCGGGAATCGTGAATGTGGTGACGGAAAAGGAAATGGAAACAAGGAATATAAAGACAGTTGACGAAGCTTTAGATACACTGCCGGGAGTGTTTAACAGGCGGCAGTCTTTAACGGATACTCAATCGTCGATTTTACTGCATGGCATTCCCGATCAGAAGAGGACGTTGATCTTAAAGGATGGCGTAACGCTGAACAATGGTTATGACGGTTCAGTCAGCTTCACGGGATTATCGACGGAAAACATAGAAAAAATCGAAGTCGTTCAGGGTCCCTTTTCCAGTCTCTACGGCGGCAATGCCATGGGCGGCGTAGTAAATATAATTACGAAGATGCCGGAAAAGAGAGAATTCATTTTAGAAAGCGGTTACGGCTCAAGTTGGAACAGAGGACAAAGCTTGGATGATCTTCAAAAATATTATGTGTCTTACGGCGACAAACTTGCCGACAAATTCAGTCTTCTCGTTGACTATGGGTATAAGTCGACAAACGGCTTCTCGAAATACCTTAATGTTGTGTCGACACAGCCCCTTGCTGGTATTACAGGCTGGTCAAATACCACGGATACCACAGGAAAACCCCGCTACCTGATCGGAGATAAGGGAGACAACACCTGGTGGGACGAAAACATCGGTATAAAGGCACAGTATGATTTTTCAAATGTTTCAAAAATAAATGCATCATTTGCAAGGGTCCGATATAAGTATAATTACGATGATCCACATACTTACTTGCAGGACGCATCGGGGAATCCCGTATATTCTTACCCTGGCGTCGCTCAAGGTGCCTTTGTTTCGTATACGGGGTCTGGCGCAAAAGAGGTGAATCAATACAACGTAAATTTTGAAACCGAGATCGGAATTGCAAAGGCAAAGCTTTCCTTCGGTCTTAATGATGAAGTGAAAAACTGGTATACTCAAGCAGGCACTTTAATAGCGGGAGGCTCCGGCGGCACGGTTTCCAGCACCCCTAACCAAAATTATAATACTGACCTTCAAGTAACACTGCCCATTTTCACCAGAAATATCCTTACCCTTGGAGGGTCATTTAAGACAGCTACGGCAAACACGGAAAAATCAAACCTGAGTGAGTGGGGGGATGAGACCTCCACAACCACACTTACGAACAATTATGGCGGCAAGGACAAGACATACGCCGTCTTTGCCCAGGATGAGATATTGGTTCTTGATAATCTTACCGCCTACATCGGGTTCAGGGAGGACTGGTGGGAAACATACGATGGTTACGCTAATCAGTTCGGCACCGGGGCTTTTGCCACTACATATGACTCCAGAAGCGATTCCTCATTCAATCCTAAACTCGCGGTTGTATATAAGCCTTTTGACAATACCACACTTAGAACGTCTGCTGGGCAATCATTCAGAGGACCTACGGTTTATGAACTCTTCACGACTTATGTGTCGGGCTCTAATACCTATAATGGCAATCCTGATTTAAAACCTGAAACAGTGCAGTCATGGGATGCGGAAATTACCCAGGGACTCTGGAGGGGCGCGAAGGTCAGCGCCACGTATTTTGAAAACTATATGAAAGACCTTATTTATAACACAACAGTTTCCACAGGACAGTATAAATACATGAATGCGGGTAAAGCTGAAAGCAAAGGAGTGGTGCTTGAGATTGAGCAACGGTTTGACAAATTGTTAAGGCTATTTGCAAATTACACTTACACGGACGCCAGGATAAAAGAAAACAGTGCAAATCCGGCATCAGTAGATAAGCGATTAACCTTTATGCCGGATACAATGATTAATGCAGGAGTGGAGTGCGAAGTCGGACCGTTTTCCGCTTCTCTCACAGGCAGATATGTAAGCAAGCGCTACTCGACAGATACCAACACAGATACAGTGAATAATGTATTTGGGTCCTATGATCCTTTTTTAACAGCAGATGCAAAGGTCTCATATAAAATTACAAAATTTGCCACGGTATCTTTTTCTGTCGATAATATTACCAACGAATCTTATTTTTCATCCTACGTAGCGCCCGGCAGATCATGGTTTGGCGGGCTGGAAGTGAAATTTTAATTGAATTAACTAAATTTGGTGCACAAGACTTTAGTAATACCGACGAGAATTACTTGATATGATTACTGTGAACTCATTCAGTTATACCTATCCAGGCGTGGATAATCCGGCCTTGCAGGATATCAACCTGCGGATCGAACCTGGCGAAACGGTTTTGATTCGTGGCGCCTCAGGCTCAGGTAAAACGACCCTTCTTTACTGTCTGAATGGTCTTATTCCTCATGTCTTTGCCGGATTATCTTACGGTTCGGTCAAATT
>CAVQAL010000008.1:0-136736 GCA_963710575.1 uncultured delta proteobacterium | reverse complement strand
CTTTTTATTATTTTTTGTAAAGTTTATCTCTTAACTCCGGAAGTCCGAGCTCCAGAAGTTTTTCTTCGCTTACGATACCGTTGGGCGTTAAGCCGCGGATAGCGTAATATTCATCGCGCAAAAGCTTCATATCGGGAATCGAACCGGCGCCCGCCCCCTCCAAGAGAGGAGTGAGGATTTTTTTCGGCAGGACATCATCTTTGACCGAGATGCCCAGCAAATTGTTAATTCCCCGCTTCAGAGTCCAATCACGCGCGCCGCTGATAAGGAAATCTTTAAATTCAAAATCAAAGCCGGTAATCGCATTAAAGGCGTCACGAAGCGTTTCCGGTTTCAGGCAGTACATCAGATAGTGGCAGATGGAAAGACTGTTATCTAAGATTCCGTAGTTTTCCGAATTGAAAACCATCATGGCCTTGCCCTGTGAAGTTTTACCTTCGTAGTCATCTTTCATATCGAAGAGTTGCGGCCAGGAAACCATGCCCTGCTCCATGCCCATCGCAGCATGCTGCAAATGGCAGGCGCCTCGATTGGACATCATGTAGGCGAGTCCCATGCCGTGGTAACCGCGCGGGTCATGCATAGGTGGTTCCAACCCTTTGACCTGGACAACAGAATCCATTGCCGCTTCGCCCAGTTGACCTGCCGCCTTTAATGAACCTTCCGCCAGGATATTACCGAATCCTTCGCGCACGGAAATTTTTTTCAAAAGCGCAAAGACCGCCTCCATATTGCCCCAGGTTAGTTCGAGATTGTCCGCCTTTTTCTTGTCGATGATTCCTTTTTCATAAAGTTCCATGGCCATGGCAATGGTTGATCCGGCGCTGATCGTATCCATGCCGTAACGGTTGCAAAGCGCATTGGCCTTGATTACGGCGCCCAGATCGTAATTCATAATCATGGTGCCGAAGGTGCCGCATGTTTCATATTCGGGGCCCGGACCCTCCTCTGTTTCATAAGGACCGTCTTTTACGACGCACACTCTTTTGCAGGCAACAGGGCAATTAGCGCAGGCATGCGCCTTCGTCAGATATTTTTCCCGCATGGTGGGTCCGCTGAGGTTGGAGGATAATTCATAATCCTCACCCACTGTCCAGTTTTTGATCGGAACATCACCGTTCATCATCCCCAGATCCATCGCTGCATCAGAACCCATCAGATGAATTGATTCGGCAAAAGCGGATTCCTTGATTTCCTTGACAGCAGCCTTGAATATTTCTTTATACTTTTCTTCATTTGCTTTACCCAGCGGCTGATTGCCTCGAGCCAAAATGGCTTTGAGTTTTTTGGAACCCATGACAGCGCCCAAACCGGTGCGTCCGATAAAATGAGCCTTATCATTGCCGATAGCGGAAAACTTCACCAGATTTTCCCCGGCGGGGCCGATCGCCAGTACTTTTATTCCCTTGTCTTCGGCTTTGCAGATGTCCGTTACTTCATAAATATCCTTGCCCCACAAATCCCCGGCGGGAGATATTTTAGGTTCCCCATTGATGACTGATAGTATGACAGGAGACGGGCTCTGTCCGGTGATGATGAGTCCATCAAATCCGGCTTTTTTCAGTTCCGGCCCGAAATTACCTCCGCAGGCGGCCTCACCCCAGATGCCGGTTTGCGGCGATTTGGCGGCAACGGCAAAACGCGATGTACCGGGAAAACCGCTTCCGACCATCGGGCCGTTCATAACCATGAGCGGGCTTTCCGGAGCCAGCGGATCAGCCTGTATATTATATTTTTCAAGATAGAGAGATGCGGCCAGACAACTGCCGCCGATGAATTTTTTTAGTATGGCGTCTTCGATCGTCAAGTTGGAGCAGGTGCCTTTAGTTAAATCAACTTCTAAAAATTTTCCTGCGTAGCCGTTCATAGTTGCCTCCTCAAGCTCAAGTCTGTCTATTTGATAAGGTTGATAAGAACACCTTTTTTGATTAAAGAGTATAGGTATGATATTCGTTTATGTCAATAAAAAACAAGCCACAAAATATGAGTAACGGACAAAAGATGGCACGGAGGCCTGATGATATTGGCTTTCGCATGCGCGTCATTTTCGAGGCCTAGGTTGTCCTCAAAGAGATCACAGGCGATATTATTCTTTTTTTCACCTTTTTTCTGAGAAATATTTACGGCCAAAATCTTATCGCATATTTTACCTCGCTGCAGAAAGCCCCCAGCTCCCGCTGGGGGCTTTCTGCTAATCGCGGGATGTCGCGTTTTGGAAAGGAACCTTCGGCTCCTGCCGGAGGGGCTTCACTTAAATTGCCTGTTTTTTATGAAGAAACAATCTGCTTCTTAAATTAAACGATCTTCTCCCGAATAGATATATCCGGAATTTTTTCGCACATAGCCCAGGATTGTGACGTTGTATTCTCTGGCTAAATTTACAGCGGCGGCCGTAGGCGTCGATCGGGAAACAAGAACCGGAACTCCAAGTCGAATGACCTTGGTGATAATCTCGGAAGAAATCCTGCCACTGACAAACAGCATTCCGCTTTCAACCAGTCCCATTTTGTTGTTTCTCAGTAGTACCCCCCCGATCTTGTCAAAACAATTATGCCGCCCGATATCCTCATTGAAAACAGAAAAGTCCGTGTGCCGGAAAAGAACACTATGTACACCGCCCACGTTCCGGTATAACTCGGATTGTCGCTCGAATTCTTTCATGACATCCAGAATATCATTGATGCGATATTTGGCCTGGTTGGCGACAGGCAGAAATTTTTCATGCTTGAGTGGATTAATATAGGTGAAGCATCTTCCACATCCGGACGTTACACTGCGAAGGCTCTCACACTTCTCGACGGACCTTCCGGGGATAAGAGTGATCATGACGGCAAAGAGACGCTCGTTATAGGCAATGGACGCAACATCATCGATTGTGTCGATAACTCCTTCACTATACAGAAAACCCAAGGCCAGTTCTTCCGTCAGTTGATTGAGGCACAAAAGCGACGCATATTCTGTTCCGTTTATATATATTTTCAATGATATTTCGCCGATAACGTCTTTTTCTCGATCATACAATTTTATCAAGCCATTATCGGAAACAATCTCTTTCACATTAAAATTAGCGAACATCTTTTCATCCATGATTGTCACCTCCATATGAAATTGATCTGCCACACAAAATAAGTACTGCGATGAAGCTCTACAAGGATCAGAGTAATGGCCATGGGCGTTTTTGTTTCCATTTCATGAGTTCCCCATTATTTCTTTGTAATGACGAATATGTACCACATGTTAAGTTAGGAGTCAGCCATTTTTTATTTCTCAATTCAGTACGGAGGGCTGTAATTCAAGGAACTGTGCGGCCTGAACGTGTTGTCTTCCATGCGCCATTTTTCAATCCCGCGGTTTGGAATCCCCCGGCTTCGGCCGGGGGGATGCGATGTAATCCGCGGGAGGTCGCGTTATTTTGGGGGGGCCTTCGGCTCCTGCTGGAGGGGGCTCCACTTAACGTCTTTACTTTTTTCAAGGTATAGAAGATCTCTCATTTTTGTGTCAACTTTATACAATATTTTAATCGGTAATAATTAACAGCTGAACTCTAACTTTACTTGTGGTATAAGCATCTTACGCAGATCAGATATTTAGTACAAAGGAGAAGAATCATGAAAATGTTCAGAAGCAGTAAAGTTATAATAACGTTGATGATAGCCGTGTTGCTTTTCGCGTTCGGAACATCAAATGTTTTTGCCGCAAATGCCGCGCCTAAACAAAAAAATATTATTCTGGCAACAACCACAAGCACTCAGGATACGGGATTGCTCGATGTTTTGATTCCCATCTTTGAAAAGGAAACAGGTTATTTTGTAAAAACGATTGCTGTGGGCTCCGGTCAGGCCATGGCGATGGGACAAAAAGGCGAGGCTGATGTTCTGCTGGTTCATTCGCCGGACGCGGAAAAGAAATTTGTTGAAGACGGATATGGCATCAACCGCCAGTTGGTGATGCACAATGATTTTATTATCGTCGGACCGGCGGATGATCCGGCAAAAATCAAAGGAACGAAATCATCGGCTGAAGCTTTTAAACTAATTGCTAACGCAAACGCTTTGTTTTTATCGCGGGGAGATAATTCGGGAACGCACGCTAAAGAAAAAACATTATGGAAAAAAGCGGATATCACTCCTGTCGGACAGAAATGGTATCAGGAAACCGGATTGGGCATGGGACAGACTTTAAATGTCGCCGCGGAGAAAAAAGGTTATACCCTGACTGACCGCGGCACCTATCTGGCTATTGAAGAAAAATCTGGGATTGGATATTTTAGTGGAAGGGGATGCCGCTCTGCTCAACATTTATCATGTGATTGAAGTCAACAGTGTCAAATGGCCGAAAGTCAATGTCGCCGGAGCGAAAGCATTTGCCGATTTTATGGTTTCTAAAAAAACTCAAATATCATTAAAACATTTGGCATCGATAAATACGGCTCGCCTCTGTTTTTCCCTGATGCCGGGAAAAAAGTGGAAGATTTGGGCAAATAATAAAGTGAAAGTATTGTAGAGTTTATAAAGTGGAATTAATTGTTCAAGGGATAATCAAAGCTTTTGAGTTGATCATCAGTTTTGATCCTGAAGTATTGGGAATAACGTGGCTGTCTTTGAAAATATCGGGGATAGCCACGCTCATCAGCCTTTTCATCGGGGTTTCCATAGGAACAGCTATTGCTTTAACCAACTTTTACGGCAAGAGACTGGTCATCAGTTTAATCAATACGGGGATGGGTTTGCCGCCGGTTGTCGTTGGTCTGTTTGTAACGATTCTGATCTGGCGCAACGGGCCTTTCGGTTTTCTGGAAATTCTCTATACCCCCTCTGCCATGATTATTGCCCAGGCGATTATCGCCACGCCGATTGTCATGGGCATATCGCTTGCCGCCATTCAAAACCTGCCGCCAAACCTGCGCCTGCAGATTCTATCTTTGGGAGCAAGCCGGTTGCAGATGGTGTGGGTATTGATTAAAGAAGCGAGACTGCCTCTGCTGGCCGCGATCATGGCCGGTTTCGGAGGAGTGATTTCCGAAGTGGGCGCTTCCATCATGGTCGGCGGTAATATCAAGGGATATTCACGCGTGCTCACCACAGCCACGGTTATGGAAACCGGCAAAGGAAATTTTGATATCGCCATCGCGCTGAGTATTATCCTTCTGCTGCTCGCTTTCCTTGTTAATCTTCATTCTCACACAGATACAGCAAAGGCAGCATCCGCGATGAATTCTGAAACTCTGATAAAAATAGAAAATATAATTTTGCAGCGCGGCGGTGCGACCGTATTGGATATTCCTGAATTTCAGGTGCCGCAGGGAAGAATACTGGCGCTGATCGGGCCCAACGGCGCGGGCAAATCCACTCTGCTTTTAATGCTGGCAGGTTTGTTAAAACCACAACAGGGGAAAATGTATTTTCAAGGACAGCCTGTTGAAAGCAGGGCTGATCTGGCCACGTTGCGTCACAATGCCGCCGTTGTGTTTCAAGAGCCGTTGCTTCTGAATAGTTCCGTTTATGAAAATGTGGCTCTGGGTTTAAAATTTCAGAAGATTAAAAAATGAAGAAATCAAAACGAGTGTTCAGAGCGCTCTGGATTATTTTGGAATAAGCCAATTGGCGAAAAGATCGGCCAAAACGCTTTCCGGCGGGGAAGCCAAAAGAGTATCGCTGGCGCGCGCTTTTGCCATCAAACCGCAAATCATTTTACTTGATGAAGCTTTTAACTCGCTGGATCCGCCCTCCCGGGAAACTATCATTGACGATTTAAAACAGATACTGGAAGAAACAAAAATCACGGCAGTACTGGCGCTGCATGATCGTGAAGAAACGCTGCGTCTGGCGCAGGACGTAAGCGTTATGAATGACGGCAAAATTGTGCAATCGGGAAAGACAGCCGAAATATTTAATCAGCCGGACTCTGAATTTGTGGCTAACTTTGTCGGAACGGAATCAATATTGGAAGGCACGGTCAACAGTTGCGCCCAAGGCCATATGGTTATTTCTATAAATGGAAAATCAATAGAAGCAGTTGGCGATTGTTCTATCGGACAAAAAGTATACTGCTGTTTGCGGCCGGAGAATGTTACCGTATCCAACCAGACGCAGGGCAAAATCAGCGCGCGCAATATTTTTGAAGGCAAAGTTTCCAAAATTATCCGTCAGGGATTTTTTTATAAACTGACGCTTGATTGCGGATTTCCTTTGGTTGCTTACATTACAATACCTTCATACGAAGATTTAGGTATCGCTAAAGGCGGAACGGTAATCGCCTCATTCAAAGCCACGGCGGTGCATGTTATAGGCAGGAAAAAATAATCTTTCTTCAAGAAAAGAATCACGGGTATCCGGCATCGCTCAATGACGAGCCAGATGTTGAGGTATTTGATGGTGTGCCGTATCACTTTCCCGTTTTAAGTTATGTATGATATTTTAGGTTACAAAAAACCCCGGGAGGTTACCCACTCTCCCGGGGTTTCAAAATAACAATTAAACATTAACGCTCTTGTTATTAGAAGGTAAGTGTAAGTTTGTTGATAAGCATATAATCATCGTCAATTTTGTTTGAGCCGGCGGTATCCTTGCCCTTGAAATAATTACCTGTGGAGAGGTAACCGAAACCTAGCATATAGGACAGGTTGTTGGTGATTTTGTAAGTGCCGGTAAGATCAACTTCCGTACCATAAGTGCCGCCGGTAAAACCGGCAGGTTTCTTGTCCGCTTGCGCGTAAGAAACTGAAAGCATGGTATCCAATCCGGGAATCGGTTTTACACCAACTCTGCCCTGGAAGAACCAGGCGTTGGTCATAGGACCGTCAACCATGCTAGTGCCCGGTTTGCCTGGTGCCGTCGGAGCAGTCGCATTGTAACCATAAGCAGGACCAACCCAATTCGTGACGTCGTAGGTGTTAAACAAAATCAGACAGGGATTCCAGTCCCAGCCGCCGGTTAATGTGCCGCCTTCCTGTGTATCTGTGGTGTTGGGATCATCGCCGGATACGTACGCAAAAGTGCCGCCTACATAAATCGGGGCGAAGTTAGCGGTAGCATCAAGAAAAACAGACAGATTTGACATAGAAACATCCTTGCCCGTGATGCCGCTGTCATAACCCTTATATTTACCTGCGGCATAGTTTAATTCAGCCTGTAAATCCACAGGACCGATTTTGGCTATAGCATAGGGTGTGAAAAGAGTATATTTTCCAGCATAGTTGTATGTGGTGTTAGTTGAGGTGGAGGTGGTTGGATACGGCTCGGTACTAAAGTAAGTGTAATATGTGATTTTCATGCCGGTCCTGCCGTCTTTCCATTTATATTCTCCTGTAAGGCCATATTGAGTATTATCGGCATTGGTAGCATTGGCAAAGTAAGTGGAAGAATTTGCACTATTGGAACTGTTATCTGCTATTCTTGTAATGTCGGCCGTGATAGTAAAAGCGCCAAGCGGGTTAGACGTAAATTTTAGCCGTGGTCCGGGAGTAGAATTGTTGCTGAATACTGTTCCGGTGGTTGAGATTATCATGTAACCTACATCAAAAGTTCCGATGGGAGACACATAATCAATATAAGCTAAATCGAAGGCGATGTTTTCATTTTCTGCCGTCGTTCCTGCAGAATCGATCGCCAGTGGAGAATATCCCTGCCCCGTAATAGGCGATAAGGTGCCGCTTGCGGAAGCGCTTCTTGCTCCGCCCCAGATTCTTTCCAGAGCATCAAAACGTGTAACCAGTTTCAGACCCGGAGATACGATAAAATCTGTTCCTACGCGCAGTCTCTGATAAAAGAAGGCTGTGCTGGGTCCGGGATTAATGGTGGTGGTGGTTTTATCCGGGTTTGTAACAGTACTGCTTTGACCGATAACATTAGTCTTATCTAAATACAATCCACCGACGTAAAATTCGCCGCTAACCTTCACATCGACCGCGAAGGCCGACGCACCAAAGGCCATCACAAGCCCTAGTGACAACACAACTAACCAAAATCTCTTCATTTTTTCCTCCTCCTTCATGTTATTTTTAATTAAATTCTTTAAAACAGACACCTATTTCGGATTCAATTTTTGCAATTAGTAACGACTAACTAATATATTTTAAGTGCTCTGTAAATATTTATTTGTTGGAAAAAGTAATAAAAAGTAATAAAAAGTAATTTAGAAATAATATGTATCCAATTGAAGGTATTCACATGGGTACAAAATAGACATCCTAATGCGAAGTGTAGTGACGATGTTTTTCGTGGAGAGTGAATATTGTTTATTACGGATTGAAATGTTGTACAGATTGTCTGAATCAGAAAAACAACATTACAGAAAGTAAGAAACAAAATCCGATTTATGAACAGTCTAAATTATTTTTTTACATACTTAGTTTCAGTAGAAGGCAGTCGTCATAATTGAGGATTACCAATAATCATCAATAAAATATTTGGCTTTATCGAAAATGACTCGCATACTTTTGAATTGATTTTTCTAAAAGTTATTTGTAAAATTTAAACATATTGGGGTGGTTGCGGCAAAATCGGGTCATAAAGCTTGCTTTGGATTTTATACCCGTAAGTGTAATTTTGGAGGAGGTTCTATGTCGAGCGAATTGATGAACACCAAAGAAGTTGCCAAGTATCTGGATATCCATGAAAAACATGTTTATCTTCTTATCAAGGAAGGGAAAATTCCCTGCACACGGGTAACCGGTAAATGGATTTTTCCTGTCAAAATCATTGATGAGTGGATAAAAACAAATGCCCAGGATTCCTTTCGGCAGACCATAAAAAGAGTTAATCAAATTGAAGGTGCGCTTTTAGCGGCAGGCAGTAATGATCCGGTGCTGGACATACTTCTTACCACCATTAAAAAAGACCGTCCGAACTTTAGTATTTTTTCCGCTAATACCGGAAGTGTCGGCGGTCTGCAATCGTTCAATATGGGATTGACGGATATAGCTTTTTCTCATCTCTTTGATCCGCAAACTGGCGATTATAATACGCCTTATTTAAAGCAGTATTGCCCTGATCATCAACCGGTTGTTGTGAATTTGTTTTACCGCCAAATAGGTTTTCTTATAGCCAAATCCAAGGCTGATGTTTTTAAGGGATGGAAAAGTCTCACTAATAAAAAGATTCGCTTTGTCAACAGGCAAAGCGGTTCAGGTATCAGAATTCTGCTGGATTACGAACTGAAAAATAGAGGTATATCTTCCAGCGATATTTCTGGTTATGATAATGAGGTCTATACGCACTTTGAAGTGGGAATCTCTGTCATTTCGGGTGAAGCTGATCTCGGAATCACTTCCGCCGCTGTGGCGAAAATATTAGACCTGCAATTTCATCCTCTGGTCAGCGAGCGTTTTGACATGATTCTCGATAGGAATACTTTTTTCCAATCGGGGATTCAGACTTTTATCAAAACCCTTCAATCGAGCCAATTTAAAAACCGCGTGGAAAAAATCGGAAATTACAATTTTAAAGATGCCGGTAGGATTCTGCATTCTTAAAAATAATTTATAAAATAATTGAAAAGTGCAACGAGTTCACACAACAAACATTGGCCGTATAGATTTTAAGGCTTAACCTTATAATCGTCCATGCTCAAAACTAGATTTGTAAGCTCAGCTATCAAATCGTCATTCAACTCGGAGAGCGACAGTCTTCTCAAGCATTCAGTCACCTCAATGTCCGCCATGACAAACTTGGGAAGATTGCTATGCTTGAAACCTTCGACAACGGCATAGTCAACTCCTTCGGCCTGTAAATCCGCCAGCGCTGAATCCAGGTCGCCCCGTTCCCGAGTTACCTTTAATCTGGCTTCGCCAAGGCCAATAACCACATCCGCCCCCGCATCGAAGTGGCGCTTGGTATCGCCATGATCTAAGGGATAATGCGTAGCCATATTTTTAATCGTACCAACCTTGCCGTATTTGGCCAGAGAACTGACGAGCTTACTCACAAGAATGGTTTTACCTGTTTTTTTAGTCCCTACTATGGATATTACTTTCATAAATGTATTTATGCTTGTGCTTGTTGAATATAGCCGGTTAAACTCGTCATTTAATAGGTATCGTCTACTCTTTAAATTTGTTTATTTCTTTTGTACTTTCTGCCACTCCAATGAATTGGGGAAGAAAAGCGGTGAACCGTATTTATCCTTGCCGAAATCGCGGATAATCAATTGGCCTTTCTTGGAAGAGGTCAGCCATTTCACAAATGTCTTCGTGTCTTCAAAATTAACATTGGGGCATTTAGCGGGATTGACCGGTATTAAGGAAATGAAGTTTAACAGAGCGTCATCTCCTTCGACCAAAACTGCCAGCTTGATCTGATCTTTTATGGAAAAATAAGTCGCGCGGTCAATCACCGTATATGCTTCTTTCTGATCGGCATATTTTAGCGTAGGGACATTGCCTTCCGCTCCTTTTTCATAAACCGCATACCACAAACCGGCAGGTTTTATTCCTGCCTTCCCCCAAAGTTCCATCTCTGCAACATGTGTCCCTGATTTATCGCCGCGGCTGATAAACAGAGAACCTTTGTTCATTATTTTCTTCAAGGCTTCCGTTGCTGTTTTTGTACCCTTAATTCCCGCCGGATCGGCAGCCGGTCCGACAATAATAAAATCGTTATACATTAAAGGGATTCTTTCGGTGCCAAAACCATCAGCGATAAATTTTTCTTCCAGAGATTTTGCGTGAACCATAACCAGATCAATGGCGCCTTTGCGTGCGATATCCAGCGCCGCGCCTGTTCCCGCGCCAACATGACGCACTCTTATTCCGGTATCTTTTTCAAACTGATCTTCCAGAGCGCTGACAATACCGGCATCAATAGGGCCTATCGTACTGGATAAAAATATAAACTTGTCACCGTTAGCGGCGAGCGCCAGAGACGACCAGATCAAAATAAGCAATACTACAAATTTTCCGATAAATGCTTTCATTTTTTCAATCTCCTTCGACTTAGATCAAGGCATAAAACCGCTTTTTGTGTATATCCAAATACTGAACAACTTATTTAGTATTCATCAATTCACGAGACACAGTCTATCCTCTAAAATGACGATAAATAAATAATTCATATAATATTAAATTTCAAGGAAATTATCTGAAATCATTTTTGATTATTGCTATTTATGTTAAATTTAATATTACGTTAAGAAAGTTATACCATTTCACTTTCAATGGTCAATATGTTCCAAGTAAAAGTTATTTATTCGCGATTGAAAGATTGTATTGGTACTAACAAACTGGTTTTTGCTAACAACAGGAAGAAAAAAACAAAATTCCGATTTCCTGATTGTCAGGTCAGAATTATTTCTTACACCTTGTGTTCTTATACTTTGTCATTTGCTATAAAATAGCATCATAAAATGCTAAGGTAAACTGGAAGAGTGAATCTGTATTTCACCTGATGCCAAAGAGCATGTTTTGTAGATTAGATCCTCTTCTCATTGCTTTGTTCAATAACTCGTACGGTATCACAAACCTTCTCATATGGGAATGAGTTTGCACTTGCAAGGTTGATTCGGACAGAGCTTTTTACCGGTGTAAATATTTATAATTATTATAGGAGGCAAATTAATAGGTCAGTAACGGTTCTGGGGATAGATATCGCCAAACAGAAATTCGATGTAGCACTACTTGCAGATGGGAAGATAAAAAATAAAACCTGTAGGAATTCAACAGAAGGTTTCGAGACCTTAAAAGTCTGGCTGGAGAAGCAGGGAATTCAAAAGGTTCATGCCTGTCTGAAAGCAACTGGAAATTACGGTGAAGATTTGGCTGTTTTTCTTCATAAAGCTGGTCACACGGTCAGCATTGTCAATCCGGCCCGCATCAAAGGATTTGCTCAGAGTGAACTTGTTCGTACCAAGACGGATAAACTTGACGCGGGAGTCATTGCACGCTTCTGTTTAGCTATGAAACCAGAGCTCTGGTTCCCCTCCCATCATCTTGAACTCTGTAAGAAGAGTTGACAGTCTAATCGATATGCGTAGCCAGGAGAAGAATCGAATTGGTACGGCGCATGAATCTGTCATCGTTTTGATCAAAGAACATATCATTTATTTAGATCAGGAAATTGAAAAAATAAGAAAACAAATTGCTGATCTCATAAAACGGAATCCGCATCTTAAACAACGGAAGGATTTACTGGATTCTATCCCAGGACTTGGTAAGGTGACAGTTCCTCACCTTCTGGCAGAGTTAGATAACCTTGATAAATTTACCCATGTTCGGGAAATGGTCGCCTTCATCGGACTCGCGCCAAAGGAAACGATCTCGGGATCATCTATTAAAGGCAAACCCAGACTGTGCAAAATCGGAAATGCAAGACTCAGAAAAGCTTTGTATATGCCGGCGCTGATATCGATTCAGTGCAATCCTGTTATGATTGCTTTTTATAATCGACTGAAAGAAAAAGGTAAAAATGGCAAAGTTATTGTCTGTGCAATAATGCGGAAATTGGTTCACGTTATATTTGGAGTCTTGAAATCCGGCAAAAAGTACGATCCAAATTATAAGCCAACTTTTGCTTGACAAGAACGGTATCTACAAATCCATAGTATTGTGCAGTCGTTTGAATTGAGGATTACTGGTTGAAAGATTCAATTATGTCTGTTCATGTCACGGTACTGGCAAAGATACATCAGATTCGTTCCCTCGTTCAGAAATTGCCTCTAGGTAAATGCGAAGGTGCTTATACTAAACTATAAATCGTGTCTGGCAAAATCAAGACAAATGTTTTTTGTTATGAAAAGATCTCTGAGAAATCGCGCTTGACTTGTTTGAGGGTTTGTATATGTTACACTTATGTCCAAACCCACCCTGGAAAATCTAAAATTCCTTTGTCCTGAAGTAAACGAGCGAATGTTACAAGAGCATCTGAACCGCCTAGATGACAATTATTTCCAGCGATTCAGTGTTGAAGAAATCGGCCGGCATCTGCAAGGGCTGGACCGCATTAACCCGCAATATCCGGTAGAAGTGTTGATTCAGGCCGGCCCCGGAACCCAGATGGAATGCACCATTTTGGCTTTCGATTATCCCGGCGAGTTTTCCCTGATTGCCGGTATTTTAGCCGGAATGGGATTTTCTATTCTTTCCGGACATGTTTATACATATGCTCGGCAAACACTGGCTTCAGCGCCGCGGGTAGGCCAAGGAGCGTTTCGCAGGTCCTGGTCAAAAGCGTCGTCGCTTGATCCTTGGCAACGAAGACGAATTGTTGATTACTTCACCGGTGAGGTGGATACCGGACCTGCTCCAGAGGTCTGGGAAGCGGAGTTGCGGAAACGGTTTGAGGAAGTCATAGGGCTGCTTGAGCAAGGGTCGCCTGAAAGCGAGGCCGTTGCCAAACAACGAGTGAACCATATGGTGGCCCGCTGCCTGGAAGAATTGGCCGCCACCTCCAGCCCGGTATTATTTCCCCTGCAAATTCAGCTGGACAATGATCACGGCCAAACTACGCACCTTAAAGTTATATCCGAGGATACGCCGGCATTTCTCTATGCGCTCAGCAATGCCCTGGCGTTGCGGGGGATTTCCATTGAGCGCGTCCGGATCACAACTGCTGACCGGCGGATCGAGGATGAGCTAGAGGTGGTGGATGCCCAGGGAGAACCCATCCGCGATCCGGGAAAGCTGGATCAAATCCGATTATCTGTTCTGCTGACGAAGCAATTTACGCATTTTCTGGGAAGCGCGCCCGATCCCTTTTCCGCTTTGTCCCATTTTGAACATATGGTGGAAGATATTGTAGAGCTGCCCGAACGCGGGCAGTGGCTGGCTATGTTATCAGATCCCAGGCATCTGCAAAATTTAGCTCGCCTGCTGGGAACGAGCGAATTTTTGTGGGAGGATGTTATTCGCCTGCAATATGAAACACTGTTGCCGATCCTAAAGCCTCACGTAAACGGGCAGCGGTTTTCCGAACCGAGCAACACGCTTGCGCCGCGGTTGCAGCAGGCACTGGCCGGCGTAAAGGAGCAGGCGGAACAGCGGCGGATTCTGAATGAGTTCAAAGATCGTGAGATATTTTTAATCGATCTGGATTATATTCTAAATGCTGCAACAGATTTACGTGAGTTATCTGAACATTTAACAGTTTTGGCAGAGACTGTGGTACGAGCGGCTTCCGGTCTGGCCTATGACCGATTGCGGCAACGCTTCGGCACGCCCAACACCATTGCAGGGTTGCCGTCCCGTTTTGCTGTTTTTGGGCTGGGAAAATTTGGCGGCGAGGCTCTAGGTTATGCCTCGGATATTGAGCTACTGTTCGTCTACAGCGATAGCGGATTTACCAGCGGGCCGGAACGGATCGAGAATCGGGAGTTTTTCGAGTATCTTGTCAGAGAAACCGCGGCTTTGATTGTGGCCAAGCGGGAAGGGATTTTCCATGTAGATTTACGCCTGCGGCCATACGGCGAGGATGGTCTGTTGGCCAGCAGTCTAGAAGCGTTTTGCGGATACTATGGTGCGAATGGTCCGGCTATGGCGTACGAAAAATTATCACTGGTGCAATTGCGGGCAGTAGGCGGCGATCAGGAGCTTGGAGCGCAGGTGGAACGACTGCGGGATCAATTTGTATACGCGTCCGGTCATCTCAATATTCCCGAGCTGCGCGAATTACGGCAGAAACAACTTAAAGAAAAAACCCGGCCCGGAGGACTAAATGCCAAATTTTCAGCCGGCGCGCTTGTGGATTTGGAATATGATGTGCAAATTCTTCAAATCATGCATGGCCAGCAGCGGCCGGATTTGCGGACGCCACGCATCCATCATGCTTTGAATGCCTTGCAGGCCGCAGGAGTCCTGGCGCCTGGTGAAGGAGAACGTTTAGCCTCCGCGTATAGGTTTTTACGCCGTTTAATCAATGGCTTGCGGATGCTGAGGGGTTCAGCCAAGGATCTATGCCTGCCCCCTCAGGAGTCGGATGAATATCTGCATTTAGCGCGGCGTCTGGGGTATGAACCTAAGCCAGGGTTGACGCCTGAACAACAACTGCATCTCGATTTCGAAACACATACCGCCATCGTGCGAACTTTCGTGGAGCAGCATTTTGGACGTGATTCCTTGCCCGGCCCGTATTTGGGAAATGTTGCCGACCTGGTGCTGTCGGACAATGTTCCAGAGGACTTGCGCCGGAACATACTCTTGAATGCCGGTTTTAAAAAACCAGACAGAGCCTATGTCAATCTCCGCAACCTAGCTGATCTGCCAGGAAGTCGCGAACACCTGACCCGTTTGGCTGTTTTGGCTTGCGATAGTTTGGCGCATAAACCTGATCCGGATATGGCGTTGAATAATTGGGAGCGTTTCGTGTCGGTACTTCTCGAACCCAGCCGTCATTTCGAAAATTTGCTAGCGCAGCCGATGCGGCTGGAGATTCTGATGAATATATTCGCCACCAGCCAATTCCTTGCAGATATCCTAGTGCGCTCTCCGGAAAATTTTGAGTGGGCCACGGACCAGGCCAACCTGCGCTCAACCCGGCAGCGTGAAGATTTGGATCAAGAGCTCGCCGGGATATTACAAGCGTGTCCGGATATTCCAGCCTGGCTGAACGCACTCTGCCGCTTTCGGAGTCGTGAACTTCTACGTATCGGTACTCGTGATGTGTGCCTGCATGCTCCTATCCGGGAAATCACACTGGATTTATCGACTTTAGCCGATGCCTTGATCGACACCGCACTTAACCGCGCCTGGGAAAATATTCCAAACGCTGCAGATCAATTTTGCATTCTGGCTTTCGGCAAGTTGGGAGGCGAGGAATTAAATTACAGTTCGGACATTGACCTTCTAGCGCTCTATAAGGAATCCGAGCCGCCTAATGATGAAGCAACGGAGATCTTCGACAAAGTGATGGGCAAAGCCTGCGCTTATTTGTCGCAATATACTGATGAAGGCTTCCTGTATCGAGTTGATTTGCGCTTGCGTCCCTACGGCAGGGAAGGCTCGTTGGTTCAATCCTTTACCGGTTTGATGGACTATTATCAGCGTTCGGCGGTTTTGCCCGAGATTCAATCACTGCTTAAATTGAGGCCTGTCGCCGGTTCTCTGCGCCTCGGAGAAGAGTTGTTGCAGTGCATTCAACCACTACTGCGTGAGCACCGCCGGCGTGAAGACATTGCGGCCTCTATTGAATCGATGCGCCGGAATGCCCTGAAGCTGCTTACGGGCAAATCCGAATTGGTCCGAGATGTTAAAAGCGGCTTAGGCGGCCTGCGCGATCTTGAATTTATGGTTCAGGGCTTGCAACTGCTGCTAGCTCCCGATCATCCCGAAGTGCTCGGCGGAAACACGCTGGCTGTCCTGAGGGCGCTGAATAGCCTGGGAATCTTCACGCTAGAGGTCCATGAACGTCTAAGACAGGATTACATCTTCTTGCGGCGCGTGGAACATTATCTGCAAATCCTGGAAGACCGCCAGATTCATTCCTTACCGACGGATGCTTCCGAACTGACCGCGCTGGCCAAACGGATGATGGGGATTCATGCGAACGCTGACGATTTCGTGCAAGAATTGGAGCGGCGGATGGTGGAAGTAAGGGAAGCGTATTTAAAATACCTGATTAAGGGCTGAGGGAAGAAATAGTCTTTTTTGATAAGAACTTGCTTTTCATAAGGTGTAGTAAGAAAGCCGCTCTTGCATGTCAATTAAATATTAACCGCAAAATATAGGGTGCGGGTTGTGTTTATTACGGATTGAAAGAAAGTATACTCGACAACAATAACGATCTGTTTCTTACAGGAAGAAGTGCTTGTTGAGTTCACCAACAAACAAACGACATTGAACTATTGATATTTCCTTTCTTGTCAGTTTTTTCCCGAACAGGGAATACAGACTTGCCGTCCATCATTTAACTTCATCATCTTTGTCGCCATAGTCATCTCACCACAGATGGCACAAGGTTCAGACGGCGCAAGCGGCGCATAGAGAGGTTCGTCAAAGGGTACTTCGATGATTGTAAAGATTTCCCCGAAGGGACGCTCAAGTAAATCAGCTATCTTCAGACGTTTCAGTTCCTGTCGGTCATCTTCCGACGCAACTTTTGCGGCGACAGCCGCCTCCAACCTGTCAAACTCGCTCTTAGACTCACCCGTGTAATCGTAGCGCGTCTTACGAGAAAATCTGTAAGCCTGACCCTTTGAGCGGCTCAGCACGGTATAGGCATTCTTCCCGAAATTTTTGATTATCAAATTGCCTTTGCCCGTTACAGTACCAAGCATTACCTGAAGAGCATCAACGGCGCAGGAATCGTTTTCGCAAATGGCGACAACTTCCTCATCAACAGAGTGCCCTATGTTCATCAGTTTCATCGCCTCTTTGGCCACCCGATAACCGTATATCAGTCCGGGGCAGATATGCCCATGGAATTCTATGCATCTTTTCAGATCATCCGGCATCTTTTGTTTGTTATCTTCTTTTGGCATAAAAGTCTCCAATCACGGGTATGAACTTCAAAGCAAGCTACTGAAGCGACATAATGTTTTTGAATCAGTAGAAATGGAATATTTTTAGTGTCCTTCATTGTTAAACATTTTTATGGCATGCTCCATAATCGGCAGAAGTGTTTTGGTGCAAAGCGTTACAGCTTTTACCGAACCGGGAAAATTAACAATTACGGTCTTGTTTTTCATTCCCGCATATCCCCGGGAGAGCATGGCCTGAGGTGTTTCTTTATAAGATTCAACCCTCAATATTTCGGCAATTCCCGGCAGGCTTTTATCGCAATATCCCGCACAAACATCAGGTGTGATATCTCTTTCCGATAAACCAGTTCCTCCGGTGGTCAGTATGAAATCGGATAAAGCCGCATCCTGCAATGCTTTTAAAATTTCATCCTTTTCATCAGGAACAATTACCCGGGAAATGTCGACCTGGGCAATGTTTTCTTGCAGAATCTTTGCAATGGCCGGCCCGGAAAGATCTTCATAAATTCCCTTGGAGGCCCTGTCCGATATTGTAATAACAGTTACTTTCATTGTTTATTTTTCCGCCTTTCCTGACTCTTGTAAAAATTCCCTTGCGGGGCATTACGCAATCGCCGATCTGCTGAAATATGGCGCATCCTTTATGGCATTCTTTCCCGATCTGGGTAACTTCCAGAACCGTATCACCTAGATTCAGAATCGCTCCTATCGGTAAAGCCGCCAGTTCTATACCTTCCGTTGTTATGTTTTCGGCAAAGTCTCCGCATTTTACATTAGCGCCTTTTCTAATCATTTCTTCAATGTCTTCCCAGGCCAGCAAGGAGACCTGCCTGTGCCAGTCCCCGGCATGGGCATCCCCTTCTATTCCATAATTTTCTTTTAAAACAGCTTCCGGAATCTTGATTTTCTTTTCGCCTTTTTTATCCGAAATGTTAATGGATAATATCTTAAATGTTTTCATATTCCGGAAATCCTCTTATTTTTTTACTTCCTCTTTCTTTTTCCCGATAAGATAGATATTTTCTATCCTCATCGTCTTGTCGACGGCTTTGCACATATCGTAAATTGTCAGCGCCGCAACTGAGACGGCAGTCAGGGCCTCCATTTCCACTCCCGTTTTCCCCGTCGTTACTACCTGACTGATTATTTCAATTCCGTCGTCGAGAATATTAAAATTAATATCCAGGTGTTCCAGGTTCAAACAATGACATAAAGGAATAAGTTCTTCTGTCTTTTTCCCCGCCATAATGCCGGCAATTTTAGCCACAGCCAGAACATCGCCTTTTTTGAGCAAATTTGATTTAACAAGATTGACGGTTTCTTTTTGCAGAATTATTTTGCCATAAGCCGATGCTGTTCTTCTTACTACGTCTTTAGAGGACACATCGACCATGAAGGCGCTGCCCGAAGAATTTACATGAGTTAATTTCATGATTAGCCTCCTATTTCAAACATTTTTCTGGAACTGCCCGATGCTCCTATTTCTGGTTTTGCCAGGATGGCCTTTTCCAGACTTTCCCGGATATTATCAAAATTTACTTTATATTCGGCTTCGGAATGAAGGCATGGCTTTAAAACACCATCGGCTAATAGTCGGATCCGGTTGCAATTTGCGCATTTCGGAGGCCTGTCATATAAATATTCATCACTTTTCCTATGGGCCAGATCAAAATGATTGATCATCTGCAATTCGATATTCCTATCCCGGCAAAACTCTCTGATCGTATCGATTTCATCTTCATTTTTACCTTTTAAAACGACCATGTTTAATTTAATTTTAAAACCTTCATCAATCGCCGCATATATACCTTTTAAAGCATCGGCCAAATTTCCGACTCTGGTTATTTCCCTGTATTTTTCAGGCTGAAGCGTATCCAGGGAAATATTTATACTCGTTAAACCTGCCTGTTTTAATTGCTTTGCTTTTTGGACAAGCAGAGTGCCGTTTGTCGTTAAACAAAGCTCTTTGATTTTCTTAATACCAGATATTTTTTCTATTAGAATTTCTATATCCTTTTTTATCAAGGGCTCCCCGCCGGTTAACCTTATTTTGTTTATGCCGATTTCCGCAGCTTCTTTGACTACTTGAATTATTTGTTCATAACGCAGGATTTCTTTATGCGCCTTAAGCTTCACACCTTCTTCCGACATGCAGTAAATACAGCGCAGATTGCATTTATCAGTTAAAGAAATCCTTAAATAATTTATTTTCCGGTTATATTTGTCTATCAAGGATCTGTCTCCATTATTAGATCCCCGCTTCTGGACGGGTCATACCCACCAAGAGATTCAACTCTGTTACGGAACCCCGGAGAACGGATGGTATCGAGCACTGCCCGGATATTCGGATCATTCAGGATTGCGGTTGGTATCACCAGATCATATTGCTCCCGGGCTATGGGAATAAAATCCAGATCAAGGGTTTTCGCGGCAGCAAAGATGCCCATGCCGCAATCGGCAGCGCCGCTTAAGACATCCACCGCTACAGACATGTGGGTAAATTCTTCTTGCGCATAATCTTTTATGGATTCAGGCTTTATTCCGGCACGGGCAATATTGTAATCGAACAATATGCGGGTGCCGGAGCCTGCCTGCCGGTTGACAAAAGAGATATCATCCCGGGTGAGGTCCATGATTCCCTTTATTCCCTTCGGGTTGTTCTTTTGAATGATCAGACCCTGTTCCCTCAAAACGAGGCGGAAAAGGCTAACCCTGATACCCTTGAGGTATCGTTTGATATAGGAAACATTATATTCACCTGTCTGGGTATCCAGCAGGTGAGATCCGGCGAAATGGCAGATGCCTTTTTTGATCGCCATAAGGCCACCCAGGCTTCCCACGTTCCCTGATGATATCCGTATGTTCTTCCCTGTGCCCTGTCTGATCTCATCAGCAAGGATATCTATGGTGATGTCATGGCTTCCTATAACGACTATCGTATTCAGTAACTCTTCATCGCTCACCAGGAGTTCGGCATTGATCAATTCCTCCTGTGTCACACCTTCAGAAAGAGGCGGGATGCGTATAATCCCTTCCGCTCTCGTAAGGGTGGTAATAGATCCTGCGGACCTGGGGAGCGGCGTTGCTATTAATCGGTCTCCAACCTTGCCGATATTGACGCGGATGAATTCCTCTATCCCCAGTTTCGAGGGGATATTCGTGGATGGGTTTACAGGTATGGATCTGCCTTTTGGTGGAGCAAGGCATTGAAGGCTCAAAAGAAGGGGTTTGGCAAATTGTTCAAAAGACATAATCGCCGAGACGGTATAACCCGGAATCCCAATGACCGGCTTCCCGTTAATAACGCCAAGGATGGTCGGCTTTCCGGGCATCATGGCGACCCCATGAACAAGGACTTCCCCCAGCTGGGCTATGATGCTGGCGTTGTAATCCTTGGAACCTGCTGAGGAGCCGGCATTGATGATAACCAAGTCCGCATCCGAATCCGCTGCTCTTAAAAGGGCGGAGCGAATATCGGCTTCCTCATCAGGGGTTATATCAAAAACAATAGATTCCCCCTGTGACTCACGAACAAGCCCGGACAGGATTATGGAATTGGACTCAATAATTTGATTTTTTTCCAACCGGCCCAGGTCAGTAATATCTCCGGGGCGGATAAGTTCCGTACCGGTCGGGATGATGATCACTCTGGGTTTTTTCCTGACCATTATTGTAAAAACACCTGCTGCTATAAGTGCCCCCATGTCATAGGAACGAATCAAATGGTTCTGGGGTAGGATCAGTTGAGTCGCGACGATATCCTCACCCACCTTTCTTATATTCTGCCAGGGATAGGCAGGCGCGATGATCTCAATACTGGCATCGTCGAGTTGATGGATCTTTTCGATCATGATGACGGCGTTATAGCCTTCAGGCAGGGCCTGACCGGTGTTGATCCACAAAGTGCCATCGCCCGTTTTTAAAATTTTCGGTTTTTTTTCAGTGGCGCCGTATGTCTCTTCCACCCGCACAGCAATACCGTCCATGGCAGCCGAGTGATAGGTCGGCGCAGAGATTCTCGCAAAGACGGGTTCCGCAGTTACACGAGCCAGGGCGTCTTCGACATTGATCTCTTCAGGTAAGGTTTTTTTTCCCTGCCACACCTTAGAAAAGATACTACGAGCCTCTTCAAGTCCCTTCATTGCCAAGTAGATATTTCTCTTCATCATCTACGCCTTATTTAAAGGGCCTAAAAAGCATCACATTAACAATTTGCCCCTTATAGAGTCCTTCCGTATTTCTGTCGATCTTCAATAATCCATCGGCCTCAACCAGCGTGGATATCAGCCCTGATTTACCAAAAATCGGCTCCGCGAAAATACGTCCTTCCCTTCTATTCAGTTTGACTCTTATGTAATCGTCTCTTCCGCTTGCCGATTCGATATTTCGTTCAAGCTCGGCTTGCCGATAAGAATGATTGTCTTGGGCTGCGCCTGCTTCTCCCGACAATCTTGATAAAAAGGGATTTAAAAAAATCTCCGCGACAACCATGGCGGAGGCAACGTGACCCGGCAGCCCAAACACGGCCTTGTTGTCGATTTTGGCGATGATGGTGGGTTTCCCCGGGCTGATCGCTATGCCATGTACCAGCAGCTCTGTGTTATCAAAGGATTCCAAAACTTTCATGGTCATATCCCGCACACCTACTGAACTACCGCCGGATATCCACACAGTGTCGCTTGTTTCCATAGCTCCGGCAATCATTTTTCTCAGATCGGAAAAATTATCTTTGCACAATCCCAGGTTGATTGGGATTGCCCCAGCCTGACTGCAAAAGGCGCTTAATGTATAACTGTTTATATCACGTACTTGTCCGGGCTTTGGCCTTTGATCAATGGGAATAACCTCATCGCCGGTAGAGATAATTGCGACCTTCGGCCTTTTGTATGTGGTAATATTTTGTACGCCTAAGCCTGCCAGGATACCTATATCCTGGGGTCTGAGAATGGTGCCTTTTTCAAATATTATAACCCCTTTTTTAAAATCATCGCCCGGCATTATTACATTTTCCAGTGGCGATACTGTACGACTTACTTCGATTGTCTTTTCATCCAGACTATGACAGTACTCAAACATGACCACCGCGTCCGCGCTATCGGGGATCATGCCGCCCGTTGATATCCGGATTGCCTTTCCAGGAGTGACTATGTCAGCTGGAACTTGGCCCATAGTCACCTCTCCAATCAGTTCAAGAAAAGCCGGAAGATTTTCAGAAGCTCCAAAGGTATCCTTAGCCCGGACGGCATAACCGTCCATGGTAGACCTACGAAAGTTTGGTAAGTCCTCTTTGGCAATTATCTCTTTGCTCAAGACACGATTAAGAGCATCTTCGATAAAGAGTGCTTCCGCCCCTACAGAATCGAAACCCTGCAATATCTCAAGGACCTCTTCAGATGTCTTCACTTTAAGAAACAATGATTGTCTCCTAAATCCAGAAACAGCTCGGGTTTTTTAATGCTCGACATCTTCCTTATCCTGGAGGGGCCATATTGGCATGCTTCGAATGCATCACTGTTTGTCGATGAACTCACGGCTGCCAGAGAGATTCGATCACCAACCTGCAACAAACCGATTCGACGTACGAGTTTGTAACAACCTTCTAGTGAGCGTTAACAGACAAATCCATTTCCCATTGTAAAACTACGAATCACGGGTATGAACCCCAAAGCAACCTTTAGAAACATATTCCGCAACAAGCTACGGGGAATTAAACCCTCCGCTTTGCGGTATTGTTCAACTTACCAATTCCGCTACGCCTATAGTGACCCCATGGTGCCCTTTAGGGTATTTAGGTTATTCGCTTTCGGAATTGGCGTTTCAACAATAATTTCTTTGTTTATCCAGAGTTAAAAAACCTCTTGCTCTACGTAACCGACATTATTATCGTCAGGCGCGTAAGCAAAACCGTATGAAAAAACATGCCTTTTATTTTCAGCCTGCCGGATAGAATATGCCCCAAAACGCGTCGTCCGGCTTCATCAAAATAATATGGCAATCCCCAGCGGATATTGATCATGTTTAAATCCATAACCAAATCGTATGAAGTTTTAATGATAATTTCAGGATTACCGTTAATTCCGGCTTCAATTGTCAATTTACCCTGCCCGAAAATTAGAGTCACCGCGGCTTCAATATCCGGCAGATCAATGGCGACAACGCCCTTCATCTTTTTGTATATATTCTGTTTTGCCGGGGATTTTGTGACATTACCGGCAATTAGCTCCTCTATGATAGAGGAGAAGGGTAAATCCTGAGCCTTATTAGTAATGTTAAGATCCATGAAACCTCCTCAATTCTAAATGTTAAAGAGCTTTTTTGTAAATTTCTAAAACTTCGCTGGAATCTGTAACAAGACGGACATTGTTGACAATAGAGCCATCAGACATGCTCATATCCGCCGCTTTGATTATATTTTCTTCTGTTACTCCAAATTCGGAAAGCTTTTGCGGGTGGCCGATTTTTTTCGTGAAATCAAAAACGGCTTTCACCGCGGCTTCGGCCGCTTGTTTAGTGGTGCTGCCCTTTTCGTATACACCCATGGCCGGGGCTATTTCCGCGTAATAATCTTCTGCATCGGGCAGATTAAATTCCATGCAATGAGGCAGTAGAATGCCGTTGGCGACGCCGTGCGGCACATGCGCTACAGCGCCAATAGAATGCGCCATCGCGTGAACTATTCCTACCATCGCATTGCCGAAGGACCAGCCCGCCATAGTGGCTGCTAATTGCACCTGCCCGCGAGCGCCCAGATCACCGCCATTTTTAATACACTGCGGCAAATGTCTATTTAAAAGCCGGATGGCATGCAGACCCATAGCATCGGCAATCGGTTCCCGCTGTACGGAAGATATAGCCTCAACAGCGTGGGTCATGGCATCCAATCCGGTAGACGCCGTGAGGAGCGGCGGCAACTTGGCCGTTAATGTGGGATCAAGAATAGCCACACGCGGAGCGTTGTAAGACTCCACAATCAAAATTTTCTGTCCTTTGCTTTTATCATAAATCACCGCGACCCAGGTTACTTCGCTTCCCGTTCCGGCGGTAGTCGGGATAACGATGTGCGGCGTCTGCGGCCTTGTTAAAAGCTGAATTCCTTCAAAATTGGAAAGTGATCCTCCCTCGGTCAGCAGAATACACATGCCTTTGGCGGTATCAATCGCGCTGCCGCCGCCGACGCTGATGATAATATCCGCGCCCTTTTCTCTGGCAAATGCCGCCGCTCGGTCAATAACGTCCATTCCCGAATCCTGCGGCACGTCGCTGAAAACTCCGACACATTTTTCGCCAAGTGACTTTGTAATTTTGTCCAGCAAGCCGGCCTTGACGATGCCTTGATCCGTAACCACTATCGCGCGCGAGCATTTCAGCGCGCTCATTTCGGCTTCAACTTCGGAAGCTGATGAACCATTGCCGAAAATAATTTTTGTCATGCCGAAATAAACAAAAGACAAATCTTGATCGTAAGCCATAGCACACTCCTTTTATTATGCTGTCAATTTATATATAAAATGTTCTACTCTGTTATCGTTTCACTGGAGACGAAACATTAACAACCTTTCCTCCCTCGAATGGAGGAAATTAAAAGGAGGGTGAAGCCATTCATTTATATTCCCATACCTTTTAATTTCCATCCGCGGTGGGCGGGAAAAACGTTTATTTTCGGGAACGATTGCTGCCACCGTTTCCTGCTATTCCCAATATCTGATCAAACGTCATCGGGCCAAATTGTTTGCACTTCCGTCAAAAGGTCAATAACCTTGTTGACGGTTTTAACGTTGCGCACGACATAAGTCAGATCGCCTTTCATTTTTAATTTCCCCTGCATTAAAGCTTTTGTTGCGTCGAGCTCTTTTTTGGCTACCTGCTTCCAGCGGGCGTAATCGCCGGTCATAATAAATTTTCCTGTTTGCGTTTTGGCTTCGTCGCAGATGTGAAAATCACGGACATCTCCGTGCCAGAAATCGGTATAAAGATAAACGGGCTCGGGAACATTTTTCGAAGGATCGGGATTACAAATCATGGTAACGCTGCCTTCCCAATCTTTGGCAATTTCTTTGTATTCTTTCGATCCGGCAATTTTCTCTTTCCACGCATCCATCCATTCTTGAGTAAAAGCTTTGTATGCAGTCATTTTCCATTCTCCTTTTTATTATTTTTTGTAACGTTTATTTCTTAACTCCAGAAGTCCGAGCTTCAGAAGTTTTTCTTCACTGACAATACCGTTGGGCGTTAAGCCGCGGATGGCATAATAGTCATCGCGTAAAAACTTCATATTGACCTGCCCCTAAATACTTCTACCACATGTTAAGTTAGGATTCAGCCTTTTTTTGATTATTTCAGATTGAAAGAAAATATGTTCGTGAAAAATCCTAAATGCTCACTTACAGGAAGAAAGGAACAAAATTCCGATTTCCGAACCGTCAAAATTATTTTTTTTACCTTGTGTTCTTACTTAGTTTCAGTATTGGATAGTTGAGGATTACGGATTGGAAGTTTCAATACAAAGCTGAACAGGTAGCAAAGGGAATCAACGGCATCATGCAAATATCTATTATCACTGGTAAAAGGCAAACCTAGCCTATTTCCCTCTTTTGTACAGATTCCAGTTCCGCCGCGGCTGGTGTGCCTTGTCTTTTCACGATTTTATCTCTTCAAATTTTTTGTCCGTTGTTATCTTTAAACGTTTGCTAATGACTTTTAGCAGGCCCATCAGTATCTTTGCCGCTATGCGCGGGTCCGACTTCAGCATCTCATTGAAATTTTGTTTTGTTATCACCAACAGGACCGAATCCGCGCTTGTTATGCCGGTTGCAGTACGCGGTTCCGAGTCTATCAGTGACATCTCACCGACTATTTCATTGGCTCCCATCGTGGCCAATACTATTTTTTTATTATCTTTTGTCTTTTTTATTATCTCGACACGGCCCGACATTATTATATAGAGCAATTCTCCCGGCATGCCTTCCACAAATAAAACGGAATCTTTTTCGACGCTCTTTTCAAAGACGTGTTTGTAGACTATCTCAAGCTCATTTTTATCAAGGTCCTTGAAAATAGTTAGGGAGCGTAGTTTGTTAAAGTCCGGCTGATTGGGCATGTGTCCTCCATTAAGCGTAAAGTTTATTTGATAATATATTACTTTCTATTAAGAAAGATTATAGAAGTTCCGATTTTATGTCAATTTTTTTAAAACAAACATTATTACCTGAAATATCTCATTAACGGACATAGAAAAACAACTTTTTACCTATGCTCACCGACCTTTGAGAGGTCAAGGTCTTTTGTCTCCGGACTATACAACAAACTTATGAAAGTCATTATGGCGCCCACGCTTAAAATAACTGCAGGGGAAAGCCACATATCCTGTTTTTCGACGGCTGCGATAAAGGGTATACTGTGTGCCCACCATACATAGATACTGAACCATGCTCCCAAAAGTGCGCCTGAAGAATAACCCAATCCGACACCTGTTGCCCGCCGTTTTGTCGGGAAACGTTCAGAAAGGTAGGCAGGTACGATGCCCCAGGCCAGCTTCAGCATTGCCGCCATCGTTGCGCCTGCAAGGGCGAGTTTTATATTAAGAGAGATTGCGGCATTATAAAGGACATAATAGACGGGAACGCCGAATAAAATCAGAAAAACACAATAATACTGAGTCAATCTTTTTCTCCCGGCAATATCAGAAATCCAACCGTAGAAGTTATAGCCGAGAAATGCCATAAATAAGGCAAAACCATAGATCAGACTGTACGTCGTAATGTCGAAACCCCTTCCGCCGAGTGTCAGAATATTGGGTAAGAAACCGTACACCGAGTAATCCGCGAGGAAAAGGCCTGTCATAAAAAAGAAGACCTGCACAAAATCCCATAGTGCAGGGGGTTTGAACAATCCCATAACCGGTGCCTTTTCGATATTACCTTCCTTCTTGGCACTTTCAAATTCGGGAGACTCCGGCAGCAACTTTCTGATATACAGGGCCAGTAATACAGGCAATATTCCTGACGCAAAGACAATCCGCCAGCCATAGTCAAGCATGGCCTTGCTACCCAGGATAGAGGAGATCAGGGCAACCACAAGAGAGGCAAAAACATACCCTAAGGGGAAACCTGACTGAATGAAGCCGCCTATTGCGCCACGCCTCTTTTGCGGAGCATGTTCGATGGCAAAGGTATGTCCTACCGCATATTCCCCGCCAAAAAAACATCCCATTACAAATCTCAGGACACAAAAAAGAACATACGCCCAAATCCCAATCTGATCATATGTGGGAAGCAAGGCAGACAGAAAGGACATCAGACCAACTCCGCCTATAGTCTGAACAAGGAGAAGACGTCGGCCAATCCTATCGGCGTAATGTCCAAAGAATGCCGAGCCAACCGGCCTTGCTGCCATTGTGATCGAATAAGTAAGGACGATCGTGATATACCGCCAAGCCTCACTTCCTGTGGGGGACGAAAATATTTTGACGAGAATTGGAGCCATGACAAGGACGATCGCCATGTCGTATGCATCCAGCATAAAACCCAAAAACTGCGACCCCATCGCCATTTTTGTATCTTTGCCTAATTTTACTTTTTTTTGTATGGTCATGATAATTCCCTTCCTTTCAAACAATTTCCTTGACCATCTCTTGTCTTCAGGTACTCTACCGGGAATTACCGCCTGTAGGAGGGCAACTTACAAGCGGACTGGTGTGCCTCTATTTTTTTGCCAACTGCCTTGCCCAAAGCGTCAGCCAGATGACAACAAACAGCATCATGGCGACGCCGAGTTTATAGGCCACCATTGCCCACAGCCAGATAGTGCGGATTTCCTGCCAGGTAACGCCTTCACCCCATAAGCAAAGCATTCCTGCCGGCTGTCTGGGTAGAATCAGTATGTAGGCAAACCATTGAATAAGCAGGATACAATAGGCGATTAATACAGTCCACCATCCCGCCACTGCCGCAGCACGAACTTTTTTTACAAATATTTCATCCATGTTTGCCTCCCATATATTTATTCATCCTCATATTCACTCTGCCCGATGATTTGCCCCGGTCTTTTCGCCTAGTACGCCCAATAGGGGCCTGTGCCCAGGCTGGACGTCTGTCCATCAATTCCCACATACACACTCCGTCCCAGGAAAAACGGAAATCCCCAGTCAAACGATCCACTCGGATTTGTTCCTCCGAGTTCAATGAACACTTGATTAGATGATCCAAGAAGAGTATCGGCGTTGCCTATCTGGAACGAAACCACGCCGCTCGGTGATTTTGCATAGCCTTCTGTAGTTGCGGATAAACTTAGTGTGGGAGAAGCGCAGAACCAGTCACCATCACAGGTTGTAAGGGCGGTTGTCGAACCCTGATTAAAAAATAGTCCGTTTGAGCCGCTGTCAATGAAACTTTCGCTAAGTGTTTGACCGTTAAAAATTGTTATGAAATCTCCGTAAGTCGGATTGGCAGAATTCGGATCGGCAGGATACACTGTAATTCCGGCGGTAGGCGTGTTATTTGACCGCGTACCAATGCCGAGAATAAGCTTGCCGTTAACGGAGGGTAGTCCTCCGAGAGGGACAGGCGTGGGAAACTGCACTATAAAGCCGTTATTATCAAGCGGAAGGAGCGAAACCGGGTTTTGGACCTGGTTGCTGAGAGGAACTGTCGTTGTGCTACACTTTGAACTGCTGCAGGAATAGTACCATCCGTTGTTCTTAGAACTTGTGCAGCCAGAACCACAGTCCTCAGTAAAGAGACCGACACCAAGAATTCCGTTGAATCCGGTTTCTGCCGGACTATTGTCCAGGGTGTACTGGCCGCTTAGGCTGCATGAATTAGAACCACTAAAACTGGAATCAATGATCTGGATGGGTACTCTAACAGATGGCTCGTTTCCCAAAATGATGTCTGCCAACTGAACAGGTCCCCAGTCCGCCGAATTATCATAATATTGTATGCATTCTGTCAGCGAACCTGAACCGCTGGCCACCTGTGTAAGGGAGACTGTCAGGATTGACTTGAATATCCGCAAACCGTAACTTCCCGTATCCAACAGGACATTATCGATGGTCTGACAGGTCGAGGTTCCGGGAGAACAAATCGTAACGCTGACGCAAGGTTCGTTGGGATAAACTATAGTTTTCAAACCGCCATTCACAGTCACGGTGAGCACGTTATCGTTGTTATCATCCTGTACCGTCAGCAACGTGGAGCCGGAAATGCTTCCTGACGAAGCCGTTATTGTCGTTGTGCCTGCTGCCAGCGAAGTAACCAATCCATTGGAACCTGTCGTGCTACTGATTGTTGCAACTCCTGTATCAGAGGAACTCCATGTTACGGAAGTTGTTAGATCTTGTGTTGTGCCGTTTGAATACGTGCCGGTTGTCAGGAGTTGTTTGGTTGTTCCCGGAAGCATGCCTGGACTTGCCGGCGTTATCGTAATAGAGGAAAGCGTTACAGGGGAAGTTCCCGATCCGCCGCCGCTGGAGCCACCACCGCCACAGTTCGTTATCAGGATAAAGATCGGAATAAGAAAGAGCAGTTTATTTAATTTCATCGACGCTTACCCCTTGCGGTATTAAGGCCGGCGTATAAGCGCGGCCCCGTAGATTCCGCATATGTCCCCATTTCTCCACAACGACGCCGTCTGTTTTTACCTGGACGTGCCTTCGTCCCGGCTGCCTCCTGATCTCTGTCAATGCCTTCTGATATTCAGAATTATATGATCCAAGAAGCAACGTCAGATCGGGATGGGTTAGTCCGTTCCAGGCGATGCCGAATACAATGCCGGAGGGTGAAATGTACTCCCGCACGGTTGTTGTTCCAGTGTCGATCTCCTGGACGGTGTAACCATTGCGTGCTGTCGTGGCATGCCGCACAGATACGAGAGCTTTTCTGTCTGACGGGATCGAGGCAGAGGATTCGCCGAGAGCGGCTTGAGCCTGCTGGACAAGAAAAAGGGTCAGGACAAAACCAAGACAAAGCGACAAAAATGATAACTTTTCTGTTTTCATAATCGATGAATCCTTATCATTGAGCGTTATTCTTCTTTTTCGAACTTTGATTTCTCCGCGCCGCAGACGGGACATGTCCAGGATTCCGGCAGATCTTCAAATTTTGTTCCGAGAGCAATGCCATTATCAGGATCGCCCTTCGCTGGGTCGTAAACATAACCACAGACACTGCAAACATAGCGGGCAGTGGCCTTAGGTGATGCCGCCGGTTCATCTTTCACATAAGTCGGTGCGGTTTTCGGTGATTTACCGCCCTTGACCTGCTGATAATAGGCATAAGTCAAGGGTTCTTCGTTGCTGATTACATCGCCATCAACAATATTGCCGACAAAAATGGTATGCGTGCCGCAATCCAGTTCTTTTTCCAATTCTACTTCGATATAGGCAACTGTATTTTCTAAAACGATGGGTACTTTTGTTGTTCCTGTTTTTGTCTTTACGTTTTGCAGTTTATTTACATCGCGCCCGCTTTTAAAACCGAAAAGGCCGATGAAGTTCATCGGTGCAACTTCCGCCAGAATGGAAACGACAAATTTACGGCTGAGTTTAATTAATCCGTGAGTGTAATTTTCTTTATTGATGCTGATGGCCACTGTTGCCGGATTCGATGTAACCTGAAACATGGAGTTGGCAATCTGGCCGTTGAATTTTCCGTCTTGCCCTGAGGTGACGATATATAGACCATAAGTAATTTTATGAAGGGCGGCTCTGTTCATTATTATTCTCCTCGTGTAAGTTTTTCGGTCGAAGAATCTTATAACGTAATTTTTCCGCCAGCGCCATTACATTTTTTCTTTTGACAAAAGAGACCTTTTCTTATATTTGGTTTAACTAGAATTAAATTCCGATCTTGCAATTCGCAACCGCAGCAAGTGTTGGAGTCCGGAGCATTCAAACTAATACTGGAATAAACTTTAATCCGGAGATCATTATCCTATCGTATCCAAATTTACGGAAAGAGAAAAAATAATTATGAAATATCAGGAATTTTTAGAACGTGATCATTTTAATTTAGAAGAACTGCTGGCTTTTGCGTATGGGACATTGGTAATTGATCCGCCCGCGGGTTTTGACGCAAGACTTCCGGCTCCTCCTTTCCTCATGCTTGATCGCATATTATTGATTGAAAACGACGGCAAGCAAGGCAGAATGATTGCCGAACAGGATATTCGGCTGGACGCCTGGTATTTTCAATGTCACATGCCGGGAGACCCCGTGCAGCCGGGTTGCCTTTGTGTCGATGCCATCTGGCAATTACTCGGTTTCTATTGTTTATGCCGCGGCGCTTTGGGTTCCGGCCGGGCTCTGGGTTGCGCTGGTGTCACCTTCAATGGTCAGATTCGCCCCTTCAACAAATGTGTCCGCTACGAAGTAGACATTCGGCGTTATTCGCGATTAAAAGAATCAGGCGCAAGCCTGGGGATCGGTGACGGCCGGATTTATGTGGATGATGAATTGATTGCTACTGTTACTCAGGCGCGGACAGGAATTTTTAGGGATATTGCTTACAGGGATTATCCGCTTCGGTCGAAAAATTCTTCCGGTGGAATCATGGAAAGGTAAGTTCTTTAGAAATCTTCGCCATGCTCTGCCTAAAACGATCATAAAAAATATTTAGAATATATTTTTTACGGGAATTATTTTGAGTATAATAAAAAAAACTGCGCTTTATTTTGCCCGAAAAGAATATTGCAGAACTGCGATAAACGAACACGCTGACTTGAGTGTTTTTAAGGAAAAACTTTCAGCCACCGTGATTATCGGCCTCATATTGATTACTGTCAGTTACCTTCTTGGCATACCGGCCGTATTTATAGTAGGGGGGATTGCCGCCTGGCTGAAAAACCCGACGTTTGGGGTTATCGGAATTCCTTTGATTTATGGTTTTTCCTGGCTGCTTTTGATGTTGGGTCTGTATCTTGCCGGCCCTAAATATGGAAAGGCCTTTGGCCGTTGGACTGTGCGGGTTATCCTGGAAAAAATTCTCGGTGACGAGGCTAAAACAATCAAACCTCTGTAACAAGAAGATGAGGCTCCACTCACAGAAAAAATATTATCAACTACCGAAAAACTTCTGAACCACTGACACCTAATAAATGAAGGAAGGCTTTGATATTTCGGGAATATCAAAGGTCGAAGGCAGACAGACCTCCTTTACTTTGTGTGTTGCTAGGCTTTGTTTTCATTAAAGGCCTTATAGTAGTAGCCTTCTTCTGGCTCATTACCCATAGCGATATCTAGCATTAGTTTCAAATTTAATATTGGGCCGGGTATTATTTCATCAGGATTTGTTTCCTCGGGGAGTATGCTTGGATCGATAGCAGCCTCAAAGTTTATAAACCACCACTTTTCAATTTTTGCAAGAAGATCAATTAATTGTTGGAATTTTGAAGTATCAAAATTGCGTTTTGAGTTTGCTAGAAATTCCATTGGCTCATGTACTATTTCATTTCTGTGTTGTCTGATGGAATCAAAGATAGATATATCGGATTGATCAATAGCAGCCATTTCTTTGAACCATAGCAATGATGAATATAATTTGCTCTTTGATCTACTTAGAACTTCTGTTTTGTAATTATTGCTAATGATGACCCCATTATGATCAAATCCATTACTAAAGAAGGTTTCCGGTTTTTCAATAACCATATCTTTGAATATCTCAAAAGCGGTGATGAACAATGAAATCGCGATCAAATTTCCCTTCAAAGTTTCAGGGTGTAGAAATTTTTCCCATGAAGAACTCACATCATTCATAGAACATACCTAATAATTAATATACATAATCACGGGTATTATACCCTCCGCTTTAGGGAATTTAATGCTTCATTATCTACGCCAATATTTTTTAATAATCAAACAATTATTACGTCAGTATCTTTTTTGATAAATCGTATCGGTGCCGAGCCAAGCGATATGATTTTGCCGTCCGGGGAAACCCGCAGTGCGCCTTCGGCCGGGATGCCATAGCCGATTGTTCCTTTCGGGAAGAAGCCGAGCAATCTTTTCATTTCCATCCAGTTGTCTTCTTCATCGTGAACATCGCAAAGCAACGGCGCAAATCCCAGACAATCCAGAAGTTCGACTGTGTCGTCATCATCCGGATCGCGCCAATGCATCCAGTTGCGGCACAGCATGATAGCTCCGGCGGAGATTCCGCAGAAAAGTTTTCCCCGGCCATAAAGTTTCCGGAACAAAGTTACTAAATTTCGTTTGCGCAAATATTTCATTCCCAGATCCACATCGCCGCCGCTGATAAAGACAACATCGCTCGCGAGCAAAATATCTTCAGCTTTATCAGGATCAAATCGCCGCACAATGGGAACAAGCGTCACACTTCCGGCGCCGGCATCCATTAATATTTGCCTTAACATTAAAAAGAATTCTTTGTTATCGCTGCTGGCTGTGCCGATATAAGCGATGCGGGGAGCTTTCTTTTTATACAAATTCGCATTCATTCGTCTACCTTTGTTGGCTGCATCATCGGCTCCTCGGCGTATGTTAGAATACGCCTGCGTCACCTCTTCCTTGCCGCCGCGGTATACTTTTGACTGCAAATTGGTATTACTGCTCTTTAATACTTCGGCCAGAATAGTTCCATGATTTTTCGATTGCGGTCCTCCGGCAATCAAAAATATATCGGCAGGTTTTGATTTATAATTCGGGGAGGTCATACAAGTCGTTATCAACCTCTCTTCGGTTTGCCATCCTGCTAAGGGTACAGATTAGAGGAACTGCCGCACGTAATTCCGGTCAGCCGTTGAATCTCTCGTTGAATTCTTCAAGAGTGAAGCTATATTCCTGAGTGCCGTAGCTCTCTACCGCAAAGGAAGCGCAGACACTCCCCATTCGTGCGCTTTGTTCAATATCCTTGCCGTGAATCAGTCCGCTGATCAGGCCGCCTCGGTAAGAATCTCCGGCGCCGGTCGGGTCTACTACTTTCTTTGCCTTAAAGGCGGGAATAGCAATTTCATTATATTGCGTGGAAACCCTAGAACCCAACTCGCCCAGTGTGGTGATAATTGTTCCGGCCATTTTTAATAAGGCCTCCTTGTTCAACCCGGTCTTGCTGATGATCAGGCCCAGTTCGTAATCATTAACGATTAGTATCCGGCATCCTTCGATGACCTGGATTAAATCTTTTACATCCCACATAGGCAGAGACTGCCCGGGATCAAATATGTAATCGATTCCTTTGGCTTTGCAGGCGCGAGGGAAATTAACCATGTCGTCGAAATTTCCGGGAGAAATGATAAGAATTGTTTTTTGGGGATCGAATTTGTCGAAGTCCAATGTGGATTGATATTTCATCGCCCCGGGATTGAATCCGGTGATTTGATTATTGGCGCGGTCAGTGGTGATGTAGGCGCCGGCTGTGAATTCGTCGGCGATGATTTTGATGCCTTCAGTGGATATCCCATTTTTCGCAAGCCACTTGAAGTACCTCTGGTAATCATGGCCAATAGTGGCGCAGATGGTTGGCTTTTCGCCCATCAGCATGAGCGAGTAGGCAATATTACCCGCTGTGCCGCCGTATTTTTCTTTCATGCTATTCACCTGAAAGCAAACGTTCAGCATGTGAATTTTATCGGGCAGGATATGATCGGAAAAATGTCCTGGGAAATCCATAATCCTGTCATACGCCAGTGAGCCGGAAACAATTATTTTCATAAAAACAACCTTTTCAATTATTTCAAAATCGTTGTTTGAACTGCGGAGACTATAAGAAATATTGATTTTGGTGTCAATGATATTTTACAATACCATTCCCCAATCAAAGCGCTATCTTTGTTGGCGTCGTTGTCGGCTTCCTCAACGTATTATTAATACGCCTCGTCGCCTCCGCCTAGCCCCACTGAAGTGGGACAGTTCAACTAACGAATTACAGTTTACTACGTAACTGTAATTCGAGTTTCACTGCCGCCTCGATATCATCTTTGATTTAGAAATGGTATAAAGAAAATTATGAGTAATCTTAGGAAATGCTGCCAAAGAGCCTGTCAATGTTAACGGGAATGTTTGAGCGCGTTAATCTGTACTTACCGGATGGCTCGGTTTCAATTTTTTCCACGAAATGCACATTAATGACAGCGCTTCGGCCGTAGATAGACAAGAACCGTTCAATTATTTCTTCCTTCAATGATTTGGAGGCGGCAGTATCCTCATCAAGAACGATGTTGGTATCATAAATGCAATCATGCTGAAAGACCTGAAACTCGGCAACAGCATCCCATCCGGCCATAATAGATTCAATCGTTGCCGTCGTTACCGGAGTGCCATTTGTCGTATAGGTGAGATCGGCGATACGTCCGGCAATTTGACTGCCGACATATCCGTCATCGCGGCCACAGGCGCAAGCGCGGGATGGATCCATCTGCACCAGATCACCGACGTCGAACCGGATTAACGACCGCCAGGGATTGGTCAGGGTTGTCAGCAGCAATCTTCCCATGGATGGATATCCATATTCTGGACGCATAAACTCCACATCAATACGGCAGGAGGAAGATATCTGATGAAGTTTTCCTCGCTCACACTCCATAAAAACATATCCCGCTTCAGTCGAGCCGTAGGAGCTGATCAAAGGAGAACGAAAAACTTTTTGAATATGCCCTCTGGAAAGAATCCCCGGATTTTCATAAGTAAAAATAATTACCGGCGGTTGAAAAACTTGCAAACCATGCCGGTGAGCATATCGCGCGATCTTTGCCAGATAAGATGGATTTGCCTCCAGAATAACAGGCTGGAATATCTCAAGCTCGCGGATGATCCGTTCGATTATTTTGCCGTCCCAAATGGCCGGATTCATTTTTTCATTAAGATATAAAAAGCGGCCGAGGGTGCGTTCCTCCAGAGTCAGCAAACTATTTTTAAAAAGAATGCCGGTATTCATGGGGCTGGTCAAAATCGCTTCACGATGATTGCCCAAATTTAATGCCACCGTATGAGAATTGTAGCGCCATGATGCGGCTTCCGATTCATCCCACCAGGGCTGATACCAAACATTTGTGACCTGCTCTTCAATTGTGCCGCTGGTATTGACGAGTTCGATTTCTCCCCTTTGCAAAGCAGCGTCAATATCCATCCCATGAGGAATGAAATTACGCCAGGTGTGTTCCCGCAGATCACGTTTGGAAATAGAAGGCATTGCCTGAAAACGTTTGTCAACCGCAATGGTTGGGCCCGGGTCCAATGCCTTCCACGCTTTATAAGCCGTCACATGGTTGATGGCTGTTTCCAAGGCTTTTGTTGATAGAAGATTATAATTTTCAGGAAAATGAGGAGATACTTTCATTATTGAAACTCTATTATTGCTTCTGAGTAATAATATCAGCGGCAATAGCGCGTACATTTTTCATGGCAGTTGGGAGGTTAATTGTGCGCAGTTGCCGGTCTTTCATAACAATCCTGCCGTTGACAATGCTCGTCTTTACGTCGGCGCCGCGCGCCGCATAGACAAGCTGGGAATAACAATGATAAAGCGGGGTGAGGTGAGGTTGATTCATATCTATTAATATAATGTCCGCTTGTTTTCCTGCTTCGATAGAACCAATCAATTTATCCAGCCCCAGCACTTTTGCTCCGCCGATCGTCGCCATCTTTAAAACTGTTTCCGCGCTCATCACGGTAGGATCAAGTGAAGTTATTTTATGAATCTTTGCCGCCGTATCCATTTCCCGAAACATGTCCATATCATTGTTGCTTGCGCATCCGTCCGTTCCGAGTCCGACAGTTATGCCGTGCTGCAGCATTCCGGGAACAGGGGCGACTCCTGCCGCCAGCTTCATGGAGCTTTCCGGATTATGCGAAACCTTGACGCCCAGATCAGCAAAGATGGCTATAGCTTCTTTTGTAAGCCAGTTACAGTGAACTGCAATGGTTTGTTCATCCAGAACGCCCAGATCAAGCAGATGCTGCACGGGTTTTTTGCCGTAACGATTTAAGATCGTATTGGTCTCATCTTTATTTTCGAGGAGATGCAAAAGATATAAAATGTCTGCTTCACGGGCAGCTTCCTTCACTTTGACAAGTGTTTCCGGGGAACAGGTATAGGGAGAGTGGCAGAAAAAGGCCGGTGTGATCATCGGGGCATGAGATTGCCAGCGTTTTACAAAACGATTGGCTGCTGATATCATTTTCTTAAAACTGGACTTGTCCGGCATGATAAAATCAGCGAAACCTTGCGAGACAACAGCGCGCATTCCGGTGGCGCTGATAGCTTCTGTAATGGTATCTTCAAAGAAATAGCCGTCGCAAAAAGTCGTTGTTCCTGAAAGGATCATTTCGGCCATCGCCAGCATGGCGCCGTCGTAAACCATTTTTTTGTTGACGAAGCGCGCTTCCGCCGGGAAGATATGCTTGGTGAGCCAATCCATTAGCGGCAGATCGTCGGCCATGCCCCGGAAACAGACCATCGGTAGATGCGTGTGCGTATTAACCAATCCGGGCATGACGATGCAGCCGGATGCATCAATCGTTTCCTTGGCCTTCCAGGCGGCGAGTCCGCCATCTTTGTTTTGACCAACTGTTACAATAAGGCCATCTTTAATACCAACAATAGAGTCTTCGATAATTTCCATTCCAGCTGACATGGTCATCAGCGTTCCGCCGGTAATTAATATGTCCCAGTTATTTTCCTGCAAGTGTTCTTCCTATTCAATATCATTTTGTTGCCGGCGATACTGTAACGGCGGCAATTTTGCTTCCGAAAAGATTGCAGGTAGCCGTAACCTCCAGCTTATCTCCCGCCATGGCAGGCACTTTGTAATTATAAGTAAAAGTTCCGGCGGGTTGGGAATCATATTTCTCGGTGCTCAATACAACCGAGTTTTTCTTGATTTCGACATACTTGATATAGTGAAAACCGGAAGATGAGGAGTTGTGAGTGATAGTGACGGCTAAATTTTGAGTTGACGCGTTGTATTCCAGTTTTACGTCCTGCGGCGCGTTAGCGTAAGAGACGCGTGGAGAAAAACAAAAAATTATTACAACAAACAACAACACGCTTAAAATCAATGTTGAAATTACGGATGTTCTTTTCATAATAAACCTCCTTAAAATTTTAAATTCAATTCTGAACCCAAGCGCTTTTTCTTATAAGAACCAAACGCTCATACATGATCAGGAAAAATCAACCGGAGAATTTTGCATCCATCAATTCGCTGCCAATCAATCCCAACGCAATACTGAAGCCCACAGCTATTATTGTCAACATGGTGAATAATGCCATTACAGGTGCGGACGACAGCCTCAATATAAAAGCAGCGGCGGCAATAAGAATGGATGTAAACAGGAAACTCAACCCGAATATAATTTTCTTTTTCAAAAAAGGCGTTGTTACCCTCCGGAATCTGGTTTTGCCGTCAACAAGTCCGGTCAATAATGCCAGAATAAGAGAAAATGGGAGAACGGATGAAATTACCTGTATTGTACAATTCAAAATTCCATTAATTTGAGGTGGCGCGACAAAAGATAAACCGGCCAGAACAAATAGAGTAAAGGCGAAAGATTGTGGAAAATGCACAATAATGGGATGAATATGGAGGCCAAGAATCATACGCCTCTTTTCCGATACCGGATCCGTATAAGGCTCAAACATCTTTGCGGGCACGCCACATGCCGGGCATACATCTTTAATCTTGTCCGTGTGGGTTACATAACCACAAGCTTTGCATCTGATAAGGTTGGCCATGGGGACATCTCCATGCTGTTTTGTTATACCAATTCTAAATCAAAGTGCTATTTTTGTTGGCGTCGTTGTCGGTTTTCTCAACGTATAACCTAAAGGTCACGCGTGTATAATACGCCTCGTCGCCTCCGCCTAGCCGCCGCAATATCATTTTTGATTTAGAAATGGTATTAGATTTTATGATAATATATTTGAGCATCAAATGACAGTTAAAAAATAAGTTGTTGAAAAGTTATTTTCAATTAGTTAATGTAAAGCATTCCAAGGTTGGAGGTGTCTATGAGTGCGTTACTCCTCGCCCGTATTCAGTTTGCCTTTACGGTAGGATTCCATTTTCTTTTCCCGGCCATGACTTTGGGTACAGCCCTGATTATCCTCATATCCGAAACCATGTACCTGATCAAAAATGATGAAATCTATAAAAAAATAACTGATTTTATGGCCAGACTGCTGGGACTTATTTTTGTGATAGGCGCTGCAACCGGAATTGTCATGGAATTTTCTTTCGGCACAAACTGGTCGGGATATTCCCGCGCGGTGGGAGATGTCTTCGGGCCGATACTCGCGGCTGAAGGCGTTATCGCTTTTTTTCTGGAATCGGTATTCATCGGGGTTCTTCTTTTCGCCAGAGAAAAGGTTTCTCCGAAGGTTTACTGGCTGGCGGCGCTGCTTGTATTCCTGGGCGGTCACCTTTCCGCTTTCTGGATAGTGGTCGCCAATTCCTGGATGCAGACTCCTGCAGGCTATGCGATAAATGAAGCGGGGAAAATTGTTCTGACCAGTTTTACCGATGCTGTTTTTAATCCATCAACAATCATCAGGTTTTGTCATACGGTAATGGCTTCGTGGATAACCTGCGCTGTAATGCTTGCGGGCATTGCCGGATATTACGTTAGGAAAGGTTTACACGGCGAGACGGCCAGAACAATGCTGAAAATCGGTATAATTCTTTTTGCTATAACGCCGCTTTTGCAACTGGCGACAGGACATATTCACGCGATTGAAGTTATCAATATGCAGCCGGAAAAAGCGGCAGCGTTTGAAGGGCATTTTTATACGGCCAAAGGCGCGCCGCTTTATGCTGTGGGTTTTGTCGATGAACAAAACGAAAAGACTTATGGAATTTACATGCCCAAGGCACTAAGCTTTTTATACAACTTTGACTGGAACTCGGAAATAAGAGGATTGAATGATTTTCCGAAAGAAAATTGGCCGCCGGTTAATTTTGTATTTCAGATCTATCATATCATGGCGGGGATCGGGATGCTTTTAATCGCGTTCGGATTGCTGGGCGCTTATCTTCTTTTGACAAAAAAAATATATGAGAATAAATTATATCTTTTCATTTTGCTTTTTTTGATACCCCTGCCGCATATTGCTCATGAAACAGGATGGATAGCGGCAGAAGTCGGACGTCAACCGTGGATAATCTATAAGCTGATGAAGACTGCCAACGCCGTGTCAGTAGTAGTCACTGCGGGAGAAATAACATTCAGTCTGATTATGTTTTTCCTTATTTATCTTTTGCTGGCGGTAATGTTTGTCAAACTGTTTGTTAAAATTGTTAAAGAAGGACCGGCATCTTAATTTACATTAAGGGTTAAATTATGTCATTTCTAAAAGAAGTGGAGGAATAATAAATGGAAAACATACAAAACTTTCAGGAACTCTGGTTCGTTCTTATTTTGATACTGTTTACCGGTTACTCTCTTTTGGATGGATTTGATCTGGGCATAGGGGCGCTCCTGCCTTTTATCGGAAAGACAAAGGAGGATAAGGATATTCTGATAAATTCCATCGGCCCAGTCTGGGATGGGAACGAAGTCTGGCTGATCACCGGCGGCGGCGCGCTGTTCGCGGCTTTCCCTCACGCCTACGCCACGGCCTTTTCCGGCTTTTATCTGGCAATGATGCTGGTTTTGTTTGCGTTGATCTTCAGGGCTGTATCGATGGAATTTCGCGCGCATGATGAGGCCAGAGCCGGAATATGGGAAAAGGCTTTTTTCGCGGGAAGCGCTTTGGCGGCTCTGTTATTCGGCGTAGCGCTGGGCAATGTTGTTTATGGCGTGCCGTTGGATAGCACAATGGAATTTACCGGGAACTTTTTTACATTGCTCCGGCCGGTGCCTCTTTTGTTCGGCATTGCCGGTTTTGCCGCTGTCCTTTTGCAGGGCGCTTCTTACGCTCTGATGAAAACAGAAGGCGAATTGCAGGAGAGGTCTTTTCGTGCGGTCGGCATTCTGACACGGGTCAATCTTATAACCGCTATTATCTTTTTTCTGACCATGGCCTTTACATTTCAGGATATCACATCGAATTGGTTATTCTACGTTGCAATTTTATGCACACTGCTGTGGCTCGCGGAAATTTTATTTTCCATCAAAAAGAAACATGGCTCCGCCCCGTTCTGGGAATCGTCCCTCGCGTTTATCGGCCTGTGGCTTGCCGTGGCGGCAGTTCATTTCCCCAATCTGATCAAAGCAAGCAATGATCAAAATTTGAGCATAACGATTTTTAACAGCTCTACCGGATTGCAAACGCTGAAATTGATGAGCGTCATTGCCCTGATTGGAATGCCGGTAGTAATCGCCTATACTATCTTTGTTTACCGCATTTTTAAGGGGAAGGCGAAATCATCCGACCATTACTGACGCCAATTCATGATTATTAAAGCTGAGGATAAAACCAGGATCAAGGTTTACTTAAAATGTTCATGATGGTTTCTATCAGTTTTTTTGTCCGTACCGGTTTGGGCAGGATATAGTTATTTCCGATTTTATTCTCTTTACTGTCGACAATATCATCATTCGTGGCAAGCGCTGTAACATAAAGAATCGGGATGTTTGCTGTAGAGGAATTTTCTTTTAAAGCATCAGCGACATCCTCGCCGGGCATGTCCGGCATGAACAAATCAAGCAGAATGATATCCGGCTCTTCATTTTTGGCCAATTCTATTCCGTCTTGGCCGTTTGTCGCGATGATCACATCGAACATTCCGTTCCGCATGAGATTTTTCTGGACAAAATAACAAAAATCAACTTCATCATCAATAATCAAAACTTTTGTATGTTCTTTCATATTACACCTCATTTGTATCTATCATTTTAATTTTGGGCTGGAGTTTTATAAAAAAAGTTGTTCCCTGGTTTTCCCTGCTTTCAACATCAATGGTGCCGCTTAATCGATCCATGATCATATGGGCAATGCTGAGGCCCAGCCCCGTTCCCTCATTGGCGGATTTAGTCGTAAAAAACGGCTCGAATATTTTCGGCAGCGCCTCTTCCGGGATTCCTTTTCCGGTATCGGAAATTTCAACAATAATCATTTCATCGCCGATGCTGAAAAAATCAGCCCGCCGGTAACCGGTTTTATAGCCGACCTCATTGACTAATTGTTTGTAAGCGCGAACTGTCAATATCTTTTCTTTGCGGTCTTTCATGGCATCAACCGCATTATTGACGAGATTCACAAAAACCTGTTCCAGCATATTATAATCACCGGCCACTTCCAGCAAGTTATTATCATATTTACGTTGTACACTCACACTGTTTTTTTGAATCATTTGTTCTGCAAGAGTCAGCACGTTATCAAGTAATGGACATAAGAGGATCTGAATGATTTTGTATTCCGATTGTCTTGAAAATGATAAAATATTTTTGATGATATTATCAGCTCTGCTGACAGCATTAAAAATTTTTTCTATTGATTCACGGATTTGGGTATTATCATCAGGAATATTGTTTTCCAGATAATCAACTCCCATATAAATAATTTCCAACGGATTCCTGATTTCATGAGCGATACCGGAAGCCATCCGCCCGAGGGCCGCCATTTTATCCTTTTGTATTAACTGGTCCCGTGTCCTTATCAACAACGCAACAGTATCATTTAATTTTTTCTCTTTTTCAATCCGGTCGGTGATATCTTTTGAAATAATGCAGACCGCAAAAACATCCCGGGTTGACAGATCTCTTATCGGGCTCAGCGTATTGGCAAACCATATGCCGTGATTTTTATCATAGGATTCATACTGCGCCATTTCATTATTTTGATATACCGATCTCACATAGTTCAATGTTTTTTCCGCTTCGGTTTCATTTTCGCTATAAATCTGTGAAATGGTCAAACCGAAAAGACTTTTTTCATCCTGATATCCATAAAATTTGACGAGTTTTTGATTGGCAAATAAAAACTGCCCGTCGTGATCGACAATACACATCAAGACATCGGTGGCTTGAACAATTTGTTCGTATCTTTCCCGGACTTCATGAATCCGTATGTCTTTGTCTTTTAACCGGGTCGTTATGAGATATCCGTAAAACATTGCAATGACAATAATAAACGGAATCTGGATCAAATAGCCGACGGCCATCGGACCTGTTAGAAATCCTTTTTGATATAACAGCCAGGCGTAGATGATAGAAAAGAAAAGGGTGTTTATCATCAGGTATCCGAAGCGGGAGCTCATGGTCGTTAAAGATATAATGAAAAAAAACATCAGGTATAAATCCGATCCGACATATCCGGAAAAATAAATCCCGGCCGGCAGAAGAATGCTGTCGGATAAAATAAACCCATAGAAAATCTTATCGTCATAGAAAAATTTTTCCGGAATGTAGGCAACAATCAAATTGGTCAGCAGATAAAATGTGATGAAAATGTATCCATAAATTTCCAATCCTTTGCCCATGGAAGGTGAAAAGACAATAAAATAAGCGGTCGTAATAATGACCATCAGGCGGACAAGAAAAATAGTTTTTTTTCTTGGAATCGGAGTTGCCATCGCTGCCTCTTTAATAAAGCATCGCTTTTTGACAGGTGAAGTATAAAATAATATAAGATAAATGGCTTAGGGTGTCAATGAAAAAAGGATCATAAGAGGACTGTTGAAATAACCTGAATAACCTGAAGGTCACTTGGGGTTACGCAAATGCTCATGCTCTGAAGGGCACAAGGTCTGCGGAGTTTACCCCCGGCGAAGGCCGGGGTTGCGCTAAAAACCGCACCATACATTTTATGACCAATATGTTTCTTGACATACACATCCATTGCCATTTATACTTCCTCCGTCAAAAATGATGCCATATAAAACAATATCAAAATTAACCTTTTTGAAAGGGAGACAAAAATGAATAAGATAAGAATTTCTATTTTTCTATGCTGTATTTTACTTCTAGCCGGTTGCGCAGAAACTGGAACTATGACAAAATCTCAACAAGGCGGTCTTTTCGGGGCGGCAGGCGGAGCCGCAGTCGGAGCGATATTGGGGCAGGCCATAGGCCATGACACGAAAGGTACTCTTATAGGCGCTGCCCTAGGTGCTGCTGTGGGTGGGGCTGGTGGTTACGGCGTTGGCAAGATGATGGACAATCAGGAAAAGGAAATGCGAGAAGCTTTGGCAAAATCCGAAGCTGCCGCTGTTAAAAGGGAAGGTAATCTTCTGTCGGTGACTTTTAAAGGTGACGTTACATTCAATACAAACTCAACGGAAGTGCGTCCGGAACTTTACACTGAAATAAACAGGGTCGCCGGCGTTTTAAATCAATATCCCGATACTTTAATTAGAGTAGAAGGACATACTGACGGTAAGGGTTCGGATGAATATAACATGGATCTTTCGAAGAGGCGTGCCAATGCAGTAAAAACTTTAATGGTCATGCGCGGTGTAGCCGATAGCCGCATGGAAGTTGTCGGGTTTGGCAAAACCATGCCTATTGCAAGCAACGACACCGAGGCGGGACGTCAAAAAAACAGGAGGGTGGAAATCAGGATTGCGCCGAAAACACAAGCTCAAACACCGTAAAGAATCATAAATCTATCATATAATATCAAGACGGCCAGAATGAAACGCCGAGTCCTGCAAAACAATTTTTTGGCTCGGCGTTTCGTTTGTTCATGTAACTACTGACTGAGAACTCTTCTTGATGAAGGATATAAGTGGTTTGCGCCAGCGGAACATAGTATTTTATACTATGCGATGCTTTATAAGAACATAAGGTGATGCAAATACTAAATAGTCTATTGATCTTCTTCCTCTGCCGGTTGATAAACAAAATAAAATAAAAATATCGAAATGAAAGCCAGAGAGCCGAAGATCAGAAAGGCTGGTGCATAGGAACCGGCATTGTCGAATATTCTTCCGGCCAGAGGCGGCGCCACAAAACCGGCAACTCCGTTGGAGAGGAAAAGGGTGGAATATATTGTTCCCATTTTTTCCGTTCCGTAATGATTGGCGATTTCGGCGGCATAAAGAACCAGACAGGCGCCATAGTTAAAACCGGCAAACATGACAAAGAGAAAAAATGTCAAATCATCTTTAACCGCAAAAGCTGCGGCAAGGCAAACCAGCGACGTGCTGATCAGCGATAAGAGGATTACCTTTTTTCCTTCCAGAAATCCGCCGATAAATCCCCAGCCTATTCTGCCGATGGCGTTGAAAAGCGCCAGGATACTGACTGCAGTTCCGGTAATTGCCAAACTCAGATTTAAAGAAAGACCGAATGGTTTGATATTGCCGACCGTCATTAATCCTATGCACAGGCAAGGAAAGATACCGCATAAGAGACCCCAGAAGTTGCGGTCTTTGAAAAGATCGATTGTTTTTATATCAGCGGCAACGGGTTTGTAATTCTTTTCCTGAGGCGGGTTTTGTAAAAATATGGCGGCTATAGGGATAATTATGAGAAAGGCTGATCCTATATATTTGAAAATAACCAGCACGTTTACTTGATGCGACAATAGATATTCACTGATCAGAGAGATAATAATCGGGCTGCCTCCATATCCTGCAACTACAATGCCGGCGGCCAGGCTTTTATGGTTGGGAAACCATTTGACTGAGCAGACGATGGGGCAGATATAGCAGATTCCCACACCGGTGGCGGCACAAACGCCGATAAGAAAACGCAGGGCTATGTATGATCCGCTGGAACATCCGGCCAATAGATAACTGCTGCCCAAAATAATGCCGCCGACGAAAACAGGAATTCGTGGCCCCAGATTATCCTGAATGCGTCCTCCGAAAAAAATAAACAATGTAATGACAAGCGAGCCGGTGCCAAAAATTGTCTCTGTCTGCGTAATGGAAAGTCCCAAGGTTTGTTTTAAAGCAGGGACAAAAGTGCTCCAGGAATAACCGACGCCTATACAGATTTGAATTAGAACAGCGGCCATCAATATGACATATTTTTTCATGGCCGCTTCAGTATCATCTTTGATTTAGAAATGGTATAAAATTATGTTGGGCGGGATATAATAACACATTTAAATTCTCACCCGAACCGGGCCGCCAGAAAACCTCCCAGACATGCAAAACCGCTCAGCGCTATGACCAGCGCATGTGAAAGGTTGCGGTTGTATCTGATTAGCTGCGGGAAAAAGATTATAAACGTCAAAAGCATTATGCTTGGAAGAAGGTAAAACGACCATAGCGGTGTCAAGAGGGCGTTCGCAAGGCCGCTGATGATAATGCCGAGACACAGCAACTGGAGCATGACAGCATAAACCCGGGCGCTGTTTATTCCAAGCACAACCGGCAATGTACGGATCCCGGCTTTGGCATCGCCTGCCGTATCACGTACGTCCCACATGATTTCATAGGTCATGACCATGGCAAACATATAAACAAACGCAATGAAGAAGCGTCCATCCGGAGGCGTATGCGCTCGCAGCATCGGGAAAATCAGCAATCCTGCAGACCACCCGGCGCCCGAACTCAGATTTTTTATTATAAACATGTTTTTAAGACGCAGATGCGGCTGAGAGGGTAGGAGGGGAGTGTTATAAAAATACCCGACAGTCACGCCAAAGATTACCAGCCCAGCAATCTCCCATGTGGGTTTTGTGGAAAGCGCCAGCATGACGGTGATTATACCGCCCGCATAGCAGAAAACCTTGATGGCGGTTCTTTTGGCTTGAGCATCCTTCAGATCTTCCGGACAGTTCAGCGCGTCCTCTTGCACATCGGTGAGCCTGTTCCACTGGCAGATGCAGGCCACGGCCAGGGTGATGATCAGATAATCGATGCTGCGAAAATGCATCTTTAAAAACTCAGACCAGCACCACATAACCGCCGGCGCGCTTACTATAATGTGCAACCGGTTTAAGATAAAGTCGTGTATAATCCTTCTTAGCATGATCTTGCGCCTATAATATTCTTGATAAGGTAGATGATGAAATCAAGCGCCTACACATCAATGATCAGCGCCAGCGGTAGTATTATCCGGCAGTAATTCAATAATCCCCGCTCACCATTATTACAAAGAAATTTCTGTCATCATTTTTTAGAAGAAAATAATTTCAAGTATTTCCCGTAACCTTCTTTTTCCAAATCCTCTTTAGGAATGAATCGCAACGCCGCTGAATTCATGCAATAACGTAAACCTGTCGGCGGCGGGCCATCCGGGAAAACATGGCCTAAATGATCATTAGCTCCTTTGCTTCTGACTTCGGTACGAGTAGTAAACAAACCCCGATCCTCTTTCTCGACAATATTTCCGGGCTCTAACGGTTTTGTAAAACTGGGCCAGCCGGTGCCGGAATCGTATTTATCCAAAGAACTGAAAAGCGGTTCGCCGGAAACAATATCCACGTATATCCCTTCTTTTTTATTATTAGCATATTCATTTTTAAAAGGTGATTCAGTGCCATTTTTTTGCGTTACTTCATATTGAATCTTGGAAAGTTTTTTCTTCAGAGTCGCATCATCCGGTTTATGGAATTTTTCCGGGCCGGAAGAGGGGAGACCTGTGTCATTTCCCCATAATTTCTTTACGGTTTGATCGCGGCCGGAGGCATGACGATAGTAGTTATAACGTAAAGGATTTTTAGTGTGATAGCTCTGATGATACTTTTCCGCCGGATAAAAGTTAGTGAATTTAATTAAATCTGTAGCGATATGTTTCCCTAACGTGCCCGATTTTTCCAACGCCTCTTTTGATTTTTCGGCGATCTGTTTCTGCTCGTCATCCTGATAGAATATCGCGCTGCGGTATTGAGGCCCGCGGTCAACAAACTGTCCGCCTCCATCCGTAGGGTCAATATGGCGCCAGAAATAATTTAATAGTTGTTCATAGGTAATTTTTTGAGGATCGTAATAAATCTGCACTGCTTCAATGTAGCCCATTTTCGCATACGTTTCATAAGTTGGTTTTTCCCCTTTTCCCCGGAATAACCGGATACAACTTTTACTACACCGGGAACCTTTTCAAAATCAGACTCCACACACCAAAAACAACCTCCGGCCAGTATCGCAGTACTTTCAGTTGTTATTTCATTTGATTTTGCCATTTTTAATTTTTCCTCCTTCTGTGCGGTGTCACCGTTTTGACAACCTAACGCCAAGCTTAATATTACTATGTACATAAATATTTTTTCCATAATTTACCTCCCTGTAACGTATTTTTTTGATAGGATATTGCTTATTCATACTTTAACCATAATAATTTTATTGTGAGACTCAAATTTCAAAAACGAAGTGAATTGAAATTTGTAAGTCGAACAATCCCGCAAAGCGGAGGGTTTAATACCCCGCAGCTTGCTGCGGAATTTGTTTCCAAAGCTTGCTTTGGGGTTTCATACCCGTGATTTTACATATCAAGGCAATCCCGATTACAAAATGCAATGCCCGGGGAAAATGATATTATTATTTTCAATCGCTTCAGTCAGATACTTCATGGTATATAATGCTGTGCCGTTTTTGTTGGAATTTCTTTCATAAAACTGCTTCAGATCATTAGGATCGTCTATGTCAATCCATTCAGGCAACATATATACACTCTTTTCTGATCTGCTGAATTTATCCATCGTCCGCTGAAAAACAGAGGAGGTGCTCCATTTTATTCCTTGGAAATAATCCGGGGAACATGTTTCTTTTCTGAAGCCGATCAGATAATAACCACCATCGGTACTTCTACCTATTACTGCATCCGCGGTATTCAAAGCTGCAAAAGCGTTTTCGACAAATGCGGCCTGTATATCCGGCAAGTCGCTTCCAATTAAAACGGCATTTTTATATCCCGAATTAAAAACGTAAATAAAAGCGTTCAGCATTCTTTCGCCTATATCCTCGCCATTTTGTCGTATTACGGGGTATCTGGTACCAAAATCAAGTGAAGCAATGGGAGCGCCTACGGGTCCGTCGATGGCGATTATTTTATCCGCCTCCACGAATCCGGCCATTTCAAGAAGATCCTTTATAAAAGCCGTGTATAGGCCGAAAGCAAAATCATCTCCGAACTTTGCGGCTATCCGCGTTTTAACCATTTTTCGTTCCGGATATTTCAGAAAAAGAATCAGCGCGTTATTCATAACTTTTTTCCCCATAGTAATATTTCACAAGAAATTCCGGCGATGCGCCCAGAAGGTAAAAAACCTGCAGGGTCCAGTTACGTAATATTGTATAAAGTACTCCTTCCTTTTCCCATTTCCGCGGCGAAGTCCTTGTACGATACCTGATAATTGTTATTTTTTTCTTTAGCTTCTTAATCCTTTTCATAAGTTCGACATCCTCAAAAAGAGGAGCTTCGCGATAACCGCCGATAGCGCGAAAAAAATCAGAACGGGTAAAGATCGCCTGATCTCCGTAGGGAACTCTTGTCATCCGGTGCTTCAACGAAGCGCACCATGCTGTCAGACGTAATAAAAGACGGTCGCTGTCGATGCCAAGATCAAAGGCGCCGCCAACACAGGTATCGTCCATCAAGGCGTTTTTTATATGGCCCAAGGCGTTTTTGGGCAAAAAAGTATCCGCGTGCAAAAAAATTAAAACATTGCCCTTGGCGGCATCAGCTCCCCGGTTCATCTGCATGCCTCTGCCTCTGGGTGACAGCAGTTTCGTAGCTTCACCGGAGCGTATCTTTTTGATGGTGCTGCCGGCGGCGTCTGCGTCTACCATAATGAACTCAACCGATTCACCGGCTGAGATATCTTTTACATGTTGCAAAAATGACTGTATCCCATCTTCCTCGTTCAATACAGGAATGATGATAGAAAAAGCCGGATTTTTCTTTCTGACAGTCATACCTGACCGGCTCCAACTACCGTGGCTCCCTGGCAAGACGATCCTGTCCCGGCTGTACAACCGTAACAGTGATTGCCGATAACGATCTTTCGTGATCTAAGCTTTTCCATATTAAAATCCATAATCGTGTCCGGCATGCCATGATTGACTCGCAGTCCCAGCATTTGATTGAAATCACAATCATACAAAGCGCCATCCCATCCTACTGAAATGATCGACCTGCACATCACATTTTCGGCCGCCAGCGGGTTGTATGCTCCGTACAGATCGGCCATGTAGTCTTCGAAATTGCCCGAATTCAGAAGATATTCAAGATACCTGCCCACCGGCATATTCGTAATACAAAAAAGCCGGTTGAATACAACCCCATGCTCGTTAAATAACCTTTTTTTATATTCATCTTCCAGCACCTCTTGAGCGCCCGGCAGGTATGCGCCCACGGGATTATGCACGATATCCAGGACGAGCCCGCTTCCGTCTTTGCCATAATCTTTTTGATTCAAAAGTTTCATGGCCAGTATGATACGGGCAAAAACGCCGGAACCGCGCTGCCGGTTCGTTCCGTCATCATGATAATCCGGGAGCGACATTACGACTTCAACTCTGTTTTTTGCGTATACATCGATAAAACCGGCATAAGCATCATCCAACAGTATAACCAGATTGGATCGTACAAGAAGCCGTTTGTCCAATTTCCCAGCTTCGCAGAGAAACCATCCGAAGTGCGGATTCATTTCCGGAGATCCGCCTGTGATATCGATAGTAGAAATTTCCTTATGTTTCGCAACCTCCAGGCAAGCGCTCAAGATTTCCCGCGACATAATCTCTGTTCTCCCCGGCCCGGCATCAACGTGGCAATGACGGCAGGAAAGATTGCAGCACTTTCCCACGTTGATTTGGAGGATATTAATTTTTGTGGCTGCAAGATTTGTTTTCGAGAAGCGCTCAAACTTTTCTTTGAAGGAGATGCAACTGGCTGCGCTTCCGAGAATGCGCAATTGTTCGTTCGTATCCATTACATCTCCTTCTTCTTGATTATTTTTCTCATCTGCGTCGCGTGGGCGAGGACTACGCCGGCCACCATTGCTGCCCCCGTATGGACGGCTTCCATCATTTCATCGTTCGATATACCGAGGGAAAGACATTTGTTGGTATAAGCGTCGATACAGTATGGGCATTTCTGTGTTGTAGCAATTGCCAGCGCAATGAGGGTCTTTTCCCGTTCGGTTAGCTTCCCTGCTGATGTCGCCGAACCGTAATACTGGAAAAAAGTTTCTCCCTGTTCTTTGGCAAATTCGGTGATATTGGGGAAATCAGCCAGGTCTTTTGCATCATAATAATTGCTCATAGTTTTCTCCTTTGCATTTAATATAATCATTCATTGCCACGAACATAAGTATCATTTAATTTATCGCAGCAGCACCGTCTTTATTACCGCCTTCATCCACGGCTTAAATGATTTTCTTGCGAAAGCGAGGCTCGCCAACTTAAATATCTCCGCTTCGGTCGGATAGGAGAATATCTGCGACAGGAAGACCGTTGCCTTCATTTTATTTCTGATCGCCGGGGAAGCAAGCGGAATGATTTCACCAGCTTTGTTTCCTACCATCGTGGCGCCGATAATGCGGTTATTTTTTCCCAGAATAAGTTTGAGAAATCCTTCCGTGTCGTTATCAGCTCGGGCGCGGTCGATTTCTTTCAGCGCAACCATGATAGAATCGGTGAATAACCCTTCTTCTTTTGCCCATTGCCTGGTGTATCCAACGTGCGCCACTTCAGGCCTCGTGTAGGTCGTCCATGGGACTGTCGAGTAATCAACGCTTGCTTTTTTCAACGGGAAGACAATGTTTCTGATCACTATACCAGCCTGGTATCCCGCCATGTGGGTAAACTGGTATGGACCGGCCACATCGCCGCAGGCATAAATATTTTTTATATTGGTCTGCAGATAGTTATTCACCGTGACATATCCCCGTTGGTCCAGTTTAACGCCGGCGTTTTCCAGTCCCATATCCTTTGTTATCGGTTTTCTTCCCAGTGATACCAGGAGGTGGCTTCCGGCAACCTCTCTGGTAATTCCATCCTTTTCTATGACAACGATGATTTCATCTCCGTTTTTTTTAATCTGGTTGATTTTTGCAGACAGCGTCAAAATAATTCCTTCTTCCTGGAGTAACTGCTCCATAAGAGGCGCCACCTCCTCGTCATCCTTGGGAAAAAGTTGCGGGGCAATATCAATGATTTCGACCTTGGAACCAAGATGCCGGAAACCCTGTCCCAGTTCGAGGCCAATGGGCCCGCCGCCAAGAATCAGCAGTTTTTCAGGTATATCTTGTATGCTGAAAATATTTTCATTGGTGAGATACGGCACATCCGCAAGACCCGGTATTGGCGGCACAGCGGCGCGGGAGCCCGTAGCAATAACTATATACTTACCGGTTATTATTCTGTCGTTTACCTTGACAGCGTGCCTGTCAACAAGGATACCCCTGCCTTTTATAACATTCACGCCAAGCGAGGTGAATCTTTCAATGGAATCATGCGGCGCGATTTCTTGTATAACATCATGAACCCGCTTCATTACCAGTGAAGCGTTTACGCCTTTAAGTGTCGCCGATAAACCATAGCTTGAGGCATCTCTTATGTCCGCGGCCAGATGAGCGGCGCGCAGAAAAGATTTGCTCGGCACGCATCCGGTATTCAGGCAATCGCCGCCCATTTTATCTTCTTCGATGATGGCAACCCTCGCCCCCATGGAAGCTCCGCCGGATGCAACAACCAGTCCCCCGCTCCCGGCGCCCAGCACAATAATGTGATAGTTGTAGCGCATGTATTTCTCCTTGTCGGTTATTCAGATTTTACTTTGCCTTCTTTACGGAAACGCGATCGGAATATAGCCATTGCTTTTTTCACACCCAGTGGAAACAACCCCAGAATTACGAATGATACGATTAATCCGGGTGAAAGAATGCCGGACAGAGAATCGATTTTCCCCAATTCCTTTCCGGCGTTTACATACACCATGGTTCCCGCCAGCATTCCCACCTGAGATACCCAGTAAAAAGTGATAAGCTTCATTCTGGTGAGACCCATAAGCAGGTTAATGATCCAGAACGGAAAAACAGGGATAAGCCTGAGTGAAAGAAGATATAATCCACCTTCCTTTTCAATTCCGGCATTGATCGTCGCAAGCCTGTCTCCCAGTTTTTTCTCGACCCAGCCTCTGAGCAGGTACCGGGAAACCAGGAATGCCAGTGATGCTCCGATGGTACTGGCGAAGGATACGGCTATGACACCTACGATGAATCCGAACATTGCCCCGCCGGCAAGCGTCATGACCGCCGCGCCGGGTAACGAGAGCGCGGTTATGACAATGTAGCCCAGTATATAGACTGCAATGGTAAGGATCGTATTTCCCGCGTAAAAAGAAGCAAATTGTGCTCTCGATTCTTTAATGTATGCCAGGGACAAATATTTGTTCAAATCAAATATGAAGAATGCGGCTATCAGCACTATGATAAATAATAGGAGAAGGATTTTTTTTATCATAATCTTTCCTGTGCTCTGGCAATAAGCCTTCATTTAAAATTTGGTTAATAAGAATATAATCTCTTAATCCGATAAAACAATCAAATATCGAAAAAAATATGAATATGGTCAGAAAATTCCATGTTGCGAAAGGTGGCAATTACTTGATTCTGAGCCGTTCATACAGCCGTTTGCGCAAGTCTTCGACCCTTTTTCTGTTGACTCCCATGTCCGAATATCCAACGCGCGAAGCAGATCGTACATGGATTTGTTTGTTCGTTTCATCAAACAAAAATTCTATATCATCGACGAATCGCATAAGGCGCGAAGTAAAGGTCACGTGAACGTACAGGCCATTGTCGATAATTATTTTTGTTCGCGGTAGAGAAGAGATAATTGACAGGAGCGCCTGTTTTGCTTCGCTGTAAGACCCGTTATACGACAAAGGATCAACAGCGTGGTCTTTCTTTGCTGTTTGCGATGAAACGCAGTTTGGCGAATCGGGACACTCGGATAATTTGCCGTCACGAAGTCCCGCATAGCCGGAAACCCTTAATGAACATCCTGCAAAAACTGCAAGAAATGTTGCTGCGAGTATAAGTTCCGTTTTCATAAAATATTCTCCTCGGATAAGATGTTGTTTTTTAATGGTTGATCAATAAGAACGCGGTCTTGTCTATCATGTCAAGAAAATCATAGGCAGGACCCACAAAATAAGACCTGCAATAAGGCTTCCTATAGAGCCGGGTAGTCTGCATATCCCTGGGGTCCGGGGGTGTAATAAGTGTTTACGTCTGCCACAGCCCAAGGTGCGCCCTGACGGATGCGCTTCACCAGATCTGGGTTTGCAATGTAGGCGCTGCCGAATGCCACGGCATCGGCATATCCCTCGGCAATGACGCGATTTGCACGTTCAGCATTATATCCGCAGTTGGTCACCAGGGTGCCACGATATAGAGGCCGGAAATGTTTGGCGATATCCTTGACTGCGTAGGGTACGTTGTCGACCGGCAACATGGGTTCGACCAGATGAGCATAGGCCAGATCCGGATAATCATTCAGGCGTTCGACCACATATTCGAAAGTGGGAATAGTGTCCTGATCGATGGTAATACCGAAAAAGCCATGAGCGGACGGGTTGAGCCGTATGCCGACTTTTTTAAAGCCGATGGCTCCACCCACGGCATCAAGAATCTCGAAGAAAAAGCGCGCTCTGTTTACATGACTTCCGCCATAGGCATCGGTGCGGGCATTAGAGCAGTTCGTGAAGAACTGGTGAATAAGGTAGCCGTTGGCGGAGTGTATTTCAACACCATCGAAACCTGCCGAGACTGCATTCACAGCCGCATTCTTAAAATCTTGTACGATTGCCTGGATTTCATCGATAGTCAATGCATGCGGGGTAACTGTATCCTTAAAGCCTGAAGGCGTATAGGAACGGTCATTCGGATTAATGGCGGAAGGCGCCACCGGCAGCATGCCGTCGTGGAAATCGGGGTGCGAAATGCGCCCCACATGCCAGATTTGCAGGAAAATATGCCCGCCTTTTTCATGCACCGCCTTGGTGACCAGCTGCCAGCCCGCTATCTGAGCCGCGCTGTAAATGCCCGGAGTGTTGATATAGCCCATACCCTGCTTAGATATCTGCGAGCCTTCAGTGATCAGAAGCCCGGCTGTGGCGCGTTGGGAATAGTATAATGCGTGCAGAGAGGTCGGCGCATTCTCCGGGTTGTCCGCCCGGCTGCGGGTCATGGGGGCCATGAAGATTCGGTTGGGAATATCATAAGTACCGATTTTTATGGGTTTGAACAATGTTTGCTCATACATATAACACTCCTTTTGCTACATTTATTTATACAAGTAGAGGTCTTAATGGAGTTTCATCAAAGCCATGCTGCAATAATCATGCAGCGATTGATTTGATAAGATATTACATTCTCATGATTGAAATATAAGGAACCACATCTGATTTGTCAAGGAAATCCAAGCCCCAAAATGTAAGGTGCGGCTCCGATAACTCGTTGGAAATTATGTGTCGACTCAAGGGGATCTAAAATTTAGATTGACGGCGCGTAGGGAATTTTTAGATATTTCTTTGCCTCTATCTTGGCGGCGCCTTCACCGCCTTCCACTTCTAATGCCTTTAAATAATATTCTTCGGCCTGTTTTCTTTTTTTACGCATGTCGTGAATCATTCCCAGACGCAAAAAAGCCCATACTCGAGTCCGGTCATTGTAAAAAGATGTATCGTTTAGAACATTCTGAAAATATTCCATAGAGCGGCCATATTCTCCCTGATTGAAGAAAATTCTTCCCATGAGTTGATTATAGCGAGGTTGGAGCTGGGGAACAAATGGAGAAATGCCGCCCTGAATATTTTTTTCAATCTCCCGGGATATATCAAACGCTTCTTCGAATCGATGCAGATCGGCAAGAGTATTGCCCATCACAAATGAAAAAGTATAATTGTTGGGGAATCTTTTATTTAATTCCTGAGCATAGGGCAGGGCCCTTTCCGGTTGTTTTTCAAAATTTAAATAAGCCGAGGAAAGTTCAGCCTGCGCAAGTTCCTTGAGCATGTCCCCCTTTTGCGCCGCCAATTCCAGTTCCTGAAGCCCTCTTTGACGGTTTCCGGAAATAATAAAGGCCGAAGATAGGAAACGGGTAAGGCCGGAGAGATGGTCGAGATGATAATGAAGCAAGCCTATTAGAAAATATACATCATAATTTTGCGAAGTTCTCCCCTTCGCTTTTTCCAGATAATCCCATATGCTCGATGTTTCCTGTGCCAGAACGAAATAACGTTTTTGATGAATTGCCCAGTGAATTTTGGCGATTTTAGCCAACGCCATGGCAAAGTAAGCCTGACTGTCCTGAGGATTATTCTTAATTATTTTTTCTCCCTTGGTTAGGGCTTCCTTGACATAATGCAGCAATGCCTCCTGATTTGCATCTCTCTCTTTCTGTTCAAAGCTCATTTCGTAGGAATACATGTGGAGCACAGCAAGATAAGCATAGCCGGCAGGATTTTCCGGTTCAAGTTCCACAGCTTTTTTTATGCAGGCATCAGCGTTGGCTGTTTCCAGATTCAAAGCTTTATCAATGCCCTGCCGGAGATAAGAATGAAATTGGCTCGGTTGTGGTTCAGCCGCTCTTGTCTGAATTTCCATAAAGAAAATTAGAAAGAATAAGCAAAGAGAAAAAAGTAAGGTTTTGGATATTTTTGTTTTCATAAGTTCAATATTTCCATTTCATTATGGAATTAATATAAGTAAAAGATGGCTGGAGTCAAGAAAAAATGGTCACAGAAGAATATAAACGATTTAAAGCGGGTTGACGAAATTTAATTATGTTGATAATTAAAAAACAAGGAGTGAGAAATCATGAAGATCAATGCAGCGGAAATTTACAAATCAATAGAATCGATTCGTAGCCAGTCGCCGGTTGTGCATAACATTACCAATTATGTGGTCATGAATAACACAGCCAATGCGCTACTGGCTATCGGAGCATCTCCGGTAATGGCTCACGCGGAAGAAGAAGTCGAAGAAATGGTGAATATTGCTTCGGCTTTGGTAATCAACATCGGCACATTGAGCGAGCGCTGGATAAACTCAATGTTTAGGGCTGCCCATCAGGCCCGAAAAAAAGGCATTCCCGTTATTTTAGATCCAGTTGGCGCAGGAGCAACATCCTACCGGACAAAAACAGCGAGAGAATTGATTAATAATGAACCGCCATCCATCATTCGCGGCAACGCTTCGGAAATTTTGGCTCTTTATGATGATAGATCCAGAACGAAGGGCGTGGATAGCGCCGCATCTTCCGACGCGGCAATTGGTACAGCGCGAAAAATAAATGAAATTCATAAATGCGTCGTTTGTGTCAGCGGCGCGACGGATTATATTGTTGGTGAAGGAAAACTTGTTAAAATCAAAAACGGTCATCCGTTGATGTCCAGAGTTACCGGATTAGGTTGTACAGCGTCGGCTTTATGCGGCGCTTTTTCCGCAGTGGAGAAAACGTCTTTTACCGCTACGGTTGAGGCTATGGCGGTAATGGGCATAGCCGGAGAAATGGCCGCGAAAACTGCCGCAGGACCCGGAAGTCTCCAAACCAATTTTTTGGATAGTCTCTATTGCCTGTCTGAAAATGATATCAGTCAGCGTTTAAAAATTGAGTATTAGTTATGCGCGGATTATATTTCGTGACTGATCGCGGTTTGTGCGGAGGGAAGCCTCTGGAAGAAGTCGTTCTTCAAGCAGTTAAAGGCGGCGCCGCTTATGTGCAATTGCGTGAAAAAGATATTTCCACACTTTTTTTTGTGGAAGAAGCCAGGAGGATTAAAAAACTCTTGGAACAATATAAGGTTCCGCTGATAATAAATGACCGCGTTGATGTAGCTCTGGCCTGCGGCGCCGAAGGCGTGCATATCGGCCAGGAAGATATGCCTTATGAAATTGTTCGCCAACTTATGGGGCAAAAAGCAATAATCGGCCTGTCGGTAGAAACATGGGAAGATGTAGAGGTAAGTCAAAAACTCGATGTAAATTATATCGGTGTCAGTCCGGTTTTTGCCACTCCAACCAAAACGGATACGAAAGGCGCCTGGGGCTTGGAAGGTCTTGCGAAAATAAAAGCTTTCAACAGGCATCCTTTAGTCGCGATAGGCGGAATTAATGAATCCAACGTCAGGGAAGTTGTGGAGGCCGGCGCTGATTGCATCGCGGTTGTATCTGCAATTTGCGCATCTTCCTATCCTGAAACAATCTCCCGCAGAATCAATGACATAATTAATTCTGCTTTAACCGAAAGGATGTGAGTCTATCAGATCGATCGCAGAGGTTTGAGCGCATCAGCTTTATGCATTACCCGCTGATTTCTGCTTTATTTTAATTGATTTTAATGCCCTGCCGGCGGCATTTTTTACTTTTTCCGGATAAGCGCGGATGCGCAAAAATGATTTTGATTCAATGATTTCGGAAAGGGCGGATATTGCCTCGGAAGATCCGATTAATCCTAGAGCTGTACAGATTTTTTCCTGCATGTCAATCTGCGACTGCGAAGCAATTAATGACCGTTTTTTGAGCAGATCCAAAAATATTGGCACTGCTTCGGCACATTTAGCATTACCAAGAGTTTCGATGATGTTAAGCTTGAATTCATCATCTACTTTAAGCAGAGCAGACAAGAGCAACTTTCCTCTCTGATTTCCCCCGATTTGGAAAATACTTTTCAATGCTTCCAGCCGAACCCGTTTGTCTTCATGGAACAATAGCGGCTGAAGTATGTGGGCATTCGTTTCATTGCCAATATAGCTGAGCATAAAGGCCAGATTACGCAAATAATACCATACCGCATTTTTATTATTAATCCGATCCTTGATCGCCGGTATTGCCTTCTGTCCCATGTCGATAATAAGATGGATAAAATTCATGCGTTCTTTGCTATCGCTGACTTCCCGGACAATATCGAGTAATCGGCTCAATATAACATCGCCAAATTTAACTAATATTTGACTGGCCTCATCCCGTTTATTTCTTTCATTGGTATGGAGTTCTTTAAAGAGTATGGAGAGATACTCTTCTGACGCCAGATTTCGGATGATCTCCGAAGATATATCACGTATGGCATCATTTTTCTCCAGGGTGCGGGAATGAATATCATTGAAAATATCCATGATCGGGATGGACTCGGTAAAACGTCCTTGACGAATAAAGTCCTGAAGAAGTTTTTGTAAACTGCTGCAAATTTTTCTGTAGTCCGGTGTTACCACTGTTTCCAATTTGAGCCAATCAATCAATTGACCGGATAATCTTTCAACCAATTCGCTTTGCCGGTCGGGAGAGAAAGATTCAATGATTTCTGTCAATCCTTTGGATGCTTTCGCGCGTACGTCAGCATCTTCGTTAAGCAGATCAGTCATCAGGCGATTGATGATCTTCTCCATGGTTTCCTGTTCTTTTTGAGCAACGAGTTGTTCAATAATTTTGGGCAGAACAAGCAACAAAGGAGCATCCATAAAAGGCCGGCTATTATCTTTTATCCGCGAGAGGAGCTTTTCCTTGAGATTAAAAAGCTGTTTTTGATAATCGATCTTCTCCGAACCGACAGCATCCCCGGAGCCAGAACCTTGATTGCCGGTCTTTTCCGAACTACCACTATCCCCGGAGCCAGAACCTTGATCGCTGGTATCTTCTTGACCGGCCCCGCCTGCAAAGCTGCTATCTCCATCGGATGTCAAGACGTTGGATATATTTGAGTCCACAGGTTTGTCTTCCGGGTTAACCTCATCCAGTGTACTGAACATAATATATTGCAACAGCATGCCACCGAAAAGTTGTTCTATCTCCTGAGAACTTAACTCTTGAATTATGTCGTTATCCATAGTTGCAATGGTTTTGCCGATGTTTTGTAATATGTTATCCTGATCATTTTGCTCGAGCGGGCTCGTAACTTTATCCACAAGAGAAAGCAGATTTTTCAACTTTTCAGAAAGTTGCTGATTTGACAAAGTTCCCTTTTGCGCCATTATCTGCGATAAACCGGCTTGGAATGCTTCTAATAACCACTCCGGGTTCTTCATCATTTCCTGAAGTTTTTGAGGATCAGACGCCAATTCCGGATGAGTGCTAATAAGAAATTGGGTGATCTCATCATCTTTAATATCAAGGCTGGAAATGATTTCTTGATCTTTATCCATGGATACATATACTTTTTGATCCAGATAAATATGCAGTATGTTTTTTTCTGCCATGATCTTGGGCAGGTCACCTTCATTTCTTACAAGCTCAGGCTTTTTCGAAAGGAGTTCTATGAAAGCACTGATTTCTGCCTTTTCCAGGCCCTTGTCGAAAGAAATGCTCCTAATGCCGAAATTGAGAAGGATGTTCAGTAATGCCACAACCGGGGATCTTTCCTGGTCTTTCTGTTCTAAAGGTTTTCCGCAGATCAGGATGTTTTTTTCTGATTCTGCAAAGATTATCGGCGCCTCCTGTTCAAGGAGTTCCAGAAAAATCAAATGAAGCTTTTCGATGGTATTCGTAATTGTGGCACTGGTAGGAGGATAGAGACGGACATTCTTTATAGCCGTGTTTACAACGATAAGTGCATCCAAAGCTTTTAGTTTTATATCTATATCTGCCATCATTTTCTCACGATAAAAATTGCAGGTTTTGTGTCTTCCCGCTACGATTTTCCGGAATTATCCGGAACCGCATATAATTTAACTTTTTACTGAGTTTTGTGTCAAGGGAAATTACCCACTACGCAGAAGCCCCCCGATTTTGCCGGTGGCCTTCTGCTACGGGATGTCGCATAGGTATCCTTCGGCTCTTTGAACCGAAGGTAGATTTTGGGGCCGCCGACTCCTGCCGACGCGGCTCCACCAGCAAAATATAAGAGTTGTCGTTGAATGGCTTATCTGATCATTGATTCTTGGTAATGAAGAATTTCCGATTCTTTTTCTTTGGGCAATATTTCAAATGCGGCCATAACATTTTTTGGTATTGAGCGCAGTCGGCCGGTTTGGGCATCGACGAAAACCCAGTCGGTTTCACCTTCGACAAGAACGGCATTGTCTTTGACACGAATGATTTTGTATTTACGCAGAGATTGCACCCGGCGAAAGTTGGATACCCAAGTCAAAACGATAATTTCTTCCCCGGCGAACGCGGGGCGCAAATATTCGACACGATGTGTACGGACAACCCATGTCGCTCCGGCTGCTGTCGTTGCTTTGGTGCAGCCTTGAGCGTCTGAATGAAGAATAGCGGCGTCCTGCATCCAGCGCAAATACTCGATGTTGTTCACATGGCCGTTCACATCCACGGCATCCTCCATGACAGTTAATTTGTATTGGTAGATTTGCGGCATTCTGTTCCTTGTTTTATATGAATAATTAATTAACACCTTTTACAATCGCATGCCTATAATAAAGAATAATATTTTTCAATACAAGATTAAGTAAGTTATTATAAGCAATAAGGACGATATAGTTATTGTCAGTGGGATACGCACCTCTTTCAGCAAATACGGTGGCGCGCTTAAAGAAATCCACCGCACGGACATAGGCGTGATCGTCATCAAGGAAAGTTTAAAACGTGGCCGACGCATTTTGATGACCATGATATACGAGCTCAAACGCCGTGGCGGCGGTTACGGGGTATGCGGTATCTGCGGTGTTCTAGCCCAAGGCGACGCTGTAGTCATCCGTCTGGATTAAATATTCGGACAAATCTGTAGATTTAAATCAGGCAATAATCGGCGGCCCCGGCCATAAAGCGGGGCCGCCAAAATATGTTTTAAGCGGCTTTCTTTGCGGCCTTTTTCGCTGCCAGAGCGCCAAGTATCTTTACAATACCCAATATAGCGGCAATGAATATTGCTCCACCTATGAGTTCGATGCCCATCCAGACATAGACATTGGGTTCCGGGGCTTTGACGGCCACGCCCGATACAAGAAAGAACATGAAAGCATAGTTATTAAAAATTATGGGCACTATTTCACCGAGAGCTACGATCAGGTACACAAAAATGAGCACATATGTCAGCTTTGCCATGTCCATTCCCATGGAAGCACCCGCAAATCCCAGAAAGATTTTGATAAGGATTATTTGTGCTATGCCGAACAAACCTCCCGCCAGAATAGTGGGGGCCTTCTTAGTATCCATATGAGCTTCAAAGAAAAATATCATAACCATAAAAGCCGGCCATGCTGGATAGTCTAATATCCCCATAATGATCTCTCCCAGCGCTATTACAATAATCAAGAACACTCCAAAAACAAGTCGGTCTTTGCTTAATTTTGCCATCTCAAATGTCCTCCTTTTTTTGATGTTGCTTCTTTATGGCCGGACTATAAGAAAGACAACCCGGTATGTCAAGGAAATTTTGGATGTAAAACAGGGAATAAGACGTCAAATTTCATTGACACACGATATATTTTCCCCCTATGCTTCACATTAACGAAAGCAAATTGAAACCAAAAAATGCTGCAAGGAGATACTTGTTCTGACGGAGGGCTAAAAAAATGAAGAATGAAAAAGGTATTTCAACGTGGGCTGTAATTTTGATAATCGCGCTGCTCATAGGTGCCGCTATTTTATGGTCTAAATATTTCGCCAAGCCGATGGCCACTGTTATGATGGGCGGCGCGGAGCAGGCACGACCGGCCATAGAAAAAGCCCAACAGGCTAGTGACGCGGTAAGCCGGGCAAATAAAATTGCCGAAGAAGCGGTGAAAAAAGCAAGCGAAGATGCGGACAAGGAAAAGTAGAGATATGGTTTTGCGGCCAAACATAAAAATACGGTATTTCATTTTGCAAGCAATTCGTTAAGTCTCATTACTGCCGTGTGTGGATGTAAAAACAGCAACACTGTTTCTCCCCCCTTGTTTGGCCATGTAAAGGGCTTTATCCGCGCCGGAAATAATGTAATCGGATATTGTATTAAAGTTCGGTACGCAGCACATGATGCCCGCACTGATGGTTGCCCCGACCTTCTTCTCCCGATGATCAATGGTCATTGATTCGATCTTCTGCCTGACATTTTCAGCCAGTTGGCGGGCATGGCCGGCATTAATACCAGGAAGCAACACAGTAAACTCTTCCCCTCCGTAACGGGCAACAATATCATAATCTCTTTTGAAAACAGAAGTCAGGGTTGCCGCCGTTTTCTTCAAATATTCATCCCCGACCTGATGGCCGAAAGTGTCGTTAATGCTTTTAAAATGATCTATATCAAAAAGGATGACAGAAAGCAGACTATTGTTGCGTCCCGACCGTTTCCATTCTCTGTCAAGCGCTTCATCAAAGTACCGCCGGTTATAAAGACCGGTCAGGACATCTGTGTTACTCAGACGCTCCATTTCCCGGGATTTTATTTCCAGCAGATATTCATTTTCAAGAGCATTCCAGTACTCCATGTTTCCCCTGAAGGCGATAAGAACCATGTAAACAGAAAATAAAAAAATCATCACGGCAAGAGGGATATTTAATCCATTCATCAAAATTATAATAATGGCCGGCATCAGCATTGATATATTGAAAAAAATGGAAAGCCGCCTGTGTGGAATAAAAGCAACCACGCCTCCAGCGCAAAGACCGCAGACACACAAGGCCATAAGCATTTGTGCAATATATTCTCCTTCCTTGAGCATGATCAGAGCATATGCTATCCCCCAGATCAGGGCGGTGACAATGACGCTTGTAAAAAATATGTTTTTATTTAACGTTTCGTAACGTTCCCCCATTTTGGGGGCAACCGCCAGGTGAATAAGCCGAAACAAACAAATGCCGCCCATCGACAGAAGAAAAGACATTGAAAAAAAAAGATATCTTTCATGAAGATTTGCGGCAAAGACGATAATCAATGATAACAGGATATAGAAAGGAATGCCGATGGTGGAACGGTTTTTCAGGTCATGTAACACTCGTTTATTTATTTTTTGACGTTCAAATGTCACGAATTGTCCTGCTTGTGTCTTCGTAATCATCAATATGTTTTTAATCGATGCCTTTAATGTTGGTGATTTGTAAATCTTCTTGTCATAAAAAACGCAAATCTGCCAATGTTTTTTTAAAAGTCCAGAATGGCCGGGGAAAATAGTTTACTTCAAAATATAAATATCATCGCTATTCAGTCACCGATGGCTCCATGTTGCCCCTACAGGGTATTCAGGTTATGCAACTTGGGTCTCATCATAAGTGAGTTTCATAAAATACCCTCCGCGTCCCTGCCAACTACGTTGGCGGGATTGTTCTTTTTGCGTTTTGAGCTTCATTTTATTCGCTCTCAACGAAAGTCACGATCGCTTCGCTCCTGGGATAATTTCCAATAGCTTCTGGCTATTGGATAGTTCGACTTACTCTTCAAATTTCGCTATGCTCTTTTTCAGAGAGTCTCACTGCGACTAACGCTTCCTATAGTCAGCGAGTCTCATTAAAAAGGCTCCATAACCTTGCAGTGGTCATGGAGCCTTAAGTCTTTTCAGAATTATGAAAAGGTTACAGAATTATTTTGTTTGTACCGTTTCGATGACAGCCTGAACCCTGCGGTTCTTCTGCCGCCCTTTCTTCGTGTCATTGCTGGCGATCGGTTTATTCGGTCCATAACCAACAGCGGTGATACGAGACGCGTCGATCCCAAAGTTATCAATCAGGTATTGCCGGACGTTGTCGGCGCGGCCTTGAGACAATTTGATATTGTTTTCTGGATTGTTGAATTTGTCGACATTGTCGGTATAGCCTTCAATCACAGCAGTAGTCGCGGGATACGCTTTCATGAAATCGGCGACTTTCTTTATGTCGTTATGATATTTTTTCTTGACAACAGTTTTTGCGGTATCGAATTTCACATTAAGCGTGATGGTGATCTTCTCCAACTGAGGTTTCTCAGCAACAGGTGCGGCTGCAACAACGGCCTCTTTTGGAGCCGCAGGTGTTTCAGCGATGGGTGCAGGGGCAACAAAGGCCTCTTTCGGAGCCGCAGGTGTTTCAGCAACGGGTGCAGGGACAACAACGGCCTCTTTTGGAGCCGCGGGTGTTTCAGCAACGGGTGCAGGGGCAGCAACGGCCTCTTTCGGAGCCGCAGGTGTTTCAACAACAGGCGCAGGGGCAACAACGACTAATGTTGAAGTTTTCTTACCCCAGAGATTACAGCTTGCGGTGACATCGAAAACATCTCCTTTTTCAGCGGCTATGTTGTAAGTATAAGTGAAAATTGAACCGGTTGGCTGAGTGCCATACTTATCTTTGCTGATGGTCACCCCATTTTTCTTGATTTCCACATATTTAATATGATGAATGCCGGCGATTAACGTTGGGTGATTTATTGTGACAGACAGAGTTTGTGTACTCATGTCATAAATTAAATCTACCGATTTGGGCGCAGTTGCATAAGAGAACTGCGGACTAAAACACAAGAAGAAAAAGATAAAAATAACAGCCTGTAAAAATTTTGACCGAACCCCATTTTTTTTCATAGCCTATCCCCCTTATAAATTGTGCTTGTTTTATCTGATATTACCCATATCAAAATCATTAGGACTAATATAGTCCATAATTTATGCTACTTTTTTCTATTAATACATTTAATTAATTTATACAAGTTTTTTCAATGGAGTAAAAAATTTAATCTCTAAGGGTTAAATTCCCCGTCGCTTGCGACGACGAAGAAATTATAATCCAGCAAGATACCCCGCTGCTTGCGGCGGGGTTGTTCATTATGGTAATAAATGAATTGACCCAAACAAGGAATACGTCCCTTTCGAGGTGTTTCCGGCAAACATTTCTTCCAGTAACAAATAAATCGTTAATCTTGACAAAAATACAATACGTCGATCCGTAATCAAAACAATTAACATTCGGCAACAAACATTCACCACTCATTTTGTGGCCATATTATTCTTGACATACGATACCGAAATTTTTATAGTAAAATTATGTTAAAGTAGTATCTTATCAAAACTCTTTCAGGCATGTTTTGGGGGTACAAAAAATGAATAAAGCGATTCTTTCCTTTGGACTTTTGATCTTGATTCTAATCATGTTCAGTTATGGCGCATTTGCCAGGGCGCCGCTCGATAGTCCCTGCACAATGGATTCTGAGTGCAAATCAAATCTCTGCAATGTAGTTACCCGAAAGTGTATTAATAAGGGCCCGATCAATAGTACCTGCGGACTTGATTCCGAATGCGAATCAAATATGTGCAACACCATTACTCTAATGTGTACTAATGCCGAACTAGAGGCACGCGGTAGTATATTTCAATGGCTTAAAAACCTTGTGAAAAAGAATAACGGCAGGGCTTTTTGTGTGCCAAAAGGTACGAAACTAAGAGAAGGCGTCGCAGCGCTTACCAAATTTTCGAAAGCGCATCCGGAAGCACGTGACCCACTAACTGACGAGCAAGCCATTCAGGCTTTTGCTGAGAGTTTCCCATGCACGGTCCCGTTTGCAGATCAATCTCCTCAAAATGACGAAGAACGCAACATCATCCGGCTGATCAATGAGAACCCTGGCAAGGTTCTCTGTGTGCCAAAAGGTACGAAACTAAGAGAAGGCGTCGCAGCGCTCGCCAAATTCTCTAAAGCGCATCCGGAAGTACGTGGCCCACTAACTGACGAGCAAGCCATTCAGGCTTTAGCTGAGAGTTTCTCATGTGCGGTCGCGTTTGCAGATCAACCTTCTAAAGAATATGAAGAACACAAAATCATCCGGCGGGTCAATGAGAGATCTGTTGATAATTCCGTGGTAGATTGGAGTCCGGATGGAAAATCGATTGCTACCGCCGGAGATCTGAGGCATGTGACCATATGGAATTCAGTTTCTCTGTCGGTTCGGCACCAGCTTAATCAAGACTACAACAGCCAGGAAGTTTATAACATAGCCTTCAGCCCGGACAGTCAATATCTGGCCTCTGGCCTCGGTGCTGTCAAAGTGTGGAAAGTAGCCGACGGAACCCTTCAGGCGACATTAATTGCCCCGCATATCAAACTGCACAAACCGCAATATCGCGGAATTGAATCCCTGCGCTTTAGTCCTGATGGAAGAATGCTGGTTGTTGTTTATACCGGAGACAAGCGAACTGTGATTGCCTATCGGATTGCCGATGGACAAGTTGCCTGGACTTATGAGCCGAAACTAACCCTTGAGCCTCAACGAATTAAGGGGAGCCCGCTTCTTACAACGCCTCTCGTCTTCACTCCAGACGGCAAACGCGTGATCTTTTGCACGGGGGAATGGGGCGGTTATGATGTCAATTTGAAATGGTTGTCCAGAATAATATTGCTGGATGCGGAATCCGGAGAGTTTCTGCGCAGCATTGACGACATCCATATGTATCATCCAACGGCCTTGGCTCTCAGCCGGGATGGCAAGTGGGTGGCAACCGGCACATCGACCGGTGACAAGTATTGGCGCACGGATAAGAAAACCAATCAAGCGATTACTTTCGACAACAATGATCCTATTCGCATCTGGAACGTGGAAACCGGGGAACTGGTTAAAGAGCTTCCAGTGCATTCTCGCGTATGGTCGCTGGTCTTCAGCGGGAACGGTAAATATCTATTCGGTGCTACGCGAGATATCAATGTGTGGGATACCGAATCCGGGAAGATGGTTCAGGAGATCAAGAGCAGCCCCGAACCCATGAGTTTGGCTATCAGTCCGGACGGTAAGAGGCTTGCCGCGGCCTGCCAGAACAAGCTGTCGATCTACGAGATTATAAAATTCCAATAAAATGATTCTGCATGATAGAGACAGTATAACAAAAAAATGACAAAGCCTCAGCTTGATTTTTTGTACAATTAAATAAAAATTTAACTAAACATTTGCATTGTGCTCACATTGTGGTACAAACTCCCGCAAATAAAATATAGCTTAAGTTGTCAGTTGTTTGTTTTCTGTTTTTTTACTCCAAAATTGATATTTTAGGCATATTTCTGCCAGTAAATTGTCCCGTGGGAAAGAAGGCTGCGAAAAAAGCCAAAAAGATCAAATCACTACATATTGTGGTGTAATTACGGCAATAACACAATTTGTTGTATTTTTTCTTTACAAAGGGAAAATCTTTTGTTAGAATTTTAAAAATCCAGACAATAATAAAAAATAATTTATGAATTTAAAAAAATTAGAAATATCCGGTTTTAAATCGTTTCGCGACAAGGTTATCCTTGATTTTCACAACGGAATCACAGGTATTGTCGGACCCAACGGTTGCGGAAAATCCAATGTTGTTGATGCGATCCGGTGGGTGATGGGCGAACAACGCGTCAAAGCGTTGCGCGGGAAAACGATGGATGACGTTGTTTTCAACGGCAGTCAGGATGCTGCGCCGGTAAGTATGGCGGAAGTTACCATGACTTTGGTTGCTAATGGTCAAACATTCCCGGGCGCTTATTCCGAGTTGAGTGAAGTTTCCATTTCCCGCAGAGTTGTCTGTGAAGGAGAGCATGAATACTACATCAACAGAGTTCCCTGCCGTCTTCTTGATGTCAAAGAATTCTTCATGGGTACCGGTGTCGGCGCCAGAACCTATTCCTTGGTTGAACAGGGGCATGTGGCGAATCTTGTTGAAGCCAAGCCCGAAGATAGAAGATTGTTTATTGAAGATGCCGCCGGTGTATCCAAATACAAAAGCCGCAAGGATGCCGCTGTCCGTAAAATGGAAGCGACAAAGCAAAATGTATTGCGGCTAAACGACATCATCAAGGAAGTAAAATCCCAGCTCAATACCATCTCCCGGCAGGCCAAGAGAGCGGAACAATATAAAAACATAAAGCAGCAAAGCAAAGAAGCTGAATTAACAATTGCCCTGCAAAGCTATGTTGAACTTGTCGAAAAGGGGTCTTTCCTGCAGGCCGTGCGCGGGGAACTGCAAAATCAGGATGCAGGCATTCACGCAAATCTCGAAGCTAAGGAATCAACGTTGGATGAGCTTAAAATGAAGCTTTTGGAAAATGAAGAATTAATAGCCAAAAGTCAGCAGGATCTCTACGAGATTAAAAACTCTATCAGCATTAAAGAGAAAAATATCGAATTTGCGCGCCTGCAAATGACCGACACCTCCGAACGCAGGCAAAAAGATTTAGCGGAAATTCAGCAGCTGCAGACGAAGAAAGCGGATTTGATTGCCGAAATTGAAAATCTGCAAAAAACCGCGGCTGAAGCTGAAAACAAAATTGCCGCTCTTAAAATAGAACATGACGAAACTCAGCAGAAAGTTCAAGAGCTGATCAATGCCGATAAAGCGGCAAGTAATCAGCTGGAAGAAAAGAAAATTTTATATATCGATATCGTAACGGAAAAAGCCAAGCTCAAAAATATGGTTTCCAGTCTGAGCAAAAATATTGAGGATTTAAAAAAACGCGAGGAAAGAGAAACTCATGAACTGGATGAAGACAAAAAGATGTTTGCTGATTTAACAGGCAAGCTGGAATCGGTAAATGAAGGATTAACGAAGGATGAAGCAGAAATCATTCTTTTGGAAGAAAAAAAATCGGCGGCATCCAGTGAAGTCGAAAGGTCTAAATCGGATTTACAATTAACCGAAGAGAGCATCGCTAAAATTAAGGAAGAAACCAGCGTCAAGTCGTCCAGGTTGGTTTCCCTGAAAGAATTTCAAGAAGCATATAAGTGGTGTAATGAAGGTGTTAAAACGATCATAGAAAATAAGGAACATAGTGATAATTTTTATGGAGTTGTTGCTGACCATATAAATGTCCCCCGCGAATATGAAGCCGCTGTGGAAGCGGTATTGGGAGAAAAATTGCAGTATGTGGTCGTTAAAAGTCAGGAAGACGGCGTACGGGCGATTGATTATCTGAAGAACTACCAATTGGGCCGGGGCAGTTTTGTATCGGTGGACTTGAGAAACCATGAAGCAAAAACTTACAGTGATGAACACCTCAATGAAGCGGAACCTTTGCTGGAGAAGGTTAAGGTTCGTGAAGATTTTAAACAAATTGCCGATTGCCTGTTAGGCGACGTTTTACTGATACCGACAATTGAAAACGGCATTTCTCTTTGGAAGAAAAATGGCTTCAGAGGAACTTTTGTCACACCGGAGGGCGATATTATCAGCCCGCATGGCGTATTAACCGGCGGCAGCGGATCGGCAGTGGAAAAAAGTCTTCTGGCGACAAAAAGAGAAATTAGCGAACTGGAGAGCGAAGTAGCCGCGCTCATTCTAGATCTGGAAGAAAAAACAGATCGGAAAAAGAAACTTGTCTCCCTGATGGCCCAGTGGGAAGAAGAACTGGGCCAAATAAAAACTACAATCCACTCGCTGGAAATTACTATTAACGGCAGAAAAAAAGATCACGAACGGTTTGGCGATGAGACCAACAGATTAAAACAGAGAATTGCCGTTTTGGAATTTAATCGGCAAAACATTAAGTCGGAAGAAACCGAAGCCGAAGAAAGGCTGCAAAAATTCAGCGCCGATATTTTACACAAAGATGAAGAAGAAAAAGGAGTCAATGAAATAATTTCCGTCTTTAACGCGAAGAGAGAACAGGCGCGGGTGGAAATTGATGAACAGGAACGCTATTTAACGGGCAAAAAAATAGAGATGGCTTCTTCGGAAGAGAAAAAAGAAGCCGATCTGCGTACAATATTGCGACTGCAAAATGATATCAGCGCTATAGAGAATGAAAATAATATTAAAGACGAGGAAATTGTTTCCTGCGAAAAGCAGATTGCCGAATTAACTCAGACCATCGAAACCGAGCAAATACTGCTCAAGGAACTTTATGATGGTTATGCGGCGCAGGAAACGCTTCTGGCAGAAAAAAAAGCGGCACAAAATCGGGAAGACGCGCAACTGAAAATAAAAGAAAATGAAATCCGGGAAATAAAAAAGAAGCTCGATGCATTACGCCAGCAGATAAATGAAATGGAAATTCAATGCCGGGAAGTGGCCTTAAATGGCGAAAATTTGAAAAAAGTAATTGCCGAAAAACACGATGTTGATCTGGAAAGTATGGTTTCCGGATTTGCGAAAATTGAGGAAGAAAAACTCACCGAACTCATCTCTTTATTAGAGAAGAATAAACAAATAATAGATGAATTCGGCGAAGTAAATTTGCTCGCGCTGAATGAATATGAAGAACTCGATAAACGTTACATTTTCTTATCGGAACAAATAGCCGATTTGAATACGTCACTTAATGTTTTGCAAAGAACGATTACGCGCATTAATAAAATTTCCCGCACAAGATTTGCCGAAACCTTCGCTGCTGTCAATACCTGCTTTAAAGAAGTATTTACGCACATTTTCCCGGGAGGCCGCGGAGAGCTTCTGCTGACCGATGAAAATGATTTGCTGGAAACAGGGGTGGATATTGATATTCAAGTACCCGGCAAAAGAACGCAAAATGTTAGTTTGCTTTCCGGCGGTGAAAAATCGTTGGTGGCGGTTGCTCTTATTTTTGCCATTTTGCTGTACCGTCCCTCTCCATTCTTGGTTTTAGACGAAGTTGATGCCGCTTTGGATGACGCTAACACCAACCTCTTTAATCGATTGGTTAAGGATGTTGCCAAGAAATCTCAGGTTATCATGATTACGCACAATAAGAGCACAATGGAAGTTGCCGATACCCTCTTTGGCGTGACCATGCAAAAACATGGGATATCATCGCTGGTTTCCGTCAATCTCAACTAGCACATTCCTAAATCAAAGCGCTATTTTTGTTGGCGTCGTTGTCGGTTTCCTCAACGTATGTATAATACGTCTCGTCGCCTCCGCCTAGCCCCGACGACATGGGACAGTTCAACTAACGAATTACAGTTCACTTCATTCCTGTACTTCGAGTTTCACTGCCGCCTCAATATCATCTTTGATCGGAAGCGCATTCCCGTAGGAGAGCGCACAATAAATGGATATTTACATTACCGAGAATTTTCACCAGTATGGCGGAAACTTCCTTTAGAAATGGCATAATCCATTTCTTTACTTCTGAACAAAAAATAGTTATGAATTAATCATTGCATAATGAAAGGTGTTTCTATGGGAAAGATAAGTTTATTTGAAAGATTAAAAACAGGACTGGCCAAGACGCGTGATGTTCTGACAATGGATTTGAATGATCTTTTTAGTAAAAAGGTTATAGATAAAGAACTTTTTGACAAGTTGGAAGAACTATTGATTTCGGCGGATATGGGACCTCAATTCACTTACGATTTAATTGATGATGTTAAAAAGCGGATCAGTCATCATGATCTGCAGAATGCGGGGCAAATAAAAAAGGTTATGCAGGAGCAAATGATTGCTATTTTGCAAAAAATAGATAAACCTCTGATCATTCCCAAGGGGTGGCCCTTTATTATCATGACAATCGGGGTCAATGGCAGCGGCAAAACAACCACTATCGGCAAATTAGCCAGTTCATTAAAAAGTAGCGGCCATGAGGTCATGCTGGTTGCCGCTGATACTTTTCGGGCGGCGGCAATAGAACAATTGGAAATTTGGGGATCGCGTGTGGGTGTGCCGGTTATCAAGCAAAAAGCAAATGCCGATCCGGCGGCAGTTGTGTTTGATGCCGTGGCAAAAATTAAAGCCGGTTATTCCGGTGTCGTTATCGTGGATACGGCCGGACGGCTGCATACCCGAACGAATTTGATGGAAGAGTTGAAAAAGGTAAAAAGAATTATCAACAAGGAACTTCCGGGGGTGGCGCAGGAAGTATTACTGGTCCTCGACGCAACAACCGGCCAGAATGCAGTTGTACAGGCGAAAATATTTAAAGAAGACATCGGCGCGACCGGTATTGCCTTGACTAAACTGGATGGAACGTCTAAAGGCGGTGTAGTTGTAAGAATTGCCAATGAGCTTGCACTGCCTGTCCGTTATATCGGAGTCGGTGAAGGATTGGGTGATTTGCGCGTTTTCGACAGCCATGATTTCACAAAGGCCCTTTTAGACTGAATGGTAATGAGTCCCAATTTTCAGAAGTGTAGCGTGTAACCTAAATACCCTGAAGGGCACCATGGGGTCATCCACGACTGAAACTTGCCGGACGTAATAAGACTCAAAATTCAAAAACTTATTTTCAAAGGATTTCGTGATGAGTAAAATTTTTGCCATAGGAGATATTCACGGCTGCTTGGGAAAGCTCCAGTCGCTGATAACGAGTATTGGCATTGATCATCAAAAAGACACATTAATCTTCATCGGCGATTATGTTGATCGTGGTAACTCCAATAGAGAAGTTGTCGATTATGTTATCCGGTTGAAGAGCGAATATAAAAAAGTTGTCTGCCTTTTGGGTAATCATGAATACATGCTTATCCGTTATTTGGAAGGTGTGGATGAGGACATATATTTGGAAAATGGCGGCATGGCTACTCTTCATTCTTATGGGATTCGCCTTTCGGATAAGCCTGAAAAAAGAAAAGCTAAAATTCCCTCAGAGCACCGGAAATTTTATGAGTCGCTTTTGCTGCATTATGAAACTAAGAATTACATATTTGTTCATGCCGGCCTGAAACCGGGATTGCCGCTGCATGAACAGGCGATGCATGACTTATTGTGGATACGTCATGAGTTCATAGATACAGCGGGTGACTTCGGTAAAATGGTTGTTTTCGGTCATACTCCTTTGACGTATCCTTTAATTATGCCGAATAAGATAGGCATTGATACCGGCGCTGTCTATGGAGGCAAGCTTACTTGTGTTGAATTGCCGGCGGTCAAAATTCATCAAGTGTGAAATATGAAAATTATTGAATGTGTGCCGAATTTCAGCGAAGGACGCGATCAAAACAAGATTGCGGTGATCGCGCGGGTTTTTGAATCGTTTCCCTGCGTGCGGCTGGTTGATTTCAGCGGTGATACTGATCATAACCGCAGCGTCTTTACTTTTTTGGGAAAGCCGGAGGATGTGCTGGAAGCGGCGCTTGCTGCTTCGGGCAAAGCTCTGGAGCTGATTGATATGCGGCAGCAGCATGGCGTGCATCCGCGCCTGGGGGTTGTCGATGTTGTTCCCTTTATCCCGCTGGCTAAAGCTAAGATGAAAGACGCAGTTGATTTGGCACACATCTTCGGGCAGCAATTGTACGAACGATTCGGTGTTCCCGTATATTTCTACGGCGACGCGGCGCTGATTCCGGGGCGCAACGAACTCGCGGCTGTCCGTCACGGCGGATACGAGGCACTGGAGAAGAAAATGATCAATCCGGGAGATGCTCCCGATGTGGGTAATCCAAAATTTAACGCGCGGGCCGGCGCTACTGTTGTTGGAGCACGTGAGCCTCTTGTTGCTTATAACATTAATTTAGCATCTGATGATTTGCGTCTGGCGCAAAACATTGCTTCGCAAATCAGGGAGAAAGGCGGCGGTTTGAAACATGTGCGGGCAATCGGTGTAATCTTGAAAAGCCGCGGCATTGCGCAGGTATCGATAAATCTGACTAATTGCAAGGAAACGCCGCTCAAACCTATATATGATCTGGTCAATACGCTGGCGGCAGGACGCGGCGTTGAGGTTTTGGAATCCGAATTAGTCGGGCTTGTCCCAAAATGCGCTTTTGCCGGTGCCACGCCCCAATACCTAAAGCTCAAAGATTTTGATAAACAGCGCCTGCTGGAGACGCATCTGAAAGACTTTTCTGGCTAGCCTGTTCATTCAGTTGCAACTTCTTCATTTGATTTTCTTTGTTTCTTTTTTCCTGGCTTTTACCAATGCTTTCAAATATTTTTTATCGGAGATTCCGATGGAGGCAAGCGATGGAGATGGTAAAACTGTTGGTTTTGCATCAACATCTGATAATGGCTGTTTTCCTACTCGGCGCAGACGAATCTTGTTGATGATTGTTTCCGCCATCATTTTACCGAACTGGCCGATAAAACCGGCGATAAGAACCAGAACGATCCATTGGAGAGCAGACCATGAACTGATATATTTCAATATGCCTGTCATATTTTATTCAAAACCTAGTTTAGTTGTAAAAGCTCTTGAGGAGTATCAAAAAGGTAATCCGGTTTGGCTGCGGCCATTTTTTCTTTGCTGTGCCAGCCCCACGTCACACCGATCGTTTTAATGCCTGCCTGCTTTCCTTCCTTGATATCGCCGGTTGTGTCGCCGATGTAATAAATATCGTTTAGCGCGGCTGAATATTTTTCTGCGGCATAAAGTATTTTTTCTTTTTTGCTGAACATAAAATCAGAGCCAAGAATTTCCTGAAATATTCCGTTAAAATTATAGAGGCGCAGAGCCTCTTGAATGGTCGGGCTGTCGTTGGAGGAAATAACGATAAGCGGATGATTGTTTTTCAGTTCATCAAGAACCGGCAGCATTGCGACGAAAGGCTTCATTTTGCTGTAATCAACCCGCGCGAGAATATCTTCGGCTGCTTTCATAAACACGTCCAAATCCACGCCTTTATTTTTCAGTGATGCATAAAAATTATCTTCAAAAAGTTCCAGAAATTCTTCTCTGCCGCGCGTCAACGGCTGATTTATTTTCTGAAGGCAATCGGTCACTGTCTTTTCATAAACATCCAGGGAGTCAACAAGGACGCCGTCAAAATCAAAAAGAAATAATTTCATGAATGCTTTTCCCCTTTATGCATACAGGCAATGGAGGCGCGGTACGGTTTTGTAAGGATTCCCCTTTCCGTGATAATTGCCGTGATATATTTAGCCGGCGTTATATCAAATGCCGGGTTATAAACTTTTGTCCCTTGCGGCGCGCTGCGGACTCCCCTAAAATAAGTTACTTCTTCACTTTTTCTTTCTTCGATGGGAATGGCGGCGCCGGTTTCTAAAGAAACATCAATTGTAGAAAGAGGTGCGGCCACATAAAATGGAATGCGGTGCGCGCAAGCCAGTACAGCCAAAGAATAGGTGCCGATTTTATTGGCGGTGTCGCCGTTGGCGGCAATTCTATCGGCCCCCACGATAATCTTATCAATCTTTCCCTGTTGCATAAGAAATCCCGTCATATTATCCGTGATCAATGTGAAGGGGATTTTTTCTTTTTTCAATTCCCAGGTAGTAAGTCTTGCTCCCTGCAAGACAGGCCTGGTTTCGTCCACATAAACATGCAGTATTTTGCCCTGGTCGCGCGCCGCGCGTATTACACCCAGCGCTGTGCCATATCCTGCTGTCGCCAAAGCGCCGGCATTACAGTGAGTCAGGATATTATCGCCGTCGGCAAGAAGCGGGCTGCCATATTTCCCCATCCGGCGGTTGATTTCGATATCCTCCGAACAAATACGTTTGGCTTCGTTGACAAGTTCACCTACCAAAGTTCTTTGGCTTAGGTGCTTCGCCTGTTCAAAGCGTTTTTTCATGCGCTCCAGCGCCCAGAAGAGGTTGCGAGCCGTGGGTCTGGATTTTGCAATTTCGTCGCAAATAACGAAAAATTTTCTCCGGAATTCTTTTGGCGGCAAGGAGGGAAGATGCAATGGTCCCAGAGCAGCGCCCATCGCGGCGGCGACGCCGATAGCAGGAGCGCCGCGCACGGTTAAATCTTTGATGGCGGAAATTACTTCTTTATAGGATTTGCAGGCAACATATCTTTCGGCAAGCGGCAGAGCGTTCTGGTCAATTAAAACTACGGTATTGTTTTTCCAAGTAATGGTTTTAATCATTGTGAAACTCCAATTTAATGAGACTCGCTGAAAACGAATCTCGACTAGTCGGGATGAAGTTTGAAGCGTTAGTCGAACTATCCCAAGAGCGAAGCACCCTAAAGGGCATCCGTGACGACGTGGGACTAGTGTATGAACCACAGCAGCTTGCTTTGGAAACATATCCGTGATTATCCGGCAAGCATCTTTTTGAGAAGTTCGTTGACAAGCTGCGGGTTGGCTTTACCCTGAGTCGCCTTCATCACCTGACCGACAAAAAATCCAAAAAGCTTTTCCTTGCCGCCGCGATAATCCGCAAGTTGCCCCGGATTGGCTTCAATGATAGAGGTGATTGTTTTGATCAACTCGCCTTCATCGGTAATTTGCACCAGACCCTTTTCTTCAATAATAGTCTGCGGAGATTTGCCGGTCTTGTACATATCTTCCACGATTTCTTTGGCCATTTTCCCGCTGATCGTGCCTTCTTCAATCAGTAGAATCATATCCGCCAAAGATTTAGCTGTGATGGGGCATTGGCGGATATCGCGCTTATCTTCATTAAGAAATTTCATAATGTCGCCCATAACCCAGTTGCTGGCGGCCTTAGGCTTGGCGCAGAGCTTCACTACTTCTTCATAATAATTAGCCAGCGCTTTATCGGCAGTCAGCACGCCCGCATCGTAAGCGGGAATCTGATAATCTTTAATGAATCTTTCCCGTTTGACGAGCGGCAATTCCGGCAAATCCTTCCTGATATTTTCAACCCAGGCGTCATCAACCAAGATCGGCACTAAATCGGGATCGGGGAAATAACGGTAGTCATGTGCTTCTTCCTTGCTGCGCATGGAATTGGTTGCGCCCTGTGCGTCGTCCCACAAACGCGTCTCCTGAATAACCGTGTCGCCATTTTCCACAAGGTATTGCTGCCGTTTGATTTCATATTCCAGCGCACGCTGCACATTGCGGAAGGAATTCATGTTTTTCAATTCCGTCCTCGTGCCGAATTCCTTTTGCCCTTTGGGGCGGATGGAAACGTTGGCGTCGCAGCGGAAAGAACCTTCCTCCATGTTGCCGTCGCAAATTTCCAGATAAACCAGAATTTCATGCAGGCGCTTGAGATATTCTGTTGCTTCTTCGGGCGAACGCATATCCGGTTCACTGACGATTTCAATCAGCGGTACGCCGGTGCGGTTCAAATCAACGTAACTAACCGGATTATGCTCATCATGCATCAGTTTGCCGGCGTCTTCTTCCATATGAATTCTGGTGATGCCGATTTTCTTTTGCTCTCCGTTTACATCCAGAAAAATAGAACCATGCTCGGAAAGCGGATAGGCGTATTGCGATATTTGATAGCCTTTGGGCAAGTCGGGATAAAAATAATTCTTTCGGGCGAAACTGCATGATTTGTTGATTTCACAATTTGTCGCCAGAGACATTTTCATGGCGAATTCGACGACTTTTTTGTTTAATACCGGCAAAACTCCCGGCATGCCCAGGCAAACAGGGCAGGTATGGCTGTTGGGCGCTCCCCCGAATTTGGTGGAGCAGCCGCAGAATATTTTCGTATCCGTTAACATTTGGGCGTGAACTTCAAGCCCGATGACAGTTTCGAATTCCATTATAACGAGGGTCTCCTCTTTTCAATTTTGGCGTTTTTCTCGTAGGCAGAGGCAATTTGAATTAATTTTCCTTCTTCGAAGTGGCTGGCCAGAAACTGCACTCCTATCGGCAGGCCGCCGGAAGTAAATCCGCAGGGAACGGCAATTCCGGGGATTCCCGCTAGGTTTGCCGATATGGTGAAAACATCGGAAAGATACATCTGCAAGGGATCGTCGGTTTTCTCGCCGATTTTAAAAGCTGCGGTCGGTGTGGTAGGCGTCAGGATTACGTCACAATTTTTGAATGCCTCTTCAAAGTCCCGCTTCATTAACGCCCGCACCTGAGAAGCTTTTTTATAATAAGCATCGTAATAACCGGCGGACAAAGCATAGGTGCCGATCATGATTCTTCTTTTCACTTCGGCGCCGAAGCCTTGCATACGTGTTTTTTTGTACATATCCAGAAGATCGCGGGCATCGGTCGTTCTAAGGCCGTATTTAACGCCGTCGTAGCGCGCCAGATTGGAACTCGCTTCCGCCGGGGCGATAATGTAATAAACAGCAACGCAGTATTGAGTGTGCGGCAAGGAAATTTCCACGCATTGTCCGCCGCTTTGTTCGATTACAGTAATAGTTTTTTTAATAGCGGCGTTTATTTCGGGATCGATTCCTTCAATAAAATATTCTTTGGGGATGCCTATTCTCCAGCCTTTAATATCCCGTCCCACAAATTGCCGGTAATCGGGAACTTCCGCCGCAACAGAGGTCGATTCTTTCGGATCATAACCAGCCAGAACATTCATCATAATGGCGCAGTCTTCCACATCTTTGGTGAAAGGACCGATTTGATCCAGTGAGGACGCAAACGCAATCAGGCCAAAGCGCGATACGCGGCCGTAAGTCGGCTTCATTCCGACAATGCCGCAAAGCGCCGCGGGCTGGCGGATGGAACCGCCGGTATCGGAGCCGATGGAAGCTATGCATTCATCGGCGGCAACCGCCGCGGCCGAACCGCCGCTGGATCCTCCGGGAATTCGCTCCAAGTCCCAGGGATTGCGGGTAGGACCGAAATAAGAAGTTTCCGTGGAAGAGCCCATGGCAAATTCATCCATGTTCGTCTTGCCGATAAATACGGCTCCGGCAGATGTCAGTTTTTTCACAGCGGTAGCATTGTAAGGCGGAACAAAATTATGCAGGATGTGCGAACCGCATGTTGTGGTGATTCCTTTGGTGCAGAGAATATCCTTGAGTGCGATGGGAATGCCGGTCAACGGTTTTATGTCGCCCTTTTTTATGGATGCATCGGCTTTAGCGGCGGCGGCCAGAGCTTCTTCTTTCAGCAAACGGATGTAGGAATGCACCCGTTCTTCCACGGCTTCAATTCGCGAAAAAACGGACTGGGTAATCTGTGTTGCCGATACATCGCCGATTTTAATTTTTTCCTGCAATTCATGAATGCTTAACTGATGTAACTCCATAAGCTCCTTTAAATCTTTAATTTATACTTCAAAATATAAAATTTGAAGACGTCGTAAAAAGTTTCAGATGCAAGGCGCGCAAAGCCTGAGGAACGAGGCGTACTTTTTTTGTACGTCGCAGTGACGAAAGTTGCAGCGCAACGCAGCAGATGAGCGTTTTACGGCGTCTTCAGTCTATAACCTTGGGCACCCGGAAGAACTCGCCCCGCGTGTCCGGCGCATTGGCAAGTGTTTGTTCCGTACCGATCGAATCCAATATTTTATCTTCACGAAACGCATTGGTTACGGCAATAGCGTGGCTCATCGGTTCTACGCCTTTAGTATCCAGTTCGTTTAGTTTGTCTATGTAGAGCAGAATATCGTTTAGCTGAGCGGTAAATTTCTCTTTTTCCTTATCCGTTACTTCCAGCCGCGCTAAATTTGCCACATATTCAACTTCCCGGGAACTTATTTTCAAAGCAAAGCCTCCTTAAACCCCGATAAACGGGATAAGCCCCGCTGATGCGGGATAAGTGTGTCAAATGAATTTGTTTTATTATATAAAAAAAATTCAAACTTACTAATGCGTTAACGAAATTATTTTCTGCCAGAAAAGCGCAGAAAATAATTTCTAACTTACTAAAACACTTTCCAGTAGTGACGAATCACGGAAATAACTTTATTAATTAAAGGTCCGGTTTCTTCATCACCCTCTTTTTCCATTAAAGAGAGTCTTTTTTCCGAAACATGTGTTTCATCCAGCATCTCTTCTAAAACAGCCTTCACCGATCTGGTTAATCCGGAAACGTGATAGCCGCCTTCCAGCACGGCTACAAGACGTCCCTGGCAGGAGGCATCGGCAATATTGAGCAATACGCGCATCATGGCGGCAAATCCTTCCGGTGTCACGCGCATACCGCCCAGGGGATCTTGAAAATAAATATCGAATCCGGCGGATAATAAAATTAAGTCCGGTTTATATTCCAATGCTACCGGCTGCAGGATTCTGCGGAATATTGCTACAAAGGAAGCATCTCCCGCTCCTTCACGCAACGGAACGTTAATCGTGTAACCTTCACCCGGTCCCCTGCCGATTTCCAGTAAATCTCCCGTTCCCGGATAATAAGGATACTGGTGCGTAGAAAAATATAAAATACGCGGATCGTTGGAAAAACTGTGCTGAGTGCCGTTGCCATGATGCAAATCCCAGTCCACGATTAATATTTTTTTCAAGCCATGCTTTAATATGGCGTGCATCGCCCCGATGGCAATATTATTGAAAACACAAAAACCCTTGGCGGCATCTTTTTCCGCATGATGTCCCGGAGGCCGGACAAAAGCAAAAGCGTTATCAACTTTTCCTTCCATAACTTCATCAATGGCGTTGCAGACTCCGCCAACCGCCAGTTTCGCTATTTCATAGGTTTCCGGAGAGGCTGCCGTATCAGGATCAAGAAATACACAGCGCTGCCCCGCGGTACTGGCAATAAATTCAACATAGGAAGGGGAATGGATAGTTTCAATCTCTTTATGAGTGGCTTCACGCGGTTCGATGTGAGTAAATTTCCAGGACATCAAGGGATTATCCAGCATTTCATAAATTGCCGCTAACCTTTCCGGACTCTCCGGATGGGCAAATCCAGCGGAATGCTGTAAGTACCGATTGTCTTTGACAATACCTGTTTTTCTGGACACGCGTACCTTCTTTCATAACTATCGCGACAAAACTATAACTCGTTTATCATAAAAGGCTTTAAAGCGCAAAATATTTCCTTGAATTATGAACTATAGGCTCAAAGATCAGTGTCGAAGTTAATTATTGTGCTAATTTTTTATATAATAATGGTTAATCCAGTTGATGAGTATTTCCTTGAATCTTCAGATCCTCAATTTTTTACATATACAACATTAAATCGGTAATAATTAAAAATGGCTGAACTCTAATTTAACATGTGGTAAAATTACCGAGGACAGATTAGGAAATTATGTGCTAATATGAATAGCAAGGGTAACATATTCATGGAACAATATCTGCGTCGCATAGTAGAATTAAGTTTCGGCAGCACACCCGAAGAGTTGCTGAAGGCCTCGCTGGAAACATGCATCCAACTCACCGGCGCGACAGGCGGCTCGATTCTCGGCGAGGAAGGCGTTCATCTGCAGTTTCTGTTCTCCGATGTTAACGAACTCATCGGTGTCCGGGTGCCTTTCAACAGCATTGCCGGAGTAACAGTCAACGAAAATAAAATAATATATACTTACGCGCCCACCGACAAACGGCATTTCGATGGCGTGGACACACAAATTCAGCATAAGACAAAGTACCTCTTAAGCATTCCGATTCAATCAATCCACAGATCCACCGGTGGAGAACATGCGGCAAAGAACTCCGGCGCTCTGCAGCTGCTGTTCGAAAATAATATATTCCCGGAAATCAATCTGGAACAGGGAGCTCAGGAATTTTTGCTGACCGGGTTTGAAGAAAACAGGCTATTCATGGAACGACTAAAAGACATATTATGGTTTTTACCGATTGTCGCGTTCGGTATGGAAGTGATGAAACTGCGCCAGACGTCGTACCAGACAATACACGAACTAAAGAACAAACTCATATCCGGATTGTCATGGATTGGATATCTCAAGGAAGATATCCGCCAGAGGACCCCGGCTATTCTTAATGAAGAGAACATCAAACAGGACTTTGAACTGTCAGAAACTGCGATCAAAGAGGGAGCAAATCTCGCCACGACGTATCTGCAGTTTACAAATATATACAGCCCCGATTTTGCGCCGGTGAATATCAACGATGTGCTGGCTGAGACTGCTGTATCGGTAAAGGCGCTGGCTATCGAACTAAAAGCCGTTAATTTCAGCGTAACGCTTGACCTCGACAAGGAAATTGGTGTAAAAAATCTTGATGCGTCGCAACTGAAAATGGCGTTTTTCAATCTGTGCAAAAACGGTGTGGAAGCGCTTGTTGAGCACAAAGTGCCGGGTCCCGAAATAAGGATTTCATCGTCAGCGCAGAATGGCCGCGCTGTTTTGGTAATGAGCGATAATGGTCCCGGCATGCCGCCGGAAATAGCGAATAATCTGTTTATGGCGTTCAAGACGAAAAAAAAAGGCGGCACCGGACTTGGGCTTACAATCACAAAGAAGATTGTTGACGTGCACGGTGGAACGATAAAATGTTATACAAACAACAAAGGTACCAGGTTCACTATTACGCTTTAGCGTAAAGGAGTTTCGCAATGACAGAAAAACCAGTTGATATCGCGTCTTCTAAGGAAGACGACTATTTACAACTTCTGGAATCCATCAAACGGCACATGGATTCGGCAAGCAACACTGTTTTGCTTGTGGATGATGAGAAGGGCATCCGGATGAAGGTTGCCCGGGAAGTCAAGGCGTTTGATCCGTCCATAGTGATTTTTGAGGCGATCAATGGCGCCGAAGCTCTGGAGATTCTTAATTTAATCCGTACCAAGTATGTCCGTGATCCTCTCCTGATCGTGCTCGATCTGAACATGCCTGTGATGGACGGTTGGGAAGTTATAAAAAGGCTGAAGAAGGAATACGAGAGCAAAGGAAAAGACGCCGGCATTCCCATCGTAGCGCTTTCATCAACAAGCGGCGAAAAGAACGGCCTGTTGAGTAAGAAGAGCGTTCATGAAGGCAAATCCGGCTACACTCCGCTTGTGAGCATTGCGAAAGAAACCTGCATAGAAAAGAGCCACTACGATGCCGTAGGCGAAAAAGGTCTGCTGGCATGGCTCAAGTTTTTCATTACCGAAGCGTAATCTGATTACCGATTATTCAAAATTTCCGAACCGGCGGAATTGTTAATTGTACCTGCATCTCTTCAGCTTCAGGGAATGGATAAATTCGAAGATTACACTCCTATTTATTTTTTTGATTTGACTTGTATCGTTGATATGCGTCGGCAAACTTTTCTGTTTTATCTTGTTTTAAAATTGTGAGGACTATTTCTTTAATCGGTTTCCAATGCTTGGTTTTGTCAGAACCGAATATTACCGTTCCGTGGTCAATCAGATGCAGTAGTTCTCTTTTATTCAGGAACATTTGGAAATCAATAATCAGACGATTGAAGCCATTGTAAGAGTGATGGGATAATAAGTATTCCTTAATTCTCTTGTAGTTGGTTATATTCACTTCAAGATCGTCTATCAGATTATTGACGGCATTGAATGCCATGGATTCCGCTTTATCGGAATCAGCTTTTTTATCAAAGTCTTTATGCTCGGAAATATGATCGTGAATCATGTCTTTTATATCTTCCAGAGTGTACTTGGGGTTGTCGATCTTTTTTTTAATTAATGCAACAAGTTTATCTGTTTCCGGAATTTCTACTTTGAATAGTTCAAGCATGTTTCCTCGTTTTTCTATAATTTTTTGTTTTTATCTTTGTTGTTTCCCCAATTTCCACTCTGTTCATCTTTGTATAATAATGAAGTATAAGAAGTCCGGTTTTGTATGTCAAGGGAATCTTGAAGTCCTCTACGGCATCCGGGGATTAGCATAATCCCACTTAGCTTCGCACGTGGGATAATTTCCAATCCCGATCTATCGGGATCGGATAGTTCGACTTACAAAATTCAGTTTACTTTGTTCCTGAATTTTGAGTCTCACTACCACTAACGCTTTAATGAGCCTTGATTTTTACCCTAAAGGGCACTGTGCCGAAACGCAGTGATCGGAAAATCTTAGAGCAAATTATCCCGCCACCTTCAGGTGGCAGGGACAAACTTCACTTCGTTCGTTTTCAGCGAGTCTCATTAAAACTGGCAGAGATTACTGCGCTTCGTTTGTAATATCTGAGTTTCATTAAAATGTTGGGTGCGCCATCGATGACCATGGAAGCCAGCATTGTTTAACTTTCGCAATACTCATTTTCGACAATGACTTAGCACTGAACAGTAGTAGATAAGTGAAGTTGCTTGCTATCGTAATTTGATCCCGCGGTTTGGCATCCCCCGGTTTCAGCCGGGGGATGAATGCGGTGAAACCCGCGGGAGGTCGCGTTATTGTGGGGAGCCTCCGGCTCCTGCCGGAGGGGGCTCCACTTTATAAATGATACATAATATATTCGATCAATCATGTTTCTACTTATCTCGCAAAAAACATTGACAAAAACAGGAATCAATATATAGGTATACCTCAAGTAGCATGGGGAGATTAGTTATCAATGTTTGGCATAGGACTGCCGGAGCTTCTAGTAATTGCAATAATTGCACTGCTCGTTGTTGGGCCCAAAAAATTGCCGGAATTGGCCAAAACTTTGGGTAAAGGCTTCAGTGAATTCAAAAAAGCAACTGAAGGCGCTACCGAAGATCTAAAAGGATCCTTGCAGGATGATGAAAAGCCGAAGACCGGCGACGGCGGGAATAATTCTTTTTTACCGGAATTGGCCAAAACTTTGGGTAAAGGCTTCAGTGAATTCAAAAAAGCAACCGAAGGAATAACCGAAGATTTCAAAGAAGCCTTGAAAGACGATGAAAAACCGAAGAACGATGACGGCTGGAAAGGATTCTCTTTTAATGAAAAAGCCCGATGCCGAAGAAACAAAAACACGGTTCATCTGATAAAATTTCCCCAAAACATTAAATTTTTAAATAATTCTCCCTACATTTTAAAGCTGAAGACAGGCAAAACTTCAAACTATGGAAACAACGGAAAAAACGGAAACTAACGAAGATCACAAAATGTCTCTGACCGGACATTTAGTAGAGCTGCGCAAAAGGATTACCCGTTCTTTAATTGCGATAGGCATTGGTTTTGGAGGCTGCTATTATTTCAAGGACTGGATTTTTGATATCGTTACCCGGCCCCTCACGAAGGTTTTGCCCAAAAACAGTTATCTGATTTATACCGGATTAACTGAAGCATTCTTTGTCTATATGAAGCTGGCTTTTTTTGCTTCGCTGATAATTACTTGTCCTTTCATTTTATATCAAATATGGAAATTTATCGCGCCGGCTCTGCATTCCAAAGAGAAAAAATATGTACTGCCTTTTGTTTTTTTCTCCACTTTACTTTTCATCAGCGGCGTCTTGTTCGGATATTTTATTGCCCTGCCTCCGGCCTTTGAATTTTTTGTCAGTTTTAATAATAAATATTTGCAGGCAATGATTTCGTTCAGTGATTATCTGTCGCTTTTCGTAACATTTTTACTGGGGTTTGGTTTATCTTTTGAATTGCCGATTTTTATGTTCTTCCTGGCCAAACTGGGAATAGTTAACGCCAAAATGCTTTCCAAACAAAGAAGGTATGCCATTTTAGTTATTTTCATTGTTGCCGCAATTTTAACGCCATCACCGGATGCTTTAAGCCAAATATTAATGGCAATTCCCTTGATGTTTTTGTATGAAGTAAGTATATTTGTGGTAAAATTTGCCGAAAAGAAAAAAGTAACTCCCGAAAATAATGAATAATAATTGGTAAAAATTATGCCGATACGCCGTAAAAGATCAAGTAAAAATGAAGGGGAAGTCCAGAAACTTTCCACGCTTCTTACTTTTTTTCTGGTTTTAATCGTTAGCTGTCTTACTGGTGACAGTTGGTGGAACTGTCACCTACTATGCCTTAACCCTGGATTTACCGGGTATTGACGCGCTCAAAGATTATCGCCCCAGCATCGCCTCCCGTGTTTATGATGACAACAACGAACTCATCGATGAGTTTTTTCTGGAAGACAGAAAACTTGTCAGGATTGCCGAAGTTCCTAAGATAGTCCGTTATGCTTTTGTTGCTGCGGAAGACTCACGCTTCTATCAGCATCAGGGTCTGGATATACAAAGCATTTTTCGAGCGGTATTTAAAAATTTTGAAGCGGGGCATATCGTCCAGGGCGGCAGTACCATTACGCAGCAGGTAGCCAAGATGATGTACCTTTCGCCTGAAAAAAAATATCACACGTAAAATTAAGGAAGCTATTCTTGCTTACAAAATTGATAAATATCTGAGTAAAGATGAAATTCTAAATTTATATTTAAACCAGATTTATCTGGGACACGGCACTTACGGAATAGAATCGGCGGCACTGGGTTACTTCGGCAAAAGCGCCAAGGATCTGAATCTGCCGGAGGCGGCCATGCTGGCCGGTTTACCTAAAGCTCCCAGCAGCTATTCCCCATTTCTTCATTATGAAAAAGCCAAACAAAGACAAATTTACGTTCTTACGCGCATGATGGAAGACGGTTACATATCGCAGGAAGAACTGGAAAAAGCATCCGCCGCTCCATTGAAATTACGGCCGATCAAACCCAAAGATAAAGTTGCCGCATATTTTGTCGAAACAGTCCGCCGCTATGTGCAGGAAAAATACGGCGCGGACGTTCTTTACAAGGAAGGTCTTTCGATCTATACGACTTTGAATTTGTCCGCGCAAAAATACGCGCGTGACGCTGTGGAAAAAGGTTTGGCGGAATTGGAAGACAGGCAAAAATATCAACGCGGGCTTGTTCAAGGCGCGCTCTTTTGCATGGATGTGAAAACAGGCGCTATTCGCGCGATGGTCGGGGGACGTGATTTCAATAAAAGCGAATTCAACCGTGCAACGCAATCCCGCAGGCAGCCCGGATCTGCTTTTAAACCACTGATCTACACGGCAGCTTTCGATAAGGGTTTGAATCCTTCGACGCGATTTGTTGATTCTCCTATTGCTTTGGAAGATCCAAGCTCAGGAAGGTGGTCTCTGGAAACCGAAAAATTTTGATGAAAAATTCCTGGGGCCGATTACCATGAGGACCGCGCTTGTTCATTCCCGCAATATTGTGACCATTAAAATTTTGCAGGAAATCGGCGTGGATTACGCGGCATCATACGCTATGAACATGGGAATTACTTCTCCTCTATCGCGGACACTTATCATTAGCGTTGGGGGTATCGGGCGTAACGCTGCAGGAACTCGTCCAGGCTTATGATGTTTTGGCTGATCAAGGCAAAAAAGTAACGCCTTATTTCATTAAAAAAATTGTTGATCGCACCGGTAATGTTTTTGAAGAAACTAAAGTTCAGTCCGAACAGGTTATTGATCCCCGTATCGCTTTTATGACATACTTATGTTATGCAGGATGTTGTGATAAGCGGCACCGGCACGCGGGTTAAAAGCATAGGAAGACCGGTTGCCGCAAAGACCGGAACGACGAATGACATTCGTGATGCCTGGTTTATCGGTTCTACTCCTTCCCTGATTACCGGAGTCTGGGTAGGTTTTGATCAGGAAGCCTCTTTGGGAAATCAAGAAGTAGGCGGAAGAGCGGCGGCCCCTATCTGGCTTTATTTTATGGAAAAGTTTTTGCAAAACACGCCGGTGGAATCTTTTCCCACACCGGAAGGCATTGTGTTTGTCAAGGTTAATGCCAAGACAGGCCAGCCCTAGCGGATCAGGGACTATTTACGAAGCCTTTCTGGAAGCGCACACCCAGTGAAAATCCAATGGCTCAACGAAGAAAAAGAAGATTTATTCAGATAAAAAGATAGGGTAAATGACGCTTGTCATATAACCTGAATGAATTACAAGATGTTTGTAGTTGCCAGATAGAATAGTTATCTAAATGGTATAAAAAAGGGGCTTGACAAAATTTTTGTTTTTCGCTATTAAATAAACAAATCAATTTAACAGGAATGAAATTATGTTTCTTAAAGATTTAAAAAGCGGCATTATCCTGATACTTACCAAAGTATTGGTACTCGTAGTAGTCGTACTTACGGGGTCTGCCGCTCTGTATCTTTAAGAAATAAAATAAAAGATACAAGCCGCAGGCCCCTAAAGCCCGCGGCTTTGTTGTTTCAGGCACAAAGCCGCTTTTTCCCAAAGAAACTGGCGGCTTTTTTAGTTATGACACTTGCTGAGAGCGAGCAGTGCGATGCTCGAAGCGTAAGTGGAATTATCCCCGAAGCGCAGCGTAGTGGGATCGGAGACCCAAGTTTTAGAAATGAAGTGTAACCTAAAGAACACACATGCTGAAACTTGCTGGCTGAATTAATAAAATTATGGGGGTAGTAGAGTATGAAGCTGAAAGGCACACAAATTTTGCTCAAGGCGCTGGAAGAAGAAAAAGTTGATATTATTTTCGGATACCCTGGCGGAGCCGTTCTTGATATTTACGATCAGCTTTATAAAAGCGACATGAAACATATTTTAGTCCGGCATGAGCAGGGCGCTGTTCATGCTGCTGACGGCTACGCCCGCGCAACCGGAAAAGTGGGCGTGTGCCTGGTTACTTCCGGTCCCGGCGCCACCAATACCGTTACCGGCATTGCCACGGCGAATATGGATTCCATCCCTCTGGTCGTTTTTACAGGACAGGTGCCCACGGGACTTATCGGCAATGATGCTTTTCAGGAATGCGATATCACGGGTATAACACGCCCCTGCACCAAACATAATTTTCTGGTGCGCAATATTGAAGATCTCGCTTCGACTATTAAGGAAGCTTTTCATATTGCCCGATCGGGAAGGCCGGGCCCTGTTTTGTTGACTTGCCGAAAAATGTGATGGCTGCGGAAACGGAATATGATCCCGCCAGTATAAAAATTCGCAATTACGAAGTGGCCTATAAACCGGCCCCCAAGAAAATGGCCAATGTCTTCGAAATGCTGAATTCAGCTAAAAGACCTTTAATTATGACCGGCGGCGGCGTCATCCTGGGAAAGGCTTCGGCACTGCTTGACCCAATTGGCCAGAAAATATCAGATTCCCGTTACCGGAACATTGATGGGACTTGGTTCTTTTCCGGGAACCGATCCGCTCTGGCTGGGCATGCTGGGAATGCACGGCACTTATTATGCCAATATGGCCATCAGCCACTGCGATTTGCTTCTGGCCGTGGGCGTGAGATTTGACGACAGGGTTACCGGCACTATTGAAACATTTGCCGCCAACGCCAAAATTGTCCACATTGATATTGATCCTTCCTCCATCAATAAAAATGTTGTTGTTGATTTGCCGATAATCGGCGATACCAAGGCAACACTTACGGATATGATTAAATTTTTGGCGGAACACAATTACACACAAACACCGGCCGAGCGGCAGGAATGGCTGGGGCAGATTGCCGAATGGAAGGAAAAAGTGCCGCTGACGTATTGTCAAAACGGCAAGGAATTAAGCCGCAGTATGTAATTGAAACGCTGTACAAATTAACTAAAGGCGACGCGATTATCACAACGGAAGTCGGTCAAAATCAAATGTGGACCGCGCAGTTTTTCCATTTTGATCATCCCAATACTTTTATTTCTTCGGGCGGATTGGGGACGATGGGTTTCGGCCTGCCTGCGGCCATCGGTGTCAAATGCGCTTTTCCGGATAAGCAGGTCGTGGATATCGCCGGCGACGGCAGCATCCAGATGAATATCCAGGAACTGGCCACCGCCGCGCAATATAAAATTAATGTGAAAATAGTTCTTTTAAACAATGGCTATCTGGGAATGGTTCGCCAGTGGCAGGAATTATTTTATGAGAAACGCTATTCGCACACGGATATGACTTACGCCCCCGACTTTGTGAAATTGGCTGAAGCATTCGGCGTTGTCGGCCTGCGCGCGACCAAACCGGAAGAAGTGGAATCTGTTCTAAAGCAGGGACTTTCTCTTGACAGGCCTGTGCTGATGGATTTCCGGGTATCGCGTGAAGAATGCGTTTATCCCATGGTGCATCCGGGTGATTCGATCAGCAATATGTCGCTGGGCAGCAGAGAAATGATCAATTAACGACTTCGTAAAAAGTCCATATGCTGTGTTGCGCGGCATCTTTCGTCATTGCGGCGTATAACCTAAAGGTCACACGTGAAAAAATACGCCTCATTCCTCAAGACTTGTGCGCCTTGCCTCTGGAGCTTTTGACAAAGTCTTTAAATAAGAGGTTTAAAATAATAAATAAATGGTGAGGTTAAAAATGGAAAAAAAGGAGCACATAATTTCAATACTTGTTCACAACAAGCCGGACGTGCTGGCCAGAATTGCCGGAACGCTGGGCGGCAAAGGCTATAACATTGAAAGCCTCTGTGTGAATGCGACCACGCAATACGAAATATCAAAAATAGTTATGACCACCATGGGCAGTCAGGAAACTGTCACTCGTATTGAAAATCAATTGCAAAGGCTTGTCGATGTCATTCCGGTGGATGATTTAACTAATGTGGAATCAATTCACCGGGAACTGATTCTCGTCCGCCTGAATTTAACAGCGGACAAAAAAGAGCAAATAAAGAAAGCGGTTGACACGAATAAATGGAAAGTAATAGTGTCCGCCGATACGTATATAATTCTGGAAATAACCGGCGATCAGTCGCAAATTGATTTTGCTCTGGCTCGCCTTGCGCCTCTCGGTATCGCTGATATAACAAGAACAGGAATTATAGCTTTGAATTTGGAAAACTAAAAAAGCGATTTAATCCCACTTAGCTTCGCATGTGGGATAGTTCAACTTACCAATTCCGACGTGTGACCTTTAGGCTATGCGTTTTGCTTTCGTAATTGGAGTTTCACTAATATTATTATAGGGGGTTATTATGGCAAAAATTAATTTTGGCGGTGTCATTGAAGATGTCATCACATCGAAAGAGTTTTCTCTGAAAAAAGCTCAGAAAGTTTTAAAGAAATGAAGTCGTTGCCGTGCTGGGTTACGGAGTTCAGGGACCGGCGCAGGCTTTCAATATGAGAGATAACGGCATTAATGTAATTATCGGTCAGGCAAAGGAAGACAAGCGTTACTGGAAAAAGGCCATCGCCGATGGCTGGGTTCCCGGTAAAACACTTTTCCCCATCGAAGAAGCGGTTCAGCGCGGCACGATTATTCAGTATCTTGTTTCTGACGCCGCCCAGAAGATTCTCTGGCCCAAGGTTAAGGCCAATCTGAAAAAGGGAGATGCACTTTACTTCTCTCACGGATTCTCCGTTGTTTATAAAAAACAGACAGGCGTTGTGCCGCCTGATTTTGTGGATGTTATCATGGTTGCTCCCAAAGGATCGGGCACCAGCGTCCGCAGAAATTTTTTGGACGGCAGCGGCATTAACTCCAGCTTTGCTGTGCATCAGGATGCCACCGGCCGCGCGATGGAAAGAACAATCGGCCTTGGGCATTGCTATCGGTTCCGGATTTTTGTTTCCAACCACTTTCCAGATGGAAGTTTACAGCGATTTGACCGGTGAACGCGGCGTGCTCATGGGCGCGCTGGCTGGCATGATGGAAGCGCAATACAATGAATTGCGCAAGCATGGCCATACACCCAGTGAAGCTTTCAATGAAACGGTGGAAGAACTGACGCAGAGCCTTATCCGACTGGTTGCGGAAAATGGTATGGATTGGATGTACGCCAATTGTTCCGCCACGGCTCAGCGCGGAGCTCTGGACTGGCGTCATAAATTCCGCAAAGCGGTAGCGCCTGTATTTGCCGAACTTTATAAGTCCGTTGCGACCGGCAAAGAAACAGAAATTGTTTTGAGAGTCAACAGCGCTCCGGATTACAAAGTCAAGCTGGAGAAGGAACTCAAAGAAATGCGCAATTCGGAACTGTGGCAGGCAGGCGCTGCGGTGCGGGCTTTGAGACCGGAAAAACGAAAGAAATAACAACCGGTTCCGCAAAAAGTCCCCGGCATGCGCCGGGCTGTGCATATGCGGAGTTTATCCGGCGCATGCCGGATGCGCGCCTTGCCTCGGGAGCTTTTGAAGAAGTCGTTTACAATTGAGGTTTGTCATTGCGAGTTCACGGCAGTGAACGTGGCAATCTTGTGTCTATTGAGAAATCAAGATTCCTCGTCACGTTGTTCCTCGGAATGACATGAAAGTTATTTTTAAAAAAAGAGGGAGAGAAAACAATGAGAAGCGATCTCATGAAAAAAGGTTTTGAGAAAGCGCCGCATCGTTCACTTTTCAAGGCGATGGGCTATACGGATGAAGAAATTGCGAGGCCTTTGATCGGCGTGGTTAATTCGGCCAATGAAATTATTCCCGGACACATCCATCTGGATTTAATTACCCAGGATGTCAAAGCGGGAATCCGCATGGCCGGAGGAACGCCGGTGGAATTTCCCGTCATCGGCGTATGCGACGGCATTGCGATGGGACATGAAGGCATGAAATATTCGCTCGCCAGCCGCGAACTGATTGCCGACTCCATTGAAATCATGGCGATGGCTCATCCTTTTGACGCTCTTGTTTTCATTCCCAACTGCGATAAAATTATTCCGGGCATGCTCATGGCCGCGCTTCGCCTGAATATCCCGGCCATTTTCATCAGCGGCGGACCGATGCTTGCGGGAAAATTACAGGGCAAGGCCGTTGATCTCATCAGTGTTTTTGAAGGCGTCGGCGCCGTCAAAGCAAAGAAAATGACTGCTGCCGCGCTCAAACAATTGGAAGATTGTGCTTGTCCGGGTTGCGGCTCCTGCTCCGGCATGTACACGGCCAACTCCATGAACTGTGTCACGGAAGCATTGGGGCTGGGTTTGCCCGGCCACGGAACAATTCCCGCTGTGCTGGCTTCCCGTCATCGGCTGGCCAAACATGCCGGGATGAAAATTATGGATTTGCTCAAGAAGAAGGTCAGGCCGCGCGATATCTGTACGCTGGCCGCTTTTAAAAACGCCATCGCTGTGGATATGGCGCTGGGTTGCTCCACGAATACCGTTTTGCATATTCCGGCAATTGCCCATGAAGCAGGGATAAAGCTCGATTTGAACCTGTTTAATAAAATCAGTGGGAAAACTCCCAATCTCTGCAAACTAAGTCCCGCCGGACATCATCATATTGAAGATCTGGATACGGCAGGAGGCATTCAAGCCGTAATGAAAGTTATAAGCGCCCTGGGTGTTATTGACGAAAAGGCAATTACGGTGACCGGTAAAACTGTCGGCACCAATATAAAAAATGCCCATGTTTTGAATACCGATGTTATCAGAACATTAAAAAATGCCTATTCACAGCAGGGCGGCATCGCCATTTTACGCGGCAATCTTGCTCCGGACGGAGCGGTGGTGAAACAATCCGCGGTCGCTCCGGCGATGCAGAAAAACGAAGGCAGAGCCCGCGTCTTTGATTGCGAAGATAACGCTATTGCTGCAATTATGGCTGGCAGGATTAAAGGCGGCGACATTGTGGTTATCCGCTATGAAGGCCCCAAAGGCGGGCCGGGCATGAGAGAGATGCTCTCGCCCACATCAGCAATCGTCGGCATGGGCTTGGATAAGACAGTTGCTCTATTAACTGACGGACGTTTCAGCGGCGGCACGCAGGGAGCGGCCATCGGCCATATTTCGCCCGAAGCGGCGGAAGGCGGCCCGATCGCGCTGGTGAAAGAGGGTGATATCATTGCCATCGATATTCCGGCCAAGAAGCTGAATTTGAAAGTAAGTGATCAGGAATTGGCCAGACGCAGGAAAGCTTTGAAGCCGTTCAAACCGAGAATTACGACAGGCTATTTGGCGAGGTATGCGAAACTTGTTACCTCCGCCTCGACGGGGGCAATATTTAAAGACTAGGTGGGCTGTTGAAAAACGCTCATCTGCTGTGTTGCGCTTTGCCTTTCGTCATTGCGACGTATGCACAAAATACGTCTCATTCCTCTTGGCTTGCGCGCCGTGCATCTGAACGTTTTTGAACAGCCCCAAAACATAGGTATGTTCAACTATCCCACTAGTTTCAATTCCAACTCAAACCGTTATCTATGATTTGAAACCGGTATAGAGATAAGATCACCGGTCCGCTTATGCGAATCCGTTATATTGATTGGTTGGGCGCCGTATCATTAATTGCTTCTCTTAATCCTATACAGAATCTTCTTTATTCAAAATAAGCTCGTCCAATTTGAGAGAGTCCTTAACGCGGAAATATTTTATGTTGTCCATTAGCCATTCCGCTAACATGTAAATTGGTCCATAAGACCAGGACAGGAGGCGGCATAAATGATACAAAAAGTTGTAATAAACAGTCGCACTGTGTTCAAAAGGCCAATGCAGACCGGAAACGAAATAAACGACATAAATATTTAGGCCAGTGATTATGACATACCCAATCTTGTACATATGATTCTCATATTTTGTGTCAGACAGAACACCCCAAAGATAAAGAACAGGGAGTGTGGTGAAGATAGAAATCACACCATTGAACAGGGCACCAAGAATAAGTGCTAAGGGAAATGATACTATCATTTTAACAGGACTATCAAGAGGCATAGAACCATAGTAAGTGAATAGAAATCTTGTGCTATTGGTAAGGGCTGGATAAATATTAAAAAGTTCTATGAAAAGGAAAACAATAGGGATTATTAACAAAAGGAGAATAAAAGCTCCAAAGGCTCTAGCGAAGGCACCCGGTTGCTGCTGGACTGGTGCCTTTGTTACAGGAACTGTACTCGTCGTTCTTGAAATGATTTCTGGATCGTGCTGATAAGTTGCGGCATATTCCAACGCCTCTTTATATGCCAGAATTATTTCAGCGCATTTAATTGTATATTTTCTAATCTTCTCTGGTGCTCGAACCGTATCCGGATGATATTTCTTTATGAGTTCGCGGTAGGCCTTTTTAATAAGTACCGTGTTTTCTGTCCTTGGGATATCGAGTATTGCCCAGCAGTCCTTTTTCATAAGTTTATTATCTTATGCCCAACGTATTAATATACGAACTTCGCTTTTTCCTAAATTTGAGGCTGAATATAACACATCAACGTTTTTTTCAAAAAGGGAAATATAGTAAAATCAATTAATATTTTTTGCCATAGTTGGTAGTCCATAAAAATAGAATAACGCCGCTTTCAAATCAAAGATGATATCAAGGCGGCAAGGAGGAGGCGACGCAGGCGTATAGTACCATACGTTAAGGAGCCGACGACGCTGCCAACGAAGATAGCGCTTTGATTTGAAAGCGGCATCAGTTCCAGTCCGCCAGCATAAACCCCGCGCTTATCCGGTTGACGCTTTTGTTATAGTCGAGCAGGCTTTCTCCGTAACCATTGAAATACTGTACGTAGAGACTGATCTTCTTTGCTAAATTTTCGTTAATTGTGTGTAGCGGTATGCTCCAGTCCAGTTGAATCGCCCCCAAATTTTCCGACCGTAGATTATTGCGTAGCATCACTGCAAACCGTTGATCTTTCCAGTAGAGCGTTCCCCATAGTTCGCCATAGCCCGTATATCGGGTGATATCGGGATTGTCGTCGTTTATTTCGTCTTCGGGAATTCTGTACCATGTTTTTAACAGCAGGCCGAAGTTATCTTTCTCCAATCCGAAATTGGCAACAATACGGTTCCAACTGCGGGAAAGGGGAACGGAGCGGCCGTTGGATTGATGATTGAATCCGAGGTTTATAAATTGCAGTTTCGTTCCCATAAGACCGGGAATTTCCTGTTGTACACGGAAATTAAAGAGCAGTTCCGGCTCATAGTTGGTGTCTCTGAAGGGCGCGGAAAATGCCGAATTATAAAGCTGCCAGAATGATTGCTGTGTGTAGGCTATCCAGACATCTACGCCTCTGATTCCGGTATTTTTTTCGATAATTTCTTTTATTGATTCACTTCGTACAATATCTCTCCAGAGTTTAAATTTAAAGCTCAGCTGAAATTTTACTTCGTTGTATTGGGATTTGGCTTTGGGATCAAAATCAAGATTCGTGTCTTGATTGGGTGACGAATTATAGGCAAGCGGCAGAAAAAAACATGGCCGGTATGGCCAAAGCGCAAAAATATTTCTTTCCTTATTGGGATCAAGGCTCATATCCCAATATTTTTCCATAAAGGAAACAGCCTTTTTCTCCGTGACAGGTTCTTTATCAACTGCTTTTTCAGCGATTACAGCAGTATCTTTTTTTTCAACAGGTTTCAGGTTAATAGCTTCTTTCACGGCATTTTGTTTCTTTGCCAGATCATCGAAGCACTGTAGTCTCGCGGCATTGTCATTTTTGATTGCCGCGCACTTTGCCAGATTGTTGTCAATTTCAGCGGCGCTGCCGGGAAAAGCTGCAATCAGTAAAAATAATATACATGCCAAAGTTACTTTACATACCAACTCAGCATTTAGAATTTTCATGCACTTGCTCTTCGGTGTTTTTTATTTCTATTTTTTTGTCTTAAGAATCTGCCGCACTCGCTCCAACTCCTGCTGATTGTCGACTTCGACAGAATCATGGGGAGTGATGACAACTTTAATTTTATAGCCGTATTCCAGTGCTCGTAGTTGTTCAAGAGCTTCGAGTTTTTCGAGTTTTCCTTCAGGCAATTTGGTGAAGATATCGAGAAAATCACGGCGATAGGCATAAATTCCGTGATGCTTGTAGTAATCAGCTTTGAGTTTTTTGTCGCGCACATAAGGAATGGTGGCGCGGGAGAAATAAAGGGCGAAGTTTTGGTGATCAAAGACAGTTTTAACTGCGTGAGGATGAGTTATTTCTTCTTCCAGAATAATTTTATAAATCAGCGTGGACATGTTGATGGACGAATCATCAAGGAGCGGCTGAATGACTTCGTCTACCTGCACCGGTTCAAAAATCGGCTGATCGCCCTGAATGTTGACGACAATAGCATCGGCGGAAAGATTCAGCGATTTAACTGCTTCTGAGATTCTGTCCGTGCCGGAGCGGTGTGTTGTTGCCGTCATGATCGCGTTGCCGCCAAATTTTTTTACAGCATTAAATATTCTTTCGTCATCAGTGGCCACTGCGACATAAGGGACAACCTTGGCTTTTGCTACGCGCTCATAGACATGCTGAATCATCGGTTTGCCGCAAAGATCAGCCAACGGTTTTCCCGGAAACCGGCTGGATTCATAGCGTGATGGGATAATGCAGACAATCTTTCTCATAATGATTAATTTCCTAAATACGGATCGGCTTTCTGCAAATAATTCACTACATAATCCCGCACGGAATCTTCCAGCGAAGAAAAATTAATGGGACAGTCAGCTGCTTTGAGCTTATCCATCTTTGCCTCGGTGAAATACTGATATTGGTTGCGTAGAGCTTCGGGCATCTCGATATATTCGATATTTGATATTTTCTTCATCGCCGAAAAAACCGCTTTAATCAGATCATTCCATGTTCTTGCTCTGCCGGTACCTAAATTAAAAATGCCATTGACATCCGGATTCTTAAAAAGCCACCACATAACGTCTATACAGTCTTTGACATAAACAAAATCACGCAATTGCCCGCCGTCAGGATACTTGGGCAGATAGGATTTGAAAAGTTTCACGGTGTCGGTTTCTTTGATCTGATGGAACGCTTTGAAAATCACGCTGGTCATATCTTCTTTATGATATTCGTTAGGACCGAAGACATTGAAAAATTTAATCCCGGCAATTTTGTTTTCCCACGATTGTCTTAATACCCTTACATCAAACACCTGCTTTGAGTAGCCGTACATGTTGATCGGCTTAAGCGTTTTGATCTTGTCATGGCCATCGGAGAACCCCAATGAACCATCGCCGTAAGTTGCCGCCGAGCTGGCGTAGATAAAACGAATACTGCGCTCGGTTGCCCATTCGGCCAGGTAGCCTGTATAAACATTATTATTTTTCCAGAGGTAATCGGCATTGCGCTGGGTCGTGGATGAACAGGCTCCCATATGAATTATTGCCTCAACTTCGAAATTTACCGTGTCATTATAAATCAACTCCAGAAAATCGTCTTTATGCATGTAATTAACGAAGCGAAGATTGACCAGGTTTTTCCATTTATCTGTCATTCCCAGACGGTCAACGATCAGTATATCATCAATGCCTTCCTGGTTGAGCTTCCAGACGAAAGCGCTACCGATAAATCCGGCGCCACCTGTAACGATAATCATTTGCGTTACTCCTTATGTTTTTTTAATTCACGAAACTTATTAATAGTCTCATAATAGAAAATATACTTAATTATCGAGATCGCTTCTCTTATTATTCTTTCTGGATTCCCCGGTCAAGCCGGGGAATGACAAGGTGGTGTATAAGTAATACTGAAAATAGATACTGTCAATAAAGAAATAGTCCATAAAATTATTGAACCGGATAATTTTTATCATCAAAAATATGAACGCGACAGGGAGAATCTCCCTTAATCATCATAAAATTAACTTGTCTTCCCGTGATTCCGCCTGAGCCCCGGTGTGAGAAAAATAAATCCTGACGGCAGGAAGTGCAGAGATCGGAGATATCTATATTTGTTTCCGGAATATCGCAATTCAAAATCTGCTGACGGTTGGCTTCGGCCAAATCAAGCATCCATTTGTTAGATCTGGCGCCGGGGAATAAAAATGCCTCATTGTTTTTATGTTCCAAAAAAGAATTAGCTGCCGCGGAGTCAACTTCAAAACAGCATTGACCGATAGATGGGCCAACTGCAGCCAGGAGTTCCCGCGGAGAGGAATTATATTTTTCGTGGAGTAGACGGATTATTTTAGCAGTGATTTCCAGCGCGGTGCCCCTCCAGCCGGCGTGAACCACGGCGATTATTTTTTTTGCCTGGTCAACAATGAAAACGGGCACGCAATCAGCAGTCTTTATGCAAATGGCCAGATTTGTCCGGTTGGTGACAATGGCGTCATAATTCAGAGCTTCGCTGGAAGAATAGTAGTCGCCAAACGGTTTGATGACAAAAATATTATCGCCATGAACCTGATTTAATGTGAGAAAATGCTCCAGCGGTATGGCAAAGGCCATGGCCAGACGTCCCCAATTCTGCAAAACCCTGCCTTCTTCATCGCCTTCCTTGAAACTTATGTTGAGCGAAGCGTATTCGCCCTCCGAGACGCCGCCAAGCCTCGTGCAGAAGGCGTGAGTTAAAAAATCACATTCGCTCAATAATGAAGATTCGAAATATTCTATGGAATGCTTTTTAGTCAGGCTAAACATTTACTTTACCTTAAGTTGTTTTTCCCCTGTGTAGTGTTTGAATCAACCGGCTTAACGTTTGAGCGCAGTTGCGCGCATAAATCAGCAAAATCCTTAGGCATATCCGCGTTAAATTCAACTCTTTTGCCGGTCAGCGGATGAACAAAGGAAAGATATGCCGCATGCAGAGCCTGACGGTTAAATGCTTTGATCTGTGCCTTCAACTCGGGATTAGCGATGTCGCGCATTCTATTTGTCGCACCGCCGTACACGGCATCTCCGATTATCGGATAACGGAGATCGGACAAATGCACACGAATCTGATGCGTGCGTCCGGTTTTAATCTCAACATCCAGGAGCGTTGCCACACCGCAGCGTTCGCGCACCTTCCAAAGGGTGATCGCTTCTTTTCCCCGCTTAGTATTTGTAGACATCTTTTTGCGGTCAATAGTATGCCTGCCCACCGGCTTTACTATTTCTCCCTGCTTGTCCTTCGTGTTTCCCCAGACAAGCGCCAGATATTTTTTTTGCACTTCATGTTTTTCAAACTGCGCGGAGAGATGACGATGCGCGTCATCGGATTTTGCCACCACAATCAGGCCGGAAGTGTCTTTATCCAGCCGGTGGACAATGCCCGGCCGCAAAACACCGCCGATTCCCGATAAATCGTGGCAATGAAAGAGCAGGGCGTTGACAAGCGTTTTATCAGGATTGCCCGGTGCCGGATGCACCACCATTCCCGCCGGTTTGTTGATCACAATAATGGCCTCGTCTTCGTAAACAATATTAAGGGGCATTTCCTGCGCAACGGCTGCCGCTTCAATCGGCGGCTTTTTGTTCAGAGTGATAACATCGCCATTTTTTAATTTCTGACTCACTTTAGGCACATTGTCGTTAACCAGCACATCGCCTTCTTCGATAGCGTATTTAACCTGCGAACGGGAAAGAGCAGCATCGCTCTGCGTCAGGAAGATATCAAGCCTCTGTCCGCATTGGCTTTTATCTATCGTAAAACATATTTTTGTAGACTGCTCAGTCGAAGTGGACAAGTTATTGCTCCGGGAAATTAATCATTATTAAACACGCAAAAAATGTCATTATCCTGCTTGACCGGATAATCCAGTTTTTTGTCATATAGAACCGCATGGTGTTAATGTCTCATACAATATTGGCCTGTTTGCGGCAGTATTCGCGAAAATTGTTAACGGCGATAAAAAACTCCCGCATCATTATTACCCAGAGGTAATGGCCGCGCGGCGTTAAATGCAGGTAGGGAGGGAAATAACGAAAAGCCCTGACAATTTCAAAGGCGGCTATTTCCTTCCATAAGGTTTTAAAAAACCTGCCGTTATATTTTTTTTGCATGGCCTCGATATCAAGTTTTGTACTGAACAATTTCATTAGAAAATCATAACTCATTTGGTCGTGAAGATTAAACTTACGGGAAGCTTTCAGCGGCAGTCTGCCTTCTTCCAGAGACGCGATATATTCCGCAATGTCAAAAGTATTGGAATAACAGGTTCCTTGCAGATAACCGATGGCGCCGCTGCCCAGGCCGGCATATTCGTCGTAGTCAACAACGTATTCATCAATTAAAGCTTTCTTGCGGGAAAAGCACCAGGCCGAAGAAAAATCATAATTTTTTTCCAGACGTCTCACTATTCGTTCGTATAATTTCTGTTCATCTTTGAAATCAACCGCTCCGATAGTTTTTCCCATTGTCTCTTGCGTTATGGATGAGACCATCAAAGGGTAAAAGGTGGTTTGATCCATGTTTAAATTCAGCAAAATTGTTAAATCTTCATCGAGCATCTGGGACGTTTGTCCGGGGAAATTAAAAATCATATCGGCATTTAAGGTATCGAAGCAACCTTGAGTATTTTTAAGCTTTTCAATAATAGCCCCGCCGGAACCATATTTTTCGTAGCGGCCAATTTTTTTCAGAAGATCATCGTTGAATGTTTGCACTCCAACGGAAAGCCTTTGGACTCCGCTTTGGTGCAGGATTTCAATATTGCTCGAAGTTAAATGATTGGGGTTTGTCTCTACAGATATAGCTTGGATAGGAAAAATTTCCCGCGCCAGATGAAGTGTTTCGGCCAGTTCGTCAATCAGCACGGTTGGTGTGCCGCCGCCGACGTAAACCCCATTGAATTTATATCCTTTTTCCTGATAGAATTTAATTTCCCGGCGCAGTGCTTTGAAATATTTTCTGGTAAGTGGTTCGGTAAAAGTTACCCGGTGAAAAGAACAGTAGGGACAAAGTTCTTCGCAAAAAGGAATGTGCATATAGAGGAGGCGTGGTTTCTCATCGCTGCACGAAGGCAGCTCCGGCAAAATACTCTCTTCGAATTTCAACGAACGGGCAAACTCCCGTTTAGCTACTCTGGTAACAATTTGATTAATCAAAGATAACACCTTACAAATTAATTTTTTATAAAATCAGGCTTTTGTATTGTTTAGCAAAATACATACGCTTATTGCAAGCTACAATTCTACCTATTATCCGGCAGATGTTATTGATATAATCTTAGCATGTTATCCCACTGTGCTTCACTCGTTATCCCACTCCGCTACGCTCCGGAGATAATTTCCAATAGCCTTTGGCTATTTGGATAATTCGGCTAGAAAACTTCAATGCGCTTTGCTTTTGAAGTTTAAGCCTCATTACCACTAACGCTTCGAACTTCGCCCCGACTTGTCGGGACTCGTTTTTAGCTAGTGTCATTAAATTTGGGACTCATTACTTGAAATAACGAAGAATAGGTGGTAAATGGCACGAAAATAATTTTTCGGTGAAGTTTTATGTCCTCCAAAAGAGTTTTAGCGCTATGGGATGATAAGGGAGAAAATGCTGAGGATATTTCTGTCCTGAGAAAAAAATCTGTAGAATTGCCGGTGCCTCTGGATATGGAATCGCGGGAAATAATTAAAATACTTATAGATTCTTTTCTGGAGAGAAATGATGCCGTGGGACTTGCCGCTCCGCAAATTGGCATTAACAAGAGAATTATCGCTTTCCGCGTTAAAGGTTTTGAGGGGAAGGGCGGGATAAAAAATCCCGACGATATCGAAGTGCTGATTAATCCTAGAATTACTCAAGCGCGCGGCGAAAAGGTATCCGGGGTTGAGGGTTGTCTGTCTTGCCCGGATATTCAAGTTGAGATCAGCCGCTTTCCGGAAATTAAAGTGCGCGCTTTGAACGCCAAGGGAGAAAAAATTAACAAAAAATATTTGGATTATGTTGCCCGGGTTATCCAGCATGAGATTGATCATCTGGATGGCAAACTAATTGTCGATTACGGTGGGGATATATATTATCCTAAAAGCAAACAGCTCTTCTTTGAAAAAATTTTTAAATATTAATGAGACTCGCTGACTATAGGAAGCGTTAGTGGTAGTGAGACTCTCTGAAAATGAGAATAGCGAAGTTTGAAGAGTAAGTCGAACTATCCAATAGCCAAAAGCTATTGGAAATTATTCCTCAAAGCGGGATTAATGACACGTTGCAATTTGCAAGTTGAACCCCGATATATAGGGACAAAACGAAGGGTAATGAAACTAAAAACTTGATTTGAGTTTTATGCCCGTGATACATTTTAAAATGTATTCGGAGTTGTAGTAGTCGTTGCCATTAATTGCATCGGCGCAATAAAAATATTTTCCACAATTTAATTTTCCCGGAGAAGCGGTTTTACATTGAAAATCCAATGTACACATTGCTGCTGTATTGTGCCGGGGAATCATTTTTTTCGAAAATTATTTTTGTGGCTGCGTTTAATCATCATAGTGTTATTTATTATATAAAATATTGGGTTAAATAAAATTGAAAAAAACGCCATTATATGAAAAACATGTTACTTTAAATGCCAAAATAATTGATTTTGGCGGCTGGGCTATGCCGGTGCAATACACTAATGTTATTGATGAGCACAGAACGACCAGAGGAGCCGCCTCCCTTTTTGACATCTGCCATATGGGCGAGATTGAAGTTAAAGGCCCGCAGGCGCTTGATCTTTTACAACTGGCTTTAACCAGAAATCTGGCGGAGCAAACCGTAGGACAGGTCAAACTATCCGCTCTGCTCAATGACGAAGGCGGGATAATTGATGATTTAACAGTATATAAAATGGATGAAAAATCATATATGCTTGTTACCAATGCCACCCCAAAGGATAGAGATTGGCAATGGATAAAATCTATTCAGCAGGACAAGCATTTTGATTGCACATTGGAAGATATAAGCGACCGTACCGGGAAACTGGACCTGCAAGGTCCTCGCTCGGAAGAAATTTTACAGAAATTAACGAGAGCCAATCTGAAAACTCTGCGTTTTTATAATTTTTGCGAATCTCAGGTCGCAGGGTTTCCGTCAATTATTTCGCGCAGCGGCTATACCGGTGAAGATGGCCTTGAGATTTATGCCGCAAGTAATGTTATTGGCGAAATCTGGGATAAGATTATGAGTGCCGGCGCGACATCGGGACTAAAACCGGCAGGACTGGGCGCGAGAGATACGTTGCGCCTGGAAGCAGGCATGATGCTCAATGGGCAGGATATTAACGAATCGGTAAGCCCGCTGGAAGTACCTTATGGCTGGATTGTTGATACGCACAAAGAATTTATCGGGTCTGCGGCGCTTAAAGCAAAGCAAAATTTTGGCGTCAAGAAAAAGTTGGTGGGATTGGAGGTGACCGGCCGTGGGATAGCCCGTCATGGCTACAAAGTTTTTCACGATGGAAAAGAAATAGGCATTGTAACTTCCGGTACATTTTCGCCCACATTAAACAAGGCTATCGGTTTGGCTTTTATTGATGTTAATTTCAGCGCGCTGGATACGGAAATCGCGGTTGCTATTCGTGATACAATGGCTGCGGCAAAAATAGTTAAGCTTCCTTTTTATAAACGGGAGAAGAAATAAACAGTAGGGGTTCATACCCGTGATAAAAGAGCAAAATAACATTAAGGAGGAACATCATGTCCAAGCAAAATCCGAAGGACAGATTATATTCCCGCGATCATGAATGGATAAAAGATGATGATAAAGGCACTGTCATTGTCGGCATAACTGATTACGCTCAGGAGATGCTAACGGACATTGTGTTTGTCGACTTACCGGAAATCGGAAAGAAAGTTGTCGCACATGCTACAGTGGCCGTTGTCGAGTCGGTGAAGTCTGTATCCGATATTTACGCCCCGGTGAGCGGTGAAGTAATTGATGTAAATACAAGGCTGGAAGAAACGCCCGAACTGATCAATCAGGATGCTTTTGGCGAGGGCTGGATTGTTAAAATGCGCCTGTCCGATGCAGGCGAACGAAAGATGCTGCTTAGCGCAGATGATTATGATGAGATTTTGAAAGAGGAAAAAAGCTAAAGATGGACTATTGCCCTCACACGCCAGATGATATTAAACAAATGCAGGCGGCGATCGGCGTTGCCAATCTTGATGATCTTTTTGCAGATATTCCGGAAAAATTCAGATTAAAACAAATACCCGATATTCCTGCCGCGTTATCCGAGCAGGAAACCATTGCTGTCATGTCCAGAATAGCCTCAAAAAATAAACTGCCGCAATTTACTTTGACGGGAGCGGGAGCTTATCATCATTTTATTCCGGCGGTTGTCGGGCATATCATAGGGCGCGCGGAATTTTATACAGCCTATACTCCTTATCAGGCAGAAATCAGTCAGGGAATCCTTCAGGCGATCTATGAATACCAGACCATGATTGCTCATCTCACAGGCACTGAAATTGCCAACGCTTCGATGTATGACGGAGCTACCGCGATGGCCGAAGCTGCGGTGCTCTGCGCAAAAATGTCTAACAGAAATAAAATTATAGTTGCCCATTCTGTGCATCCCGAATACAGGCAGGTATTGCAAACATACTCGTGGGCTAACGGGTATGAAATTGTTGAACTGCCATACGCGCCGTCCGGTCAGATTGATTTGAATGCTTTGCAAACCAAACTCGATGATCAGGTGGCTGCCGTTTTGGTGCAAAGTCCGAATTTCTTCGGCGTCATTGAAGATGTTGCTCCTTTAGTTGATGCTGCCCACAAAAAAGGAGCGTTGTTTATTGCCGGTTTTACCGACGGCACAAGCTTGGGTATTCTGCAACCGGCGGGAGCCGCAGGCGCTGATTTTGTCGTTGGTGAAGGCCAGAGTTTCGGCAATCCGCTAAATTACGGCGGTCCTTATCTGGGAATTTTTGCCGCCCGCGAAAAATTTATGCGCCGGATACCCGGAAGACTTGCCGGCGCGACGGTGGATAAAAACAGTCAGAGAGGATTTGTGCTGACTCTGCAAACACGCGAACAGCACATTCGCCGGGAAAAAGCTACTTCCAACATCTGTTCCAACGAAGCGCTCTGTGCGCTGGCAGCCGGAGTATATCTTGCCGCTTTGGGCAAAAATCTGAAGCGGCTAGCCGAACTCAACATTTACAAAACACAATATTTAAAGAATAAACTGCTGGGGCTTACAGGCTGGAAAGAAATGTTTTCCGCACCTGTTTATAACGAATTTGTTCTACACTGTCCCGATTCCAAAATGATGAACGAAAAACTGAAAAAAGAAGGAATCATCGGCGGCTACGAACTACAAAAAGATTATCCGGAACTGGAAAACGCACTGCTCTTTTGCGTTACGGAAATGGTTTCGAAAGAAGATATCGATAAAGTTGTTGCCATCCTTAAATAGCTGTTTGCACCTTTAATCCCTCGCCCCTGGCGGGAGAGGTTAGGTGAGGGCCATAATAACTGAATTTAGATAAAAGCGAGATTTTATATGGAGTTGATATTTGAAATAAGCAAACCCGGACGCGCCGCTGCGGATGTACCCGCAAGCGATGTGCCCGCTGTCAATATTGAAAATGTGATCGGCAAGAAATATCTGCGCAGCGATCTTGATTTGCCGGAAGTAGCGGAAGTCGACTTGATCCGGCATTACACCAATTTGTCACGGCGTAATTTCGGTGTTGATCTTGGTTTCTACCCGCTGGGTTCCTGTACCATGAAATACAATCCCAAGGTTAATGAAAATGTAGCGGCACTCCCCGGCTTCACCGGTCTGCATCCTTATGCAGATGCTGAATTCGCCCAGGGCAACCTACAACTCATGTATGAAATGCAAAAATATTTGTGCGGTATTTTCGGTATGGCCGAGTTCACTCTGCAACCGGCGGCAGGCGCGCATGGCGAACTTACCGGCGTCATGATGATCAAAAAGTATTTTGAAAAGAAGGGACAGAAACGCGGCATTATCCTGATACCGGACGCCGCGCATGGCACCAATCCGGCATCCGGCGCGCTTTGCGGATTTGATACGGTGGAGCTTCGTTCCTCGATCGATGGGGGCGTCGATATCGAACACTTACAGTCTTTGATGACGGACGATGTGGCCGCCTTGATGCTGACGAATCCCAACACATTGGGACTGTTTGAACGCAATATCGAAAAAGTTGCGCAAATCGTCCATGACAACGGCGGTCTGCTCTATGGCGACGGCGCCAATGCCAACGCGTTTATGGGAAAAACCAGACCGGGCGATTTGGGCTTTGATGTTATTCAGCTAAATCTGCATAAAACTTTTTCCACACCTCATGGCGGCGGAGGCCCCGGCAGCGGTCCGGTGGGCGTAGGGAAGGCACTTGTTGATTTTCTGCCCGTGCCCCGCATTGTCAAAACCGGTGATGAATATAATTGGTCGGAGAAATATCCCGACACCATTGGCCGTATGCGTTCTTTTTACGGAAATTTTAATGTGATTGTGAAAGCCTATACATATATTCGCTCTCTGGGCGCTGAAGGTTTGAAGCGTGCGACTGAAATGGCTGTGCTCAACGCGAACTATATAAAAGAAAAGTTAAAACCACATTTTGATCTTTCCTACGAACGCGCGTGCATGCATGAGTGTGTTTTTTCGGGTAAAAGACAGGTTGCCGAAAGCGGGGTGCACACCACTGATATTGCCAAGAAGCTGATTGATTACGGTTATCATCCGCCGACTATTTATTTTCCTTTAATTGTCCCCGAAGCGATTATGATAGAGCCCACCGAGACGGAAAGTAAAGAAACTCTGGATGCTTTCTGCGAGGCCATGATTGCCATTGCCCGCGAGGCTAAAGAAAACCCTGATGGCGTAAAAAACGCGCCGCTGACAACACCGGTCAGCAGGCTCGATGAAGTGCTCGCCGCGCGCAAACCCGATGTTTGCTGGAAAAGATCGTAAGTGTCATTGCGAGGAGTCCCGATTTATCGGGGCGACGCGGCAATCTTTTAATATACGATACTAGAGTAATGTCTCACAAATATCTATATAATATGTCATTTCGAAGCGAAGCGAGAAATCTTAATGATCGTTAAAACGTGTAAGATATCTCCCGCTGGTCGATATGACAAATTTTCATTGAGACATTACACTAGGTTTTGAAGAATAATCTATGAATCAATTAAATGAAAAATCAAAAATCCTCCGTAAACCTCCGTGGCTCAAAGTCCGGCCTCCTTATTCCAATGAGTGCCACAATATAAAATCAACTTTGGCCGGGTTGCAATTGCATACCGTTTGTCAGGAGGCGGCCTGTCCCAATATGGCTGAATGTTTTGCCAGCGGCACGGCAACTTTTTTGATAATGGGCAACATTTGCACGCGCGATTGCCTTTACTGCAATGTTGAACATGGCAAACCTGCGGCAATTGACGAATATGAAATCAATCATTTAATAGATGCTGTACGAAAGATGAATCTGGATTATGTAGTAATTACCTCCGTCACCCGTGATGATCTGCCTGATGGCGGAGCTTCTGTTTTTTCTCATTATGTCAGAGCATTGCGGAAAGAGTTTCCTGCCTGCAAGGTAGAAGTTTTGATTCCCGATTTTCAGGGGAATCAGGCTTCACTGGAAAAAGTAATAGCCGCTAAACCCGATGTCATTAATCACAACATGGAAGTAGTGAACCCAATGTTTGCACAATTGCGGCCGCAGGGTAATTATGATGTTTCGCTTAGTCTGCTCAAACAAATAGCAACATCTTCCATTATTTCCAAGAGCGGTTTCATGATAGGCTTTGGCGAGAGCCGTGAAGATATTATAAATCTGATTGATGATCTGGCGTCAGTGTCCTGCGCGCGCCTGACCATTGGCCAGTATCAGCAGCCGACCTTGAAGCACTGGCCGGTGGCCAAATACTATCATCCAGATGAATTTGCTGGGTTCAAAGAAATAGCTTATCAAAAGGGTTTCCAATACGTGGAAGCAGGGCCGCTGGTGCGCAGTTCTTATCATGCGGCAAAGGCAATCTAATTAATGGTTGCAGTAATTGAGAGGTGTACTAATGTCTGAGAATTGTGATCTGATAGTAATAGGCGGTGGACCGGGTGGACTGGCTGCAGCCGAGCTTACCGCAGCAAAGAAAAAACGAGTTCTCATTATCGAAAAAGAAGGTTGGGGCGGCACATGTACGCACAGAGGATGTATCCCGACCAAAGCGCTTCTTAGTTGCAGCAAGTATTACGCGGATTTGAAAAAGCTCAAAAGGATGGGGATTAATATTTCAGAGGCATCCATTGATTTTTCCGCCATCAAGAAACATCAACAGCAGATTGTGAAAGTATCCGCTCTTGGTGCGCAAAAAGTTCTTGCCGAAGCCGGGGTGGAAATTAAGCAGGGCTTGGGCGAAATTATTACTCCCGGAGAAGTGCGTCTTACCGATTCATCAGGTAAAAGCGAAAATTTCTTAACTCAAAATATCATGATTGCCTGGGGCTCTGTGCCGCAGGTGCTTCCGGGAATTAATCTTTCCGAAAGAGTTTTAACATCTGACGGCATTCTGAATTTAAACTCACTACCATCGAGTATAATAATTGTCGGTGGCAGTGTGATCGGCGTGGAGTTTGCCACATTTTTTGCCGAACTGGGTGCTAAAGTAACCATAGTGGAAATTTTGGACACGATAATTCCTCTTGAAGATCAGGAATGCGCTGATTTACTCAAACAGGAGTTGACCCGCCTGAGTGTTGTCATTCACACTTCGACAAAATTAGAGAGCCTGAAAGATATGGGGGGCGGAATATTGATGCATGCCCAAAAAGATGGCAAGCAATTGGAGCTAAGCGCCGACTATACCCTTCTTTGCACGGGCAGGAAACCTTTGTTGAATACGGAAGAATTAGAAAAGCTGGGCATTGAATATACAAAAGCCGGAATTAGAATAGATAAAAATATGATGACGAATGTTGCAGGTATCTATGCGGTCGGTGATGTCACCGGTGGCATGATGCTCGCGCACAGGGCAGCGCAGCAGGCGAAAGTCGCCGCCGGACATATCTGTGGAGATGGCTACTTTAGCTATAACGAAAACTTCATCCCTTCCGTCGTGTACAGCCATCCGCAAATCGCGCGTGTGGGCTACACACAAAAACGCGCTGAAGAAGAAGGTTTGTCCATAGAAATTGTTAAATCCAATTACAGTGCCAACATTATTGCCCGCGCTGAATTGATGGGGCAGGGATTTGTCAAAGCGATTTTCTATCAGGATAAAATTATCGGAGCGACGATTGTTGGCGAAGATACCGCGGAATTGATTGCGCCGCTTGCTTTGGCCGTTTCCAATGAATTGACCAAAAAACAGTTACGCTCATGGGTGCTTCCTCATCCGACGCTGAGCGAGATATTTACACCGCTGATTGGCTAGTGCCAAGCTGCATTCAATCGGCTGCCTTTTTTGATTTAGAGATGGTTTACATATTCGGCGGCTTTCTCGCCCGCCAAATACCCGGTAGAAAACGCAGCCTGTAAATTATAACCGCCGGTATCGGCATCGATATCCATGACCTCGCCGCAAAAGTACAGCCCGGCAATTAACTTGGAAGCCATTGTACGCTGATCAATTTCCGTAAGAGAAACACCGCCCGCTGTAACTATAGCCTTTTCTAAAGGCAGTGCCGATTTAATATTGAAGCGCAGTGCTTTGAGCAGTTCGATTATTTTTTCTCGTTCGAGAGCTGTAATCTGGTGACCAAGTTTTTCTTTATCAATACCTGTCAGTTCGATAAATGGTTCAATCATTTTGGAAGGCAGATACTCTTTCATGATGCCGCTGATCTTTTTTTTACTGGAATTATCCAGATCCCGTTGCAGGCGCTTATGCAATTGTTCTGGGGTTAAGGCCGGTTTTAAATCAATCAATACGGACACTAGGCCTTTTTCCAAAACTTCAACAACGGCCAGGCTCATCAACAAAATAATCGGGCCGCCTAATCCGAAATGAGTGAAGATCATTTCCCCGAAGCGGCTTTCAATCACAGGAAACCGGGGCGATTTATTTTCTCCGCGCCCATAGACGCAATCAGGCGTAAGCGTGGAATCAATGGAGGCCGCTTCTCCCTGAAACGCCGTGGCGCGGACATTGCGCAGACTCACTCCCTGCATGGATTGAGCGAGTTTCTGTTCACGCACTATCAATGGCACTAATGCCGGTTTAAGTTTTACTATGTTATGCCCCAGGGCGGCGCTTATTTTGTAGCCGTCGCCGGTGGAGCCGGTGGAAGGCCAGGTGGCCCCACCTGTCGCCAGAATAACAGCCTTGCAGCGATAGCTTCCTTTTTGTGTTTTGACGCCGCAAACGGCGTCACCTTGTACGGTGATTCCGGTTACCGCGGTATTTAGTTTGATCTGTACTTTATTTGCGGAAAGATATTTTTTAAAAACGCGCACAACATCATGCGCGTCATCGGAAACAGGGAAGATTCTGCCGCCGCGCTCCACCTTGGTGGCCATGCCATGCTTGTTAAAAAAATCAAGCAACTCCGGACGAAAATAATTATGGAACGCGCTGAAAAGGAAAAGACCGTTATCTCCATACATGGAAATGAAATTTCTCAATTCCGCCGAATTGGTTAAGTTGCAACGCGTTTTGCCGCTGACCAGAATTTTTTTGCCGCCGCTGTCAGTTTTTTCCAGAAGTAAAACTCTGGCGCCGAGTTGGGCCGCTCTGCCTGCGGCCATGAGACCTGCAGCTCCGCCGCCAACAACAATAATATCGCCATCTACTTTTTCTTCTGTATTCATCGGCTTTCATTCCCACCTGTTTAATGACCGTAACATGAAAGGATACAGCCGGTCAATTCCGCGAATTTTAATCGCCCGGTTCCAGCCAGGGTTCCACTCATTGGAAATCACAGATGAATTATTCTCCGTGACTGGGGAGTTATTCCCCACTTATTGGCTGAAAAAAATGGCGGATATTTTTAATAAAATATATTTATCTATTATTTTAATAACTTAGAAATTATTGATTTGAGTTTCTTTGTTGGCATGCAAGTTGCTGTTAAGTATTCCCGAAATGTTATGGAGGTGGGTCATCATGAAAAAAGCTTTATGGTATGTAGCCGGCGCAATTTTTCTTTTGTCAACATTAGCTTTTGCCGTTGATAAACCCGCGTCCCCTGTTAAGGCTGCTCCGGTCAAAACAAATATCGTCAAAGCCGCCAAAATGCATGCTACAGGAAAAGTTATCGAAATTTCCAATGAAGCGGTTAAAATTGAACGTACTGTAAAAGGTGATGTAGAAACCATGGAGTTTGCTTTAGAAAAACCGTCTGCAGGTATTGTTGCAGATGATTATGTGAAAATAGCTTACACGGAAAAAGATGGTAAATTAATAGCATCGAGAGTGGCCAAAGTTACTTTAAAGAAAAAAGAAACTAAACCGGTTGAGGCAACGTCTGCTTCAAGTAAAAAATAGTTAGTTAGAGTCCCTTAATTTTAAAGGGTAGTATTAAAATAAAACAAAATTTAGAAGGAGGATTTAAAGATGAAGCGTTTAGTATTGTTTGTTGTAGCATTGGTTTTCGCATTTGGTGTCACCGTAATGGCAGCTGAGCCCATGGCAGCTCCCGCAGCAGCTCCCACGGAAAAGGCTGCTCCGGCGAAAGAAGTAAAGAAAGTTAAGAAAATGAAGAAAATGAAGAAAGCAAAGAAAATGGAAGAGAAGAAAATGGAAGAAGCAGCTCCTGCTGCAAAATAAGTTTGTAAAAACTTTATGTGGTTTTAGAGAAGGGACAGGCAAAACCTGTCCCTTCTTTAAATTAAAAAGTTAATATTAATTAAAACAAATTTAAAAGGAGAATTTAAAGATGAAGCGTTTAGTATTGTTTGTTGTAGCATTGGTATTTGCATTTGGTGTCACCGTAATGGCCGCTGACAAGGCAATGGCTCCCGCAGCAGCTCCCGCTGTTGAAAAAGCTGAACCCGCAAAAGCAGAAGTAAAGAAAGTAAAGAAAGTAAAGAAAGTAAAGAAAGCAAAGAAAATGGAAGAGAAGAAAGCTGAAGAAGCTGCTCCCGCTGCAAAATAAGTTTTAAAAAACTTTAAGCGCTTTCAAAGAAGGGACAGGTTTTACCTGTCCCTTCTTTTTTAATGAGACAAGCTGAAAACGAACGCAGTGACGTTTGAAGCGTAAGTCGAATTATCCCAGGAACGCAGTGACGTGGGATTTGAGACAAGCTGACTATAGGAAGAGTTAGTCGAACTATCCCCGAAGCGAAGCGAATGGGGATTGTGAAATACAAGCTGATAATGAGTCCCAAGTTTCAGAAGCGTAGCGCACTGAAATTTGCTGGTCGAATTATCCCAGGAACGCAGTGACGTGGGATTTGAGACTCGCTGATAGTGAGCCAAGTTGAAAACGAGTGAAACGAAGTTTGAAACGTAAGGCGAACTATACCAGGCGCGAAGCGCCGTGGTAAAGCAAATGAAGTGAAGCTCGAAGCGTAAGCGGAACAATCCCGCCAACAAAGTTGGTAGCGACGTGGGATTATATCGCCAAAGGCTATTGGGTACTATCCCGCCACAGCGTAAGTTTGAATACCGTGGTTTACTGCTAGTTAATTTTTTTCATTTTTGATATATAATACAACGTATGTTTAAAAGTATCCTCAACAAGATCATTATCTACAATGATAATCTAACAGTTCGTGTAAGACTGGTTATGCTAACGGTTGCCGGTCTTGCTTTAACTATGGCCATTTGGGGTTTTGTTCAGCTTACCGCTCTGGATAGGATATTAGTCGACCAACAGGCAAAAAGACTTGAGGGCGTGGCCGATACCATCAGCACCTTTTATCAATTTTTCCCGACAAAACGGGGACTTCATGCGCTTGATTCAGCTCTTAAAGACTTCATTCAAACCGATGTGCGTCTGGCAAGAATTGATATTTTTGACACCAGTCATGGCAACGTTGATTACGTAACCGGCGCCAGCCGGGTCCAACATGAATGGCCTGATAATATTGTCTTTGCCGCCGCCGCCAACAACAAGGTGCGTTATGTTAAGATAGAAACGGAGGGCGGTCCTGCACTGGGTTTGCTTTATCCTGCGTCAGTAGAGATAACAGGTTCGCACGTCGTCGTGGGCATTATTGGTTTTTCGCGCGCTAATGCCGAAATTATGAATAGCGCCAAATGGTTGCTTATTTTCAGCAGTATCGGATTATTACTGTTTATCCTTTTGATATTAGGATTAAGTTATGGCTGGATAATCGGCCGGCCGCTGAAACTGATCATTCAGACAATCGACGAATTTCAGAAAGGACAATACATAAATAGAATTCCCATAGTTCATAGCGATGAATGGGGGCAGATATCTCAACATTTTAACATGATGGCTGATGAAATTCAGGATGTAATTACCAGAAATATCGATCTGAACAGGCATCTGGAAGACCGTGTCCACGAAGAAACACTCAATGTCGTCCAGTTGCAAAAGCAAGTTGCCGATCTGAAGCAATTGACTGCTTTGGGGCATCTAACGGCTAATCTCGCTCATGATATGGGTACGCCGCTTCATTCCATTGGAGGTCTGGCTAACCTTCTTTTGGAAAAGGAAGGCTGGCCGCCAGATGTAGCCCATAAATTAAAATTGATTGTCCAGCAAACCCAGCGATTGGATCACGTCATTCAGAATGTGCGCAAGGCCACACGCCTTCCTGAACCTCATTTTGAAGTGTTGACCATCCAGCAGATTTTAAGTGAAACACTGCCGCTTGTAGAATCTTTTATGCAAAAAAATAGAGTAGAGATGAGCGTGAATATTGACGACGGAATTAAACCTTTGTACGTCGATCGTTACCGCATTCAAACCGCCCTGATGAATATAATTCAAAATGCTCTGGAAGCAATGCCGCAGGGAGGAAAAATAACCATATCGGCTCAAACCATTTCCCAGAATGATCTGGTAGCGGTGACTATCAATGATACAGGCACGGGAATGCCGCCCGATATGATTGAGAAAGCATGCGAACCATTCTTCAGCACAAGACAAAACGAGGGATTGCGCGGACTGGGTTTGGCTATTGTCCGCGACATAGTTAAAACTCACGGTGGTAAGATGGAAATAAAAAGCTCTCTGGATCAAGGGACTTCTATTATTCTTTATTTGCCGGTATTCAAAGATAACTAAAATTCAGGGGAAGACTTTCAGTCTGCGGAAAGTTTCTCGTCCAGTAAACCATAACGGCGAATCTTCAGGCGCAATGTTTTCCGGTCAATATCCAAAAGCAGTGCGGTTTTGGATTGGTTCCAGGAAGTCTCCTTCAGCGTTTGTAATATCCTATCTCTTTCCGCTGCTTCCAACGGGGAGATATTGGACAAGGCGGCGTCTTCCTTATTTTCTTTTTGTTGTTGAAAATTCTCCGGCAGATTTTCCGGGAGGACAACCGCGAAAGGTGAAAGCAACAAAGTTTGCTGCAGAACATTTTCCATCTCCCGCACGTTGCCCGGCCAGCTATAAGCCATGAGCAGCTCCATTGCTTTTAACGAAATGCGCACATTTGGATAACCGAACTTTTTCAGTAATGATTCAATGAGCAACGGAATATCTTCTTTATGCTCTCTCAGAGGCGGGACACGCAAACGTACAATAAATCTGTATAACAAATCCAGACGAAAACGCCCCAGGCTTACCTCTTCATCAATATTTTTGTTGGCTGCCGCCACTACGCGAACCGCCACATGATGAACATCGTGGCTGCCGATTCTTCTTACTTCACCATTTTGCATAAACCGCAAAAACTTGCCTTGCAGAGCTGTTGACATTTCCGTGATTTCATCGAGAAAAACTGTCCCACCTTCTGCCGATTCCAGCAATCCGGCATGCTGACGATCAGCCCCGGTAAAAGATCCTTTCTCATACCCGAATAATTCAGATTCCAATAAATTATCGGGAATAGCTCCACAATGAACTACAACAAAAGGTTTATCGCGGCGCAAAGACATATGATGTAAAGAACGGGCAGTCAATTCTTTTCCCGTTCCGCTTTCGCCTTCTATTAAAACACTGGCCGACGCGTCGGCAATGCGTGCAATTTGTTTGTAGAAATCAACCATCATTGCCGACGAACCGATCAATTTCGGCCCTTCGGTTGTTTCCGGCTGCAATTTCATGCGCTGTTCACGCAGTTCCCGGACTTCCAGAACTTTTTTTACAATAGCCCGGCATTCTTCCGGTGAAAAAGGTTTGCTGATATAATCCCAGGCGCCCAGACTTATTGCTTCCATTGTTGTTTCCAGAGAACCATAAGCTGTCATCAAAATAACCGGCAAATTCGGCCATTTTTTGTGCACTTGTTCCAGGAATTGCAAACCATCCATTTCAGGCATACGAATGTCGGACATGAGCAGATCGTACCGGGAAAGGTCTTGCTTCAAAGCTTCTTTGGCGGATGTATAGGCTTTTACTTCATAGCCTTCAAGCGAAAGTGCTTCCTGCAAAAACTCGCAGGCGACCGCGTCGTCATCAATCACTAAAATATGCGCCTTCATAAAAATACCTGTGTTTATTTTTGGAGTAAAAAGAATAGCCATCCAAAGTAAAGAAGATTATTAAGGCAGTGCCGCAATAAAAAATCCCGAGAGCTTTTTGCTGCCTAAAGCATCTTGAGCAATGATGTCGCACTGAATTCTTTTTTCGCCGTTTTCTACATATTTTTTGACTACCTTGCCGCTGACTGTTATAGTTGCCCTGTCTTTTGTATTTTCCATATCATCCAAATCAGCCGGTTCCGTCATACTCAAAAAACGGGCATTAAATTTTCTTAAATATTTGTTTTCGATCCAGGAAGTGATGGCTTCACCGGCAATGCCCATGATCAACATACCGTGGGCGATAATATTCTCCTTGCCGATCATTTTGATAAAGGTCTGATCATGATGAAGCGGATTAAAATCACCCGACGCTCCGGCATAACGGACTAAATGTGTTCTGGTAATGGGCGCGGAAGTATAAACAGGCATATTATTTCCAACCTCAATATCATCATAATTTACGGCCATATTTATCTTCCTATCTTTCCAGCAATCGTGTAAGGGATTTGAGTACCAATTCGCCCCGTTGATTTATCAGTTCTGTTTCCAGGACAGTTACTTCGACACTCCTGTTTCCAGTTCCCTTTTTTAACATATCGATAACTTTCATTTTACGGGTAATAACATCGCCGGCGTAAATGCTGCCAAAATATTCGTACTCTTCTTCTCTATGTAAAAGTTTATTTAAATCAATGCCCAAGGTTTTAGTTAAAGCCACCAGGCCGCCGCCAGTCCAAAAAAAGGTACAGGTAGGAAAGGTCGGAGGAACCGGTATTCCTTGATAACCTGCTTTTTTTGCAGCTTCTTCATCATAGTAAATGGGATTGATTTGTCCCTTATTCTCTTTTTGAGAAACGGCAATGGCAAACTCGACAATTCTATCTTTTTCAACTCTAAAAGTGTATACAGGCAATTCCATTCCCAACTTTGACCTGTCTGCCATAATTGCCCCCTGATAGAAATAAATTTAATTTATATCACATTTATATCAGAATGGCACGATTTAATCTATATATGTTAAATTCCCCAATAAAGACTAAAGGAGTCAATCATGCCGCATCTTCTTTGGTTGCGATATTGTTGAAACTCCAATTTCGAAAGCGCAACGCAGCGGAATTGGTAAGTTGAACAATCCCGAGCAGCGGAGGGTAATGAGACTCAAACTTCAAAAGCGAAGCGAATGGAAGTTTGTTAGTCGAATTATACCGTATAAGCAGGTATTTAATACCCGTGATTTATTTCTTATATTTAACATAATGCAATTTAATGATAAAGGAAGCGGCGGATATTTTATGCTCAGTTGAATTGTGGATGTATTCATGGAAAAAAATAAGAAAATATTCTGGGGCTGGTACATCGTAGGCGGCGCTTTTCTGGTAATGGGCATCAATTATGGAACCCGTTACTGTTTTGGCGTATTTCTCAAACCGATGGCTGCGGAATTTGGTTTGTCGCGTTCGGTAATATCGGTGGCGGCCGCCATCAACATGCTTGTTTATTCCTTCGGCGCGATCTTTGTCGGCCGTATGCTGGATCGCATTGCGCCGCGCTGGATAACAACTACGGGAGCTGTTGTTGCCGCTTGCGGTTATATCCTGACTGGTTTTGTAAGCACTCCTCTTGGGTTGTATATCACCTACGGTTTGATGGTCGGGGCCGGCGCAGCAGGGATGGGTGTTGTCGCCTGTAGTTCTTCCGTCAGTAAATGGTTTATCAACAAGCGGGGGCTGGCTATCGGAATTGCTTCCATGGGAATAAGTCTGGGCACGGTGACACTCACGCCGCTCGCCGGATATATTGTTGAAGTATTCAGCTGGCGGGCCGGGCTTATGGCTCTAGGCGTTATTACATTGCTGATGGGAATTCTTGTTTCCCAAACGCTGATGAGGAAAACAAATCCGGAAGCATATGGCCTCTTGCCGGATGGAGATAAAAGAGCAGTAATCCATCAATCATCAGCGCCACACGCGGTTCATAGAATTTCCACCATGACCATGTTCAAGGATTCCCGTTTCTGGACACTGGCCATCTGCCAGGGGCTGGCTGTTATGATCAGTATGTCCGTTTTTGTGCATCAGGTGGCATATGCGACAGACAATGGCATTGACAAAATGGCCGCCGCCGCATCTTTAGCCGCGATCAGCATGACCGGCTTTATGGGCCAGTTCTTTTTCGGCTGGATAACCGACAAAATAAAAGATCCTAAATATGGTTCCTTCATGGGGATATCGTTTATGCTTGCTGGAACTATATTGTTGCTTAATGTTCATAGCATTTTCCAACTTTATATTGCCGCTTTAATATACGGATTTGGATACGGCTCGCTCGCACCCATTTTGCCACTTATTGTTGCTGACCGCTTCGGCAGGCATGTTGTGGGATCGATCTATGGCCTTCTGACTTTTTTTATCGGCACCGGCGGCGCTATTGGTCCTGTTTTGGGTGGTTTTATTTACGATCATTTTGGATCATACCGGTATCTGTGGCTGATAAATATCTTTGTATTGAGCTGTATCGCCCTTGCCATTTTGACCTTGAAAAAAGGAAAGCAATATACAAGCACTGGATCATAAATTAATGCCAGTTCGCTTTTTTTGATAAAGAGAGACTTCCGCTTATATCATTTAAAAAACACCCGGCTGTCGACGATAGAAACGCCCTTGCCCTTTTCGTGGACAATAACGGGATTCAGATCGATTTCAGCGATATCCGGCGCCGTTATCAGAAGCTGTGATACGCGGCAGATTACATCGGAAAAAGCGTCCATATCCGCCGTCATTTTTCCTCTCGCCCCTTGCAGGACCGGATAGGCCTGAAGTTGTTTGAGCATATCCATGGCTTCGTTTTTCGTCACCGGAGCGAGACGGATGGACGTGTCCTTGAAAATTTCGAGAAAAATTCCGCCTAGACCGGCAATGACAATTGGTCCGAAGACCGGATCCTGACGGCCGCCGACGAAACATTCCACACCTTCCTCCGCCATTTTCTGAATCAGGAAACCGTCAATGGTTGGCTGCGGCGTAATTTTTTTAAAAGCCTTTTTCATGCCGGAGATTGCTTCCGCTAAGTTTCTTATGATTCTGAATTTTCAATCGCACACCGCCCACGTCGGATTTATGGGACGCATCCCGGGAAAGAAGCTTCACGGCAACGGGGAAATCAAGTTTGCATTTTCTTGCTTCCTCTGCTGATTTGACGGTGACACCGGCAACGCATCCAATGCCTGCGGCCTCGGTAATTTGCAGGGCTTCATCCGTGAGGGGAATCCGCTTTTCAGTCGTGCAGCGGTTTTTGATTTTGTCGATTGCGGTCATGTCGACAGGAGACAGAACATTTATCCCCCTTGCATCCCGCGCCGTTTTTTCCTCGTAATAGGTAGCCGATACATCTGAGGGCCTTGGCCGCCATCATGGGCGTTGTGAAGACGGGATATCCCTGGTTCTTCGAGATATTCAGCAATTCATGGGCGTCGGTGATCATGGTTATGGCGACGGGTTTTTGATATTGTTCCACCAGCCTGCCGACGTTGCTCAAGAAATCACGCGACATTTCGGCTTCGTAAGTGGACACATAAAGATGATTGAACAGAACGCCGTCGACATCCGGGAGCTTCAGAGCTTCTTCCAGAATTCGGGTAAAGATGGTGTAGTCGAAGATTTCTCCGAGATCGAGGGGATTCTGATGGGCAATGACCCGCGTGTGGTAGATGGTTTTTACCGTTTCAATAAAAGCCGGGGGAAAATCCACGAGAGAGAATCCGAATTTGGCACAGGCATCGACGGTCAGGACAGCATGCCCGCCGGAACGGGACAGCACGGCGACCCGTCTGCTTTTCATGAGAGGAAGCCGGATAATTTTCACCGCGTTAATAAAGTCGATATCATCCTCCGCGCGAATGACCGCCGCCTGCCGAAAACAGCCGTCAACAACAGCGTCATCGGCGGAAAGGGCGGTTGTATGGGACTGAGCGATCTTGGCGGTGAGGTCACTGCGGTTGGATTTCTGGACAATAATCGGTTTGTCCGATCGGAGGGCCAGATCGAAGAAGGCTCTTGCCGCGCTTGAAGCCTTCCAGATACATCGTAATAATATCGGTCTTTTCATCTTTGATCAGTAGTCGAGAACATCCACCTCATCTATCTGCAATTTATTGCCGATGGAGGCAAATTTGCCGGGAATAATGGCATTGTCGCCGAATTCTTCTAAGGTAGGAACCGCCGACACCGCCGCTCTGGACAATCATGGCCACACGACCACCGGATGGTGTTAGCCGGGAAGAAGCCGAAGGGCATCATCATTTTGATATCAAAATTCACCGTGCCGATACAGTTAGGACCGATAAAGCGAATTTTGTAACGGTCGGCAATTTCCAGTATCTTCTCTTCTAAAGTGTGCTGTCCTTCCGAGTATTCGCTGAAGCCGCCGGATTCGATGACAATGCGCTTAATGCCCTTTTTCCCGCAGGCTTCCATAAATTCCGGAACAGTCTGCGCCGGAGAAATGATAATGGCGACATCAGGCACCTCCGGGATTTTATCAACGCTGTCATAAACAGGAGCGCCGGCAATATCGCCTTCTTCACGGCCCACACCGTAGATATTTCCCTCGTATCCGTTCTTCCGGTTGTTCAGCACGATAATATGTCCCAAATTCATTTTCTTTACTGAAGCGCCGATGACCACCATGCTGCGCGGATAGAAAAACTTTTCCATTTTACTTTATTACTCCTTAATATCGAATGACATGTTCTCTAATTTGTCTCGGGAATAAAGCATCAGATTGTTCAAAATTGCAAGGGGATTATTGGCCGATTTTTGATTTAATTCGTTTCTGATATTCCATGATCTCATTTTTTAAAATATCGAGATCGGTAATACGATCATCCAGTCTTTTCAGGTGATTTCCCAAAAGTTCCGAAAGACGTTTGAGAACTTTATCGGTGGACTTTTCAATCGTCCACATTGCTTCCAATTCCTGCATCTCCGATAAAGTCATTCCCATGATTTTCAAACGCTTGATTAATTTCAGGCGTCGCAGATCCATCGTCCGTATATACTCTGCGGCCGCCTTCAACGCGTTTGATGGAATTAAGCAGACCAATCTCCTCGTAATAGCGAATGGTGCGCTGGCTCATATCCAGTTTTTGCGCTATTTCACCGATGGAGGTTAATTGCTCTTTTGTTTCTTTCACGTTTTATGATTCCTCTATGTATTATAATATCTTTGCAAAATTGCGTAAACCAGCAATTATGTCATTCCGGCGAAGGCCGGAATCCAGGAAAAAAATATTAAAACTACTGGATGCCGGATCAAGTCCGGCATGACAAAGATAATGGATTCCCGCCTACGTATCCTAAAGGTCATCTACGACGGGAATGACAGCGTGGGATCATTTACTGCCGCAATGACGAAATATATTAATTTTCCAAAGCTCATACTTTATATTGTTCTTTCAGCTCCCGCTTTAAAATTTTTCCTGATGGATTTTTGGGCAGTTTATCGGCGATGAACACCTTCTTGGGGCATTTAAATCCTGCCAGATGTTTTTTGCAGTGAGCAATAATTTCTTTTTCTTTGAGAGATGCGCCCTTCTTCGGAACGGCTATAACCGCCACAATCTCTATCCATTTAGGATCGGGCAGGCCGATCACCGCCACTTCTTCGATATCCGGATACTGATACAGCACTTCCTCAACCTCGCGGGATGCCACATTCTCGCCGCCGGTCTTGATCATGTCTTTTTTGCGGTCAACTACGTAGAGATAGCCGTCGCTGTCAAACCGGCCCAGATCGCCGCTGTGGAACCAGCCAAACTCGAAGGCTTCGGCGGTTTTTTCCGGGTCATTCAGGTAGCCGGTCATGACATGTCCGGACCGGTGGACAATTTCTCCAACCTCTCCCAAAGGGACGAAATTTCCGTCATCGTCCATGAGCCTGGTCTCAACATTAAGTACCGGTTTACCTGCCGATCCCGGCTTCAATAATTGATCTTCCGGCTTCAAGAAGGTGGCCGCCGGCCCCATCTCCGTCTGACCGTAATAGTTCCACAGCTTAAGGCCGTGGAAGGTGACGGATAGTTGCTTGATAATTTCCACCGGCATGATGCTTGCGCCGTAGGCAGCCTTCTTCAGGCTGGCGTGGCTGTAGTTTTTAAATTCCGGATGGTTCAGAATTCCGATCCAGACCGTGGGCGGGGCGAACATATGCGTGATCTGGTACTTTTCAATGAGCCTGATCATTTCCAGAGGGTCCGCCTTGTGCATGATCACATTGGTGGCGCCGATGTACAGATAAGGCATCAGGAAACAGTGGAGCTGGGCGCAATGGAACAGGGGCAGGGCGTGGAGGCTGACGTCTTCAGTCGCGTACTGGCCGTCGAAAATACAGCTGTGATACTGCGACATGAGCGCCCTGTGCGAGAGCATGGCTCCCTTGGGTTTGGACTCTGTTCCGCTGGTGTAGGGGATTTGCACGATATCTTCCGCGTCGACTTCCGCTTGCGGCTCATCGTAGGGCATGGCCGCCATTTCCGCAATCAGGTTGAAACAGCCATCAGGTACGACAGGATTTTCCAGAGGGATGAATCCCCACTTCTCCACGGCAGAGAATTTATCCCTGTCCTTAGCGATAGTCGGATAGAGTGAATCTTCCACAATAAATATCCGCGAGCCCGAATGGTTGATGATGTAAGCTATTTCTTCGGTGTTGAGCATGAAGTTGATGGGTACCTGGACGGCGCCGATTTTGGCCAGGCCCATAAAGCTTATCGGATAATAGGGAGAGTTGTAGGCATATACCGCCACCCTGTCGCCTTTTTTAATTCCGTAGCTGGTCATAAGGTTGGCAAAACGTCTTGCTTCCCGTTCGAGATCATAGAATGAAATCTTTGTGTCACGGAAGATAATGGCGGTCTTGTCACCGTATTTTGTTGCGGCCCTGCGGGCCATATCGCCGATGGTATCGCGATCGATTATGTTGCTCATATATTTTAACCTCTTTTGTCATTCCCGCGTAGGCGGGAATCCAGTATTTTTAATTTTGTCGAATAAAAATGTAGTACGGGTCTTCAGACCCGTTAAAGCGCAGCTAAAGCTACGCACTACATTGCTTTTGTCTAGTAAGAAGTCCCAAACTGTCATTCCGGCGAAGGCCGGAATCCAGTATCTTTGTCATGCCGGACTTGGCGGTGTACCCCTCAGGGTATCCGGCATCCATTAGTTTTAATATTATTGTTCTGGATACCGGCCTGCGCCGGTATGACGACTTTGATGGTGATTCCTGACATTACATCATAGTCTCTGCATTACGTCATCAAGACGGATATTTCTTTTCAAATATTTCCTTCATTTTATATTTCTGAATCTTGCCGCTGGCCGTCATCGGATAGCCGTCCACAAATTCCCAATACTTCGGAATCTTATGCCGCGCGATTTTGCCCTTGCAAAACTCGATAAATTCTTCGGCCGTACCAGTTTGTCCCGCCTTGAGCTGGATTGCCGCCAGAACCTGCTCGCCATATTTCTTATCGGGAATGCCGACAACCTGAACATTCATCACTTTTGGGTTTTTATAGAGAAATTCCTCCAACTCGCGGGGATAGATATTTTCACCGCCGCGGATAATCATGTCTTTAATCCGTCCGGTAACCTTGAAATAACCGTTTTCATCCACCTCGCCCAAATCTCCTGTATGGAGCCAGCCTTCCTTGTCGATGGCCTCTGCCGTTGCCTCCGGCATTTTATAATATCCTTTCATTATGCAGGCGCTCCTTGTAACTATCTCGCCCTGCACATTTACGGGCGCGTCACTGACCCGTATCCGGATCAATGATCTTGCCTTCAATATCGGGTAAAAGTCTGCCGACACTTGCGACGCGAAGCTTCACCGGATCATCACGCCGCGTCATCGTCATGACGGGAGAGGATTCCGTCTGACCGAAGGCAATGACGATTTCGGGACAGTGCATTTTCGTGCGCACCTGATTCATTGCCTCTTCCGGGCAAAGAGCTCCGGCCATAATACCGGTGCGCAGAGAACTCATATCGTATTTATTAAAATCGGGATGATTCAACATCGTCACAAACATTGTCGGCACACCGTTGACGGCGGTGCATCGCTCTGCGGCGATAAACTGAAGTGCTTTGAGTGCATCAAAAGATTCCACAATAACCATTGTTGAACCGTGGTAAAGGCAATTAAGAGTGCTCATCACGCAGCCGAAACAATGAAAAAACGGCACCTGAATCAGCAGGCTGTCTTTTTCCGTCATGCCCATGACATCCCCGACCATCCGGGCATTGTTGACAATGTTGTGGTGAGTAAGCATGACGCCTTTCGGAAAACCTGTGGTGCCGGAAGTGTATTGCATATTGATCACGTCATCATCGGAAAGAGAATTCATCCGGTCATCCAGTTCCTGCTCGGTAATTTTCTCTCCCATTTTGATCAGATCGGAAAATTTGAACATACCGGGCGTGTTTTCTTTTTTGCCGATATAGATTACGTTTTTTAAAAGCGGCAGTTTTTCCGAAACCAGAGATCCCGCAGCACAGGAATCCAACTCAGGGGTGACCTGACGGACAGTATCGTAAAAGCTGGTGTCACGGTAGGCGTCGATAAGAAACAAACTCGTGGAATCGGATTGCTTCAGGATATATTCCAGTTCATGCGTCTGATAATTCGTGTTTATTGAAACGAGGACGCCACCCGTCATTCCAAGAGCAGACTGCAAATAAACCCATTCGGGAATATTGGTTGTCCAGACGGCGACATGATCGCCCCGCTTAATGCCCATCGCCATGAGACCTTTAGCGACATCTCTGCATGTTTTGTAAAATTCGCGATAAGTCTGCCGGATGCCGAACTCCAGAGAAACCAAAGCGGTATTTTCCGGATAGCGCGTGGCCGTTTCTTTGACTAACTGGCCGATCGTTTTATTAACAAAATCTGACATTATTACACCCCCCTAAACCCACCTTACGTTAACTGGCATATATAGCTGAAAAATGCTTCTGTCAAGTGATTTTAATTAACTCGAAAAAAAGTCTTCTTAATTAATAATCTTCAGTTTTCCCGGCTTCATGAATCTATTTATTTGTAGGTGCAGTCAACAAGCACTGCTACTATTCAGTTGAAGATTGTGTAAAAATATGCAATCTTTCAATCATCAATCGTCATTTGCAATTTAATAATAATTCCCTTCAGTAAACATAGGCATAATAGATTTGAAAACTATGGCAGAATTTAAATGCGATATAAATATTAAGGCTAATTATCACACGGCTGCCAAAGCATTTATCCGTTTTCTACAAAATGTAGCGAATAATTATAATTTGCACATAAATTATAAAATTTTGGATAATGTACGTTTGACTGGATATACAAAAAAACATAAAGCTATTAAATTTAAGAGAATATATCTGAAAATAAAGCTTGTGCCAAATGCCAAGGTTGATGCTTTTTTTCAAGAACTATTTTTGAATAAAGCGTTATATTATTATTCTTATACTGTTCATCCTAGGCACGATATAATCAACGAGGTAATTTTACCGATTGTTGAAGTACTAATTGAGCCATTCTTTCAAAGAACTCATTCAAGATCGTTGAAACGCCATATTTTAGGGAAAATAACTGATCCGTTCATGCCCGGTGATTTTTTTGATAGTACAGCACATGACTATGAAATGTTATTCAGAAAATGGGATTCATGCTATATAAGTAATTATGATTTTATAAAGGATTTAGATGATTTATTAACGAAATTTCTACTTGAAAAACTCAATCATCCAAAAGGGCAAAAAAGTCCAAAATTTAATCTGCTTGTGTCAAAAGCATTAAAAGAAAATATAATTCAGAATGATGAGGATATGAATAGATTTTCTAAAATACATTATCCAGAAACAACGGAAATATTTAACGAAGTACATCATTTGAGAACAATGGGGCTACATCGCTTAGAAAGAACATTAAAAAAGGAATATGTATCTGAGTTGGCTATGCGCATATATGGATACTTCCAATATTATGATGAGTTCCAAGAGTCACAGAAACAAAAAACAATTCAACATGATGGTAAATGGTTTAGAAGAATTAAGTATGGCTATGAAAAATATTTAGATGAAAATGGGAAGCCATATTCAGACGAGAAAGGTGTTCCTTATAATATCTATGAATTGGCTATAGAAAGACCTTGTCATGATTGCGGGGCAGTAGTAGGACAATATCATTGTAGCGGATGTGATGCTGAACAGTGTCCGGTTTGTAAAGGCCAAGCCCTGGGTTGTGGATGTGAAGATGATGATTAATTTCGAATATTACACTTTACAGGACTTCATGACTACTTGCATTTTCATATATCGTCGGGGATTCAAGTAAAAATAAAATTATTCAATAATTAAAAAGAGGCCACAGGAAAAGCCTGTGGCCTCTTTGGTTTAGCCTTTACGAATACAGCGCATCAATCATGTCCGAATATTTCTTTAAAACTTCACGGCGCTTAAGCTTCAGTGTCGGGGTAAGCATACCATTCTCAGTTGTGAACCCTTCACTGAGAAGTAATATCTTTTTCGGAAGCTCATAACTGGCAAAGGTTTTTTTCAGATGCTCGCGGATCTCATCTTCATACATCTTAATGACAGCCGGATTGTGAACAAACTCATTTTTATCTGTAGGCAGGCCCTTTTCTTTAGCGACCTTTTCCATAACAATGAAATCGGGAACGATGAGACAAACGGTATAAGGTTTGTTCAGCCCGAAGATCAGCGCCTGCTCAACGCCGGGCAGTAATTTAACATGCTCTTCGATGGCTGAGGGGTAAACAAATTTTCCGTTTTCAAGCTTGAACTGCTCCTTGATGCGACCGGTGATAAAAAGGAATCCATCCTTGTCAACAAAGGCCCTGTCGCCGGTTCTCAATCCGCCGTCATTGGTCATTGTTGCCTTTGTTTCTTCCGGTTTGTTGTGGTAACCCTGCATGACATTCGGTCCATAAATGACAAGCTCTCCCTCTGCCGAATCATCATTCATACCGGTCCTGTCAATGACGAGCCTGACTTTGTCAATCGCTTTGCCGCAGCTCCCGATCTTGTATTCGGCAGGGGTATTGACTGTGCCCGCAGGTGAAATTTCCGTCATTCCCCACGCCTCATAGACAGGGGCGCCTATATCAAACATGAATTGGGCAATATGTGCGCTTAGCGCCGCGCTTGAGCTGATGGAAAGCTGAAGATTTCCACCGAAGAGCGCTCTCAATTTGCTGTAAACAATTTTATCGACAAGCGCCAGTTTAATAGAGTTCACCAGGCTTGATTTGCCCTGCTTCGCCAGTTCACGTTTCTTCTTGTTTTCCTCTATCCCCATGTCAAACAGCTTTTGCGCGAGGCCGCCCTTATCGCGGATTTTCATCAGAATGCCATCATATACCCTGTTGAATACGCGCGGTACGGCAACAAGCATGGTTGGTTTAACCAGCTGAAGGTCGCCAACGATCGTAGTAGGTCCCTCTGCAAAGCCCGTGCTTCCGCCAAGCTGCAAGAGAGTGTTAAGCTCGGCTGTCTGCCCGTATGAATGTGCCCAGGGAAGGAACGACAGTGTTCTCGTTTTTTCATCAAGCATGTAAAATGATTTCTTCAGGGCATGGACCTGGCTGGTGAAGTTTCCATGTGAAAGCAATACACCTTTGGGATCGCCCGTTGTCCCTGATGTATAGATTAATCCCGCAATATCGGTTGCTGTCGGTCTTATTGCCGGAATGATTTTCTTGAAGCCGTTATTCATGAGTTCGTGATAGCTGTTCGGACCTTTTTCATCGATGATGAGGACGTGCTTTAAAGAATCAATTTCCTTCATCCAGGTCAGCGCTTTTTCATAAAATTCTTTTTTGGAGACAAACAGCACCTTCACTCCGCTGTCCTTGATGATATACTTCTGAACCTTTTCCAGCTCTGCTTCGTACATGGGTACAAACAGCGCCCCTACGCCATATGAGGCATAACAGCAGACAGCCCATTCGGTACGGTTGCCTGCGATGATGCCCACCGCATCGCCCTTTTTAATTCCGAGACCTACAAGCCCGCTTCTTATGCCGTCAACCATGCGGCTGACATCGGAATAAGTTACCCATTCATAAGCGCCATTGCTGTTCTTTGTTCCGAAAAGGGGGTTGTTCGCATATTTTTTTACACTGTCTTCAAAAATCTCAACAAGATTATCCGGTTTATCTAATTCGTACATATACTCTCCTCCATTTATATTGGTACTATGAGTAGAAACTTGTCTACTCATAGTAAGTAAACTCTACACCACCCATCAAACCTCTTTTCTCAGAACCTTCTTGTCAATCTTGCCGACATTGGTGAGAGGCAGTTCCTTTCTGATCTCCAGAATTTTAGGCACCTCATAAGGCGCCAGTTTCTCTTTGGCAAAATCGATGATGGCCTTTTTCAGGATTTCCATATCTCCTGCAACAGGATAGCCGGGATTCAGGATTACGTAGGCCTTCACGAGCTCCGAACCGGACCGCTCGGGATTGTTGCTTCCGATGATGGCAGATATATTGACTGCCGGGTGTCGATTCAAAACATCTTCCACTTTTCGGGAAAACACTTTGAACCCGCCGATGTTAATCATGTCTTTTGTGCGATCCACGAGGCGCAGGTATCCGTCTTCATCTTGAATGGCCACATCGCCGGTGTGCATGTATCCCTCTGCATCGATAACCTGCCTGGTTTCTTCGGGCCTGTTGAAATAACCCACCATGACATGAGGTCCCTTGATGCAGAGCTCTCCCGGCTGCCCCAATTCGACTTCTTTTCCAGTTGCCGGTTCAATGAGCCGGACGTTTGTATTCAGAAGCGGCAATCCGATGGCGCCGATCTTTCGCACGCCTTTCATGGGATTGAAAATCGTTAAAGGCGACGTCTCGGTCATGCCGTAACCTTCCAGGATTTTCCCGGCTCCTACAATGGCCTCGAATTCCCGCTGCGCATCTTCCGGATATGGAGCAGCCGCTGAGACACAGACCTCTAATTTTGAATGGTCCAGAGTCTTGAACCTGGGATTCGCTGCAAGCAGCATATAAAATGGCGGAACATTTGCCATCATGGCGGGTTTGTACCTGTCCAATTCTTTACAGATATGATCCGTATCCCGCGGGTTCGGAATCAAAATCTGGGTCCAGCCCAAGAAAATGAAATTAGCATTGGTGAAGATTCCTGCGATATGGAAAAAAGGAAAACCTGAAAGTCCGACACCTTTGCCCGCCTCCAGGCCCAGCCATGCCTGGAAGATCAGGAGATCGGCAACGGCATTGCGATGGCTCAGCATGGCGCCCTTTGGAACCCCGGTAGTGCCGCCGGTATACTGGAGATAGGCAATGTCATCGGGCGTGAGGTTAATATTCGGATATTCAGTGGAAAAAAGTCCGGGCTCAATCACCTTATTAAAAAGGTAGACGGTTTTGCCGTCCAAGGGGGTTACTTTTCCCTTGGGGATCTTGCCCAGCAGTTTACCGAGAAATCTTTTGATTCCCGGGAGAAATCCGCCGACACTGGTAACGATGACCGCCTTTAGATCAGGCAGGCGCGAGGCAACGGGCGCAAGCTTTATTTCAAACAATGCATCGAGGGTTACCAGCACTTTGGCTTGAGAGTCTTTAAGCTGGTATTCCAGCTCCTCAGATGAAAGGAGTGGCGAAACGCCGGAAACAACGCAGCCCGCCCGCAATGTTCCCAGCCAGGCGATAACATATTCCGGGATATTGGGGAGATTGATTCCCACGACGGCCCCTTTTTTCAATTCGAGAGACAAGAGCATATTGGCGAATTGGTTTGCGTATCGATCCAACTGGGCATAGGTGATGTGGACTCCCATGAAGGCCAGGGCTATTTTGTCCGGATAATTGAGAAATGTGCGCCGGCATATCTCCGGGCAGGTGGTTTCCCAATCGGCAGGATTGATATCCCTAAGGTCTGAATCATATGATTTTTTCCAGAACAAATCTCCTCCCATAATGCCGCCTCCTCTTTATAAGGATAGGTACCAGGGGTACCTTATTTCAGAACAAGTGCATCGACAAGAAGCGTTTCTGCAATACGCAGCGTGGATTTTAAATATTTGTTGGATTGTGATTGTTTTGTGGATTTCATATCCATCACCTGAGTGAGGCCGAGAAAGAGCGCCCAGATAATGTCGGAAAGGGCATAGCTGTCAATATTCTTAATCAGTCCCTGTGTTTTTGCTGATTCAAATACCCCTCTCGCCAGTTCGAAGTCGTATTTACCTTTACTGCTGATGACCGAACGGGTTTCGGGGCTGAGCTCATTGATAAGATCCTGTTGCTGGAAAAAGATGTTGGCGACCCGGAGAGAGTCCGGCGCTTTTTCATAACTGCGGACAAATATTTTAATTAAGTCTTTCACCAGATCATTGCCGGACACATATTTTTTATTGACTAATTTTTTTTCTATCCGTTCCATCTGAGCGCCGAATTCTTCCAGAAACGGCAGCATGAGAGAAGAGTAGAGCTCCTCCTTTGCGTTGAAGTACTGATAAATGGTCGGTTTGCTGATCTGGGCTTCAAAGGCGATCTCGTCCATGGTGGTCTTCAGATAGCCCTTCGAGAAAAATACTTTCTTGGCCGCCTCCAGAATGCTCTGAATGCGCTGATCCTTTTCCCGCGATTTTCTCTCGCGTATGACTTGCTGGTGCTTTAACATGATCACCCTTTATTGTGAGACTCAAATTCAAAAAGAAAACAAAGAAATAGGGAGAGATAATACTCCAAAGCTTGCTTTGGGTTTATACCCGTGGTTGTGCGGAATATATTGCATAAAACTGAACGTAAAATTTAATACTATGGGTAGTTCTTATACCATTGGTAAAAAAATAGTCAAGAGAAAGGTGTTTTTTGTTGACAAAATATTTAACTGGTGTTTAAAAATATACTCACAGTAGTATATTTAACTCCTGGTTAATCCGGTTCGCCGGTTCCCTCCAATTTTAATCTTCCCTACACACATTTAATGACAGGTGATGAGCAAATACGCACAGGAGGTGTTTATGGATTTTTCCCTCTCGCAAGAGCAACGCATGTTCAGGGAAACCGTGTACCGCTATGGCAGAGATGAGATTGCGCCTCTCTGCGAAGAGGCGGATCTCAAAGGTGAGTTCAGCTTTGAGATCTGGCGAAAGCTTGCCTCCTTCGGGATACTGGGTTTGCCCTTACCCGAGGAATTAGGAGGATCGGCGGCCAGCATCCTTAACTGTTGTCTGGCCGGAGAGGCTCTGGGGCACGCGGGTGTAGACGGCGGCAGCTTGCTTGCCTGGGGCGCCCACACTTATCTATGTGCCCATAATATCTATGCCTTCGGTAACGAGGACCAAAAACGGAAGTATGTCCCGAAGCTTGCATCGGGAGAATGGATAGGATGCATGGGCCTCACCGAGCCAGGCTCCGGTTCTGATGCTGCTTCCATATCGACCACAGCGGTGAAGAAGGGTGGCCGTTATGTTCTCAATGGGTCCAAGACCTTCATTACCAATGCTCCGGTGGCCGATGTCTTTGTTGTGTTTGCCAATGTCAATAAGGCCGCAAAGCACGAGGGGATTACCGCCTTCATCATCGAAAAAGGCACCCCCGGGCTCACGACCGGTAAACCATTCCACAAGATGGGGTGCAAGTGTTCATCCACATCGGAGGTATTTCTCGCAGACTGTGAGGTCCCGGAAGAAAACATTCTGGGTGGTGAAGGGAAGGGCTGGATCATCGCGCTCAGCGGTGTCGAATGGGACCGTTGCACACTGCTATCCCCGATGCTTGGTGCGGCCCTCAACAATCTCGATTCGTGCGCCCGCTATGCCAATGAGCGTCAACAGTTCAAACGCCCTATCAGGAGTTTCCAGGCCATTCAACACCGGATCGCCGATATGAAGGTTTTTGTTGAGGCTGTCAGGCTCGCGGTTTACCGGGTTGCCTCGGCCAAGGATAATGGCCAGATGTTGAACCCTCTGCAAGCGGCAGTCAGCAAAGTATATGCCGGCGACAGAGGATTCGAGATGGCGTCGGAGGCCGTGCAGATTTTCGGTGGTTACGGGTTTATGCACGAGTACCCCGTGGAAAGAAATTTCCGTGATTCGAAACTGGCCGCCATCGGCGGCGGCACGTCGGATATCATGCGTATGATCGTATCCAGGATAATGATGATGTAATTCTGAGGGAGGTAAACAAATGGATTATCAACTTTCTCCGCTAGAAGTGAAAATACAACAGGATGTGGCCGCTTTCTGCCGGACCGAAATGCGCCCAGGGCCAAGATGCTCGACAGCAGTTCACGCCCGGAGGCAGGCGCATACATGAAGGAAAATCTTAAGATGCTTTCCCGGGGAGGATGCCTGGAGGCGGGTTACAGCGGCGACGTCATCGATTTGATCGCTGTTTATCTTGCCGGCGAAGAGATTGCCAAGGCTTGTCCGGCGACATTTCTGAGCGCCCGCGCGAGCACCTTCCTGTGCGCCGGCGCGTTGAGGTTGTTTGGTACGCCTGATCAGAAGCAGCGATATATTTCCGATCTCATGAAGGCCGAGCGGGTAGGCGCGTTTGCCTATTCTGAAGAACAGGCCGGTTCGGACATGGCGGCGATCACTACCGTTGCGCACAAGGATGGCAATACGTGGCGGCTCAATGGCGACAAAAATATTGTGATCAATGCCCCGATCGCTGATGTTTTCCTTGTTCTTGCCTATAGTGAAAAAGATGCCGGCGCTGAGAGCGGCATGAGCATCTTCATCTGTGATAAAGGCGCCAAGGGCTTAAGCATAGAAAAACCCGTTGAGACCATGGGTCTGCGGGGAGTTCCTCTGGCGGGCATCTCCATGGATAATTGTGTCGCCGCCAGAATTCTGGGGGGCGCTCCCGGAAAAGGCTATGAACAAGCAACCAAAATTCTGACCATGGGCAAAGTCGGCATCGCGGCGCTTTGCGTCGGAATAGGGAATGCCTGCACGGAGATTTCGGTCAAACATTCGAAAGAAAGGAAAACGTTCGGCAAACCAATCGGGCTGTATCAGGATGTCGGCTTTAGGTTGGCGGATATGTTTACCATTAACGATCTGGGGCGCATGCTTGCATTGAGAGCGGCATACGCAATCAATACCGGTGAGTATGAGGCTGATATCCTGGCCGCGTGCGCAAAGCTCTTTGCCAGTGAAGCGGTAACCAAGATCGCCAACTGGGGGATGCAGATTTTTGCCGGGCATGGATACGTTGCCGGTAGTGATATTGAAAGATTATATCGTGATGCCAAGTTCGGGGAAATCTGTGAGGGCGCATCGGAAATTCAGCGCTCTTTCATAGCCAAAAGCGAATTAGACAAGTTTCTGCCGAGGTAGGGAATGATCGCTGCCGTAGATCAGATGGATGATTCCCGATGGATGCCGTTGTCGATGATGAAAACGAATATGTGAGCGAGAAGAGGTGAAATGCGATGGATATCATAGAATCAAAAATTGATACCAACTCCGGGGATTACAAGAAAAAATATTCGGCCATAGAAGCCCTGGTGGCGGATCTCAAAAATGAATTAAAAAAGGCCAGGGAGGATAGGCCCCAGAAGAACATTGATCGTCTGGCTGCTCAAGGGAAAATGCCTGTGCGCAAAAAGCTCGACCTGCTCCTTGACAGAAATACCCCGTTTCTGGAAATTATGCCGCTCGCGGCCAGGGGTATGTATGACGGCAAAGTTCACGCTGCCGGGTTGGTTTCCGGTATCGGTATCGTAGAGGGTCGGGAAGTTTTGGTTGTTGCCAGTGATGCCACGATTAAGGGCGGCGCGGTCTATCCCATGGGAGTCAAGAAGAACCTGCGCTGCCAGACCATCTGCATGGAAAACCGCCTGCCTATGATCAATCTCCTGGATTCCGCCGGGGCATACCTGCCCATGCAATCGGAAATATTTCCGGACATTGATGATGGCGGCAGGATCTTTTATAATCAGGCCGTTATCTCCAAGATGGGAATTCCCCAGATCACGGCGGTGATGGGCCTGTGTACGGCAGGGGGCGCCTATGTGCCTGCCATGTCCGATGAGGTAGTGCATGTAAAGGGCACGGGCGCGATCTTTCTCGGCGGACCGCCCCTTGTGAAGGCCGCGACGGGAGAAGAGGTGACTGCCGATCAACTCGGCGGCGCTGAAGTGCATTGCATCGAGTCCGGCGTTTCGGATTATTTCGCCGAGGATGATGCCCATGCTATTTCCATCGTCCGCAAGATTGTCGGGACGCTGCCGAAAAACGAGAAGGCAAGACTGACCATGCGCGAGCCCAAACCACCTCTCTACGACACCAAAGAAATATATGGAATCGTGAGTGAGGATCTGAAGATCCCCTATGACTGCCGGGAGGTCATCGCGCGCATCGTTGATGGCAGTGAATTTCTGGAGTTCAAGGAGCTTTACGGACCGACACTTGTGTGCGGATTTGCCTACATCCACGGATACCCCGTCGGGATTCTGGGGAATAACGGCATTTTATTTTCCAATAGCGCCCTAAAAGCCACCCAGTTCATCCAGATCTGCGACCGGCGCAAAATTCCCCTTGTTTTTCTGCAGAACATCAACGGTTACATTATCGGCAGGCAGTATGAGCGCCTCGGCATCACCAAGGACGGACACAAGATGGTCAATGCCGTCTCCACCTGCACGGTTCCGAAATTTACGGTCATTATCGGTGCATCCTTCGGAGCGGGCAACTACGGGATGTGCGGCCGGGCTTATTCGCCGCGTTTTCTGTGGATGTGGCCCAACGCCCAGATAGGCGTCATGGGCGGCGAACAGGCGGCCGGGGTGCTGATTACCCTGAAAAACGACCAGAATGCGAAGGCGGGCCTTCCTCCCATGACCGCGGAAGAAGAGGCGTTCATCCGGATGCCCATCGCGGAAGCGGCCAAGAAGGAGGGCGATGCCTACTATAGCACGTCCAATATCTGGGATGACGGAGTAATCGACCCCGTCGATACGCGCAATATTCTGGGGCTGGCTATTTCCGCCGCACTGAATGCGCCCATTCGCGATGATGTAACAGGATTCGGCATCTTCAGGATGTAAGGGGGTTATACCATGTTCGACAAGATACTCATCGCCAATCGGGGCGAAATCGTAGTCCGCATCATTGCCACCTGCCGGGAAATGGGCATCAAGACGGTGGCCGTCTATTCCGAGGCAGATAGGTCTGCCCTTCATGTTCTTGAGGCCGACCAGGCTGTCTGTCTCGGACCCTCAGCGCCTGCTGAAAGTTATCTCAACATGGACAAGATCATTGCGGCAGCCAGACAAACCGGAGCTCAGGCCATTCACCCCGGCTACGGTTTTTTGGCGGAAAATTCCCTGTTCGTTCAACGGTGCAAAGAGGAAGGGATTGTCTTCATTGGTCCCCCGGCCCAGGCCGTCCGGGACCTCGGAGATAAAACCGTGGCGCGGCGAACCATGATCAACAGTGGTGTTCCTGTCATTCCGGGCATGATGCAGGCCGAGGCGGACCCCGATGTGCTGATGAAAGAAGCGGAGTTAATCGGCTATCCGGTTCTCATAAAGGCTGCTGCCGGTGGCGGTGGCAAGGGGATGCGAAGTGTGCATTCCGCGGGAGATCTCCGGGAGGCGACGGAATCCGCGTCCAGGGAAGCCAAAAGCGCCTTCGGCAACGGAGCAATCTATCTGGAAAAATATCTCCATCAACCCCGCCACGTGGAATTTCAGATCCTGGCGGATGCCCATGGGAATGTGATCCACCTTCTGGAAAGAGAATGCTCCATTCAGCGAAGACACCAGAAGATCATCGAAGAAACTCCCTCTACGGCGCTCACGCCGAAACTCAGAGAGGAGATGGGGAATGCGGCCGTCGCCGCGGCCAGGGCTTCAGGTTACGTGAATGCCGGAACCGTCGAGTTCCTTGTCGATCATGATAGTAAATTTTATTTTCTGGAGGTCAACACCCGTCTCCAGGTGGAGCATCCCATTACCGAAATGATCACCGGCATCGACCTGGTGCGCCAGCAGATTGAGATTGCGGCAGGGAACCCATTGAAGTTTTCCCAGGCGGATATCGTCGGCAGCGGTCATGCCATTGAATGCCGCATTTACGCTGAAGATCCCATGAGCGCCTTTCTGCCGTCATCGGGGGAAATCACGTTCGTCAGAGAGCCGCGCGGGCCGGGCATCCGGAATGACAGCGGTGTCTATTCCGGCTACATAGTCCCGATGGAGTATGACCCTATCCTGTCGAAGTTGATCACT
>CAVQAL010000007.1:0-417469 GCA_963710575.1 uncultured delta proteobacterium | reverse complement strand
TTCTTTCATTATAATTAAATCATAATATTTTTCCTCATTAGTTAAATCGATTGTTATATATGGTGCACCCAAATGAATAAAGAATGTTCTGTGCTTCTCTAAATCATCATACCAAGTAGCATTCAGATCATCTTTCAAAACAATATTCTTAAATTCATTATTTATTTGTTTGTGGCTTATTTTGCTATTTGTGAGTTTATATATTTCCATCAAAAATTGTCGCATCAAATCAAGACAAGATTTTAATTCAAATATAAGCGAGTCTAAATCAATAATTAAATTATATTTAAGTTCATCGTCGAGTAATAAGCACGTCCTTATGTCCATTCCAGTAATCATCTTCTTTATACTCTCTCTTTTATTATGTTCCATAATGCATTACATTGCTTGTTAATACTTTCAATTATGCGGGGCATCATATTTAATTTTGTTGATATATATAGTGCTAATTCTGAAAGTTTTTTTTGAGATTTTCGGTATTGTATTCTCAGGAATGGTTTTATGAATAGAATTCCATATAGGCAACACCCAGGATCGCCTCCAATTTCACCAATATGTCTCCATCGTTTAATCATTTTTTGTGTCTCCAGTTATTTGTTAACTAAAAAGATAAATTACTAAAAAGTAGAAAACTTATTAAATATACTCGTAAATTGTTTTATCTTCAAACGGTTTTTTTGAAAATAGGTAATTGATTTGATAAATGCCATATGGCTGTGATAAACAGCGTCCATGAGTAAGAAGATTCTTCTGATCAACCCCTGGATTCACGATTTCGCTGCTTATGATTTTTGGCTGAAACCTCTGGGACTATTATATTTAGGAGGTCTTTTACGCCAAAACGGCCACCAGATTAATTTTATTGATTGCCTTGACCCTTATCATCCGGCAATGCTCAAAGAAGGTCACAAACGGCCGCAGCGCCATTCTTCCGGCCGGGGCAAATTCTTCCGGCAGGTTATTCCCAAGCCTGACAGCCTGAAAATGATCTCAAAAAATTATTGCCGCTATGGGATTACACCGGAAATATTTCGCGAAGATTTAAAGAACCATCAGGATGCGGACATCGTTTTAATCACTTCGATGATGACTTACTGGTATCCCGGAGTTTTTGAAGCGATTAAAATAATCAAAGAAGTAATGCCTTCCATTCCCATTGTGCTGGGCGGCAAATATGCGACTCTCTGCTACGATCATGCTACAAAATATTCCGGCGCTGATTTTGTAATTGCAGGCGCGGGAGAAAAACCAGTCCTTCAGTTGCTAAAGGATTTATTTGGTGAAAAACCTTCCTTTATGCCCGATAGCGAAAACCTTGATTCCCTGCCCTACCCCGCTTTCGACTTAATCCGCAAAATTGACCAACTACCCATCACCACTTCGCGCGGCTGTCCGTATCGCTGCAGTTACTGCGCTTCGCATATTTTTAATGACAAATTCCGGCGGCGTGATCCGATAAAAGTTGTCGATGAAATTGAACACTGGCAAAAAAAATCCGGCGTGAAGAATTTTAGTTTTTATGATGACGCCCTACTTGTTAATTCCCAAGAAATGATTATTCCCCTGCTGCACGAAATCCGAAAAAGAAATTTATCCTGCCAGTTCCACTGCCCTAACGGATTGCATCTTCGCGAGATAGACAAAGAGTTAAGTCAATTACTCTATAATTCGGGATTTAAGACAATTCGCTTCGGCTTTGAAACGGCGGATTTCCAAAGGCAGAAGCAAACCGGAGGAAAAGTCATAAATGAAGAACTGTTTGAAGGCGTTCGTCATTTAAAAAATGCGGGTTATAAAACCGAAGATATTGGGATCTATCTTCTCTGCGGCCTGCCCGGTCAAAGCGCCGCGGAAGTCAGAGACAGCATTGAATTTGTCCGGGAATGCGGCGCCAGGCCGGTGCTGGCCGAATATTCGCCGATTCCCGGAACAAAGATGTGGGCGGAAGCGGTGATTGCATCCCCCTTTGACATTCAAGGTGAACCGGTATATCATAACAATTCGTTGCTCCCCTGCCGGAACAATGATTTTAGTTTCGACGTTTATGAAGAATTAAAGAAAAGGCTAAAAAATAATCAGGGGACAAAGTAGGCTGTCTTGCATGAATGTTTTAATCTGGGTTAAAAATGTTGCCGTCTTGCTTCTCTCTTTGCTTTTTTTAATTATCGGCATCAATACGTTATGGGGTTCATACACTATAAAGAATCCTCTGGAATTCGTCATGTATTTTTTTTCCGCTTCCCTTTTAATCTTAGTTTGTATTGTTGGAATCATATATTTTTTTTCACAGTTATTTATTAAAAAACAACAAAATGGAATTGATAATGATTAAAAAAAACTAATATTGCCCGATTTGTTTTTGCGCTGGCGGCTGTTTTTTTAATTTCCGGCTATTCTTACGGTTTTGATCTGGAAAAGAAGGTTGTTAAAACCAAACTGAAAAACGGCCTGACCGTGCTGATGCTGGAACGTCATTTAAGCCCGACTGTTTCCCTCTATATCCGGCATCGTATCGGCGCCGCGGATGAAACGGAGGGCGAATACGGCGCCGCCCATTTTTGTGAACACATGATGTTTAAGGGCACCAAAACCATCGGCACCAGAAATTATTCCCTGGAAAAAAAGATTCTGGATGAGATCGAAAAAACAGGCAACGCCCTGGATAAAGAAAAACGAAAAGGCCATAAGGCCAATCCAAATATTATTGAAGGACTTACCGCTCAATTAAAGAAACTACAAGATCAAAACAAGAAATATATTATACCCAACGAAATTGACCGCCTCTACACGCAAAACGGCGGATTGGATATGAACGCCTCCACCGGCCAGGACATTACTACTTATCAGGTCAGCCTGCCCGCCAATAAAATCGAACTCTGGGCAAGGATTGAATCTGATCGCCTGCATCAATCCTGTCTTTCGTGAATTTTACACGGAGCGCGATGTGGTGATGGAAGAAAGACGGCAGCGGGTGGAGGCCGACCCCGACGGTAAATTATACGAACAATTTTTAAGCGCTGCTTATAAAGTGCATCCCTACGGAAGGCCGATACTGGGCTGGACTCAAGATATCATGAATTTAAGTCCGGACGCGGTTAAGAAAATCTTTGCCGAATATAGAGCGCCGGAAAGCATTGTGATTGCCGTAGTCGGCGATATCAATCCTCCGGAAACATTAAAATTGATCGAAAAATATTTCGGCCGGATTCCCGCAAGTCATGAAAAGAAAAATATAGTTCCCGTAGAGCCGCCGCAAACCGAGGAAAGAAAAGTGGAAGTGCTGTTTGATGCCAGTCCGATGATGATTATCGGCTATCACAAACCAGCAGCCCCCGCCTACGATGACTACGTTTTCGATGTTCTGGAAACAATCCTGGCTACAGGCAGAACGAGCAGATTATATAATTTACTGGTAACGGAAATGGGGATCGCGGAAAGCGTGAGCGTTTCCAACGGTGTGCCGGCAACAAGATACCCCAACCTTTTTACGATATTTGCCAAGCCCCGTTATCCTCATACAAACGCGGAACTCGAAGATGTTATTTTTCGCGAAATAGAAAAAATTAAAACTCAACCGGTAACGGATATGGAACTGGCCAAAGCAAAAAACCAGTTAAGAATGGATTATATTAAAAATCTTGATTCCAACGGCGAACTTGCATCAACGTTATCTTATTACGAAGTATTGCTGGGCGATTACAGATATATATCCAATTATTTAAATATCACTGATAAGGTGACGGCGGAAGATATTCAAAAGGCGGCAAAACTTTATCTGAATAAAGAAAACCGCACGATAGCCGTTTTAAATCATAATAAAAATTAAAAGCGGATTTATATGACAGATAAAATAATGAATACATCGATTAAATTTTTTACTTTCTTACTGCTGACCGTCTTCATAATTACCGGAGGCGCACTTCCCACAGCAGCAGCGTCTAGTTCTCAATTGCCTTCCCCGGACAAAATTAATTATCCGCCGCTGCAATTTAAACTACCGCAAACTCAACGTGTGGTTCTGGAAAACGGGATCGTGCTCTATATTCTGGAAGACCACGAATTGCCCCTGATAAATATCAAGGCTCTGGTTAAAACCGGAACAATGTATGATCCGGTAAGCAAGGAAGGTGTCGCTGAATTAACTGCCTATGTCATGAGAACCGGCGGGACCACAAAATTAAGTAGCACGGAAATTGACTCTCGATTTGATTTCATGGCCGCATCCGCGGCAATTTCCATGTCCATGGAATCGGCTCAGGTTAATTTTTCTGTTTTAAACAAAGACATTGACCCGGGACTCGATCTGCTGGCGCAAATATTTATCCAGCCTGCTTTTGAACAAAATAAATTTGACCTGGCCCGGCAATTAAAGAACGAAGAATTAAGAAGACTGAAAGACGAACCGCAAAGCCTCGCTTTCCGTGAATTCAACCGCCTTATCTATCGCGGAGACCCGCGCGGACGCTTTCCCTCGCATAAATCACTGGCCAATATTGAACGCGATGATTTAATCAAATTTCACAACCGGTTTTTCCAGCCCGATAATATTATGTTTGCCGTCAGCGGAGATATTACCAAAGAAGAAGCTGTAAATAAATTCCGCCGGTATTTCGGTGATTGGAAGACAAACGGTATTTCCGCCAATGTTCCTCCGCCTCCTCAAAAATCAAATGCCGGGGTTTATTACATTGATAAAGAAATTTCTCAATCTACCATTATCAGCGGCCAGTTTGCCGCAAGCAAAAATGATCCTGATTTTTATGCTTTTACCGTTCTTGATTTTATTATCGGCAGCGGCGGTTTTCCTTCACGAATTTTCAGCGCCGTGCGCAATAATGAAGGCCTGGCTTACAGCGCCGGAAGTTTTTACCGCCCTAAACCTGCCTACGGAGTTTTTGGCACATATGCCTTTACGAAAACATCCTCAACCCTGAAGACTCTTTCCCTGCTCAATTCCGTCCTGGAAAATATTCAGTCCAATACCATTACAGACAAAGAAATAGACTGGGCTAAAAAATCGATTAAAAATGGTTTTATCTTTTCTTTTGTTACTCCCGAACAAATTGCCTGGCAACAGATGAATATCGAATATGAAAAATTGCCCGCTGATTTTCTCCTTAATTACCGGAATAAAATAGAAGATGTCTCCCTTAAAGATTTGAATAAAGTTGCCGGTAAATATTTGAACAAAACAAAAAACGTCGTCTTAATTTTAGGTGACAGCAAGAAGTTTGACGAACCTTCGGACAACCGGCCGGTATATTTTAATAACTCCTGAAGACTAATTTCCCATTAAAGGTAAATTTTATGATTGATGCAGATATATTCAAACGGATTGTTCAGCGAATCGACTCTTACCGCGAAGCAATGATTGAATTGCAAATTGCTCTTAGCGCCACTCCGGCGGTAGGCCCGGAAAACGGCGGCGATGGGGAATTGTTGAAGGCTAATCTTTTAAAAGACCGCCTTATCCAATTGGGTTTTAAAAATTTCCGGAACTATGACGCGCCGGATGATAGAGTTTCTTCCGGCATCCGCCCTAATTTTATCACGACAATCGAAGGCAAAAATAAAAACAGATTTATCTGGATTATTACTCATCTGGATATTGTTCCACCGGGTGAATTGCGCCTCTGGAGCCATGATCCTTACAGCGCCTATGTAAAAGACGGCCATATTTTTGGCCGCGGAGTGGAAGACAATCAACAGGATATGGTGGCTTCCATTTTTGCCGCCAAGGCTCTCATCGATGAGGGAATAACAACGGCTAATTCAATCAATCTTGCCTTTGTTTCCGACGAAGAAACATCCAGCAGTATGGGACTCTATTACATGATAGATTCCACGGATAATCTTTTTGGCCATGATGATTTGATTGTCGTTCCTGATTCGGGAAATCCCGAAGGATCATTAATTGAGGTCGCCGAAAAGAGTATTCTCTGGCTATGCTTTAAAACAAAAGGAAAACAATGCCACGGCAGTAATCCGCAATTAGGCAATAATGCCTTCTTTGCGGCATCGCATCTGGTAACAAAATTAGCCAAACTCAAAAAATTATTCCCCAAGTCCGATCCTCTTTTTGATCCGCCGGAAAGCACTTTTGAACCAACAAAAAAAGAAGCGAATGTGGGCAATATCAACACCATTCCCGGCGAAGATGTTTTTTGTATGGATTGCCGTATTCTGCCGGATTATGACTTGCAGGATGTCATGACGGCAATACAAAAAATTGTTCATGCAATTGAAAAGAAATTCAAGGTTCAAATAGAAATATCGACCGCACAATACGTGCAATCAGCAAAGCCGACTTCTCCTGACGCGCAAGTCGTCAAAGCGCTTACCGAAGCTATTCAAACAGTTTACAATATAAAAGCATTTGCCGGCGGCGTGGGCGCCGGAACTGTTGCTTCCTATATCCGCAAAAAGGATTATCCCGTAGCGGTCTGGTCGAAAACCAAACAAACAGCCCATCAGCCGGACGAAAACTGCCCGATTGACAATATGCTGGGCAATGCCAAGGTCTTCGCGCACCTGTTTTTGCAGGATTAAATTGTGTTGCATTGGATAAATCAAAGTGATAGAAACCTGCGCCTGAATTTATGGTAATACCAATTTTGCAGATAAATTTGGTATAATATAATCGAGCCATAATTTATTAAGATTTGAGTGATATCTCTTTTTAGAGGCTGAAAACTCATTGAAACAAGCAACTAAGAGTGTATCCGTAGAGAAAATTTCCTTTGCGGATCATAATTTACTGAAAAATCTCTGCGGCGAACACGATAAGCATCTAAAACTTATCGAAAATCTGGAGCCGGTCAAGGTAAAAGCCTGGGGAAATAACATTACTATCTCCGGCAAGAATGGCAATGTCCGCAAGATCAGCACTATGCTGCAGCAGCTTTATTCGATAATGGAAAAAGGCTGGCATATTCAATCTTCCGATATCGACTACGCTCATCGTATTCTTTCCGAAGATGTAACTTTCGAATTAGCGCGCATATTTCTCGACACTGTTTTTATTTCTTCCAAAAAACGTATAATTACCCCCAAAAGTATCGCCCAAAGGCTTTATATTGAATATATGAGAAATTTTGATATGGTTTTTGCCATAGGTCCTGCCGGAACGGGAAAAACATATCTGGCTATGGCCATGGCCGTATCGTATTTGCTGGAGAGGAAAGTTCAACGGATAATTCTGGCGCGTCCCGCAGTGGAGGCCGGTGAAAGACTGGGCTTTTTACCGGGAGATCTGGCCGAAAAAGTTAATCCTTATCTGCGCCCCTTGTATGACGCGCTTTATGATATGATCGATATGGAAAGGGCAACCGCCCTTATCAATAAAGGGTTGATTGAAGTTGCGCCTCTTGCTTTTATGCGGGGCAGAACGCTTAACGATTCTTTTGTTATTCTGGATGAGGCGCAAAATACTACATCCGAACAAATGAAAATGTTTTTAACGCGGCTCGGGTTTGGCTCTAAGGCAATAATTACCGGAGATATTACCCAGGTTGATTTGCCTCTGGAAAAAGTTTCCGGGTTGATTGAAGCGGAACACATTTTAAAAAAAATTGATCGTATCCGCTTTGTTCATTTTTCGGAAATTGACGTTGTCCGGCACCCATTAGTTCAGGATGTCATTAAAGCTTATGCGCGTTTAGATAGAGAAAAAATAAATAACTCCAGTAAATCACGGGTATGAAAACTAAAGCAAGATTTAGAAATAGCCCCACTTAGCTTCGCTCGTGGGATAATTCGACCAGCAAGTTTCAGCACGCCTATAGTGACCTTTAGGTTATTCGCTTCTGAAACTTGGGTCTCATTGAATTGGAGTTTCAACAATAAATTTTATGAATTTTCTCGAATCAACGAAAAATAAAGCGGCAAAAATTTTCAAGAAGTTACTAGACAAAAATAAATTGCCACTTAGTTTTTTGGAAAATAGCCTTTTTCAAAGATGGGCTATCGCTGTTATTCTCTGCTTAATTTTAGCTATCATCCTGGCGCCGGAAATTCGTTTGTCTGCACCGGAATTTAAACAAGGAATGATTGCCCCCAAGAATATTAAAGCCGACCATTCTTTCCTGGTTGAAGATCAACAGGCAACCGAGCAGAAAAAAAATGATACCGGCGATACAAATCCGGCATTTTTCCAGGTGCAAAAAAATGAAATGATCGTTCGGGAAGGAGAAAAAATCGGTTATCTGGAGTTAGCCAAGTTAAATGCTTTCTTTAAATCTGCCGAAGATAATAAATTTTCCAGATTTACAATCCTTCTGGGATTTTTCTTCACATCCCTTTTTCTTTCTATTGCTTTGTATCTTTGGCGCACAAGAAACTGGATTAAAGCTTCCGCTCGCTCCAACATTGACTTGTTTGTTTTCGGCATTATTGCCCTATTACAAATATTATTTATCAAAGCAGGAATCTTCATTTCCCTCGCGGTCAACAGAGCATTTCCCGTCTATATCAACCGATGCCTGTTATTTTGCCATACCCTTTGCGCTGGGAGCAATGATTATCGCCATATTGATTAATAGAAACGTTGCCTTGATTATAAGCGTGCTCACATCTTTCCTGATTGGTTTCATCTTTGATGAAAAAATTATTTTCCCTCTCTTTTCCTTTTTAGGATCAATTGCCGCGTCTTATCAAATTGTCCGCATTCGTCAGCGTTCTGTTTTTTTAAGAATCGGTATTTTTTTGGGAATTATAAATATGGCCGCGATTGTTTGCCTAAACCTTATCACGGGAAATTTATTCAATGATTTGTTTTTACGGTTGATGATGGGATTTGCCGGAGGAGTTTTTACCGGAATACTTGTTGCCGGAATCACTCCCATTTTTGAAAGTATTTTCGGTTTTATAACCGATATTAAGCTGCTGGAGCTGGCCAATCTAAATCAACCTCTTTTCCAAAGAATGATCATTGAAGCGCCCGGAACTTATCATCACAGCATCATTGTTTCCTCTTTGGTGGAGGCGGCAGCCGAAGCTATCGGCGCAAATTCTCTGCTGGCAAAAGTCAGCGCCTACTATCACGATATCGGCAAACTGACAAAACCTCAATATTTCATCGAAAATCAGCTACAATCTGATAACAAACATGATAAGTTATCTCCTAAAATGAGCAGTCTGATCATAATTTCTCATGTAAAGGATGGCTGCGAACTGGCCTCTCAAGTCAAACTTGGACAGCAAATTATTAACATCATCCGCCAGCATCACGGCACATAATATTGTCAGTTACTTTTATGACAAGGCCAAGAAAGATAAAGATGAATCCATCCGTTCTTTATCGGAAAGTGATTTCCGGTATCCGGGACCAAAACCACAAACGAAAGAAGCAGGCCTGGTAATGCTGGGGGACGTTATTGAAGCGTCTTCGCGCACCCTGTCTAATCCAACTCCGGCCAGAATTCGTTCTTTGGTCAGAGAAAGAATTGAACGCATCTATATGGACGGGCAACTCGATGAGTGCGAATTAACTTTAAAAAATTTGAATACCATAGCGGAAACATTTACTAAAATTCTTACCGGAATTTTTCACCATCGTGTTGATTATCCGGAACCGGCGCATAAAGAAACAAACGGCAAAAAAGAAATTAATGAAACTACAGATCGAAAACAGTCAAAATAAAATTAAAATAGATAAGCGCAAAATTCGCAGCACAGTCTTAAAGATTCTGAAGATTCTTGATTGCGCGGATAAAGAAATCAGCCTTTCTTTTGTTGATGATGAAAATATTAAACAGTTAAACAAACAATATCTGGGAAGGGATAAGGCAACTAACGTTATTTCCTTTTCTTTGCGGGAAGGCGAATACGGCAATATAAATCCTCAAATTCTGGGTGACATTATTGTTTCCGTCGAGACTGCTCAAAGAGACGCTATTTACGGAAACTTGACTATTGCTCAGGAAATTGATTTTCTGATAATTCATGGAATTTTACATCTGTTGGGTTATAATCACGAAAATACGACTAAAAAAGAAACAAACAAAATGCGGCAAAAAGAGAAAGATTTATTTAAAGCCATTTATGGCTGTAAGACAAGATTTAATTTAAATTATAAAAAATTTCATTTCTCACAGGAGGTAATAAAAATGAATTTATCTTTTAACAATAAGGTTGTTTTAGTCACCGGAGCCAGCCGGGGAATCGGCCAGGCAATCGCTATGGGAATGGCGCAGTCCGGCGCCGATGTCGCCATTGCCAGCCGGAAAATAGCCGATCTGGAAAAGGTAGCGGCGGAAATAAAGAAAACGGGAAGAAAATGCCTGCCCGTGGCGGCCCATATAGGTAAGATAGAAGAAATAAACAATCTTGTCGAAAAAGTCATGGCAGGAGTTCGGAAAAATTGACATTCTGATAAACAATGCCGCCACAAATCCCACAATGGCCTCGGCTATTGATATAGACGATCGCGCCTGGGATTCCATTATGAACCTTAATCTCAAGGGTCTGTTTTTTTTAAGTCAGACTGTGGCCCGGATAATGAAAGAAAAAGGCGGAGGCAAAATTATCAATGTTGCATCCATCGCCGGAATTACTCCCGACATACTGCCTGTTTATTCAATAAGCAAAGCCGCCGTGATTATGGCCACAAAAGTGATGGCTCAACAATGGGCCATATACAATATTCGGGTAAACGCTATTGCTCCGGGCTTAACCAAAACCCGCTTCAGCGAAGCTCTCTGGAAGAATCAGGACATTCTTAATATAGCAATGAGCAGAACTCCGTTGGGGCGGCCGGCCGAACCGGAGGAAATGGTAGGAGCCGTTATTTATCTGGCTTCGGACGCATCAAGTTATGTGACAGGGCAAGTGCTTGCCATAGACGGCGGAATGACTATCTAATTTCAATAATGACTTTCTATTGTTGTTTCAAATACCTCTGTTTTTATTAAAGCGGGTAATGCTTTTATACGGTTATTATTTTTACGATATTGAAAAAAAGTAGGTGAAAATCACGACAAATCTGTTTTAATCTCCGCTTAACTGAAGACGAATGCACAGTTATAATTAACGAATTCTATTTTCTACTGCGTGATACTGTTATTCGAGTTTCACTGCCGCCTCAATATCATCTTTGATTATAAAAAGTTGGTATAATTGCTTTACTTTTAAAAAAGCATTGAATAAAACTAGAGATCAATGAATGTATCATATAAGTATGAAAACCAATTCGAATATATACTTTATCAAATTCAACGCGAATTTATTCCCAAGATTATCTACGGCAGTTTTAGCTGTCTTTATAATTACAACGCAGTCAATGTTGCTCATGCCGACATTTACAAGTATGTGGATAAGGAAGGCGTTCTGCATCTAACCAATATGCCTTCCGATCATAACGCCAAATATGTTATGATCATGAAAGAAAAACGAATTCTTTTCCAGCGCCAACATTGACGTAAACAAATACGATGATATTATCACTAAAGCTGCCGATAAATTTAAACTTGATTCTGCCTTGATTAAAGCGGTCATTAAAGCGGAATCTAACTTTAATCATCGGGCTGTTTCACCGGTAGGAGCGCAGGGTTTAATGCAATTGATGCCAAAAACGGCATCTTATCTGAATGTCGAAGACAGCTTTCATCCGGAAAAAAATATTGAAGGCGGAGCGCGTTATCTGCGTTATCTTCTCAATACCTACAAAGGAGATTTAACTCTTGCCCTTGCCGCTTACAATGCCGGAGAAAAGGCTGTCGCCAAATATAATTACAATGTTCCTCCTTATCGGGAAACTCAAAATTATGTAAAGCGAGTTTTTAGTTTTTACAGATCATACAGCAATCAATTAATGAGACTCGCTGAAATCGAGCGGTACGAAGATTGAAGCGTAAGTGGTTATGCAGCAGCGTAGCGACGTAGGATAATGACTTCATCTTATTATACCAGGCGTGTTGCGCCGTGGTAGAGCGAATGAAGTGAAGCTCGAATCGCAAGAAGAATAATGAGATCCAAACTTCATAAACATAGTTAAATGAAGTTTATTGGTCGAACTATCCTGCAGCCAAAGGCTATCGGGACAATTCCGCCAACATCGTTGGCAGCGAAGTGGGATTCATTCCTGACTCTTTTCAACATACAAATATTTTCGGATTTTCGCCAATTTCTTTTCTTTAATTCCTTTTATTTCCATTAATTGTTCGATATTACGGAACCGGCCTAATTTACCACGTAAGTCTAATATTTTTTCGGCCGTTGCCTGGCCAATCCCGGTTATTAAAAGCAATTCATCTTCCGTGATTTGATTTATATCGACCGGCATCCCCAAGGCCAGCCTTTCAGCGGCATTTATTTTCGTAACAACAATATTATTCCTCTCCGAAGCGGAATTAATCATGATTTTCATTCCGTCTTAAGCCGGAAGTTGTTTATCGACAATTGTCCGATACCGGCAATTTTTCAATAACTGTCCAGAGGAAGTTTCAGGATCAACGAAATAAATTCCTTGGGGCCGATCATTTTCCACAATTTCTATTGCCAGTGAATTATCTGATTGACCGGTAAAAACAGGAGCTTTATAGCTGCTGAATAAATTGTAAAAAAAAATAAAAAAGGGAATAATCGCCAAAATTAAGCAAACAGCAATTAGCCCCTTTATTTGACCTTCGGAAATAGTCATAGAACTATTTTTTCTTTTCCAGCCCGAAAGCATCATGCAGAGCTGTTACGGCAAGCTCTGTATATTTTCTTTAATGATACAGGATATTTTAATTTCCGATGTGCTGATCATCATGATATTGATACTTTCGTTGGACATCGTTTTAAACATTTTAGCGGCAACACCGGAATGACTCACCATTCCTACGCCGATTATAGATACCTTGGCAACATCATCGTCAACTTCAACTTTTTTTGCTCCAACCGCTTTAGCTGTGGCATCCACTATCTTCTGAGCTTCCTTCATTTCTTTTTTGGATACAGTAAACGTAAGATCGGTAAAACCTTCCGCACTGACATTTTGAATAATCATATCGACACTGATATTGTGTTCCGACAAAGGCGTAAATAAACTGGCCGCCACGCCCGGTTTATCCGGAACATGAACCACAGTGATTTTTGCTTGATCACGATCATAAGTTATGCCTGAAATTATTTCTTTTTCCATCTCCTTATCCTCCTTAGTCACAAGAGTTCCTCCTTTATCGGAAAATGTTGATTTCACATAAACAGGAACATTATATTTTTTTGCCATTTCCACGGAACGGGGTTGTAAAACCTTGGCTCCGGTCATAGCCATTTCCAGCATTTCATCGTAAGAAATTTTATCCAGCCTCCGCGCCTTATTGCAAATATTGGGATCAGTTGTATAGACGCCGTCCACATCCGTATAAATGTCACATTGATCCGCGTTTAGAGCGGCGGCAAGAGCAACGGCGCTTGTGTCGGAACCACCGCGCCCGAGTGTCGTAATATTGTTGTCTTCATCAACACCCTGGAAGCCGGCTACAACAGCAATGGTTCCGTGCTTGAGCTCTTTTTTGATTGCATCCGTATCGATAAGTGAAATTCTTGCCTTCCTATATGCTTTATCTGTTAGTATTTTGACCTGAAATCCCAAGAATGATTTTGCCTTATAACCCATGGAGTTTAAAACTATCGCCAGCAAGGTCACCGTAACGTGTTCACCTGTGGAAATCAATGAATCATATTCTCTTTCATTGGGTGATTCCGCAGCCTTATGAGCCAGGGCGATGAGACGATCCGTTTCACCGGCCATTGCTGATAAAACCACGACGACTTCATTGCCTGCTTTTTTTTCCCGGATTGCTTTTACGGCCACATTTTTTATTTTATCAATATCCGCAACCGATGTTCCGCCGAATTTCTGAACAACTAAAGCCATTTTAACTAACCTCCATTTTTGTATCTATTGCCAATTCCTCTCAGCTTTCTTTCCTGTCCTTTTATAACGATCCTTCTCTTATTTTCATCAAGATATTCAAAACTAATAAAAAAAGTATTTGCAGGAAGAACCTGAACTATTTTTTCCGCCCATTCGATGACAACAATACCCTCTCCGCAAAAATATTCTTCGTAACCTAAATCTTCAAATTCAGAGTAACTGTTTAACCGATAAACATCAAAGTGATAAAGTTTACATCGTCCCGGATATTCATTAATCAAAGTAAACGTCGGACTCGTAATCTGATATTTTTCGTCAACCCCTAATCCACGGGCTAAACCGCCGGTAAAACAAGTTTTGCCGGAACCAAGTTCTCCCGATAAAGCCAATACATCACCTTCCCTTAACTTTTCGCCGATGAAGTGCGCCAGTTCCCGAGTCTGCTGGGCGCTTACAGATATTATTTCAATCTTTGTGTTTTTCTGCTTCATTTAAAATAGCTATAAAAAGTATTTAATCCTATGTAGCTGCTATACCATGTTGGCAGGATTGTTCCCAATAGCCTTTGGCTATTGGATAGTTCGACTAATTCTTCACTATAGTTCAGAGAGTCTCACTACGACTTTCGCTTCCTATGGTCAACGTGAGTCACTTCCACTACGCTTCGCTTCGGGACAATTCAACTAACAAATTTTACTGCACTACGCTTGTAATATTTGAGTTTCATTGAACTTGGGACTCACTATTTTTTCTCCAATAATACAATAGCTGTGGAGTAATTTTTCGTATGTGTCATACTCAAATGAATTTTTGTAATTTTCCTTTTTTCAATTTGAACTTTGGCTCCGCCGTATACCGCAAGAGCAGGTTTTCCATTTTTATCTCGAACAACTTCAATATCCCTTAATTTAACGCCCATGCCTAAACCAATACCTAATGCTTTCAAAAAAGATTCTTTGGCCGCAAATCTGGCTCCATAGTGGGTCGATGATTGGATATGCCCTCCGCAGTATTGTATTTCTCCGGTGGAAAAAACTCTACTTAAAAATTTAATACCCCATTTTTTAATGATCTTTTCTAAACGGCCATTTTCGACCAGATCTATTCCAATACCGCAAATCATTATTTCAGCCTAGTATGTGTGGACAATAGCGTCAGTAACTGCGGCAACTTGTTTCATTGCCGCAACATCATGCACCCGGACAATATGGCATCCATTCATTATTGCCGCAACGACAGTTGCCGCCGTACCTTCCAATCTTTGCTCAGGTTCGCCTCCGGTTACTTTGCCGATAAAAGATTTCCGGGAAGTTCCAATCATTACCGGCATTCCCAACTCTTTTAACTGGGAAAGATTTTTAATTATTTTATAATTATCTTCCGGAGTTTTTCCAAAACCGATTCCGGGATCTATAACCAGACATTCTTTTTCGATACCTGCCTTCAGTGCTTTTTCGCTGCTCTTTTTTAAATAATCAGTAATCTCTCCCATCAGATTGTCATAAACTAAATTACCTTTTTGCATATTTCGGGGTTTTCCCCGCATGTGCATAAGAATCACGGCAGCGCCCGTATCCTTGATTATTTTGGTCATTTTTTTATCTACATGAAGAGCGCTTATATCATTAACTATTTCGGCACCACCGGCAATTGCGAGCTTTGCAACTTTTGCTTTTGTCGTATCAATGGATACCGGTATTTTCACTTGTTTTACCAGGCTTTCAATTACGGGAAGAACTCGCTTTAATTCAACGCTGGCTTCGACAGATACAGCTCCGGGGCGTGTGGATTCTCCTCCAACATCGATAATATCCGCTCCTTCTTCTACCATTTGCAACGCGCGTTCAACAGCTTTTTGTTGACTGCAATAAAGGCCTCCATCGGAAAATGAATCGGGTGTAACATTTAATATTCCCATGATCAGGGTTTTTTTGCCTAAATGAATTTCGCGCCGGGATGTTTTTAAGGCATATTCGTTTTGACTGATGTTTTTTAATATTTCCAGTATTTTTCCGGCAATTAAATTCAAGCCGAAGGGTTGTTTCTCAATTTTTCTTACCAGCGCCAATATCTGCTTTATCGTACCCATTATCAGAATGTCGCTTGCAGGAACGCTGCAGGAGACACTTCCCCGCGCAACAGCCGCATCTCCGCCTACCGATAACATCTCCTGTTTTATAATATTTGCTATTTTACACGGTTGATTTTCCAGTAAAATATTGATGTTTATTGTTTTTGAAGCCATAGCGTCAATGCCATAAGGATCAACGCCGATTTTTTTAAATATCGCCGCGGCTTCTTCTAAATTTTTTATTTTAATTACATTCACAAAGCTACGCCAGCATCAAACTTAATTTAAAACGTCAGACGAATCACGGAAAACATCCTTAAGATATTTATTTTGAATCAGCCGGTTGCGCGTCAGGCAAAGCACTGCCAATCAGGACATCTACTTCTGCTCCGTTTAAGACTTCTTTTTCTAAAAGTTCCCCTGCTATCTTGTGCAGTATTTCAATATTGTCTGTGAGAATCATTTTTGCTTTCTCATAGTTCCTGGTAACAATAGATACAACTTCCGCGTCAATGTTTTTTGCCGTATCTTCGCTGTAATCCTTATGAGTGGCAAATTCCCGCCCCAAAAAGATTTGTTCCTCTTTTTTACCATAACTCAACGGCCCCATTTTATCACTCATGCCCCATTCGCAGACCATCTTTCTGGCCAGATTTGTCGCCCGTTCAATGTCATTGCCGGCGCCGGTAGTAAAATCATGCAAAACTATTTCTTCGGCAGCTCTTCCACCCAATAAAATAGCTATGTTTTTTTCTAAATATTCCCGTGGATAAGTATGCTTTTCATCAATCGGCAACTGTTGGGTTAAACCCAACGCCCTGCCCCGGGGAATTATTGTAACTTTGTGAATCGGATCGGTTCCAGGCATCATCCGTGCCACCAAAACATGGCCTGTTTCATGATAAGAGGTATTGCGTTTCTCTTCATCGCTGATAACCATACTCTTTCTTTCAGTGCCCATTAATATTTTATCTTTGGCAAATTCGAAATCGATCATATTGACTTTTTCTTTATTATCCCTGGCGGCATTGAGCACTGCTTCATTAATAAGGTTTTCAATATCCGCTCCTGAAGTTCCGGGCGTCCCGCGGGCCAAAACCGCAAAGTCAACATCTTCCGCAATCGGCGCTTTGCGGGCATGAACTTCAAATATTTTTTCTCTGCCTTTTACATCAGGCAGAGGCACAACAACCTGCCTGTCAAAACGTCCCGGTCGCAATAATGCCGGGTCAAGCACATCGGGACGGTTAGTGGCGGAAATGAGAATCACGCCTTCATTGGATTCAAATCCATCCATCTCTACGAGAAGTTGATTAAGGGTCTGCTCTCTTTCATCGTGCCCTCCCCCAAGGCCCGCGCCGCGATGACGTCCAACCGCATCAATTTCATCAATAAAAATAATGCAGGGAGCATTCTTTTTGGCCTGGCTGAATAAATCGCGGACGCGCGAAGCTCCAACACCGACAAACATTTCCACAAAATCAGAACCGCTGATAGTCAAAAAAGGCACTTCAGCTTCACCGGCAATTGCTCGCGCTAAAAGTGTTTTCCCGGTTCCAGGAGGACCGATAAGCAATAATCCTTTGGGAATTCTTCCGCCCAGCCTTGTATATTTCTTGGGATCCTTTAAGAAATCGATAACTTCCTCTAATTCGGCTTTGGCTTCATCAATACCGGCAACATCGGCAAAAGTAACCCTTTTGGATTTATCGGTAATTAACCGTGCTTTGCTTTTACCAAAGGCCATTGCTTTTCCACCGCCGGCTTGCATCTGGCGCATGAAAAATATCCAGACACCGACAAGAAGAATCATCGGCAACCAGGAAACCAAAAGGGTCATATACCAGGAATCTTCGGTCGGTTTGGCGGTAATTTTGACTCCTTTTTCTCTAAATTGCGTGACCAGTTTATCATCCTTTGGGTGCATACGTTTTAAAAGCATTACCATTGGCCAGCTTTCCGGTGATACCATCACCTTGAATAGTTACTTCACTGATCTCGCCTTTATCCAGAAAGGCGATCATCTCACTATAATTTATGTCTTTTGTGCCTGCTTTGGGCTGGTTAAAAAGCTGCCATACAAGCAAAAAAACGAGCAGTACAGTAAGTACCAGTGCGATATTTTTTTGAAACTGATTCAATATTTTTCTCCTTAAGATCAATTACACTTTAATAGTATACCATTTTGCTTTCAAAGGATAACGCGACGGCAAGGAGACGGCTCCGCAGGCGTATATAAAAATACGTTGAGGAAGCCGACGACGCTGCCAACAAAGTTAGCCGAAGAAAGCGAACTGGTATAATCTTTATAATAATATTTAATATAACTCAAATATTTTCTGATATCTTTATAAAAAGATTAGTCTGTGTAAATTTGCGGCTATTTATGAGACCTATAATCTCTAGCTTCAGAACATTTTTTGTTTCTGCGGTTATTTTAACCCGGTCATTCAAATGCATATTTTCTATCCATATTACAGAGATATTATCAGCAAGAAGCATGATTTCATCGCGCTTTGACCGCGGTATTTTATGGTCAATAAATAAGCTTTTTATTTTCTGCTGTCCCTGCATACCCAAGGGCTGAAACCAGTCCCCATTTCTTCTATTGCGTATAATCAAAGGCTGCTGAATTTTATCTAAATCTAAATAAACAGCATTCTTGCCGCTGAAATCAACAGTTTCTTTTGTCGTAAGTTCTGAGCGGATAGTAATACTTCTTTCTTTAAAATAAACAGCACCGGGAATATTCATCGTATATTCATATTCCTTTTGTTTTGAGCCGGCTTTTTTCGCCTCAAGAATCAAATTATCATATTCGCGTCTGACCTCAATCCCCAGAGGAAGGTCTATTCTTTTACCCGTTTCGCATTTTTGCGCCAAATTATCCAGAGATTTTATATGGATAAAAGAAAATCCATTCTTTGCTGGATTTAAACTCTCCAAAATAGTTTTAAATAATCTTAAACGGATGGCTGAAGGAAGTTTACTTATGTAAGCTATTTTTAACAAAATCCTATTTTGCTGTCTTTGAATAAACGACGATTTCAAAACTTCATCGACATGTTGCCGGATGAATTCATCCTCCGGACGCAATATTTCCGCCATTTGCGCCAGATTTTCCTCAATTTTCGGATTAAATTTTTCTTTTAAGTACGGAATCAATTCCGATCTAACTTGATTGCGCAGATATTTCTTGTTTTCGTTGGAACTATCCTGACGATAGGAAATTCCGGCTTCATTCAGGAAGGAAATAATTTCCCGCCGGGACATTTCCATCAGCGGACGGATAAATTTGCCATCCCGCATCGGTAAAAAACCTTTAAGGCCTTCCAAACCGCTCCCACGTAAAATATTCAGCAAGACAGTTTCCGCCTGATCCTGCAAATTATGCCCTAAGGCAATTTTTTGTGCCTGATAATCTTCCGCGGTTTGATTTAAAAAATCATATCTTTGCCGCCGGTAAAAATCTTCCGGTGAAATGCCTTTTTTTCTCTTTTTCTGATCCATTTTTCCGGAAACAAAAGACAATCCCATCTTATCCGATAAGATCGCGGCAAAATTGCTCGTCTTCATCTGATTCCACTCCCCGCAATCCGTGATTGAAATGGGCAACAACCAAACTCAAATCCAGTTTTTGCGCTATTTGGGCAAGAGCTGCCAAAAGCGCCGTGGAATCAGGCCCGCCGGATAGAGCCACAACAACCCGCTCACCCTTTTCCAGCAGATTATATTTTTCTATGGTTTGATTAACTTTTTTAATCATATCTATTCCCACGTCCCTGCCAACTACGTTGGCGGGATTGTTCCTCTTGCACTTCGAGCTTTATTCCATTCGCTCTCAGCGAGAGTCACTATCGCTTCGCTCCTGGGATAATTCAACTAACGCTTCAAACTTCACTACGCTCGTTTTCAGCGAGTTTCATTAATTAAACAAAGAATTAATTTCCAGAAGATCATCACAATAATAATCGGCATTAAGATTTATCAAGTCCTGTCTGTTGCCCAACCCATTTAAACAAGCGCAACTCAATATTCCGGAATTTTTGGCAACGGCAATATCGTTTATGCCATCACCGATGATGAGAGTATTTTCTTTCGCTACTCCATATTTATTTAATATATAATCAATTACGCGGCGATCCGGTTTTTGAAATGGCGTGGAATCGGCGCCAATTATCTCCACAAAATATTTGGCGATATTTAATCCTTGCGCTATGGCAGACAGTAAAATTATAGCGCTTGTTCGTCAAAATAATTTTTGTTTTATTTTTAAAATTATTTAAAACTTCTTCTACTTGCGGACATAGTCCGGTATTATCCAAAAGATGTTTACCATAGTAATTCGTAAAAATTATCATCGCTTCTTCCTGGTATTTGATGTGATCCTGTCCTAATACTTTTTCAATCAACTTTCTTACGCCATCACCAACAAAGCCAAGAATTTCCTTTTCCGGTTTTTCCTTAAGCTTTAGTGTATTTAAAGTATAATTTATACTCTGAATCAAATCAGCGCCTGAAGAAACAAGCGTGCCATCCAAATCAAATATCATTAAATCTACTTTTTTCATCAATTCACCTTGGGTATATATAACGAAGTGCCGCAACAAACACAAGTTCGTTTCTTTGTGAAACTCCAATTCTGAAAGCAAAGCGATAACCTAAAGGTCACACATCGGAATTGGCAAATTGAACAATCGCACAGCGGAGGGTGTCGTAGATGCTCGTGGTTAAAAAGTGTTTGACTAAGTTACCGTCCAGTGTTACATATAGCCAAACCGCTTGGATCCCTTTTGTCGACTGAGACGGTATTTATTTTCAACTAAACTGTCGAATAAAGGTCTTCCTTTTGCGGGAAGGCCTTTTTTAATGAGACTCGCTGAAAACGAGCGAAGTGAAGTTTGAAGCGTAAATGGAACTATCCCGTGTGCGAAGCACATAGGGATATCCCCTGAGCGGAGCGAATGGGGATTGAAACTGCTGACTAGAAATGTTAGTCGAATTATCCTGCCACAGGTAGGGATAGCGAAGATACGCGTAATTTTAATATGAATAAACGACTATTAAATAATTTTGCCATAATCGGCGCAGGCATGGTGGGAACGGCCATTGGTTTTTTGTTGAGAAAAAACGGCTATAAAGTCATCGCTATTGCCGATAAATCTCCCGCCGCGCTGAAAAGAGCTCTACCTTATACTGGAGGAAAACTTTTCGCAAACCCCATGAAGCATTACAGGAAGCTGATTGTATTTTAATTACTACCCCCGATGATGCCATTTCTTCCGCTTGTCAGGAAATTGCTCTTTCCGTCCGGCAATAAAAGGAAAATTCGTTTTCCATATGAGTGGCGCAGGCGGACTGGATCTTCTGGAGACAGCAAAAAAAGCAGGGGCAGCTGTTGCCAGTATTCATCCCTTGCAGAGTTTTTCTTCAATTGATCAAGCCATACAAAATATTCCCGGAAGTTATTTTGGAATTACGGCAGACAAAAAAGCTCAAAAGACTGCTAAAAATATTGTTCGCGATTTAGGGGGAATTCCTCTTTTTATTTCCTCTGATCAGAAGCCGCTTTACCACGCCGCTGCCTGCTTTGCTTCCAATTATCTGGTTTCTTTAATGAACGTGGTAGAATCTATTTACCAGGCTATCGGCACTGAATGAAAAAGATGCAAAAAAAGCCTATCTGCCTTTAGTTTACGGCAGCCTCAAAAATATCGAAAATTCCGGTTCGATTCCTTCCCTCACCGGCCCTATCGCCCGCGGCGATTTCGGCACAATTAAAAAACACATCACGGCAATTAATAAAAATCTGCCGCAATATTCCTCTTTGTACTCTTCTCTGGGATTAATAACAGTTAAGGTGGCGCAACAAAAAGGAACGCTAATGCCCGGACAGGCAAAAACAATTAATGCTATTTTGAAAGGAGTATAAAAATGAGCACTCAAAATAAGATCAACCGTAAAACAATTCTCGACATAAAAAAGATGAAAACTCAGGGAGAAAAAATCACGGTATTGACGGCTTACGATTACGGCATGGCCTCTATCCTGGATGAAAGCGATATTGACATAATTCTGGTCGGCGATTCATTGGGAAATGGTTGTTTTGGGTTATGAAAATACCATTCCTGTCACAATGGAAGATATGCTGCATCATACAAAAGCAGTATCACGCGCCTCACAGAATGCTTTGATTGTTGCCGATATGCCATTTTTATCATATCAGGTTTCTCCGGAGGCGGCGCTGGCTAATGCCGGGCGATTTTTAAAAGAAGCTAACGCTCAGGCTGTTAAACTTGAAGGCGGTCAGGAACAGGCCGAAACAGTCCATAAAATAACCTGTGCGGGAATTCCCGTCATGGCCCATTTAGGATTAACACCGCAATCGATTCACCAGTTGGGCGGATATAAAGTTCAGGGCAAAAAAGAAGACGCCGCCGAAAAGATGATACTGGATGCTAAAAGCCTGGAAGAAGCAGGCGCTTTTTCGCTGGTACTTGAATGTGTGCCGGAAAAACTTGCTGCGGATATAACCGGCTCAATATCCATTCCTACTATCGGCATTGGCGCCGGCGTTCACTGTGACGGCCAGGTTTTGGTAATCAACGACATGCTGGGAATGTATGAAAGAATGACGCCAAAGTTTGTTAAAAAATACGCCAATTTAAATTTGGATATCAGAAACGCTGTTAAAACTTATATCCAAGAAGTGAAGACATGGCGCCTTTCCAGACCCTGAACACAGTTTCAAATAACCGGATAAAAATTTCGCGCAAAAATTAACTTAATTTCCGAGAAACTATTATTTTCGCATTTTGCTGTAAATTTTTCAAAACAGTATTAAATGCTTTTGATTGTCTTTTGTTGCTCCAGATAAGCTGAAATTTTGTCTTTAACCTTCTCCAAAGCTATCTTCTTGGCTGGTTTGCGATCCAGCACCTGAATAATATGATAACCATATTCCGTTGTGATTACCGGACCAATCGCATTATTTTCCTGTGAAAAGGCGGCGTCTTCAAAAGGTTTCACAGTTTGCCCTCTTCTTATAAAATTCAAATCACCGCCAGCTTCTTTACTTGGACAATCGGAATTTTTACGGGCTAATTCGGCAAAGTCACCGCCATTCAATAATTGCTTACGCAAATTTTCTATTTTTTCCTTCTTCTCCGCTTTTACTTTATCATTGTCACCTTTGTTAACAGCGACAAGAATGTGACGGACGTGCACACTTTCCGGTTCAACAAACAGTTTGTCACGATTGTCATTGTAAAATTTGCTTATTTCCTTTTGCGTAGGCTTTGCCATTTTACCAATTTCTATATTTTCAAATTTTTCCACCTTCACTGCAAACGCATATCTGTTCTTGAGATATATTATTTTCTTTGAGAAATTCATCCAATTTCTTGTTTGGCGGAAGATTTGCTTGTAGTCTATCTGTTGCTATTTTTATTTCCTGGTCACTTACTTCAATTTTTCTTTTTTCGATTTCATTGGTTAAAAGAGTTCTCATTATAAATGTATTTACCAGCTGTTTCTTAATGTTTTCTCTGAATTCTTTTTGCTTATCGGCGGGTATCTTATCCTTGAGTTTTTTCATCCTTTCATCGGTATTTTTTTCCAACTCTGATTTTTTCAATATTTTCCCATCAACGCTGACGGCTATATCATTTGCTGCTGCTTGTTCCGCTGCAACAACCGGCGCTGCGCTGGAAGTGGAAGATCCGGAAACTAACGGCTGGATCTGGTTCGTGCCGACTGCCGGGGCCGGAGATTTTTTCTTATTTTTATCATTATCGCCGCAACCTGACACCAGAACAAAAGCAAATAAAACAAAAATAGCTATCCAGCTTCTATTGATTATGTTTTTCATGAATCTCCTCCAGAAAATATTTGACAGTACCCTTTTAGATTCGTCACCTATATGTAAAATACATATATCCGTCAAGAACATTATAATGAGACTCGCTGATAATGAGACCCTCGCTTCAGAAATGAAGTGCACTGAAGCTTGCTGGACGAATTAGTGACATTCGCTGAAAACTAGCGATGCGAAGTTTGAAGCGTAAATGGAACTATCCCTTGTGCAAAGCACATGGAGATATCCCCTGAGCGTAGCGAATGGGGATTTTAGCTAAGCAATCATGACACCCGCCGATAATGAGTCCCAAGTTTTAGTGATACTCAAATATTACAAACGAAGTGCAGTAATATTTGTAAGCCGGTTTGAAAAGTTAGTCGAACTATCCAATAGCCAAAGGCTATTGGGGACTATCCCTGGCGCGAAGCGATCGTGACTCTCGCTGAAAGCGAACGAAGTGAAGCTCGAAGCGCCAAAAGAACAATCCCACCAACATGGTTGGCAGGGACGTAGGATAATGAGCTCATAAAGATATAACAACAGGGACGCGGAATTAACTCTGATATATTTTTCGTCATGTCACCGTTCGTAAATATTGCAGAATCTTTATTTGCTCTTCTAACTCGGGAATTTTTGTTCCTGAATTAAGTGTTAATCCAGACATTTCCGACATGGAAAGAATCCGGTCCAGGCTTTGAACATGTTAATTTGTGGATAAACTTCTTTGGTAAAATAATTAATCAATTTTAAAGTTTTAAAACCATCAAACCAATCGTTAAACTGATGGGTAAGCGTTTTTTCGTCTTTCGCATTGCGGCGTATTTTTGACCAAACTGCGGCAAAATCACAATCTCTCAAGAAAGACTTTAACATTGGATGGATGCTTTCTGTTTTTATTAATATTTCATCTTCGTCGCAAATGAATTGATCCTTCATAAGCTGCAGCCAATCGGCTAAGACTACGAATATTTGCGGATCATACAAAAGATATTCTTCTTTCTGAACGCCGGCAAGAAATCTTTGTATTCGTTTGCCCGTTCCAAAAGGAACACGCGTGGAAGAACGCGCCGAAGGATAAACACAAGTTTCTTTAATATAACCGATTTTACCCACTTTGGCGAGTTTGCTTAAGAAATAAAAATCTTCTCCCGCTTCGCGCTTATTCATTCCTCTTACTTCCAGATAAGCTTCGGTTGACGTGGCAATCGTTGAGCCTATGGAATGGAAGGCCCAGGGAGATTTTGCATATTTTAATCCTAACACCCAATAGCGTAAAAAAATTTCATAGCAGCAAATTGCGGCTTGTTCTTCAAAATCTCAATGGCATTTGATGTTCATAAGCCACGATTGCTGTTTTGACTTTTGATGTAAAATAATTTTTTATTGCCGATAAATAATTATTCCGGACTAAAGTATCGGCATCAAGACTCAAAATCAGATTGCGTGGAGCAGAATTTTTTTTCAGCAAGCGCAACGCCATATCCATACCGATTTTTCGCGCCATTCCCACGCCGCCTGAATTTTGCGGTATTTCATTCCCTTTTGACGAGGCATCAATGTAGCCCAGTTTCAATTTCGCATCGGACAAAGTAAGCAAAAGAGGATATATTTCCCTGATCAGTATTGAATTTTCTTAAAGACTTTTTTTTCACCACAGCTTCCAGATATTTAATTGTTTGCAGGTTGTTCTTTATCACGGAGAAAGGTGAATTATTCTTGTTATTAATAACGCACAATATAAAAGAATAGTCCAAAGATGAAGATGGATTTTGCGCTATAGAAGCCAGAGTGGAAAAAAGCATTTCTCTTTCCGCATAAGCCGGTATGACAACAACCTGAGAAATATTTTCCGTATCATTGGCAACTAAATTCCACCTTTCATCGGCTGAATAATTATTGCAGATAAGTATCAATTAAAGAACTTTTTTTCATTGCAAATATTTCATTACGCTTTCTTTTAATAAAGAATAGTCGTTACTCTGAAGCCAGTTAATCACTATCCCCTTTTTCTCCATCCGCCGAAACCACGTTTCCTGTCTTTTGGCAAATTGGTGGATAGCCGTGTTTAATCTGTTTGTCATTTCGTCAAATGTAATTTTTCTTTGCAGATATTGTGAAATAAAACGATACTCCAGTCCGAAGCTCTCGAGTTTTGCCCAGGTCAATCCTGCGGTATGCAGATTCATTACTTCTTCGATCATCCCCTGCTCCAGCCTTTCTTTCAACCGCACCGTAATACGCTGCCGCAGAGTTGATCTTTCCCATCTGATGCCAAAAACCACGGCATCAATATCCGGTTTTTGAGGTTGATCTTTCATACTTCGTGCCCGTTCAATTTCTATCGCCCGGATTAATCTTTCGGAATCTTCAAGATCAGTCTTGTTATGCAAATGCGGTTTTAACGCCAAAAGCATTTTCTGCAGTTCATCTTTTGATTTCCCGTTTAAATCTTTCCGCAATTTCTGATCCATTGGGGCGTGAGGCATATTATACCCTGTCAGCACGGATTCCAGATAAAGACCGGTTCCTCCGACAAGAACTGGTAAAATTTTCTTTTCACTGAGTTCTCTGAATATTTTGTAAAATCTGTTTTGGAATTCAAATAAGTTAAATTCGCTCTCCGGAGACACAATATCTATCAGGTGATAAGGAATCCGCCGGCCATTAATAATATACTGGTTTAAATCTTTGCCGGTGCCGATATCCATGTTTTTATAAACCTGGCGGGAGTCGGCAGAAATTATTTCGCCCTGCAAATCATAGGCAAGCTGCGCCGCCAAATACGTTTTACCCGATGCTGTCGGACCCAGAATCACTATTAGATTTTTTGCCATATTTTATACCAATTACTATCGCATATTAAAAGGTTGATATACCGGGCATAATACCAAGTTGCTTTCACAAATTTATAGTTTAATTTTTGAAAGCAACTTGGTATTACTATCGCCTTGAAATTATCAACCATTACGTATATGCAATCAATAATCTATTATACTAATAATATTTTACCGATAATGGCTACGAAAAAATGATCTAAAGACTATATTTAGGAAAAGATGCAATATTCTCGCTGATTTTTGCTTCTAAAGAAATACAGGATGTAGTAAAAGATTGATTATTTTGTTTAATTATTACGTGGATGTTTTTTATTCATGAAGAAAAAATATTCTTATTTTATCGTAATATTTTTGATTGTTGCTTCTTTTACCGCTTACGGCCGAATCTTAGGCAATGGTTTTATTAATTTTGATGACCATCAATACATTACCGAAAACAATCATATTAAATCAGGAATTAATTCAGAAAGCATTAAATGGGCGTTTACGGCTTTTTTCTACGGTAACTGGCATCCGCTCACTCTGCTTTCACACATGTTGGATTGGAGTTTGTTTAAGGATCATGCAGGCGGCCACCACTTAATTAGTTTGTTGTTGCATATCGGCACCATCTTACTTCTGTTTTTCTTTTTAAACAGGACGACAAAGAGTCTCTGGCCGTCGGCATTTGTCGCGGCTTTTTTTGCCCTGCATCCCTTGCGCGTGGAATCCGTGGCCTGGGCTGCCGAGCGCAAAGACGTTTTAAGTATGTTTTTCGGATTAGCAAGCATTTACGCTTACGCCTGTTATGCCGAAAGTTATAAACTTTCTAAATATTTTCTTTGTTTAATATTATTTGCGTTGAGTTTGATGGCCAAACCCATGCTGGTCACTTTACCTTTTGTTCTGTTGCTTCTTGATTATTGGCCGCTGAACCGCTGGAAAAAGATTAATCCACTTATAAAAAAAGAGATATCCGCACCGGTCAAAAGCCGCTGTCATTTGATTGGCAGGCTTTTGTGGGAAAAGTCGCCTTTTATTTTTTTAACAATTGTCTCGAGTATTGTGACTCTCCGGGCTCAAAATAAAGTTGGCTCAATTACTTAATGGAACATCTGCCCGTTTCTACGCGCTTTTTGAATGCGATCATTTCTTATGTTTCTTATTTAGGAAAAACTTTCTGGCCGGTTGATCTGGCCGTATTTTATCCTTATGAACATTCTTTTCCGTTCTGGCAAGTTTTAGTTTCCTGCTTCATTTTGATCGGGATTACAATTCTTGTGATTTATGCAATCAAAAAATTGCCTTTTTTATTTGTGGGCTGGTTTTGGTATTTAGGAACTCTGATTCCCGTAATCGGGTTAGTGCAGGTCGGCTCACAAGCGATGGCCGATCGCTATACTTATCTGCCCTCTATCGGCATTGCCATTATGCTGGCATGGGGCATCCCACTTTTATTCCCACGGGTAGATATCCGTAAGAAGATTTTATTCCCGGCAGGAATAGCCGTTCTGGCCATCATGACCGTTTTAACGTGGAAACAATGCGGCTACTGGAAAAATGATATAGAGCTTTTTAGTCATGCTTCGCAAGTAAAAAAGGATAACGAACTGGCACATACCATTCTCGCTTTTGCTCTGCTTAAAGAAGGCAGAAATGATGAGGCTATGGATCATTATAACAAAGCCATCCGCATAAGACCGGATTATGCCGATGATTATAATAACCGGGGAGTTGCTTACGATAAACTTGGCCAGCATCAACGTGCCATCAAAGACTATAACGAGGCAATCCGATTGAAACCTGATTATGCCGAGGCCTACTACAACAGGGGGACTATTTACGGCAAATATGGTCAGTACCAACGTGCCATCGATGATTTCAATAAGGCCATCAGCCTGAACCATAATTATATAAAAGCCTACTACAATAGAGGAACTACTTATTTTATACAGGGCAACAACAAATTAGGTTGCTGTGATGCGCAAAAAGCCTGTGAATTGGGAAACTGCAAATCATTTGAGTGGGCTAAAGACAAAGGATACTGCCGTTGATTCAATAGAAACACCGGACTTCATTTGTGAAATTTAAGCCTCACTATCCCGCTTCGTTTCACTTGCGGGTGCAATTCAACTTACATACATTACTGTACTGCGTTTGTTTTCAATTGTATTTCACAATCTCCGTCCTTGCCAACTACGTTCGACAGGATTGTTCCTGGATAATTCGACTAACGCTTCAAACTTCGCTACGCTCGTTTTCAGCGAGTCTCATTAAAAAAAATGCTCCGCTATACGGAGCATTTTTAGTTCGAGTTTGAGTTAACTTTAATTAATTGAAATTATTACAGTGGCTGAACATTTGTTGCGCTGGGACCTTTGTTACCCTGTTCAATATCGAAACGAATTTTCTGACCCTCATAAAGAGTCTTAAATCCTGTTCCGGCAATCGCGCTATAATGAACAAAAACATCTCCACCTTCATCATTTTCAATAAAGCCAAACCCCTTCTTCTCGTTGAACCATTTTACTTTTCCTTCTGCCAAAGCTAAAACCCTCCTTTAAAATATTTGTTCCTTATCAGGCATGAACCCATAAGAAACGAAAAAAACCGCATGAATTCTGTTTTTCAACTGAAGAATTCTTTGCGGTTATTTTATTTTTTATAAAACTTAACTTTTGTAAAACTTAACACTAACCATTTCCTGACAAATACTGCAATTATCTCAACAAATGTAAAGATAAACTTACGTTTTCTTTACGTTAGAAATTTAATATCACTGTTTTTTATCAAAATCAAGTTTTTTTCGTAATTATTTTATTTTTATTAAATAATGTGTTTATGTAAAATACGAGTAAGTTCTTTTTCTTTCCCCAAGTAAAAATGATCAGCGCCGCAAATTATTTCCACCGGCGAATTTATCTTTTGTCGCTTTTTGAATTAAAACATCCATACTCACAGAACTGGTCACAATCCCCGCAGATAAATAAATTTATTTTATTGTTTAAATTATCCCAGTTGAAATTAAAATAATTAATAGGCGGTGAAATACAGATACTGGCGGCAAAAGGATTATTGCTTTCTTCAATAATTTTTGAACCAACCCAGGCGCCAAAAGAATAGCCCGCCAAAAACAATTTTGTCAGCCCAAGTTTCTTCAGTATTCACACACGGCATAAATATCTTCCTTTTCGCCTACGCCCTCTTCATAGACTCCGGTACTTCCGCCTACTCCTCGAAAGTTAAATCTCAAGGTGGAAAAATTTTCGGCAGCAAACGCTTTTTGCAGAGCTTCAACAACATTGTTATACATCGAACCGCCCATCAAGGAATGTGGATGGCAAATTACAACGCCTTTTTCTCCCGAAGATTTGCCCAATAATCCTTCGATTATCAGTGGACCATTTTTTATATATATTTTTTCTTCCGGCATGATAACTCCAATACCATTAGATTGATCCGGCCATGTGGCAGGCACAAAAACTTTGTTCATCAAATTTTTCCAGCCGCGGTTCCACCTTCGCGCAAATTTCCGTTTTATAAGAACAGCGGGTTTGAAAAGCGCAGCCTTCCTCATTTTCGGCTCTGGCTTCTCCTTTTATGTTCATCATTCTTTTTTTCTTTCGGGGATCGCAGGACGGCACTGCCGAGAGCAGCATGCGGGTATAAGGATGAAGCGGACGATTATAGATATCGCTGTTTAACGCAAGTTCGACAATTTTACCCAAGTACATTACGGCAACGCGATCGGAAATATATCGAATAACGTTGAGATCATGGGAAATAAACAGATATGTTAAATTATAATCATGTTTTAAATCTTTGAGCAAATTCAGTATTTGCGCTTGAATAGAAACATCCAGGGATGAAACCGGCTCATCGGCAATGACTAACTCCGGATTTAACACAAGCGCCCGCGCAATTCCAATGCGCTGCCTCTGCCCGCCGCTGAATTCATGCGAATAACGATTAGCCTGCTGGCTGCTTAAGCCGACTTTGGCCATGATTTCCAACGCCGCTTTCATTGCGCGTCTTCTTATCTCCTATGCGATGAATCGTCAGCGGTTCTTTGATTATGCTTAAGTGCGGACTTTCTCGGATTCAGCGAAGAATAAGGATCCTGAAAAATGATCTGGACATTACGGCGATAGACTTTCAACTCTTCTTTATCATACAAAAAAATATTTTCACCTTTAAAAGCTATATAACCTGAAGAAGGCTTTTCCAATCTGGTCAGCAGGCGCGCCAGTGTTGATTTTCCGCAACCGGATTCGCCGACCAGACCCAAAGTTTCACCCTTAAAAATCTGCAAGTCAATATTGTTAACGGCATAAATAATTCTCTTCCGGGGATTAAACAAACCGCTGCTTAAGGTATAATTTTTTGTCAGCTCTCGAATTTCAACCAATGAGTTGGGCATTATCCACTCGCTATTCTAATTATTTTTCTTTGCGCTGTATTTCCAGCAGGAAACAAAATGGCCGGGTTGAATTTCCGTCAATGGCGGCTCTTTCCCGGCACATTCTTCATCAGCATAGGAACACCGGTCATAAAAACGGCAGCCCGGGGCAATATTATATAAACTGGGAACCGTTCCCGGAATAGTTTTGAGGTAATCCTCCTCTTCCCATGGAATCAACGCATCTCGCCGGTATTGATTCCAGCAAACCTTGAGTATAGGGATGAAAGGGATTGGCAAAAATATCTTCCACTGCCGAGCTTTCCACGATTTTTCCCGCATACATTACAGCAACTTTTTGGGCGGCCTGAGCAATCACGCCCAAATCGTGCGTGATTAAAACGACCGTCATCTTATTTTTCTGCTTCAGGCCGGAAATCAAATCCAGAATTTGCGCCTGAATGGTAACATCCAGCGCTGTTGTGGGTTCATCGGCAAGCAGAAGCCGGGGATGACAAGACATGGCCATGGCAATCATTACCCGCTGGCGCATGCCGCCGCTGAGATTATGCGGATAATCCCGCGCCCGCTTTTGCGGATCGGGAATTCCCACTTCACCCAATTGCTCGACGGCCAGCGCCAAAGCTTGCGTTGCCGGAAGATGTTGATGCAGGCGAATAGCCTCAGCGATTTGTTCACCGACGCGAAAAACAGGATTAAGTGAAGTCATTGGCTCCTGAAAAATCATGGAGATTTCACTGCCGCGCAGGGCGCGCATTTCCTCGGCTGATGTTTTTAATAAATCCCGGCCGGAAAATAATATTTCGCCATTAATGATTCTGCCGTTTGCGGGAAGGAGCCGCATAATCGAAAGGGCAAGCATTGTTTTTCCGCAGCCGGATTCGCCGACAATTCCCAGAGTTTCACCGGAATTGATTTTCAACGAAACTCCGTCCACAGCCTTAATTCTTCCCTGAGCAGTATCAAATGCTGTCCTTAAATCTTTTATTTCCAGAAGTAGCGGCATATTTAATTTTGGACACGATTGCGCAGGAATTCCACAAGCAACCGAACAGCGACTCCCGATGCTCCTTTGGGAATATAAGTCTTGTCTTTATTTGTCCAGGCCGGGCCGGCAATATCCAGATGCACCCAGGGCGAATCGCCGGCAAATTTACTTAAAAACGCGGCAGCGGTGATTGTGCCGGCAGCCCGGCCGCCGCTGTTTTTATAATCGGCAATATCGCTCTTGATAAGTTCGTGATAGCTTTCCCACAGGGGCAGTTCCCAAACAAGTTCTCCGGTAGTCTTGGGCGGCTTTATCTATTTCTTTTTTCAGTTTATCATCAGTTCCCAGCATGCCGATTACATCATCCCCCAGCGCCACAATGCAGGCGCCGGTAAGAGTCGCCACGTCAATAACAGCCGCCGGTTTAAACTCTGAAGCATAAGCAAGGGCATCGGCTAAAATTAAGCGGCCCTCGGCATCGGTATTGAGAACTTCAATTGTTTTTCCGGAATATGATTTGATAATATCACCCGGTTTATAGGCAGTGCCGCCGGGCATATTTTCCGTAGCGGGAATGAGTGCGGTGATATTCAGCGGAAGCTGCAAATCGGCCGCCGCCATAATCACCCCCATAACCGCCGCGCCGCCGGACATGTCCGTCTTCATTTCATCCATTTTATCCGCAGGCTTGATGGAAATTCCGCCGCTGTCGAAGGTTAATCCCTTGCCCACCAGCACAACCGGCGCCGCGCTTTTTTTGCCGCCCGCATATTCCAGAATAATAAACTTCGGCTCTTCGTTGCTTCCGGAGGCGACGGCAAGAAGAGCATTCATCCCCATTTCTTTCATTTTGTCCTTATCCAGAACTTCGGCAGGACACATTTTTTCTGCGGGCGATTTCCCGCGCTTTTTGCGCCATGATGGACGGCGTCATTTCATTGGATGGAGCGGAAATAAGATCCCGCGCAAAATAAACGGCCTGCGTAATTATCTGCGCCTTTTTTATCGCGGATTCAACCAAGGAAAAATCTTTTTCGTCAGTAATGATATTTAATTGTTCCATTTCTTTTAAATCTTCGCGGCCGACCGTTTTATATGGCGTATATTGATAAAGCCCCAGCAGAGAGCCTTCCGCCACTGCCTGTGCCACCTGATCTTTTTTCCGGGGAATAAGATTTAAATCAATGGAAGCCGCCGCTTCTTTGATATTGAGATTCCGCAGATGCCGCATGACGGAGGCGAAAGCGGAGCGAAGCTTCTCCAGATTCAATTCACTATGTTTTCCCAGACCGACGAGGGCTATTCTTTTTGCCGGACAGCGCCCCTCTGGTATAGATTACGGATATTTGAGAAGGCTTGGCTTCAAAATCGCCGTTACTGATTAACTCGCTGATTAATCCATCGCTTTTTTTATCAATCTCCAGCGCCACCCCGGTCAATTTTTTGCTGTCTTCAAACAATGTTAAAATAATTGCCTGGCTTTTTGCTTCGGCAAGTTTTCCTTTTTTGACAAATATTTTCACCTCATCATCCTCCTTTTTAAAAAAACGCTGTTATCAACCCTATTCTTTGAAAGATAACACATGGCAGGAAAAAGTCAATCCCGTGGTTTGGAATCCCCCGGTTTCAGCCGGGGGAGGAATACGGTGAAACCCGCGGGAGGTCGCGTTATTGTGGGGAGCCTCCGGCTCCTGCCGGAGGGGGCTCCACTTATTCAGCAAGGCTGATTGAAAAGCCAAGAGAAAATGAAACGCATTGAAAAATTGCCTTCTTCTATCTTATCGGCGCAGCATATACATGTGCGCGAGTAGTGCGTAGCTCGTGTGACCCAGGTTATTAATCTCCCAATACACCTTTTACCGGAGTAACCTGAAGGTCACGCGAGGACACACGAGCAAAAGAAGAATTAGACGATCGTCATCAAAATATGTTTAAAATCTCCGAAAGCTTCATCCGAATACTAAAAATCAGATACTTTTCCCTTTATTCGAAATTAATATCGAAGCAGGGTTACCAGTATAAAGTTGAAGTTGTACCGCTGAATCCGCCAGTGGAACTTCCCGGTGTTTGTATGGCAAATTCAGCGAAACCGGCAGTCGAATAAGGACTTGTAGTGACTTGACCGCAGGCGATCATACCAATTTCCGCCTGGTTGTATGTTCCTGAATCCGGTGTAACCAACTCAGTAAGACGCAATGTGCCATTCTGCGAGGAAGTACATGTTGCCGAACCATCATCACATATCTTGAGAACAGTTATATCCGTCACGTTAGGATTAACAGCATCCCACTGAAACTGCGTACTGAGAACCCGCCGGAGTTCCGCTTCCTGTCTCTATATGGGAAAAGTAATCCACTGCTTGACTCCATTGACTGATATACTGGGGCGCCCAGACCGGTGTAAACGGTGTAGCGCCGGCAACATAACGCAGCCTATACGCATCTATATCATAAGGTATCGCATCAGCCGACCGCGTTGTGTAACGCGAAGAATTGTCACCGTAAAACACATTGATGTCGTTTACCTTAACCAGCCCCGCTCCAAGATCTACTCTCTTTTCCTGAATGCGGATGTAAATGGACGCATTATCGTCAATAATCTGTCCGTCACTTTCAGGGCAGTTAGTCGTGCAACTTCCATCGGGTTCATTCCAGTCTTGAAGTCCCTTGGTATAGCTATCGTAGCTGATATCTTTAAAAGCCAGCCAGCGGAAAGTGCCATCGGATTTACGCTCCCACAAAACCAGCAGCAGAGGCCCGATATTATACCGGGCAGGGGAAAAATCAGACGGATGAGGCTCAATTGCACTGGGAATGTAGTCATTTGCCGCTGCTGTATAGTAGGTTGTGCCGCCATTTGCAGGTGTATTCTTCGCCACATTAACACCATTCACTTTCAACAATTCATTATTGGAAAATGTTCCGGTTACAGAAGCAAATCTGATTATTCCCGCCGCATTGCCGCCCGCCCATGACCCGGAGGTGATCTCCGGCGTTCCCTGGACAATCCCTTTCGCACCGCTTGTTGCCCCCACCAAGGAATCACCGGGATTAATTGCTGTTGATCCGGCTGTAAAACGTAAATTCGCCAAATTATACTTCATGAACGTTAACCCGAAGTAAGTTTCTGTAGAGGTACCGACATTTTTAGCACGGATAGCCAACCCTATCGTACCGGCTGTTAAATTATTACCCGTGGCCGGTTTGACTTGAACATCATAAGAAAGCAAGTATACCTCTACTGGGAGGACCCATAGTGAGTTGATCTAGCTGGTATTACTGTACCAAAAAGATCCACAGCTATAAGTGCCGGTTATCGTAATAGAGTCCATAATCGCAAAAACGGCAGATCCTCCACCCGACGTTTGAAGGGTGGCAGTCTCATAAGCACTTATTGAAGAACTGCGAGAAAAATTGTTATTAAGATCTGACGCCGTATTTAAGCTTATCGTTGTTACGGGTGCTGAGGCGACACTGTCCAAAATCGCTTCGCTAAAACTTAAAGTGCGCTGCTCCGGCCCTGCTTGACCGCGTGATTGAAGCATAAGATATTTTTTAAATGTTACTGTTGTTGCCGTAGTCACGGGGGTGCTAAAAGTAGAGTTGTCTGAATGCCGCAGGTTTGTCAGTGTCAGAACACTACCGCTTACAGTAGCCAGGCTGTATCGGTACAGCCTGGTTTCAGAGCCAATTTGAATTAATCCGTCTTTAGGGGGGAATGCAGTTGCGGAGAAAGTATTGAGATTAAGCGTTAAAGTATTATGGCCAGTCGCTTGTGTTAAAGTTTGACTTGCATTCGGGTTCAGCACGAGATAAACACTGTCCCCCTTGTTTAGTGTCGCATTACTGGCTAAAGTACAGGAAAAAACGCCTGTGCTGCTGGTGTAACTTCCACTCGTATAATTTATGATACCCGCACCCGGTATGTCGCCCAATTTAATCTGTCCGGAACCCGGCATGGTAAAACCAGTTGGCGTAGTTCCCGGCAGATTCACGCTAATTTTATTCCCCGTTGCTGTCGCTGCAGTATTATAAAACCAATACGGTTGAACTGTTAAAGTAAATGAGCCGCTGTTGGGGATAACATAAGTCCGGCCATTGATATTGCTGAGAAAGGCAGCCTTATCATCATCCGCGCTTCCAGTTCCGTTAATATCAGTCGTATTTATATAATTTGTGGACAGAAAACGGTAGCCCGCTTCCGCCATATTCCAGGCATTGGCGCTTTGATTGGATGATAATGCCTGACGCAGGCTCGATGAAGACATATAAACAATTGCCGAGAGAATAGAGGCAAAAATAACTATAATTATAATAATGTTCAACATCATCGAACCACCGCTATGCATATATAATTTGCATTGAGACTTCATGAGACTGGATATTGAATTATCTTGTTTCATATCGCAACCTTTCCATTTTCTTAATTTTTTTCTCTTTGAATAACATATTATTTTATTGGCCAAACGAAACAGCTTCCGGTCCGTTTGCACATTCATTATTCCGGGGATTAACGGATGTCGTAAAAGTAAGATTACCGCCGCCATCCGACCGGGGAATAATTAGATTAATCGTTATGGAATGGAGGGAACTCGAGGAACACGTGGAGGTACCACCAAATCCATTAGCCGGCACCCATGCGCCGCCTGCATTGTCTAGTATAGGTAAGAAAAGCTGCCGCCTGTTCCCAGACCGGTCAGAAGTGCATTCGTTGATGCTGTTCCCACGGGTGGAGTAACCGTTAAATTTATTTGATTATTAGTATTGTCTATGGCGATCGTATATAATGTGCCTGAAGTTCGATTAATAACTTTATTAGTGGTAAATGTAATTGAATCAGCAGATGCAGCGGTAACAGAATCCATATTCATAAATTCCAGTTTGATGCGGTTAAGAGCATAGTCCGCCGTTGTACTGTTTCGGAACTAGTTCGTGTTATCACATAAGCCTTTATGCCTTGCACAAGGCCCATCGCGGCAACAAGACCCACAATGCTCATTATAACCAGACTGGCAATAACTTCGATCAGAGTAAAACCGGCGCTGCTTTTTTTCATAATTTTCATAATCCGCCCTTTCATCAAGTAAAAATCATCGAAAGAGTCCTTCCATTGCTGAGGACCGTGATAATAAGCACCGGCAGCGAACTGCTGGGTATAGTGGCCTGTCGGCGGCCATGCGGCTGTACAGGTGGTTTGGCCCGAGCAGGTGAAAGTAAGAAATCCGGTTTTAGTGGCATCGACCAATGGATAGTTGTTAATAACATATTGCCGGAATACACTGGGGTTGAAGGGATTATATGGGATTATTTCTTTGACTTTTATAATCGCCTAGAATTTTTTCCATGCTTTGCTGCAAAAGAAGTTCGTTATTAAACCAGCTGAAAGCGCCAAGGCTGCCAAAAATCGGTTGAGTAAAGGTTGAAATGCATTACTGCCATTATGGAAATCAATAACAGCGTAATGATCGATTCAATAATTGTAAATCCTTTCCGGTTCCATCTTCGTTTACTTTTTTTCATGATATTATCATCCCTGTTTCCGGTGTAATATTAATTGTCCTGGTGTTGCCATTGTTATCTTTCAACGTAAGAGTTAATTGACTGGCAAGCTTCGTTGCCGTTGTTAAAGCGGCATTCGTATAGGGCGTACCGAAGCGGTCAAACGCCAGAACTAAAGCGCCGTTTGTTAGCTGCACACTATTGGTAATATTCACGATGATACTGTCCGCACCGAGAAATGCCTGTTGATTGGCGGCAGCGGTCGGATCACATGTGCTGGCCGCAGCACAGTAAAACAGATGATACTGAGTTGTAGAGATAAAGCGCACGCCCCATTCACTGGTATCTCCGGAATTTATGGAAGTGTTCATCGCTCTTGCTTGCGCCAAGCGCAAATGAGAAACTAGCGCATCCCTGGCGGCAACAAGCTTATATTGGTTGGAGGAAAGCAGCGATACGGTTACCACGGTAATAATACCCATAATAACTAAAGTTGCAACAACTTCAAGAAGCGTAAAACCATTCTTTTTACTATATGTTTTCATGCATTTATCCTCTGCTCATATTTGACGCGCATCCATATTTTCCTACGGAAAAATTAAGCGATATTCCTGTAAGCAGCGCAATTATTGATAAACCAGTTCCCAACAGTAATGCAAATTTTCCACCCGATGACATCACCACCGTGCTAACAACAAATATTAAAATATATATGACTAATCCCCAGCGGGCAAACTGAACCGCTTTTCTGCCCATAAACCATACAGCGCCGCCCAGAACAGTAAGCCATAAAGCAACCAGGATGAAAACCGGTGATTGTAATTTTAACCAGATATTCATCTCTGAATTTGCCGGTATACTGTTTATGAAAAACAAAAGAATCAAACCCAAAATAAGATAAAAAACCCCCATCGATATAAAGGAAGTGGCACACTCCTCTTTTGTTGGCGACGTGGCAAATATTTCTTTAATCAAAATAAATGCTCTTTTCCATATCCAGGCATAACGTCTTTCATGGATTCGACTAATTTTATGCATTATAGCCGGCGTCAAATCAGGACCGGGTTTTACTGGATTTATCTCTTTGATTTTATTTATTATTTCATCATATTTTTCCATAAATACCTTTTAAAATCTATTTTTTATAGTTCATATCATATATATAATTTCAAAGACCAAATAGTCACAAATTTTATTGTTGAAACTCCAATTCTAATGAAACTCAGATATTACAAGCGAAGCGCGGTAATCTCTGTTAGTTGAATCATCCCACGTGCAAAGCTAAGTGGGACTCTTGTAATAAGACCCTCTCTTCAGAAACATAGTGAACTGAAGCTTGCAGATCGAATTATCCCGTAAAGCGGAGGGTAATGAGACTCAAACTTCAATAGTGAAGCGAATAGAAGTTTGTTAGTCGAATTATACCCGTAATTCTTTCAGTAATTCTTTCAATTTTTCCAGTCCGCGATATATGCTCATTTTGACGGCACTGAGTGATTTACCGGTAATCTGGGCAATTTCTTCAAACGTTAATCCCTGATGAAATTTCATAATTAGCAATGCCCGGGACTCATATTCCAGCCGCAAGAGATAGACACTCATCTCTTGCGTTTCTATTAATTCTGTTTCCGGCGAAGGATTTTTATCGGACAATAAATGCGCACTGAATTCTTCAGAAGATTTGTTGTATTTATTTTTTTTCCGCAGGTGGCCTCTGATTAAATTTAAAGCCAGGGTGTAAAGCCAGGTAAAGAATTTCTTGCTCGTGTCATATCGCCATAAGTATTGATATGCCCGGATAAATGTCTCCTGCGTTAAATCATCGGCATCTTCTGAATTTCCGGTCATCCGGTAGGCTAAATTATAAATGGGTGATTTATATTCTTCAACAAGCATTGCATATGCCTGCCTTTCTCCCTTCAGAACCCTGGCAACAATTTCTGCTTCGATTTTTTGATCCATTGTCACGCTACTATTCAGGGATAATGTTTAACTTCCGCAAAATGCCGCACCCGCAATATTTTAAAATATGTAACTAATAATATTACCGCTACAATCTAATATCAAGCAAATTCGGCTGCGGTTTAATATCAATTTCTTTAAGCTCAAAAAAATAACCGGCAGTTCCCAATATTATGACGAAATATTTTTGGACAAATCAAATTAAAAATAGTAGGTTAGTCTGCAAGACGTGGAGGCTCTTTTATGTTATTCGATAAAACTATTGCTGTTGTAGTTCCCGCGTATAATGAAGAGAAACAAATCAAACAGGTTTTAGTAACCATGCCTGATTTTGTTGATCGCATTATTGTTGTTAATGATTGTTCCACGGATAATACAGCCGCCGCCGTCTTGGATTATATCAGCAAGAAAAAATCAGTTCAACCCATTGCAAAAAATAACATCGGAAATACGAGCGACAACAAATATAACCGTGCTGAACACTTGCTCAAAGAAAAACAACAAGCGGATATGGAATATTTTATCCCCTCAGAAATTGCCAATGCTCATCCCGAATCCGACCGCATAATTCTAATCAACAATTTAAAAAACGGCGGCGTGGGGGCGGCAATCGCCCGCGGTTATAAGTGGTGTCTGGATAATAATATCGACTGTACTGCTGTCATGGCCGGCGACGGTCAAATGGATCCGGCAGAGTTGGAAAAAATCTGTCTGCCTGTTCTTAATGAAGAAATTGATTATGTCAAAGGCAATCGTCTTATTCATGGCGGAGCCCGCCTCATCATTCCCAAAACCCGTTATTTTGGCAATTCCATTTTATCGATATTAACCAAAATCGCCTCCGGCTACTGGCATGTCTCCGATACCCAGACAGGCTTCACCGCTATTTCTCTTTCTGCTTTGGGCGCAATCAAGCTTCATGATATTTACAAAAGTTATGGGATGCCTAACGATCTGCTGGTAAAATTGAACATCGCTTTCTGCACGATAAAGGAAGTTAAAATTAAACCTGTTTACAATATCGGCGAGACCTCAAAAATGAAAGTGATGAAGGTTATCCCCCGTCATTTCCTGGCTGCTTTTCAAGTCTTTTTTTAAGCGATTATGGGTCAAGTACCTGTTTCGTGATTTTCACCCGCTTTTTCTGCTTTATCATTTTGCTTTTTTGATGGGCATTCTTACAATCCCCTACGCTTTTAAAATAATGTCTATCGTTATCTCCGGCGGCTCCGTTTCATCGGCAACCATGCTGGCTTTCTTCTTTCTCTTTACCAGCAGCTTTCAGTCTCTTTTATTTGCGATGTGGATGGATATTCAGGATAATGAAAGGCTGTATAAAACATGATGGCTTTTGTGGAGCATAGATAAATTATGACAAAAGAAAATAAGAAACTTTCCATTGCCGTAATGGGAGCGGGAAATTGGGGGAAAAATTTAATCCGCAATTTTTTTGAATTGAACGCTCTGAAAGTTATCGGTGATAAAGATGAAGTGTCCCTTAATCAAATGCGGAAACTTTACCCTTCCTGTGACTTTTATAGTTCGCTTACGGATGTACTTTCCCGTGATGACATTTCCGGGGTTGTTATCGCCACGCCGGCGGAAACTCATTTTATGCTGGCACGGAAAGTATTGCAATCCGGCAAGCATGTTTTTGTGGAAAAACCTCTTACGCTTTCGGGAAAAGACGCCGCGGAACTGATTGCTCTGGCGCAAAAGAAAAATTTAGTTTTAATGGTGGGCCATCTTCTGCAGTATCATCCTGCTTTTATTAAATTGAAACAACTGGCGCAGGAAGGAGAACTGGGACAGGATCAATTATATATATTCTCACCGCTTAAATTTGGGAAAAATCAGAAGGGAAGAAAATATTTTATGGTCTTTCGCCCCGCATGATATTTCGATGATTCTTGCTCTGGCCGGTGAAGAGCCGGAAAGCGTCATTGCCACCGGCGGTAATTATCTGCATAAAAAAATCGCTGATGTCACGACAACCCATCTGGAATTTTCCTCCGGTCTGAAAGCTCATGTATTTGTTTCCTGGCTGCATCCGTTTAAAGATCAAAAACTGGTTGTTGTCGGTGATCAAAAAATGGCTGTGTTTGATGATACTATGCCCTGGGAAGAAAAACTGCTCATCTATCCGCACCATGTGAATTGGGAAAATAACGTTCCCGTGCCGGCTCGCGGAATTCCGGAACGTGTTTCTATTCCTTATGCCGAACCGCTGAAAATCGAATGCGGACATTTTCTTGATTGCATTGAAAATAGAATACCGGCATTAACCAATGGAGAAGAAGGTTTACGCGTTCTCAAAGTTTTAAACGCTTCCGAACGTTCATTGAATGAAAATGGATTAAGAATCAATTTGAAAAGTGATTCCGGTTTAAGCCCGCAGGATAAAAAAAACTACGATCTCCACCCCACCTCTCAAATTGATGATGGCGTCGAAGTTGGAGCAGGAACAAAGATATGGCATTTTTCCCATGTAATCGCCGGCTCCAAAATCGGTAAAAACTGTTCGGTCGGCCAGAATGTGGTTATCGGTCCTGATGTTACTGTGGGCAACGGCTGCAAAATACAAAACAACGTATCCGTTTATAAAGGCGTGACCTTTGAAGATTATGTTTTTTGCGGCCCATCAGCCGTTTTTACCAATGTAATAAATCCGCGCGCTGAAATTAAGAGAATGTCAGAGATCAAACCTACATTAATCAAAAAAGGAGCTTCACTGGGCGCAAACTGCACGATTGTCTGCGGACACACTATCGGCAGCTATGCCTTTGTTGCGGCGGGCGCGGTGGTTACTAAAGATGTCCCTGATCATGCCTTAATGATGGGCAATCCGGCGCGGCAAAAAGGCTGGGTGTGCCAGTGCGGCAATAAGCTCGATGAAAAATACAAATGTCCTCAATGCGGCAATAAATATAAAATAAAAAACAAACATCTTACTCCACAGATTAAATCATGGGTATGAACCCCAAAGCAAGATACCGGTAACCAAAAAATATTTACTAGCATTAACTGTAAATGTTTATGATATTTAACTTGAACGCTAATCTCAATATATCCCTGAAAATTTTAAGACGGAAAGGGACTGCCAGTATTTTTCCAAGGAGTAGGCCGAATTTATCAATTAATTTATTTCTAATCAGCCAAACCTCCGCTTCCTTTTCCGCATATCTGAAAATTCGGTAACGCTCTTTTTTCGGAAAATCATCTGTATCGAATTGAACGCCAATATCGTCGGAACATTCATTATGGGTGGTAACATATTCATAGGGGTCGTAATATAAATTGGCATTCCCTTCTAACCATTTTTCCAAATTCGTAGTGGGATATGCAACAATCATGGAATACCTCGGTATATATATGTTGTTTTTTTTGAAGAATCTAATTGATTCGAGAACTTTCTCTACACTGTCTCCCGGCAGTCCCACCAAGAAAAAAGCTTTGGATATGATACCAGCTTCATTAACCGCTTTAATGGCCGCTTTAATCTGATCAATTGTTTCACCTTTCTGGATCAACTTTAGGACGTCAGTATCAACAGATTCAATGCCCATCGCAAGTAGTTTGCAGCCGGCCTTCTTCATAAGCTTGGCTATTTCCGGAGTTAACTTATCTGCTCTTATACCCTGTGGGCAATCCCATTCAATTTGCAGGTTTTTTTCAATAAGCAGATTGCAAAAATCAATAACTCTTTGTTTGTCAAAATTGAAGGTGTCGTCAGCAATTGTAAAATATTTCGTATTAAACCTTTCCATGTTTATTTCAATTTCCTGTACAAGACTCTGGGCGGACCTGGCTCTGTATTTCCGGCCATGAATCAAGTATGAACAGCAATAACAACAATTATAAGGGCATCCTCTACTGGTAAAAAGTGGTAAAGTCAGAGTTCTTCCGACTCTGTATTTTTCTATGGGAAACAATCCAAAATCGACAAACGGAAGCGAATCAAGGTCATAAATATGATCAGGCGCCGGATTAAATTTTTTTTGATTTCCATCTTTGTAACCAAAACCTCTTACTTTTCCCATTCTCTCTTTATACGGGTAAGCACTGACAAATTCGGAAATAGTTGTATCAGCTTCACCTATGCAGATATAATCAACAGATTCCGGTTCGATCGCTTTTTCAGGACACATGGTTGAATGAGGCCCACCAATAACTGTTACAATGTTTGAGTCAATTTCTTTTATTGTTTTGCAGAGATCTACTGCGTTTAAATAATCAAAGCTTGAAGCGGAAAAGCCGATGATATTGGGCTTAAAATCTGCTATTGCAGCAACCAAATTTTCTCTCCCGTATCCTTTTAATCGCAAATCTAAAACTTGAGTTTTAAATCCAGCCTTAATAAGTATAGATGCCAGTAGTCCTAAACCTAGTAGCGGCGTTGCCGGATAGCCGTAAACACTGCGAGCGTATGGTTTTACGAGAATGATTTTTGTCTCATTCATTATTATTCCCTTTTAATATTTTATAATTTGATATTTTTATAACAAAAGTTTTACGATTAATGAATAAAGCATACGATGATTATTATTGTATGTTACTGAAATAATTATCAATTATTATTTCGCAAAAAATATTTACTTTTGCTTATAATCAGAACAGATACTATTCCCATAATTAAGTCTGTCACTATGCTCAATAGCCTCACGACTATCGGGAAAATAAGCGCAAACTGGATTATCCCGGTGTCCTTCAATATCAAAAACATCATCCCTTCTCTTACGCCTAATCCACCCGGCGCAATAAGAACTAAAAATCCGATGACATCACCCAGCAGCATTGCTGATGAAATAAAGATTATTTTCAGACCATCCAGACCAAACCCGATGCTTAAGGAAATAAAACATCCGGCTAATGCCCAGAATAAAGCGCCGGTAATATAGAGAAGCTGCATGGAAATAATCCGGCGTGTTGATAATTGATAAAAAGATATTTTTTGCCCGGTAATTCTCGAAAGCATTTCAATGAAGAATCTGAGAATATTTTTATTGAAAAAAACTAAATTAATTACAAGCAGAAGACCAATAAATATTAAGATTTCAGTTTTTAGATAGTACCAACCAGGAAGCATCAGCAGCAATGAGCAGCCCAGCAACATAGATACCAATATAGCCAATAAAGTAGTTACAATATTAAGATATAAGGCTGTTGTCTTCGGAACACCCTTTGATGCCAGCCAATAGATTTGAACCATATATGACCAGAGTTTTCCCGGTATATATTTTCCTAACTGTGAAATGTTTACCAAAGCAATGCTTTGCGTAAATTTTATTTTTTTATGATTATCGAAGTAGTTTATTCCTATATGCCAGCTTAATGTTGTACACAAATAATTGGCGATCATCGTCAAAATACCCAAAACAAGATATTTCCAATTTATGACTAAATGAAGTATTTTGACCGATTCCCAGTTTTCTTTGAATTCCTTATAAAAAAACCAGATAAAGAGCACGACCAGAAGAATTGAAAGCGATATTTTGATGTACTTACTAAATTTCATATATATCAGCCTGACTTTCTCAGGATATAAATATTTGTGGGACTGATAATACTCGCTATTCCAGGCAATTTGATTCCGAACGGAATTTCATATTCACTTGAATACCGTTCAGATTCATTTATAACATTAACAGTATAATCGCTTATGGTAAATTTTGCGATCCTCGCCAGTTTTTTAAAGGATAAATGTGAAAGAAGATAAACATTTTCCTGATTCCTTCCTAAATGTTGGGCTAATTTTAAAAACAACTTTTCCGGAAGATAATGCAAAAAAGGAATTTTATAGTAAGGTTCTATGGGATAGTACCTGTTGGGATTGGCAACATAACAAATGCCATCATTTTTCAGCAAACGATAAATTTCCAGCATTAATTTTAATTTGTTCTTTGTGTGAGCCAGAACATGGTTCAATATTACGATGTCAAATTCACCATTGGAAAATGACGACAAATCATTTTCTGTTTTAATAAAATTTATTTTCTCTTTAACGTCCGACGAAACCTGGTCAACAACATCTAACGCCAATACGCGGTTGTATTCTGAAAAATACGCCGCAATATGTCCGCTGCCGCATCCGATATCAATGATATTTTTACCCGAAAGACGATCCTTTTTACTTTTAAGATTATCCAACAAGACTAATTCTATTTTTCGCGCTTTAATCAATCTGCCGCGATCAACCGCATAGCCTCGTTCTAAATATTTTTTCATTTATTTAAATCCGTTTATTTTTTCGGCAACTTCGTAAGTATCTTCTTCCGAATGTCCATATGAAATCGGCAGGCTCAGCGTGGAAGCATGTATTTCTTCCGAAATCGGGTAGGACTTATCACCCAACAGGTATTGTAAGGCTCTCTGTCTGTGCGGTGCGACCGGGTAGTGAATTTCGGTTTTGATTCCATTCTCCAGCAGATATTTTTTCAGCTTGTCCCTTTGAGAATGGCGGATATTGAAAATATGATAAGTATCATGATAATCTTTTTGAAGAGCAGGTTTGACAAAGTCTCCACTGATTTTTTCAAGATATATTGCGGCAAGTTTTCTTTTATGTTTGTTAATATTATCCAGTTTTTTTAGCTTAATCCTTAAGAATGCCGCCTGCATTTCATCTAGCCTGGAATTGAATCCCACAACTTCGTTATAATATTTAACCTTCGACCCATAATTTCTTAACATCCTTGCTTGCTCCGCTAGATCATCGTCATCTGTAACAACAGCTCCGGCATCGCCAAGCGCGCCTAAATTTTTTGTCGGATAGAAACTAAACGCATTGCAGTGACCAAAAGTCCCTGCTTTCTTACTTTTGTATTTGGAACCATGCGCTTGCGCACAGTCTTCGATAACCTTTAGTCCGTGACGATTCGCAATATCCATTATCTGATCCATAGGACACATTTTCCCATATAGATGAACAGGCATAATCGCTGCTGTTTTACGTGTTACGGCATCTTCTATTTTTTCAGGATCAATATTGTATGTCCTGATATCAGGTTCGACCAGTAAAGGTTTTAAACCGCTGTGGACAATAGAAAGTATTGTGGCAATATATGTGTTAGAAGGAACTATAACTTCTGAACCTGGTTGGAAACGAAATATTTTGAGTGAAATAGTCAAAGCATCAAGTCCGGATGCAACGCCTATACAATGTTGAACACCGCAATAAGCGGCAAATTCCTGCTCAAATTTTTCGACAGCTTTTCCTAAAATATACCAGCCGCCATGCATTACATCGGTAAACGCTTTTTTATATTTATTGAAAAATGGTTCATTTACCTTCTGTAAATTTTCATATTCGATCATTGGTATTCCTCGTAAATGTAATCTTCCGGATCGAAATATTCCGAAGCCAACACCATGAGAATAGCATCTTCCGTAAAGCAATGCATTGTATGCCAATCGCCAGGCTCAATGATGAGGCATTTTGAAGGCTGATCAAGATAAAAATCTTCTTTATGGACACTATCATTATTTGATACGATACAACTGCCTTTAAGGCAGATAGCGGCCTGGATGGTTCTATGATGCCTGTGCCCCCCGCGGATAGAATCATCTACGCCATAAATATAGAAGATTCTTTTAATCTCAAACGGAATTACTTTTTCTATTACCGTAAGATTTCCGCGTTGATCTGAAAATGTTTTAAGATCTATCAGTCTTGCCATAAAGTCCTTTATATTTTTCAATATAGTATTTTGCTATCGCCTGCCAGTTGAATTTCTCTTTAACAAGTTCGAGGGATTTTTTCCCCATATCAATGCGTAAACATTCATTATCAATTAAACGATTTACCAGAACCGCTAATTGCTCGTAATCACCTTCAGGGTGAAGAAAGCCATTTAAACCGTCAAAAACAACAAGATCATTACCACCGGCGTTAGACGCTATAATCGGTCTGCCGCAAGCCATGGCCTCCGGAACAACTGTATTTAAACCATCTGCCGGTTTCTTTTCCGAAGGCATCAGAAATATATCACAGGTTGAATAATAATCCATTAATTCATCTTTATTAACATAGCCCATGAATAACGCATAATCTGTTGTATGATCTTTCTTTAGTATAGATTCATATTGCGACTTCATTTCACCATCGCCTATGATAACCAGTTTTACATTTGTGTTTTTTTCAATAATTAACTTTAAAGCCCGAAATGCAGTTGAAAATCCTTTCTTTGGAATAAACCGTCCAATCATTAAAAGCAATATAGTATCATCTTCTATACCCAATCTCTTTCGCACTGCCGCTCTTTTTTCCGCCGCAAAGTGTATTCTATCATCATTTACGCCATATATAACATAATCTATCTTTTCCGGATTAATTCCGCTTTTCGCCAGTTCTTCTCTTAAATCAGAACTGTTACACGACATATAATCAGATTTTGAAATAATATGAGCAAGCAATCTCCCGAGTATTCCTGTATTGCTAATAACTGTCACGTCAGAGCCGGGAAATGATGTCATTATCTTCGTTCTCGATCCGGTTAGCCATCTGGCGCCAAGTGCAATGAGGGTATTGGGAACAGCCCAATGACAGTGCAAAAAATCATATTTTTCCCGTTTCAATAATCTGGCAAGTTTAATGATGCCGGCAATCAAAAGAAACGGTGTCAATAAAACTGTCAGCTTGGACATTTTGACGTCGCTCTTCATAGACTTGCCATATCCTATCAGATGCATGGATTCAAACGGCAGATATCTATATTCGATTATTTTTACTTTATCTGATTCATCTATTTTTCTTAGCTCGCCTGAAAAAAATGGTGTGAATACGGTCATATCATTCCCGATATCAGAATAAGCCTCCGCAAGTGATGCAATAAAGTTGGATCTCCAATCTCCCGGGAAAAAGGGATAGGAATGAGAAACTATGCATATTTTCATTTGATAGCCCATGTTTATATTTTAATGATTTTAAGTATACTTTATCAACTTTATTATATTAAAATTCAAGCTATTTTAAGCACGAATATGTATATCACTTTATCCTGTATTTTACATTTAGTCCGTAAATTAAATAACTTTACAAAATTAATAATTCTATCTATTAATATACATGAAATTATTAATCGCGGGAAATTCATTAGCGCTAGTTTCTTATTTTTTAAGCTTCAAAAAATAAATTCGCTTGATGTCATATGCTAACAAAAGAAAACTGTTTTTCATTACCAATCAATTTCAAATTTCCCGAATCGCCGAAATATTTTTTTACTTTTATTACTCTTTTCATAATCCTGATTTCAATTTATTCGAATAGCTTTTACGGCGACTGGCATTTTGACGATTTCAGCAACATCATTGATAATCCTTACGTCCATATGAAATCTTTTTCCTGGCCCGAAATAAAACATTGTATCTACGGGCTGGAACAAACAAGACCTTCACGTCCTTTATCTTATTTAAGCTTTGCATTGAATTATCATTTTCATGGTGCGGATGTATTCGGCTATCATGTGGTAAATTTTATAATTCATTACCTTGCTTCTGTATTTCTGTTTCTGTTTATTTACAATACGCTGAAACTCCCCCGACTGAAGGATCAATATGAAAATATCGCCTACCCGCTGGCACTCCTGGCAACGTTTTTTTGGGCTATTAATCCCATCTGGGTAACTTCCGTCACTTATGTCGTTCAACGGATGGCATCTATGGCCGGACTTTTTTACATTGCATCCATGTATTTTTATTTAAAAGCTCGCACTAACTCAAAATTTCAATATTCATTCATCCTGTTTACAATCAGCCTATTGTCAGGACTGGCTTCTGTGCTTACCAAAGAAAATGCGGCAATGCTGCCTGTCAGCATTCTTCTGTTTGATTTATTTCTCATCGAAGGCATTACTAAGCAAAATGTTCTTAGATACTCAAAAATTGTGATTCTGCCTGTTTTTGTTATTTTAATCGCCGGTTTTATTTACGTTGATCTTTCTAACATTGTAAATGAATATAAAATACGTGATTTCACAATGATCGAAAGACTTCTGACACAGCCGCGCGTCATCTTATTTTATCTTTCTTTGTTATTTTACCCGATCGGTTCACGCTTAACTTTTCTTTATGATATAAATGTTTCCCGTTCCCTGTTCCAGCCATGGACCACCATTCCGGCAATTTTATTGATATTGTCCATAATCGGTTGCGCCTTTTATATTGCCCGAAAGCGCCCGTTAATTTCTTTCTGCATTATTTTTTATTTTTTAAACCATCTCATTGAAGGCTCCATTTTTAATTTGGAATTAATTTACGAACATCGCAACTATTTGCCATCAATGCTTTTATTTGTTCCTTTTGCGGAATTTATAATTTACGCCATTGATTACTTCTCCTATAAAAAAATTATCCAGTTTATTGTTGCTTTCGGAATAGTCATAATTTTATTTGGCGAAGGCGACATGACTTATAACCGCAATAAAATAGTTTCTGACGATTTTATCTTATGGTTTGATAACGTTGATAAGTCTCCCGGGTTGAGCAGACCGCATGCCAATATGGGCAGAACATATTTTCTTTATAATAAAAAAGAAACAGCGCTTCAGGAATATAAAAAAGCGGTGATTTTAAACAACTATGGAAATAGGGAAATTTTAGCTATTCAACGATGTAATCTGGGCTTGTTATATTTTGAAATGATGCAGGATGACCTGGCTATGGATTGTTTTAGAAAATCTTCTGAAATACTTCCTGAATATTTCCAAAATTATATATATATGGCGAAAATTAAACTGCGTCGTAATAAAATCAAAGAGGCAAAAGAGATCGTCGAAGATAAATTAAAAAAATATAGATCTGATCCCGCGGTATTAGAACTATACAGCTTGGTTCTATTGAAAGACGGCCGGATTAATGCTTCTCAATATTTTGCCAAAAAACTCCTGGCAAAGGATGCAGACTCACTGACTGCCCTCGCGATTATGGCCGAAACCTGCCGCATAAAAAATAATTATGCCGGCGCCATCTATTACTGGAAATCCGTCCGGTTGCTTTCTCCACAAAATGCCTATGCTAATCTGGCGCTCATTGAATTATATGCAAAAATTAAAGATACAAAGATGCTTAACCGGGAAATCCGCCTCTTGTTTTATTTGCAGGGTTCTTTAATATTAAATGAATATATTAAAAAATTAACGAAGGATGAGAATTTAATTATATACGTTCCCAGGATTGAGAATTATTCATTTATCAGGCAATGCTCCTACACTAATTAAAAAATGAACAAAAAAATAGCGTGACTTAATCACGCTATTTTTTCAGAACCGTATTTTTTTCTTACATACCCGGATAATACCACGTTCCTGTTACGGCAGTTGTCGGAGCCACACCCTTCACACTGTTTACAGTAATACCAACACCAGAGGCAGCTGTCGCCGCTGCAACATTATAATCAGGACCAAGATATGGGGTGCTGTTATTGAAGCCAGAACAGCCGCAGCTGTAGTTGTTCCAGCATTTGTCAACATTTGTGAAGCATAAAAATTACTGCACTGCGCTTTTACTTCCGCAATTGCCGTCTGTGCGGCCTGAATTCTTGATTGATCCATCATACTGATGTACTTAGGAATAGCTACCGCAGCTAAAATTCCCAAAATAACCAATACTGCTATGATTTCAATCAATGTAAAACCTTTTTCATTTCTCAACATTTTTTTCTCCTTTCTTAACTTTTTTAATTGTAAATCAATTTTTATTATTACCCATTACCCTTTTCTTACATACCCGGATAATACCACGTTCCTGTTACGGCAGTTGTCGGAGCCACACCCTTCACACTGTTTACAGTTATACCAATACCAGAGGCAGCCGTCGCCGCCGCAACATTATAATCAGGACCAAGATAGGGAGTTGCTGTTATTGAAGTCTGAACTAGCCGCAGCTGTAGTTGTTCCAGCTCCTGTCAACATTTTTGAAGCATAATAATTACTGCACTGCGCTTTTACTTCTGCAATTGCCGTCTGTGCGGCCTGAATTCTTGATTGATCCATCATACTGATGTACTTAGGAATAGCTACCGCAGCTAAAATTCCCAAAATAACCAATACTGCTATGATTTCAATCAATGTAAAACCTTTTTCATTTCTTAACATTCCCCCCTCCTTTCTCTTTTTTATAGTCCTGGATAATACCACGTTCCTGTTACGGCAGTTGCCGGAGCCACTCCTTTCACACTGTTTACGGTAATACCAACACCAGAGGCAGCCGTCGCCGTCGTAACATTATAATCGGGACCAAGATATGGGGTGTTCGTTACGGAAGCCTGAACAAGAGCAGCAGTGGTCGTCCCGTTTCCTGTCAACATTTGTGAAGTATAAAAATTACTGCATTGCACTTTTACTTCCGCAATTGCCGTCTGTGCGGCCTGAATTCTTGATTGATCCATCATACTGATGTACTTCGGAATAGCTACCGCAGCTAAAATTCCCAAAATAACCAAGACCGCTATGATTTCAATCAATGTAAAACCTTTTTCATTTCTTAACATTTTTTCCCCATCTTGAATATGGTTAAAAGCAAAAGCTATACCATTATCAGGACTAGAAAGATTTTTTCCTCATTTCAACCTATGTCTTTACTAATGTGTTTAATTAACTTAACTTTTGTTTTTTGTCAATTCTATTTTTTCAATCTAATTTACCTGACTTACCAGCAAAATGCATTATTTTGGTGAACCATCTCCAATTATTGTAGATTTCTAAAGGTGTTGATTTCAATATTATACTTCTTAATTCTATGCCAAAGGCTTCTTTGATTTATTCCTAAAATATCCGCTGCCTGTACTTGAATTCCTTTTGTTTTTCTCAAAGCGTCAACAATTATCTCTTTTTCCATTAATTCGAGCTTGGCATCGAGAGGCATATCATCGTTAAATTTATTTACCACATTTCGCGAATTCTGCTTCAATAATGCTTCCGGTAAATGATGCAATTCAATAACTCCATTTTCACTCAATATAGAAGCTTGTTCCAAAATATTTCTCAGCTCTCTGATATTTCCCGGCCAGGAATAACCAATTAATTCCTGCAGTGTTGAAGTGGACAACTTTGCCGGCTTGGGCAAAGACTCGAGGAAATAATTTGAGATTAGAGGAATATCCTCTTTTCTCTCTCTGAGTGCCGGGAGGGATATGGAAAAAACATTTAAACGAAAATAAAGATCTTCTCTAAATGTTCCGTTCTTAATCATTGCGGATAAATTTTTATTCGTAGCCGCAATAAAACGGATGTCCACTCGAATCAGTTTTGTTCCACCTACTCTTTCAAATTCTTTTTCCTGTAAAACACGCAAAAGTTTCGCCTGTGTCGCCAGGGGCATGTCCCCAATTTCATCCAAAAAAACCGTACCGTTGTTGGCTATTTCAAATTTTCCCTTTTTTTGTTCGGTGGCGCCGGTAAATGAACCCCTTTCGTGGCCAAAAAGTTCGCTCTCGAGTAATCCTTCCGGAATGGCCACACAATTAATTTTTACAAAAGGTTTGCCTTTTCTAAGGCTATGTTCGTAAATACCGGAGGCAATCAATTCCTTACCTGTTCCGCTTTCACCGGAAATAAGAACAGTGGAATCGGTCGGAGCAACTTTTATAATTTGTGTGAAAATATTGCGCATCGAAGCGCTGGAACCAATAATATGGGGAAATAATTCTTTTGCTTCAACATTGCTCAGAATATTCGTTACGTTATCAAATAATTTTGTAATTTGGTCAAAATCATCCGCTATTATTTTTTGTTTTCCTAATGATGGATTGGTGAGAATGGACATCTTCTGCGTTTTATTGACAAATAGCATAAATGGCTTTAAAAAAAAACGCAGGAGAAGGAAACTTATAGAAAGAGTAAAAAACGCCATTACGGCGATCAAATAAACGAAATTCAGGAAAGATATCTGATTGATTTTTTCGGGCTGTTTAAATAATTGATATGTTATAATAACGCCAATCATTGATATCCCCGTGTAAATTACCGGAATCAATATATAAAAACTTATATATATATTTTTTTTCTTCATCCTCTTTATAATGCTCTCAACTCACAAAAAATCTAATTTTACTGTTTTAAATTTCCACATACATAAAGAGTTGACTGTTTGTTTAATTCTTACGGTTCCATCATCAATGTTTTGTTGCTATCTTTGTAAGATCCCACATCGGCATAAATATAGCTAAAGCAAAGAAGCCGACAATGGCGGCTAAACCAACAATGAGAATTGGGCCTATTGCATCGGAAAGACCTTTAATCGCATATTCAACTTCATCATCATAGTGCTTGGCAACTGCGCGCATCATTTCATCAATATTTCCTGACTCTTCACCAATTGCTACCATATCAATTATCATCGGAGTAAAATATTTTGCCGATTTTAATGGCGCCGAAATTCCGGCGCCTTCTTTAATACGCTCACGAATATGATCAAAAGATCGCGTAAGAGCCTCATTGCCCATTGTTGCAGAAAGGATTGTCAAGGATTGCATAATGGGCACACCGCTGGTTTGCAGAATAGCAAAAATGCTGGCAAAGCGCGATAAGGCCGCCTTCTTAAATACCGGCCCGACTATAGGCATTTCTAATAAAAAAGAATCTCTGACGAATTTGCCATTGCTTGTTTTAAAATAGAAAATCATGCCAAAAACGGTTATTACTATTACACCAACAATCAAATACCAGTAATTATGCAGGAAAGCGTACAACAACATGGCAAATTTTGTCGGCCACGGTAAAATTAAACCAGCGGTGCTGAAAATAGAGGCAAATTGAGGTATTACAAAAGTTAAAAGAAGAATAAAAGCACCACATAAGGCGATAAGAACTATTAGAGGATATCTTAATGCCGATTTAATATCTGATTTGACTTTCGCTTCATGTTCAATAATATAAATTAAACGATCTAAAACGATGGGCACATTTCCGCTCATTTCACCTGCCTTGATCATATCGCAGTACAGGCGCGAAAATATTTTGGGATGTTTTTCTAATGCATCGGAGAGAGATAAGCCTTGATTGATATCCTGAATAATTTTTGATATCGCGCTTTTTATAACTTTGCTTTCTGTCTGATCCTCTAAAATAGAAAGAATTCTTAACATCGATATACCGGCAACAATCATAGAATGGAATTGTTTTGTAAACATGACCAGATCCATCACCTTAACCGTGCCCATGCCAAGAATAGCCGTTAACCAATTATTATCTCCGGGTTTACTCTGGTCTTTAATCTTTGATGGTATAAGATTACGTGAGATCAACATGAAATTTGCTACTTCAACGGATTCAGCCTCTAAATTTCCTGAAACTGTAATTCCATTTTCATTAATCGCTTCATAAATATATTTTGGCATTTTTTATCCTTAATTCAGCCTAAGCCATTACGGCGGAAGCCGCTTCTTCCAAAGTTGTAATCCCTTGAATTACTTTTTGTACTGCAGCCTCTTTCAGTGTTTTTAACTTTCCGGCGGCTACCGCCGAACGTGTAATTTCCGGGCTTGGCTTTTGCTTGATAATCATGTCCTGAATCATCTCGTCAATGACTAAAACTTCAAAAATACCCGTTCTTCCCTTGTAGCCAGTGTTCTTGCATTGACTACAGCCTTTACCACGATGAAAATCAGCGTTACTTGCTTCTGCCGTTGTTATTCCGAAAGCAGCAAGAGCATTCTCCGGCGGATTATAATTTTCTTTGCAATAGGGGCAAACGGTGCGCACTAATCGTTGGGCAAAAGAAACTATCAAGACAGATGAAATCAGGAAAGGTTCAATGCCCATATCAATAAATCGTGTTATAACTCCTGCGGCATCATTCGTATGCACAGTGCTTAAAACTCTATGTCCCGTTTGCGCCGCTTGCACAGATACTGCGGCAGTTTCAGCATCTCTAATTTCACCAACCATAATGACATCCGGATCCTGACGAAGAATTGAACGCAAACCGCTGGCAAATGTCATACCCGCTTTACGGTTTAACTGCACTTGGCGAATATTATTGATTCTATATTCAACGGGATCTTCCAAGGTGATTATATTTATATCCGGTTTGTTTATTGAATTCAGGATTGCATAAAGACTAGTGCTTTTACCGCTTCCCGTGGGTCCGGTACTTAAAATCATCCCATAAGGTTTGTTGCACATCTTTTCAATCTTTGCCATCTCTCCGGCATCCATGCCCAAACGATCTAATGAATAAATACCCGCGCCCATATCCAACAGGCGCATGACAATATTTTCTCCGTAAATTGTGGGGATTGAGGAGACCCTGACATTAATTTCTTTTTTTTCTATTTTGAGGGTAAATCGGCCGTCCTGAGGAATTCTGGAAACAGTGATGTCCATATTGGCTAAAATCTTCACACGGGCAATGACGGACAAAAATAAAGATTTAGGAGGTGAGGGCATTTCTATCAGCTTGCCATCGATGCGATAACGCAGCTGTACAGTGGTTTGTTGCGGACTGATATGAATATCGCTTGCTTTGTCTCGGATAGCTTGAGCAAAAATAGAATTAGTCAAACGAACAACCAGTGCTTCTCCCGCCATATCCTGTAGAGATGCTACTTGGACTTCATCTTTGTTATCCGGCTCTTCTTCAACCTTAGATTCTACTTCCATTGTTCCTATAATATCGCCCAAATCGGATTGCACACCATACATACTATTGATGAGCTGATTGATTTCCGACTCCGAACAAATTACCGGCTCAACTTCCATGTTGTTTAACTTTTCAATGGAATCCAGGATTGTTATCTCCAGAGGATCAACAATTGCGACCATCAACAGATTCCCTTTAATTTTCAGAGGAACCACTTTATTTCTTTGCGCAATTTCAATGGGTATATATCGCACTAATTCCAGATCCAACGGAAAATCGTTTATATGATATTTCTTGATATTGAGCTGTTTGCTTAATAAATCTATTATTTGTTTCTCCTGGACGATTCCCCGGCGTATTACATACTGGCCAAACTTTAAATCGGTTTTTTTTTGATCAATGAGGACTTGTTTGAGCATTTCTTCGGTTAAAAGCCCTTCTTTTACAAGTATTTCACCAAGACGTTTTTTAATTTTCATTTATCCTCCGGATAACTCTCACCTCAATGTTGCAACGGATGGCGATTGAAAAAAACCGTATTTGCATCCCATTGAGATAAAATTTCTGTTTTAGCGGCAATCACAGGTGGTAATTTGCCAACTGCTACTTGGGCAGCACGAATATTTTTAAAGCATTTATCGATGACAATCGCAAATTCAATACCTTCTTTTTTATTCCAGAAGGAAAAGAAAGCTAAATCAGGCATATTTTCCTGATCATTTTTTTCACGAAAAATATCATACATTGTTTCCAAATCTTTTCCATTTTCTACAACGACAATAATATCTCCGTCGCTTACAGGTTTTGTATCTGCGGGGATTGACGGAAGAGTGATTATATCTCCTTCCGAAATTATATCTTTATTTCTAATACGAGGATTAGCTGTAGTCACCGCATTGGTGATCTCGGGACTGACAGCGCCATAGATATTATGCAGCGTCCACCACATGGTTCTTCTTTTTGTCATTGTTAACTTTCCCAAGTAATCAGGCATTTTAATATCCTGAATTTTATTTTCCTTGGATTGTTTATATGCATCAGCATGTTCTATTTGTAATATAACTGTATTTATCGAAAAACCCAAAGCAATGACAATCAAAACGCTCCCCAACGCCCATGTTAATCTTTTTAATAATGGTGTCGCCATTTCATTTACGCAGCTTCTGACCAAAAACCAGCCGGCCTTTTTCTTGCCGCGAATAATCATTTTTAAAATTACCTGATGGCAAAGCAAAACAACTTTGCGCGGATAGCCGCCGGTAGCCAGATAAATAGCCGCAAGCCCCGAAAAGCTAAACAGCGAAGGAACAATTTCAGAGTCTCTGGCGACATCGATACGATAATTGATCATTGCCCGCATTTGTTTAAAATTGAAGGGCCGGAGATGATAGAGAAGGTTAACCCGGTCAAAAAGATTTGCGCGTTTTTTAAGGATTTTTTGAAATTCTTTTTGAGCAAAGATTATTATTTGCAGCAACTTAAAATTATTTGTTTCATAATTAAGAAACTCGCGCAAAATCTCCAGGCAATTCTCAGGAATTTTTTGGCCTTCGTCAATGATCAGGACAACTATTCTTTTTTCATCAACGCCTTTATCAAAAAGATAATCCTTAATTCTTTCTTTTAAATGCCATTCACTTTCGCATTTATTTAAATCTTTAATTCCCAGCATCAAAGCGACCGTTTGCAAAAATTCAACGGAACTGTTAAATGCCGGATCAAGCAAAAGGTGAGTTTCAATTTCCGTAGAATCTGCTGAAGGGGAAGAAAAGTTCTGGATAAGTTTACGGCATAAAGTGGTTTTTCCGGTACCGATGTCTCCAATTACAACATTAATTCCGCGGCGCAGACGAACCGCTAATTCCATCCTTTGTAAACAATCGGTATGCTGTGGCAATTGAAAAAGAAATTCCGGTTCCGGTGAATTGGAAAATGGCTCTTTTTTAAAATTGAGAATATTGTAATAATTCATTTTTAAATGCCATCTTGCTGTTTAAACATCGGCTGTTGCTTAAAGTCCAATCCCGTTTTGTTTTTCGGTGTGGTTCCGGTAATCTTTTAGTTCTGGTCAGTTTCATTTTTTTGTATAATATTTTGCTGTTCAACCGGAGATGCATTCTGGCTATTATTAGCGACTTGCAATATATGAGGAGTAATAAATATAAGAACCTCATCTTTTTCATCACTTTTACTATCCGACTTAAACGCCCAGCTCACAAAGGGAATATCCTTTAACCACGGCACACCGTAACCCGAATCCGATTTAGTTTGTTTGGTTAAACCGGAGATAACAATTGTCTCTCCATCTTGAACAACCAACACCGTTTCCGTTTGCTTCTTTATAATGTACGGATCTCCCAAACTGTCTTTTCTTGTAGTATCAACTTCATCTTTTTTCACTAAAATTGTCATTTTTAAATTTTTACCGTCAATTACATGCGGCGTAATTTCCAGACGCAAGACAACGTCTTGAAAAGTGGTAGTTTGAGTAGCGGCGCCGCCGCCGGTCCCGGATTGAAGTGTAACAAACGGAACTCTTTCACCATTTTCCGTATATGCTTTCTGGTTGTCTAAAGTTGTTATTGAGGGACTGGAAAGTATATTCAACTTACTATCACTCTGTAAAGCCTGTAATTGCACTTCCAATAAATTTCCGCCAACCTTTCCGAATACCAAACCTAAAGAAGCAGCGGCAGTGGATGTTAAATTTTGGGCGGGGAAATTTGCTCCCAAACCAACGCCTCCTATACCAATAGCACCATTAGCCGTTGGAATAATGTCGGAAGTCGAGCTTGTGCGAGTGCCACCACCTGATATAATAAGATCATTATTACCAGAAATATTAGACCCCTTATTATATCCTCCCCACATAATTCCCAAGTCCCGTGCTACTGTTTTCGTTGTTTCCACGATATTGGCTTTAATTAAAATTTGGGCTGTAGGTTTATCCAGCTTTTCAATAATCGGAAGTATCTTGTTAAGGTCATTAAGCGTAGCGGAAATGACCAGCGAATTACTGTATTCATCAAGGACAATCGATCCGCGAGTCTGTTTTCCATCCTTATCCTTAGTCAGGATTTCCGTAAGCGTCTTCACCAATTTTCCGGCATCAGTGTAATTTACATTTATCACTACCGGATCTAAAAGCGGCTCTATCAATTGAGTATCCCGCATTTGCTGTTTTCGGTCTAAGTCCTGTTTAACGTCATCGCCAGTCATCACTCGGATCATATTGCCTTCCCAGACATAAGACAAATTATAGGTGTGCAGTAATCCGGTAAATGCCGTATCCCATGGAACTTCGTGGAAATCTACGCTAATTTCATTTTTCAACTCATTTTTCACCAGAATGTTTAAATTAACAACTTTGGCCATTGACCGTAACACCGCTTTAAGATCCGCCTGGCGCATCGTCAAATTAATTCGTTCGGCGGGTAGTTTTTTCATCTCTGGTCCTACCAATGAGGTATCGGGAGCTCGTTGTGCCTTTAAAGCCGGCACATTAATTTTTTTAGGCTCGGCAACAGGCGAGTGGCCTTGGGAACTCTCAGCCAGAGTAGTCCACTTATCAAAAAAAGGATCTTTTTTCTCGCTGTTAAGTCCATCAGCACAGCCGAAGAAAAATATCAGCACGAAAAAACCCAAACCTAACATCACGATATTTTTTGCAGAGTATTTCAAATCGACAACCTCCAATGGATATTTTTATTCCTGCAGGGGAATTTCATCTTCGTTTCCCGTATTTTTATTAAAAATCAAAACCTTCGAAGGCGTAATCTGTTTTAACATATAACCTTCTATTTCTAATGGTTCCCCTATCCTATATTCAAGACCGTTAATAACAGCCATTTTATTTTTCCCGGAATCTACATAACCGGAATAAATTATTTTAGCCGATGCATCTTTACCGCTGGCATTTCCTTCTCTATTCGCCCATTCTCTATAAGAGTCTTTTTTCCAGAAAGGATTTTTCACCCAATTGGTTTCAATTCGCCCGATCACGTATGCATCAAAATTAGCGTTTGTATCTTTACCTAAATCTTTTGCGATTCCACTTGTAAAAGTGTCCACTTTCACAGAATCGGCACTGACGCTGGTTTTAACTTTTTTACTCGCCGGACCGGCAATTAAGTATTCATAACCCGCATATAAAACAAACAAAGCAGCTATTGCTAAAATTATAATTTCCCTTTTTTTAAACTTAGCCATAAATACCTTTTACGTATTAACTACTTAATTGCTATCCAAATTTTCATTTTAAATTCCATGTAACTGGGATATTGTTGTATGCTAATTTCCTCAATTTTATCCAAGTAAGGAACGGATCCCAATCCGATCAATGTTTTTCGAAGATTAGCAAATTCTCCTTTCAGTAGAACATTATATAAAAGCGATGAGGGAGAACCCGCCGAAGAGTTTAAATCCGGCGTATTTGATACCATCATTAACCCGGCCCTACCCGCTATATTACGGAAGTCATCTTGAATCTTACCAACTTCTCCACGAGGGATTGCTTGTTTTTCGGGATTGGGTAAAACACGCAAATCTTTATTACTCAAAGTCTTAAGCAAATTTAAATAGATAGGTTTCTGTTCCTTTTGCTCTTCGATTTGATTTTTTAATTTTTTATTCTCATCATTGAGGTTGGAATTGTAGTGATACAAAGGGATTATCCCCACGAGCATAACAAGGAATATGATTCCACTGTAAGTTACTATATACCAAAAACTATCTTGGTGGATATTAATGTTAAATTTCTTCATCACGACTAACCTATTTTAGCGTTTAAAGTAAATTGGAGGACTTCACTTTTTTTGAAAGTGGTAATGCTGTTTTTTTGTATCGATACATGGTTCAACATTGGTGAATTTCCCAGTTTCATGACATATTGCGCTAAAAGTGAATCCAGCATATTTCTGTCTCCCAAAATAATTCCTTCTATTATAACACCATCGCTTGTTTCCTTTGATGTTTTATCCGCAGTAGCCTTTAGCGAAACATTTCCATTGGTTATTTTAAAACTGATCAGATGTATATTTTGAGGTGTAAGATCCGAAACTTCTCCAATCACCGCAATGCCCAAATACCGCTGTGCATATTGACGGTACATTTTCTTTTTTGTATTTACTTCTTCAGCTAGTTTCGAAATTTCATCCTTCGATATAAGCGGACCGCAAAGGGCTAATTCTTTTTCTAATCTCACCCGTTGTTCTTTATTAGTATTTACTTCCAAACCTTTATAGATTAAAATGATAAGGCAAATCATCAGAGCTGCAGCAAAGGAGAGAGATACCAATCTATTCATTCGCTTTGTATTTATTTCTTTGCTTTTTTCGAGATAAGTAAAGATAGCGTTAGGTGTGCGACTGTTATCCGATAAGGAAAAACCCAAAGCCGGAGACAGAAATATTCTCTCGGGAAGTCTTATAGACTCGGTGGAGTGGGAAGCCGTATGATGCTTAAAAGGATCAAAGAATTCTGTTTTTACCCCTAACTGATCACTCATGAAATCCAAAATAGAATTATCGACATTCACTGAAGATAGAATGTATATTTTTTCAACCTTTTGGAATCCGATTGCGGATGTTTTTAAAGTCAACTCAACCTGACGAGCTAATCTTTCCCATACCGGAGAAATCATCGTCAGTATTTCTTCTTTTTTAAAATCGTAACCGGCATCTGTGCCTCTTAATTTTTCTGAATCAGGGCTGAGACTTAAAAGAATTTTTTTTGCGTCATCATCTTTCAGTTTTAAATTGCCCGTTTTCTCCAAAACAGAAGCGGTAATTGCTTCCAGCATGCTGTTGATGCTTCCAGTCTTAATGCCGCGGGACATTACCAAATTTTCTTTCTTGTAAAAATCAATTCGAGAAAAATTACTACCGATAAACAAACTGGCAAATATTCCTTCGCTGGTCGGCATCCATTTTGACCGGAAAATATTCTGAATAGCGAACGGAACTGTCGTAATTCCGGCAAGAGTTATTCCGATATCAGAAAATAATGCTTTCCTTTCTTCAATTGAAGTTTTCGTTGCGGTATAGACCATTACCGAGTACTTGGGTTTATCCTGATCTAGAACTTCACCTTGCAATTCAAAATCAAAAATTGATTTCGTTTCGTCAATGAAACCTTCCTTTTTCGCTGTCCAATAGATAACATTTTCCAGTTGCTTTTTAGGCACACGCGGAACTTTAAGGAAATAGACGTTAACATCGCTCGAAGATATTTTTGTCCAGATATCACAACTGTCAACTGAACCACAAAAGGCAATCAGAGAAGATTTCAAAAATGAATTAAATTCTGATGAGCCGCTAGATACCGGTTGACTGTATTTGATGATCTTTTGGTCAACTAAAACCGGCCTATCGTCAGAATCTTTAGCCGTTTTAACCAAACAAATAAATTCCCGGCCAATATCAACTCCGACAGTATAAACTTTTTTATCGAAAAAACGCTTGGGTAAAATAACTTTGATTTTTTTTGCCGGCTTTTTTTTAGATAAATGATCTTTCTGTTTTCCTAATGTACTGAAAGATTCTTTATCTTTTCCGCGTATAACATTAAGAAGTTTTTCTGTTGAGGTTATATCGTTATTTATGCTGGACAAGAAAATCTCCTTATTTTTTATATTTCAATCTTTTTTATACAATACAACGCCGTAAAAGAAAATCTCCTTATTTTTTACATATTATCAAGCTTTTTTATTTATTGCAACACAATAATGCAATAATATTTTTAATTATTTTCTCATAATCAGCTTCTATCGATTTGTAGAATATTTATTTCTTATCTTAAAATTATTTTTTAACAGCGTTACTTGACATCTGTATATAGCTTTTAAGATCTTGCCGATTTTTTAATTAAAGAGCTTGAATGATTATTAAGTTTTTGTTATGGAAACGCTACCTTTTCAGAATAAATATTGAGGATACTGACTGTCAAAATGATTAAAAAAGATTCTTTTATTTTTTTTATTATATTATTTTTTTTATTTTTGTTCTATCCAATAGAAGCATTTTCGAACATTTCTCCCGGCTTAGAGAAAATACCAGATTCGATAGTCTCTCTATCTTCCGGTTATGTTATCGTTGTTGATAAGAAATATCAAAAGATATACGTTTTCCACAAAGATGAAACATTTTCTAAAGTATTTGAAGCTTCCTGTTCCACAGGAAAAAATCCCGGAGCTAAACAAGTTGCCGGAGATGCAAAAACTCCCAACGGAATTTTTTTTGTGACAAAAATCCTGTATAATCCCGGTCCTCCCGAAATTTACGGCTCTATGGCCTTTCCTTTGGATTATCCAACTATCTCCGATAAACGAGCCGGCAAAGACGGTAATAACATCTGGATTCATGGCACTACGAAAACACTACTACCCACACAATCAAAAGGTTGTGTTGTTTTGCACGACAGCGACCTTAAACGCCTTGCCAATTTTATCTATTTAAATAGAACGCCTGTCATTATTACTGAGTTTTTAACATGGGTTCCCCAAAGTTATGCTTCGCCGACAAAAAATGCATTGGAAAAAATTTTAACATCATGGAATAAGGCTTTTATTGAAAATGATATTAAAAAAATTGATTCTTTATACCTGCAAGGTTCAGAAATGAAGGGTCAACGACGTGAAGAACTCAATAATAAAGTTAAATATTCAAAAAATTTAAACAGGCATTTTATTTTACAACCACGGGATATATCCATTTTACAGGAAGATAATAACGCCGTCGTTATTTTTGATCAAATTTTTGCCGTCAATAATAATTCTTTTCAGGGGTTCTATAATAAACTGATTTTAGAAAAGATTAACAATAAATGGTATGTTGTCGATGATGCTACAGTGCCATCCGGACCCGGTAAACAATTAGCTCAAGTTAATAATACACAAAAAGAAATAAAATCTATCTCCAAAGAAGATATCCGAAATCTAGTAAAGAAATGGGCGACCAGTTGGGAATCAGGCAATATGAAAACTTACCGCGGTTGCTATGCTTTCAATTTCCAATCAAAAGGAATGAACTTAGATTCCTGGGTTTCTCATAAAGCCGATGTGCGTAAGAACAGTAAAAATATAAATATTCGTGTTGATGATTTGCAAATATCGGAAGATGCAAATATTGCCACGGCAGTATTTACTCAATATTACAGTTCTTCGATACTCAGCAGCAAAAGCAAAAAGAAATTGGAGCTAAGAAAAATAAACAACGAATGGAAAATATATCGAGAAATCATATAGCCATAACAAGCACGCCGCATAAATAATTTTCTCTTTAACATTCTTTTTTTTGAGGGTCTGCTTTGGTGGATTAAGGATGGCCTACCGGACGGAATCTTCCATGGAAAAGCATTATACAGTCCCGGCAATTATTCGTGATGATCAAGTTGCCGGAACGGTTTATTCTCAATCATCTACATTCACGATTTCTAACGAATCTCTATAGAAAAACTTTTCATGATCTTTGCAGTTGGTTTGCCGCTAGCCTCATAGGATCTGATGCGCTAATAGCTTTTTAGTATTTTTTCCAGTGGCACTTCCTTAGACTTCGGGTCGTTTTTGTGGCCTTCCTTGAGCAGGCGCCGAAGCGAAGTGTCATCCTTAATCGAGATTATTTCGCGCGCATTCATGTATCTATCGAGTATGTGGATACGTTCGCCTGATTTCATAAGATCCGGGAGCAACATTCTCTTTCCGGGAATTGCAGACCAAAACTTGTGATAGATTTTGATATCGGCTCCAATATTCTTAATGGTAAGAACTAACTTGACAATATTAATATTTTTTGTTTTATTTCTAGCTCCTTTTGAAATGAGAAAAGTATAATAAAATTATTAAACTTAATGAAGGGTAATGTATGAATAAAAACCTATTATTTATTATCTTATCTCTAATATTTTTATTATATGCGTCATCAATTTTTGCCGAAACTGTTGACACTTCTAAACAAACAATCGCCGATATTTCTGCTGGAACGGCGGACGAATATTACAATCGTGGAAATGCCTATAAAAAACAAGATAATCTTACCCAAGCCATCGCTGACTATACAAAAGCAATTGAAATCGATCCTAAACATGCAAAAGCGTATTACAACCGTGGGAACCTCTATGGCAAACAGGGTAATCTTACTCAGGCCATCGCTGATTATACCAAAGCAATTGAAATCGATTCTAAATATAAAGATGCCTATTATAACCGTGGAAACACCTATGGAAAACAAGGCAACCTCATCCAAGCCATCGCTGATTATACCAAAGCAATTGAAATCGATTCTAAGTATACGGCAGCCTATGGCAACCGTGGAATTGCCTATCAAACACAAGGCAATCTTCAACAAGCTATCGCGGATTTCAATAAGGCTATAGAAATTAATCCTAAATATGCAACAGCTTATAATAATCGCGGAAACGTCTATCAAATTCAAGGCAATTTTCAACAAGCTGTTGCTGATTATGATAAGGCTATAGAAATTAATCCTGAAATTGCCGGATTCTACAGCAATCGCGGGAATGCTTATCAGACTCAGGGCAATTTTCAACAAGCTATCGCTGATTATGATAAGGCTATAGAAAAGAATCCGAACGATAGTGCATCTTACTATAGCCGGGGACTTGCTTATTACGGTGTAGAACAGTATAATAAATCTTTAGCAGATTACACAAAGGCTATCAGCAAGAATCCCAATAAAGAAGCTTATGAAGATTTCATTAAATATGTTCCCGTAAAGAACACAGCTGATACAGAGAATGTCAGGAATGAAATAATACAACTTTTCGAAGGAAAACTAAATTTAGACAAGAAAACGGCAATGCCCACACCTGATGCGGCACCTGTCACCGCATCAGGTGTTACACCCGCTGCTGAACCCGCCGTTGCACCCATTCCCGCTGCCACCGATGAGGATTTAGCTCAAGTTACCAGTAAACAAAACAAGACAAAATCTATCCCCAAGGAAGATGTCCGAAATTTGGTACTTACATGGGCAGCCAGTTGGGAATCAGGCGATATGAAAACTTATCGCGATTGCTATGCATCAAATTTCCGGTCAAAAGGAATGAATCTAAATGAATGGATCTCATATAAAACCAATGTCCTCCAAAAAAGTAAAAACATAAATATCAGCATTGATGATTTGCAAATATCAGTGGATGAAGATAAGGCCACCGCAGTATTTACTCAATCTTACAGTTCTTCGATATTACAAGATAAAGGCAAGAAAACCTTGGAACTGAGAAAAATAGGCAACCAATGGAAGATATATAAAGAAATTATGTAGTCCATAATAAGCCATACATCGCACAAGTATTAATTTATAAAATCTATCCCAACTTGGGGTGAAACCGATGAAGATCTTCATTGAAAAAGATCTCCATCGGTTTTTTTTGAATTTATCGATTTCAATTTCTGTAAACAGTCACACCGTGCACCGGGGGAAAAAATTATCACTTTTTTAGCAAACGTCGGGGCAATAGCGACAAATCCGTTTTCAGTGGAGCCTCTCTGGCAGGAGCCGGAGGCTCCTTTCCAAAACGCGACATCCCGCGATTGGCAGAAAGCCCCCAGCGTGAGCTGGGGGCTTTCTGCCGCGGGGTAAAAATGCTTTCTTTTATAGGCATTTTATCGGTAATTTCATCTCGATTTTTTATAGACCTTGATTTTTGTGAAAATGAGGTTTATGGAAGGACACATTACCTTAGCAGGGCTGCCGGAATGATAATAAACAAAAAAAAAATAGATAAGATAAAAGGATTTTTAGATGAACGCGAGGCAAACTATCTTTATAAGTTGGCCTTAAAAGCCGGAAAAAATGGTCCTTGTCTGGAAATCGGCAGCTATTGCGGCAAATCATCCGTTTATCTCGGATCCGCCTGCAAAGAGAATTCCACTGTTCTTTTTTCCATTGATCATCATGGCGGTTCAGAAGAGCAACAGCCAGGCGAAGCCTATTTTGACCCCGAATTGCTGGATAAAGAAACAGGAAGGATAGATACCTTAAAATTATTTCGCAAAACAATTGCTGATTTCGATTTGGAAGACACAGTAATCCCTGTTGTCGGCCGTTCGGCAATAATAGGAGGAGTATGGCAAACGCCTCTTAGTTTAATTTTTATTGACGGCAGTCACGCCTACGAATCAGTGTTGAGCGATTATAATATTTGGGCAAAAAATTTAATCACAGGAGGTTATCTTTTATTCCACGATATCTTTTCCGATCCGGCAAAGGGCGGACAGGCGCCTTATCTTGTTTACCAAAAAGCGGTGGATTCCGGACTCTACGAAGAAATGCCCATGTGCGAATCACTGGGAATATTAATACGTAAAAAATGATATTATGAGTTCATGCTGACCAGGACCACAAACAACCCTTATCGGAAATATCGGCGCTAATGTAACCACGATCCGCAAAATCACGGATCGTATTATCCACCACACGTGATTCCGCTTTGGTGCAGTTTATTATTCTCCGGCAAAGTTCCTGCAAAGCACTATCTTTAGAACCTTGAAACAAGGCCGGTTCAACAAAGCCGCATTTCTCGATTAAGTCGTCTTTTAAAAGTTGATAAGTTAAATTCATACGCCAATGGCCTTCCACGTGCATATTATCCTCGGGAGTATTTGTGCCTTTGCGGTAACCTTGCAATTTTTTACGCCAACCAGTCTCCATTTCTTCATCATAACGGGCGCCAAAGTCGCGCATATCCTGCGGCAGCAATGTTGAAGTTTTTACAATAGCATCATTGGCATCGTAAAGAGACCAATTATCCGTTAATATTTCCAAATCGTAATCTTGAATTTTTTCTCTTACAGTTGTGCCGGGAAAAGGCGCCAAAAAATGATAGCCGTACATCGTATTCATCCTTTTGGCAAACTTTTCCGTTTCCTGTAACGTATCTTTCGTTTCTCCCGGCAAACCAATAATAAAAGAAGCGTGAGCAATCATACCCGCCTGCTGGCACATTTTAACTGCTGCATCGACCTGTTCCAGCTTTATTCCTTTTTTTATTCGTTTGAGCATCTCCGGATTGCCCGTTTCCACCCCGAAGCTAACACTGTCGCAGCCTGCCTCAGCCATTAGATCAAAAACTTCCTGACTCACGGTATCAACGCGGGCAAAAGCGCTCCATGGGAACTTTAACGAACGCTCCTTAATTCCGGTGCATATTTCTTTAACCCGTTCTTTATCAGATGTAAAAAGGTCATCGGCAAGATTAATTCGTTCAAAACCATAACCGATTATTGTTTCAATTTCGTCCAGAACCAGATTTGATTTTCTTCTACGAATCTTGGAACCAACCATCTTGCGCCCTAAACAAAAAATGCACGAATAGGGACACCCCCGGCCAGTAATCATACTCACAGGAAATCCTAACGCCCGGTAACGCGAAATGGGTAATAAGTGGCGTGCCGGCAGGGGAATTCTATCAATATCGGCAATAAAATCTCTTTTGCCTGTAATTATGATTTCACGATTATTCCGGTAAGCAATTCCGCGGATATCATGCCATTTGCTTTTTTGCTTCAGTATCGGGGTGATTTCGGCAATAGTGTCTTCCCCCTCGCCAATAACAATCAAATCTATTTCCGGGTACTGTCTTAAAGTATCCTCAGATGTAAAGGACACATGCGGTCCGCCCATCATCGTTATTATTTCCGAATTGTAATTCTTTACATCGCGAAGAATCTTTTGCGCGTCATAAAAATTCATTGTTACCGAAGTGGCTCCGACAACATCAGGCTGAAAAGAATCCAATTGTTTTTTCAGATTTTCCTCAGTATATGCAGAAACAATATAATCGAATATTTTTACTTCGGCACCTGCGGCTTCGAATGCCGCGGCAACATAAGTTACGCCCAGCGGCGGCGAAGGAATTTCCTCTAGTGGATAAGGTGGAGCAATAATAGCTATACGCAATTTTTAATCCCCTCTGCGTGGAAAAAGCAATGATCTGAACCAACCTGCCAAAGTGTTGCCTTTCATTATCTCGCGGTCAATAATTTCAAAATCTCCGGCCAGTTTGACGGGATCAGCCAACCACTGTGTTCTTGTTTTTAACGGTTTCTCCGGATCAAGGTATTTTATTACCGTGGCCGGATTGCCGGCGGCAATAGCATTGGCGGGAATATTTTTCACGACTATCGAACCTGCGCCGATAATGGCATTATCTCCTATAGTCACTCCCTTGCCTACAATAGCGCTATCTCCAATCCAGACATTATTGCCGATCGTAACCGCCTGTGTGTTGCCTACCGGCAAACTGCGGTCGTACAAATCATGCCAATCGGAATCGGAAATACTTACATTTTGGGCAGTCATACAACCTTCGCCAAGAGTTATTGAGGTAGCAGACATTATTCTTGTGCCCGGACAAATCAGGCAACACTTGCCGATTTCAATTTTTCCCGAACCCTTCCACACCGGCCAGACGGTAAATCTTACTTTTCTATCGGGAGTGCCGATCACCGTTGAATGGTCCCCTAAAAAAACCGGACCGCCGAATACTTCCACCTGCCAAGGTTTCATAAAAACAACACCTCGGCCAAAATATTCAAATTGAGGAGCCAGAAAATACCGTGCGTACCACTTCTGAAACTTGTTATATAAGCGCTTGACATAATATGGGCGATGATCCTTTCTCAATGCTTTACCTTTTTAAAGATGGATTTTTTAAGCAGAATGAATCTTCACTTATTTAACGAAGCCCAGAATTTATGATTAAAAAGTTTTCCCGCCGGAGTTACTTCATTCAAAGCGTCCCAGGCCAGCATCGCCGCAGCAGCCGTCCAACCTGTCTTTTCTTCCGGCCAAATAACTCCATCAGGAAAAGTAACTCCCATCCAGAAAGACCCATCGGAAAATCTTTTATCATTCAACCAACTGAATATTGTTTTAGCGCGGGGAATATCTTCAATTGCCGCAAGTGTTAAAATAAATTCCGCCGTTTCTGCCATTGTCACCCAAGGCCGGTCGCTTACACAACGCACTCCCCATTCGGGAACGACAAATTTCTCCCATAAATGAGCTATTCGCTTTTTAGCTTCATGGCCGGTTATGGCTCCGCATAAAACCGGATAATACCAATCCATAGAATACCTTGATTTTATCATATTAAAAAGATCCGGCCTGTTTTTTATCGCCAGACCAAGTTTATCCATGGACTTTCGCCAGCGCAGACGTTTTTTCCCCAAAATATCCGCAATGGCTAAAGCGCATTTAATACTCATATAGATGGAACTTGAACCTGTAAGCAGTGCCATCTTATCAATAGCACCGGTCTTATTCCTTGCCCAGTAAATCTCACCATCGGGAGCCTGCAAACTAATCGCGTACTGAATGCCTTGCGAAACCGTATCCCACATCGCTTTTAAAAATTGTGTATCACGGGTAATAAGATAATGATGAAAAACGCCTACCGCGACATAGGAAGAAAAGTTTGATTCTTTACTAGAATTAATAATCTTCCCGTCAAGAGTTTCCGACCACCAGCTGCCATCGGGAAGTTGGGCATTGGCAAGCCATTCGAAAGCATTTCTCGCTTCGGTGTAAAAACCGCCTACACTCAATCCCATGGTGCTTTCAACATGATCCCAGGGATCGGTCTTTCCTCCCGCCGACCATGGGATTTCACCATTTTCTTTTTGAATGGAAGCAATGAATCCGGCAATTTTTTCCACTGAAATCGGATTTAACTCTTCACTTATGGAAAGTTTTAGTTCCATTTAAATTATACCTTTTTAAGATAATAAATGATACTTTTACCCATGACGGGATTTAAAAACTCTTCGATAATCCGCACTAAACGAGGTTTTTTCATGATATCCCATTCCAAAAATTTCCTGTAATATTTGACCAGCAGGTGTTCCTCGTTTTTCAGGCCAACCAGACACTTCAGCCACCAATAAGGCGAATGAAGCGCATGCTTGTAATTAATCTTCCAGCACTTGAATCCGTGCTTCGTTAACATTTTGTAGAGACGCTTCTTTTTGTAAATGCGTATGTGACCGCCTTCTTCATTATAATAATCCCTTGAAATAAACCAGCATATTCTCTCCGAAAAATAACGCGGCACACTGACAACAAGCGTTCCCTGCGGCTTCAATATCCGGACAAATTCTTTGAGCGTTTCTTCATGCTTGGGAATATGTTCCAAAACTTCCGAGCAAATCACGCAATCAAACGATGCATCGGCAAACGGCAACCTGTTGATATCGGCAATGGAAACCAGATAATCTTTTGACAATGCGTCGGGCATTGTTTTCATAGACTTAGAGGTTTCACTCAACGCCCAGGCATTTTTATCTATGCCGAAAATTTTCAGCTCCGGCATCCTTGCCAGATGACGCAAGTGCCTGCCCAACCCGCAACCGGCATCAAGGACAACATCATTCGGCTTTAAGTTTAATTCATGCAGATCTACGGTGACCATCAATTGCCTCCCGGTATACTTCCACCATTTCACTGGCAGCTTTTGACCAGTTAAAAATGGAATTTACCCGCTCAACACCTGCCTGAGCCATTTTCTTTCTCTCATCTGGATTATTAAATAAAAACATTATTGCTTTGGCCAGGGCACCGGCATCGGCGGGAGGGACTATAATTCCTGCATCTCCTACAACTTCCGGCAATGCGCCGCCGCTAGTGCTGATTAGAGGCACGCCGCACGCCATCGCTTCGGCCGCAGGAAGGCCGAAACCTTCATACAAGGAAGGAACAACAGCTATAGTGGCTTTTGAATAATAATCGGCAAATTCTTCATTCTGGATACGGCCGGTGAAATGGACAATGTCGCCAACGCCCAGTTTGTCCACCAAATTTTCAATGATGCCGTTTTTCTTGGGCTGGCCAATTACCGTTAATTTTACGGATTGCTTTTTCCGAATCTGCGCAACTGCCTGCAAAAGAAATTTGAGGCCCTTCAGCGGCGTGTCCGCGCTGTTGGTTACGATAATGGAATTATCAGGCCTTGGACCATTTTGCACCGGATAAAAATATTCATTATTAATGCCGTTATGAACGACATGAAATCTATTTTCATCCAGAGAAAACTCCTTGGCAATATCTTTTTTGGTAAATTCAGATACGGTCACGATATGAGAAAACTTGCGCGCCACTTTCATCTGCATGCGAATAAATGAGTACCAGCGAAAAACACGGTATTTTTGATACAATGTTTTGGTCACTTTATAATCTTCCTGCTGATCTACCGTGATTGGATGATGAATCGTGACTATGGTCGGCATGACCTTTTGGGCCAATCTGCCGATACCATAGGAAAGGCACTGATTATCATGAACGATATCGTAATGCTTTCCGTGTTTCTTTAGATATGAATAAACCCTCTCTCCAAAAGTAAAAGGTTCAGGAAAACTGCCGGTGCAGACATTCAAAAATTCATACATATTGAGCGGGCTGGTCAGATCACTTAATTTTTCCGGGCGAAACAGATGTTCGGGATTATAAAGATCGAGACTGGGAAGTTTATGCAAACGCACCTTGGAATCAAGATGCGGATAAGGAGGCCCCGATATTACATCAACTTGATGGCCAAGATCGCTCAGCGCCTTGCTTAAATGTTTAATGTAAACACCCTGACCGCCGCAGGTAGGATTGCCCCTATAGGTCAACAGGCAGATTTTCAACGGCTTTGAAGTCGATTTGCCTTTCATACGCTCACTTTTTGCACCATCTTTTGCGAATTTTCAAACATGACGGATATTTCGTCATCGTTCAGCCCCGCACCTCGGGCAATATTTATTGCCATTTTGCTGCCCACGAAATCAGCAGGGGCGTGAGCATCGTTATTGAGAATGAGATTAGCCTTAAATTTTCTGGCCATCTGCACGACATGTCCATTGCTGAAGCTATGACCTCTGCGTGTTGTAATCTCCAAACAAATCCCTTTTTTCGCAGCCAGACGCGCCTCTTCTTCCGTCAGAAGTCCGGGATGGGCTAAAATATCTATGGCTGATTTAAGCGCCGCCAGATTCGTCCCGGTGGGAACAGGCTCAACAATTGTCTCCCCGTGCACAAGGACTATCTTTGCTCCCAATCTTCTTGCTTCATCAGCCATACCCGCTATCTGAGCTGGAGCGACATGCGTGATTTCAACGCCGGGAAAAACTTTTATTTTTCCTTCTTCCGTTATCTTTGAACAAACTTTGATAATCCTGGGAAGAATGAAATCAATATTGGAATGATCAACATGATCGGTAATGGCCAATGCTTTATAGCCTGCGGCAAAGGCGCGCTGCGCCAATTCCGCTGGTATTAACTCGCCATCACTGAAAATGGAATGAGTATGCAGATCAATCACTTAAAATATCCTGATTTCAAATTTGTTTAAAACAATTAATAAGAGGTTGACTTAGCAAATTTACGACTGAGAGTCAATAAGGATATGACGTATTACAAATATTTAATTATTTTCACTTTTTCTTCAAAAGCAGAAAAGTCGCCGAAACACGGCAGACATTTTTTTCTTTATTATCAGTGACTAAACAATCTCCGATAACCAGACTTTGTCCTTTTTTAAATACTGTGGCAGTGGCAATAAGATCTCCTTCGCTGACACCCGCCAAAAAATTGCTCTTTAATTCTATTGTGGTCAAACCTTCTTCGGAGCTTAATTGAGTCATCATCGCATGAGCAATTGTCTCATCGGCCAAAGCAACGATAAGACCTCCCTGCATGGCTTTCGCACCCTGTAAATATTCCGGACGCACCGGCATCTTGAAACGGGCATAGCCATCCTTCAATTCAATCATAGTTATCCCGAAAAAATCCAGAAAGGGATTCATACCCTTTTGGCCGTCTTTAATTTTTTCCAGATAAACGTCGTAATTAAAAATGCTTGGACTCCTTTATCGCACAAGCTCGTATTATGGAGCAATATTATAAGCAGCCGGATCAAGCGGTGATCCCGCCACAAAAATACGTGTGGCCAATTCCCGATCCAGCATCAGAATGCCTTCTTTGGATGTTTCCACCATCGCCAGTTCGCGGGAAACTTTTTCCGTATTTTTTTCTTCTTCAATCTGCTCATTTAAAAACCAGGAAAGCAGCGGCTCGGAGGTATAATCATTCTCTTCGCGTGAAATTTTGGTTATATTTTTAATTTTCTCTGTAATAAATTTTTCATGCTCATAGGCATCCTGCCAGGCCTCCAGCGGTTTTTTCCATGTTGTTTTGATCTGCTTTAAATCCAGAAGTGTTACCACACCGCCTCTGTCGAGAATGTGATCATAAAACTTCATGGCGTGGATCATTTCTTCATGCGCCTGACAACGCATCCAGTGGGCCATGCCGTCAAGATTCTGCACGTGGAAATAAGCGGTCATTGATAAATAGATGTAGAACGATTCCATTTCATGTTTGATCTGTTCATTCATTGCGTTTCTTATTTTTTCTCCAATCATTTTATCCACCTTCCTTTCTGATTAGTTTAGTTATTAATTTAGTAATGCTATAATTAGAGTATTACATTTACGAGGTTTGAGTCTTATTACCATACCAATTCCTAAGTGTCACCTCGCGTGATCTTAATGTGCCCTTCAGGGTATCAGGTTATATCGCTTTCGGAATTAGAGTTTCACAAATAGATATATAGGTAACATAATACCAAATTTCAAGGAAATAATCATAAATCATGACTAATTATTACCAATTATTCTAATTTTAAAAAACAGCCATAATTATATTGACCTTACTTTGTAATTTGAGTATTAATCGAAAGCTGATTTATCTTAATGATTGACGTCAATCATTAAGATAAATGTAAAAGATTGAAAAAGGAGATTCACAAAAATGAACACAGAAATAAAAGCCCCCATGACCGGTAAAATCGTCAGTATAGTTGTTAACTTGGGTGATCAGGTCAAGGCTGATGACGAAATAGTCATTATGGACGCCATGAAAATGGAAATTCCCGTGTACGCGCCTGCTGATGGAACAGTCAAAGAAATAAAAATCAAAGAAGGTGACTCTGTAAAGACAGATCAGGTTCTGATGATTCTTGGCTAAAACATAGACATTTCTTTGGCGGCAGTGCACTTTGCAATAATTATATCTTATGAAAATAAGAAGTTCTCTTTAGAAAACCATTACTGCGACGTCGCCTTTCAAGCCAGTAACGCTTGCCGTAAATTTCCACCGATGCCTCTGTAATTCACAAATCTTCCAAATAAGAAAAGGGCAGACAATTTTCTCGTGAGCCCATTTAATTATATTTGGTAAACTCTTTCGGAATAGAACCGACAACCTAGTGATTAAGAGTCATGAGTATTTAGCTATTTCTTTGATAAAACTGTTATTTACATTCTAGAAAAATGACCACTTCCCACTTTTAAAATTATTCGGCATACCTCTCTCTTACTACTACTATTCAGTAGTGGGCAGTCATCAGAACTGAGGATTACTATTTGTAATAAGTTATAGAGAGACTTTACTGAATCAGCGGCAGTTTCCCCGGTCTTTAGCCCAGTCTAATAATTTACAGTTTCCCAATGCACATGCTTTTTGCGCATCAGGGCAGCCAAGATCGTAGTTGCCCTGCATAAAATAAGCAACTCCCCTGTTATTGTAGGCGTGAGCATAATCTGGTTTCAGTCGGATGGCTTCGTTGTAGTCTGTGATGGCTTGCTGACTCTGGCCAAGATCACCATAAGCCTTCCCCCTGTTGTAGTAGGCATCGGCTAAATCCGGTTTCAGTCGGATGGCTTCGTTGTAGTCTGTGATGGCTTGCTGACTCTGGCCAAGGTCATCATAAGCCTTTCCCCTGTTGTTGTAGGCCTCTACTAAATCTGGTTTCAGTTTAATTGCTTCATTCAGATATTCAATAGCCTTTTGGGGATCGGTACATTTTCCGCTGGAGCAAAGGGCAAATGCATTATTTAATAAATTATAAGTCAAGCCAGATGCTGAGGCGGGTGCTGGGGCAGGCTCCGAGGTTGGGGCAGCAGGAATCTCAACCTCTGGGGGTTCAATGGCTGTTACTTGTCCTGAGCTTTTATTTGAGATTTCTTTTTGTGAAATTGTGAACAGCATGAGAGCGATAATGATAATAATTCCTATGATAGGTATTCTATACTCGTCCCATATTTCCCCTAACTTTGTTTTCCCACAATAGAATTTAGACTACTTTGTTCTTTTTTAGGAGGTTTGACAACAGACCCTTGCCGAGGAGGCGATAATATGTCAAACCATTCACCACAGTTCCAACATTGTATTTCTTCGTCTTGTGTCTTTGCAGAACAATAAGGACATTTTTTCATAATCATGTCTCACTACAGTATTGTCTAACAATTAATATACGAACTTCGCTTTTTCCGTTGAGTTGCTATCATAATAGCACTATTCTTTTTTTTTAAAAGAGGAAAATAAACAGACTCACTTACAGGAAAAAGTGCTTGTTGAGTTCACTTACTTAGTTTCAGTAGTGGGCAGTTCTCAGAATTGAGGATTACGGATTGAAAGAGAGCATGCTATAATCCCTCTTCTCCCTCTGATAGCCTTGTTCCTTTAGCCCAACTCTCTATAAGGCGTTTTTTTTCATCAGCTATTTCCTCATCTAGCATTTTGTTCCTGTAATCAAATTCTTCCTGAGATATTTCTTCATCATGTAGCTTTTTTAATAACTCTTCTTGCTGAATAAGTTTTTCGCTCAGGGCAAGAACTTTATCTAAATCGCTAACAGACATTGTAATAACCCCCTTTTGTGTTTAATGTTCATAATCCGATCCTTTATTAGGCTTTTTATGATGGATTGAATGTTTATAATAGCACTATTGATTATTTTTAAAAGAGGAAAATATTTTGCTGGAAAACTTTAATTCATAGTGGCACTATTGCTGGGGGTATTCCCTGGTTATCGTTTACTTTCATTCAACAACCATCTTTTGGCTTCTTCAATACTCATAAAAACCTTGCCAAGTACCAGGCCGCGATTGAGTAAGACAGTCTCAACGAATGTCAAATCCTCGAGTGCTTCGGGCCCATGGGCTACCCATGCAATTCGGTGTCGCAATGTCACACCCGCCTGTTTCATTATTTCGGCATGCCTATAGTTGTCTATGGTGGACAGCCTATTCTTAGTATATGTTTCGCCCAGAATATTGAAGCAGTTATACTCTTCGCATGCTGCCACTATCCGCTGCCACATATCAAGTGTGATATCGTAACTATCTCTACCGTAATGCCTCACGTGGATATATCTATCTTTGTTCTCAATAATGAGATCGTCACGCATTAGCAATCCCCTTTTCTCTTTAACGAGAACAATTAATATCTGAACTTCGTTTTTTAAGATGAGCTGAATATCATAATAGCACTATTCATTTTTTTTAAAAGAGGAAATTATACGGCACCATTGACAAGCGCTTGCTGAGTTCACAAGTCCACAACATCGGATAGCTATCAGAACTGATGATTACCATTTGAAAGATTCAACGGTTAAACTTTACGGCACTGCTTTTTGCATCCGCACCAGTAATTGGTTGACAACTCTTAATTATAAAATTTTGCTCAAAGAATTTTTTTGGCCATTTCGATAGACAAGCGTTCAGTTGATAGTGACTGAATATCTTTTGAGTAGAACTGATAGTTATTCTTGCCTTTTTCTTTGGCAAAATACATGGCCATGTCCGCATTTTTCATCAGGGTTTGTTCATCCTCTCCATCCCTGGGGTATACACTGATGCCGATACTGGCTGTTACGCGGCATTCTTCACCCAGAAGAATCATCGGTTTTATAGCACTGGAAAGTATCTTGTGAGCCAGGGTTCCGACTTGACTCAACTCATCCACGTCCTCGATCAGTATAATGAATTCATCTCCTCCCAGACGACCGACAACGTCCACTGTTCGCAGCGATTGTTTAAACCGCTTGGCAATCTCTTGCAGTAATTGGTCTCCTGCATCGTGACCAAGAGAGTCGTTGATAGCTTTAAAATGGTCAAGATCGATGAAGAAAACCGCTAACTGCCTTTTATTACGTTGTGCAGACCGGATTGCCTGATTCAGCAGTCGGCTGAACATCAAGCGGTTGGGCAATCCCGTCAAAGCGTCGTGTGTGGCCAGATATTCAATCCGCTCCTCCGCCCGTTTACGTTCGGTTATATCACGTATAATGCCTCTAAACCCCGTTGGTTTACCTGATGAATCTTTTTTTAGCGATACAGATGCTTCAATGTATCTTTTAGTCCTATCTTTTCTTATAATCTGCCAATCGAATCTTTCGGCGGGTTTTCCTGTGTTGTAAACTTTGTTAAACGTTTCAAAAACTTTTTTTGCGTTCTCTCTATCTGTATGCTGCCGGTTATTCATACCCATTAATTCCTCTTTGGAATAGCCATGAATTCGGCACATTGAATCGTTGACAAAGGTATATTGACCGTTAAGATCAATCTCAAAATAGCCTTCCTGGATGCTCTCAAGAATGGTTCGATATTTTTCCTCACTTTGGCGAAGTGCTTTTTCCATCCGATGGCGCTCGGTAATATCCATAATAACGGTTCTATATTTTTCTCCGTATTCCCTTATCGTCTCTTCCATTTGCTTTTGTTCGGTGATATCTCGTGAAATGCCCCGGAATGCTATTGGATTGCCTTCTGTGTTTCTTATAAGTGATATAGAAACTTCGGAAATCTGTATCGTACCGTCTTTTCTTATCATTCTCATTTCGAATGCTTTAACCGGATTGCCAGTTATATAGACTTCCTTAAAGACCTGGTAAGTTTTTTTAGCGTTTGCTTCATTTTGATATCGGCGGTTGTCTGTTCCGATCAATTCCTCTTTGGAATATTGGAGGTGGTCGCAAACCACATCATTAACGAAAGTATATCTACCGGAAAGATCAACCTCATAATAACCATCCTGAATAGTTTCGATAAAGGTTCGGTATTTTTCCTCACTTTGGTGAAGCGCTTTGAGCGCAGCCTCCCGTTGGGATTCCATCCTTTTGCGCTCGGTAATATCCATAAAACTGCCAAGCGTGGCTCGATCATTTTCATAAACGATGGGGGTGATTGTCTCCAAAACCCACATTACCTCCTGGTTCTTCTTAACGAACCTATATTCGTAAGGTTCAAAGCTTTCCCCTTTTAAGCATTTAATCGCTTTTTCTCTGACCATTTCTTTATCATCAGGATAAATATTATTTAGGGAATCTGTGACGATAAGCTCTGTGTCTGTATAACCAGAGAGTCTTTGATACAATTCGCTGACATAAACAAATTTACCATCTTGTACGATATATATTCCGACTCCGGCATTTGATATAATGGCTATTGGCAGATGGGATAAATCGTCCTGCTGGGAGTGATTATTCTTGTCAGGTTTGCTTACTGATTCCGGTTCGACTGCCATTTTCATTCAGCCTATGCTAAACTTTATGATGAATATGCTTAAATTACGTTTAATCAATCTTCATTACCGCAGTTCTTGTACCACACATTAAGCTAGCGTTCAGCTATTTTTTGATTACTTCCGATTGAAATGGTGTATGAATTTAGAAAATAAGCAAAACAACATTACAGGAAGTTATCAATAAAAATAAATGCCTACGCCGATTTTAAGATAATTTCGTCTTCTAGCAATATTGAATTATTAAAAACCTTTCGTAAAATTCCAAAAAGTCACTGGATTAGTGAGCTAGTACAACATATTCTATAATGTATCAGAATGGTGGATGAACAGTCATAAAGGTTAAAACGTCCATGCCGTTGGCTTCCGCCTTAGTGCTTTCCCCATTTATTACGTGAACCATTAAATCGATCATCTGGTCGCGAAGCTGATCCAAATGCTGGCCCTCTGCAAGAACACCTGCATTGATATCCATGTCGTCTTTCATGGTCTTATAGATCCTGGTATTACTGGCTACCTTGATGACTGGCATGGCCGGAAAGCCGATGGGATTTCCCCGGCCGGTGGAAAAGAACATGAGTTGAGAGCCGCTGGCGGCAAGCCCGGCCATGGAATCGCCATCATAGCCCGGTCCGTCCTGAAGTATAAGGCCATGTTCGGACGGTGCTTGACCATAATCAACGATCTGATTGATTGTTGTAGTCCCGCCTTTGAAGATACAGCCCATGGATTTTTCGGCAATCGTACTCACACCACCGTCCATATTGCCGGGAGAGATAACAAGACTTGCCAATTCCCCCATGACATCTTGAGTCAGCTTTTCGGCGCGTGCAACCATCTGTTCGATTTGCCCGGCCACCTGTTCGTCTTTCGCACGTCGCGTAAGAACGTGTGTTGTCCCGATCATCTCCGTATTTTCGCCGAATATAACCGTCGCACCTTGCTTCACGAGCCAGTCGGAGACAGCGCCCATGGCCACGTTAGCCGTTATACCCGACATGGCGTCAGACCCGCCGCATTCCATGGCGATCAGCATTTTATCCCAAGACACGGTTACTCTCGTTTGATTACCTATGTACGCCAACATCCGGCGAGCGGCGGCAATCCCCTTGCGGGATGTCTCTATGGAACCACCATCGGTCTGCACATTAAAGACTTCGATGGGCTTACCTGCATCATTGATCAGAGGAAGCAGCCAAGTCGTATTGGATACTTCACAGCCCAATCCGACGAGGACCACGCCGCCTACATTGGGGTGGTGCACTAGACCAGAGAGGATACGAAACAGAATATCGACATCCCGGGATCCACCCCGGCCGCATCCGTGGGCGTGGGGAGCACATATCGCCTCTGGTACCTCTCGTCCTATTCGATTGATGACGCCGTTGACACACGATACGGTAGGGAGAACAAGAACGTGATTGCGAATACCAACACTTCCGTTTTTTCGTATATATCCTCTGATGTCATTCATTTTTTCCACCGTTTGCTTTCCAGGTTGTGTGTATGAACCCACTGCCCTTTTTTAATCATCTGCGTGCTTACGGCCACAGTTTCGCCATATTTTATGATTTCTTCACCAATGGAGATATTACGAAGGGCGATTTTGTGACTGACAGGTATCTCGTCCAGAGTTGTAAAAGCTTCGATCCCATTTGCCGTTATCGTATCCCCAGCAGTCATGGCCGCTAAGGCAACGGCGACATTGTCTCGAGGATGAATGATTAGCGCGTTGTTTTTCATAATCCCTCCCTAGTTTGATTTCAACTTCTGTTTAATTAACATATTCAACTGTATAAAATAGAAAATGGTCAAACGGCCATCAGACGTTCATCAGAGCCATAATGTTACTTTAACAATTATTAGGGAAATATAGTCAATGATTATCAGGTGAATTGTTGTATCCAACATAATTTTAATCATAGCACTAATCATAAAATTAACATGCCACAGTACGGACAAAAATTATTTGCGGAATTGGAAAATGGCCGGAAATAATAAAGGGCACCCAAAAGCGCTCTTTGAAAAGAATTCTGTCTAATAAAAAATTCTAATAATGTGCAGGTGTCACGGTTAAAAAACCAGCGGTAACAGCATAGGTTGCGGAAGCAGTCGTCAAACCGGCCGCAGCGTTGGTTGAAGTTATTGTGTAGTTATCCATATTAGCCCCGGCCGTAACGGTAGTGGTGACTCCTGTCGTGGGTGCGAAACCTGCAGACACCAGGTTATCTGTAGTTTCAGACACGATATTCTGATTATCTAAAAGAAATGCATTGGCTGCAGTGTAGGCGTTTTTGGCATCAGCATTAACAGCGGCAGCATAACCTCTTTTTCTATATTGAATGAACTGCGGAATAGCAATGCCTGCTAATATACCGATAATCGCGATAACGATCATCAACTCAACCAACGTAAAACCTTTCTGTCCTCCTTTACGGAAAATATTTAACATAATATTCCTTCTCATTATTATGTAGTAGCATTTTTTATTGCGTTCGTATTTATTTAAGCATTTTATATGCCAAATACAGAAATCATTCATCTCCATTTAAATAAAATGGGAAATTATCATGTGAAATCAAATACAAGCGTTTATTAAACACCTGCGTAACAATATACATAGATAGATAACCTCGCCTGCAAAAGAAATGGTTATTTTCGCCACAATACTGTGGATTTCGCCACGCATTAATTGATTACTACCGATTGAAATGCTGTATGAATGGGGGAAATAATAAAATCAACATTTCAGGAAGTAAGAAAGAGATAGCCTCGGCATTCACTGTTAGGTCAAGTTCTGTTTAGAGCAAATAAATTCATTGCCTGCATTTTGCCTGAAAAAGTGAAAAAAAATAACGGGATTTGCTGAGAAACGAATAAAGGGTTTCCGGTGTAATCCCCGGAAACCCTTTATTTATTTGGTGAGCCCTGTCGGAATCGAACCGACAACCTAATGATTAAGAGTCATTTGCTCTGCCAGTTGAGCTAAGGGCCCGTTTCCTCTCTTTATGTTCTGGTACGCCCGGTAGGATTCGAACCTACGACACCGGGCATATTCCTTAATAAAATCAATATCAAAAAACATGCTAGAAGGTCGTTAGAAGTTTTGATGGACAGCTTCTACTCAACTTTTAATCAAAAGTCAAGGATGATTGATAAATGATAATAATAGAAAAATCGGCGGGAATTGAACCTATGATATTTCTCTTGACAAGCGTAACCCTATCGGTTACAGTATAGCCAATGATAAAATCTTTTATCCATAAAGGTCTGGAAGATTTTTTTTACGATGGAACCATTAAAGGTATACAGGCCAAGCACGCTTCAAAATTAGGAGCGATATTGGATAGGCTTGATGCAGCAAATGAAATCAAAGATATGAACTACCCCGGCTCCGGACTTCATTCGCTACTTCCAAAAAAGAAGGGACGCTGGGCAATAAAGGTTTCTGGCAACTGGCGATTGACATTTGAATTTAAGGATGGAGACGCACTTAATATAAACATCGAAGATTATCATTAAAGAGGATTATTTATGAGAACACGAAAAAGACCACCATCTCATCCGGGATTGATTCTCAAGCTTCATTACTTGGAACCGTCAGGAATTAACGTTACCGATCTTGCGAAAGAGTTGAGACTGTCGAGAAAGACGGTATCTAAAATATTGAATGAACGAGGTGCTGTAACAACGGATGTTGCCTTGCGGTTATCCAGAGCGTTTGATACTACTCCTGAATTATGGTTGAACCTTCAGACAAATTACGATCTCTGGCATACTGCGAATGAAACGACTGATTGGCGGGCAATTAGAACCATATTGAAAATTGCACATGTAAGCGCATAAAGGATGCCGTGTCTTACTTCCTGTAATCCTCATTTTTAAAATTTTAATTTTATGCTAGGTTACAACTAGTTATAATGAAAAATTCACCTTTATTATTTCATGCCCAACTGAATCCAATCGTATGTGTTATCTAATTGCTTAACGCATAAAAACGGTTTGTCTGCCACCTTTCCCGTGCCTTTTTCGACGTAAAAAGTACCTCGGCTAGTTGCTGAGCAAGTTGGTTTGGGGCCGGTAGAGACGTCTTGAAACCCCATGGGTGAGAAACTGGAAACCGGTCTTAGTTCGCCCTTAGAATTTAATTGAAAAAAGGAAGGAGGTGATCCCTTAGCACATAAAAGTATGTGTTGATTTCCCTCTAAGGTAGACGGACACCCCAACTCCCTGAAAGCGAAAGAGTCCGGCCCTGGCCCTGTCGTTTCAAAGGATTTCGCCTTTAGGCTACGTGTGCCTAAATCAACTATCTGCCCCTGAACATTATTGAACTCCTTCTGCAATTTACCAATATCGTTGTTAACTTTCTTATATCGGGCAGTGTCAGAATTTAGTTTGACTATTTCATCATTCATCCCCTTTATTGCCTGCTTTGCTTTTTCTACGTCCTCAGTACCTTTTTGGATAGCAGTTTCAATTTCTTTTTTCCCTGAGTCTACTACCTTACTGATATCCATATAGCTCTTGCCAAGTAATAGGCCAAACAAAACAATGATAACAGCAGCTATTGTTCCAAGCCAGCCAACCCATTTCATCAAACGGCCAGCAACAGCATCCGTGATTTCCATTTCTGTGGCCTTGCGATCACGAAAGCCATTCTTCCGTATGGTCTCATCTAAGGATCTCCCAAGTTCTGCGCCACATTGACCACAGAAACGGTTGTTGTCTGGATTAGTCGCCTTGCAATCGATACATACCATGCACTACCTCCTAAGTTAGAGTACTTAAGATCCGGTCCTGAAGCACATACGAAATGCGTCAAATATCGTTCTTGCTCATTAAACATATTTAATACCACATTTTTAATCATAATATTCAATTATTTCTTCCAATGATACATGTGATTTTGTAGGTGAAACAAACAATCGACTTCTTCTTGACTTATTTATGAGTTAGGCGAAAACGACTAATGCGACGTGAGGGCATGACGCGTATACAGAAGCGCGGCCTCGACCCGATTCCGTATCCCGGCCTTCAAGAAGATGTTGCGCAGATGTGTTTTGACGGTCTTGGAGCTTATGAAAAGTTTATCGGCGATTTCTTCATTGGTCATGCTGTGGCTGATAAGTTCCATAATATCCATCTCCCGCGGGGAAAGCGTGTCCAGTTTTGCCGAATCTAGTTCGGTGAGAGGTTGAATAAGATCTCTTCTCTTTGTGAATTCTTTGATGCATTCCTTAAAAACCCGTGTGGTCGTCTCAGCATCAAGCCAAATCTCTCCCCGATCCACCACGCGAATGCATTTAATAAGTTGTTCGTCACCAAGTTCGGTTCGGAAAAACCCCAGCGCACCCCCCTGCATCATCGCCATAACATTGTCCTCGTTGAAGCGTATACCGACGATGATGATCTTCATGGTAGGGCATTTATCTTTATAGTTGAGGATTCTTTTCAAATCCAGGGCCGCCACATCTCGTAAAATGGCCTGTTCAAAGAGGAAAATATCTGGCTTCTGCTCGAGCATTTGCTCCATGAAGGCAAGGACCTGTTCCGCCTCGCTCTTGAGATCTTTGACGATGATGGTGCTGAGGAGTTTAATATCTTTCTCCCTGTTTAGGCGATTTATAAGTTGCTGCAAAAACTTTTCATTACTAGTGGTTACGGCCAGCTTGATCATCTTCTATCTCCTGATAATATTCATTTTGTCGGCGTGCCGTCGGCGAAACACAATCCACAGAAAAAGCTAACGTTTAAAATATATCGTTTTATATACGCATAAAGTAGTAGTCACAGAATGTCAACTATTAATTTTTTGACGAATCGTAAACCTATAGAATGTATTTTGGTCGGCTAAGAACTACAATGCTAACTTTCAAACGGTAATTTACAACAACAGAATTTTTCAAAGTCGTTTGTTAGTAGGTGAAAGCATCGGAAATCATTAGAAAAAAAACACCCATAACATCTTTTAAAATCCTCAAAAATCGGTTCCGGCGAGAATGGGCTCCCGCCCAGCTCGTCGGAGCCGGAACCGCACTCTAAAAAAATAAATTAAAAATAATTAAAAAAATCTCTTGACATTAATTTCAATACATGTTAGGTATTAACCGTAATCAGTTATAAACAACTTATTTAAGGGGGATTTAAATTATGGTCAGACCAAAGGAAAAAGAACCAAAACACCAGTTTTCTGTAATGTTGCGCCCAAGCACAGTGGCTGAAATCGACACATTTGCAGAGAAATACAACTTTACACGAAGTCAGCTTATGGCAAATATGATGGAAGCAGGGTTAGAGGAATTAAGGAGTCTTGATAAGATGGGGATCATTCCCATCATCTATCATGGAAACAACATAATGAAAAAATTTAAAGAAAAATTATTTAAAGGTGATGTTTCATTGAACGATAAGGGAGATATAGTAATTAAGAAATAAATAAAACGAGAGTTCAGAACGTGCGCTAACACGTCTGAACTCCCTAAACCAGTCTCAGAAATGGCTCGCGGCTCATGCTCCAAAACAGGTCTGTTTGTTTTATAACATCAGATCAAAGTATATTCAAGAAGCCATTCTGGGACAAATCCTAGAGGGCTTTTTTTATGATTATTGAGAACATAAATGAGGCGAAGACGGCATGGATAGAACGACCTGCCAAAGCCTTTCCGGTGGAACCAGAAACTTATGATATTGGCAAGGATACAAAAGATTTCGTAAACACAGGATATCTAACTGTCGATATTACGAATGGCAAGGAGCCAAACTTAGAGGAACTAAGGCAACGGTTCCCCCGCATTAAAATCTTCAAGCTTCGACATCTTGTTTTATTTGGAAATCATATTTCCCTATACAGGCTTGACCTATCGGGGGTGAAGAAATGAACGATACTTCACCCCCGACAGGTCAAGGAAAAGATGGCTCTTCTGCTTGTATAAGAGACATATTTTTACATAGAAATAAAAGACTAAAGAAAATAATAACATACATACATGATAAAAATGCCCAAAAGTCAGATTGTAAGGAAAAACTGCTCATATATCCGAATATGGTTGAAATCAGACAGACTAATTCCTTGAAGCAATCAGGCAATAAGCAAGCAGGGGAAAAAGACATCATCAAAGAATTTAGCAAAAAATCACGAAGGGAATTTATAAAATTTCTTTGCAAGATAACAGATAAACTTATTCTGTGGCAGGATGTAACTTTTGCAGATGATGTTATGCAAATTAAACCGGAAAGGAAAGAAGTTTCAAACAAGACATTAAACCGATTCAGAAGGATAGTGCTTGAAAGATATCCATCCGTTAAAATCGCCTATAAAAGAGAATGGGTGTCAAGAAAATCGGGATATTTGAAAGGAGAGTATATCCCTCATTTTCATATGTTCATAAGTGTTCCTGATATGAATGAAGATCATGAACTTTTCGATTTGGCATTAGAATTAGCAAAGATATGGGTTGACTGCACCGGAACAAAAGAAATTCATAAATCCCTCATGGTTGCTCAGCATCCTGATAGTTATCGAATTATAAAATCCCAGAAACAAGCTTTGAAGTATGCAACAAAATACATAACCAAGCCGGGGGAAAATTGGACAGATGAAAGCATTGGCCGGAGTTGGGGCACGATTGGAAGTTTCGACATAGCAAAACCTCAAGAAAGAGAAATGACATCCGCAGAGATGGTTTATGTTAGAAGAAGATTCAGAAAAGTAGCACCCAAAAATCATCCCATTCAAAAAGCTTTGAGGAAAAAAGAAACATCAACATTTCTGATCGTCAAAGAAAATACAGTAAATCGAATTATAGAGCATACTCAACAACAATTAGAAAATGTAAGCCGCGATTATTCTGAGGCGAAGGGAGGTCAAAATTGAATTCCCTTCAAAGATATGATAAACCCCTGACTGTAGGGGGTGATTATATGAAAGGACATGTATATTTTCATGCGCCAGCGAAGCGTTGTTATGTTTCAATTCCCTTTAATGGCGTTCAAGAAAAGTTTTGGTTGTATAAGGGTGAACCGATTTGGGATAAAAGGACAGGGCGTAAATTTCTGTCAGTAATGCAAGCAGAAATTGACAAAGGAACTTTCGATCCTAGAACGTATCGCCCAAATTCTCCGCTATCCGTAAAAGAATTTTCCAAAGTCTGGTTTGATTCTACTGGTGCCGGGAAGAACACAAAGAAGATTTACCGAAACGCCATTAATAAAGTCATGGACTACTTTGGTGAAGATCAGGACATTCGGGAATTTACACACTCAAAACTTCTATTATTCAAGCAATCATTAAATCTATCAGAAGCAGCAAAATACAATGTCTTAACAGCATTGAAAACTATGCTTCGCTTTCACAAGAAAGATGTGCCAACTTTTATAATGCCTGAATTTCCTCCCCTTACAAAGCCCGAACCGGAAACGACTGAATATCTGACCTTCGAAGAACAACAAAATGTCTTACAGGCAATCCCTGAGCGACATCGCCCTATATTTATCATCATGATGGAATATGGTTGCAGACCACAGGAAGCAACAGCTTTAATGCGAGATTGCATCACTAAAGATAAAATTATTTTTCGAAGATCACACAGCGAATATGAATTAAGGGAAACAACAAAAACCGGAACTAAAGGTATTCGAATTGAGGACATTACAACAAGAGCAAGACAGGCTTTACAGGATGCCTCACAATGGACTTCATTTAAGGGATGGGTATTCTGTCATAATCAGAGAGGCTCGCACTACGACAATAAGATTTTAAATAAAATCTGGCGTGATGCGTGTGAGCCATTAGGAATTAAAATTGGTTTATATGAAGCTGTCCGGCATTCGCTCGGTTGCCAGTTAGCAGATGAAGGTTACTCGATTGACTTCATCCAAGATGTTTACAAACATACTTCGATAAGGACGACTAGAAGGTATGCAAAGAGGCAACGCGGCATGATTTCGAAGGCTCTGGAAAACAGAGGCAAAGTTGTTGAGTTTAGAAGTTCGTTAGAAGGTGGAAATTTATGAAAAATGACTTAAAAATCATTGAGTTATTGGTACGCCCGGTAGGATTCGAACCTACGACCAACAGATTCGAAGTCTGCGACTCTATCCAGCTGAGCTACGGGCGCTCATTATCAATCCTTTTATAATAATGGGGTGAGTGAAGGGGTTCGAACCCTCGACCTCCGGGGCCACAACCCGGCACTCTAACCAGCTGAGCTACACCCACCATTTTTCGCTTTGGTGCGCCTGGAGGGATTCGAACTCTCGGCCCACGGATTAGAAGTCCGTTGCTCTATCCAACTGAGCTACAGGCGCATTTTTTAACCATGTGCCAAAAAGATTTAGCGTCTTATCGTCTCCGCCTTCTTTTGTCAAGACCTAATGCTGATGAAATTGTAAACAATTTTAAACTTGCATTTACCGGACAACTATATCACGGGTATGAAACCCCAAAGCAAGCTTTGTATACAGATTCCTTAGCAAGCTGCGTGGTATCATACCCTCCGCTTCGCGGGATTGTTCAACTTACCAATTCCGCTGCGCCGATAGTGACCTTTAGGTTATTCGCTTTCGGAATTGGAGTTTCACGAATAAAAAGATCCAACTGAAAAATCACCTATTATTTAACATAACCGGCAATACCATCAAACCGGTATCTTTTTTTATTAATCTTTCCTCCCTGGAGATCCGTTGAATAAAAATAATGTTCCGTTTTCGAATTATACCAACGGTAAAGCTCTCTGGTATTGGTCAATCTGGACGTTGCAATATTGCCTATCGAACCTTCAAATATATATCCCTGCAAATTCTTTCCGCCTCCCGCAAGATTATAATGGTAAAAGTGATCTTTCTTTTGCGGATTATACCAACGATAAAAACAAGTCGTTCCCGGAGTTTCCGGCTTAAAAAGCCGAAAAGCAATGCCTTCTTTTACGTAATTATTTTGACTTAATCTCTTTGTTTCCGATTGAGGATTGGCCGTAAATAAATAATCTGTTCCATTGTAATATCTATAAATATCAATAATCTTCAATGTATTATCGGGAATTACTTCCGCAAAGACTTCGACAATTGCTTCACCGCCATTGGTATCAAATACAATATCATCCACATAATAACCTGGCGTCATTTGTCCTGTATTTAAAGTAACTTTAAGATAATTGGTTTGACTGGTTGTTGCGCCGGAATTAGGCACAATGTTTATGCTGCCGGCAGGAAGATAAGCCGTGTTTTTTCCTAATATCTTTACACCTTCAAATACCAAACGGCTATTCTTACTGATGATCGTAAGAACATGGGGTCCGTCAGCAAGTCCTTCCGCAATCAGTAATTCCCCTTTTTTTCTTTCAGGCCGGTAAACAATTTATGATCATCAATTATATTTTCATCAAGATATACGGTTAAATTGACTTCATCAGGATAAGTTAATAAATACAGAGATTATTCCTGTTCCGCTGAAATTAATCTTAATAAAGTTTTCTCCTTCCGCACCCGAGGGATAACCATTACTTTCCTTCCATTTGCCCATTAATTCCATTGTTTCTTTCAAATGTCCGGGCACAGTGTAAACTCCGCTTTCCCGCGCTTCTTCATTGACAAATGATATATATCTGCCCTTTTGATAATTGGCAGGGGCGTCTTTTCTTTCATGTTTTTGCACCGCAACCGACCATGTCAACATTTCTTTACCACTGTTGGTTACCATTATCTTTTTGGAAACAGTTTTCTCCGGCAAAATACTGCCCATATCCAACCTTAAAGGATTCAAATTAATCAAAGGAGATTTTTGAGTAGAAACTATTATAAACGTGACAAATATTATTTTTTGACTCGCCCGCAGAGTTAATTTTAATTGCTTCTTTATGAGTACCTACCGGAAATTCTTTATGGCAGATAAGTTTCTCGCCTCCGGCTTCAAGTTTCATCTCTACATTGTGAATCAATTTTGGATTATTATCATTCAACAATGATTTACGGACAGTAATCGGATTTCCATACGAAAGAATCAGAGTATTATTTTTTAACACGCTCGATAATTTCTGGTTTTCTAATTTCTCCCATCCTTCCGGCCCATCTGTTGACCAATCAATGACGCCAGAACCAATATTCTTTAATGTAAATATTCCTTCACCGGATTTGTCAGGAGTGATTGTTCCTAAATTAATTTCCTGCGGAGTTATTGTCAGACTGGCTGTAAATGCTTTTCATCTTCGTTTACAGAGTTTTTGAACATTTTGCTTAACAACAGTTTGATTCTGTTCTGTATTTATATTATTTTGAGCAACAGTTATAAATGGATAAACAATCAGTGCAAAAATAATAAAGATAAAATAATTCTTTATCTTCAACATAAATACCCCTTTAAATAAATAATAATGATGGTTACTAACTCAAAGATTAAATTTAAGCAACTAGTTTGAGCTATCGCATTCAAAATACTTGACATATCGGTAAACAAGATGTAGCTTTCATCCAATTTTTCGTAAAGACTACATCCACCAAAGCGAAGTTTGCTGGTTGAGTTTCTGATCAAACAATTATGAATTACGATATTTTAAAATACTGGATTGCGCTAAAATCTATCGCGGGCATCGGCAATATTACTTTTCCGGCATTAGTGGATAAGTTTGGTTCTCTACCCGCTATTTTTACCGCACCGGTTTCAAAATTAATAGAAACCCCGGGAATTTCCAAAAATATCGCCACAGCAATCGCCGGTTTTAAGGATTGGGATAAAGTTAAAGAAGAACTTGAACTTCTTGATAAAAATGAAATTAATATAATTACTTATCAAGATGAACTTTATCCCGCAAAACTCATGAATATTTATGACCGCCCTCCTTTTCTTTATGTTCGGGGCAATCTGAATAAAGATGATATAAATATTGCCATAGTCGGTTCCCGTCTGGCCAGCACCTACGGTAAATACACAACGGAAAGAATCAGCCGCGAACTTGCCCTCAAAGGTTTAACTATAGTCAGCGGCATGGCCCGGGGCATTGATTCCGCAGCACACCGCGGAGCGCTAACCGCACATGGCAGAACTATCGCCGTCCTGGGCAGTGGACTGGATGTTATTTATCCACCGGAAAACAAAAAATTATTTGCTGAGATCATTGAAAATGGCGCGGTTATTTCTGAATTCCCGCTAGGCACACCGCCGCGTTCAGCCAATTTCCCGACACGCAATCGTATCATCAGCGGCATGTCCTATGGCGTTGTAATCGTAGAAGCTGGAGAAAAAAGCGGCTCTCTCATTACAGCCAGGCTCGCGCTGGAACAAGGACGAGAAGTCTTTGCCGTGCCCGGAAGTATCGATGCCGCAGGTTCGCGCGGAACAAATAAATTGATTAAGCAAGGCGCAAAATTAATTGAAAATACCGATGATATTCTGGAAGAAATTTTGCCCCAGATCGAAAGAACAATTGTATTGAAACCGCATTCTATTGCCAACTCCGAAGCTATTGCAGCTAAATCATCCGAAATATTCAGTGCTGTTGATCAGAAAATCATTGATTTTATTTCCGGCAGCCGCGTTCATATTGATGATTTAATTTCTTCCACTGGCTTATCGTCTGCCGACATTTTAAGCGCATTGACGACATTGGAATTAAAAGGAATTGTTCAGCAGCATCCGGGAAAGTTTTTTTCCCTGAAAAAATAAATCCTTGACATTCAAATAATACTTACGATTCGTATATATCTTTACAAAATATCTTCTTCCATTTATAGGGGCAAAAAATTAATCTTATCCGAGAAAGATTTGTCGAAATTATGGCAACTTCATTCAAATGAGTATTAGGAGTAGTTATGGCAAATTCATTAGTTGTTGTGGAATCTCCCACAAAAGTTAAAACAATAAAAAAATTTCTCGGCAGCGGTTTTGATGTTGTCGCTTCGATGGGACATATTAAAGATCTGCCGAAAAGCACTCTGGGCATTGATCTGGAAAATAATTTCGAACCAACTTATAATGTAATTGAAGCCAAAAAGAAAACTATTGATGAATTGAAAAAAGCCGCTAAAAATGCGGAAAATATTTATCTGGCCCCCGACCCCGACCGCGAAGGCGAAGCCATTGCCTGGCATATATCCGAAGTCGTCAATGCCAAAAATAAAAATATATATCGCGTCCTATTTAATGATCTCACCAAAAAAACAGTATTAGAAGCAATTAATAATCCTCTGGAACTTGAATTTCAATAAATATGAAGCACAGCAGACCCGCCGCATTCTGGACCGGTCTGGTTGGTTATCAAATCAGCCCTATCCTCTGGGATAAAGTCAAGAGAGGACTGAGCGCCGGCCGGGTTCAATCCGTCGCTGTGAGAATGATTTGCGAAAGAGAAGACGAAATCAATAAATTTGTCCCGGAAGAATACTGGAATCTGCTGGCACAATTTGAGGGACAAAATCCCCCTCCTTTTGACGCCAAATTACTCAAGATAGACGGCAAAAAAGCAAAAGTTGCCAATGGCGAACAGGCCGCCAAGCTTGCCGACACAATAAAAAAAGCTTCTTTTATCGTGGAAAAGCTGGAGAAAAAAGAATTAAAACGCTCGGCGCTGCCACCCTTTACCACCAGTAAATTACAGCAGGAAGCATCCCGCTGGCTGCGCTTTTCCGCGAAAAAGACCATGATGGTCGCTCAAAAATTATATGAAGGTATTGAACTTGGCAAAGACGGCTCCATAGGTTTAATCACTTATATGCGAACCGACTCTAACCGTATTGCCGAAGAAGCGCTCAAAGAAGTGCGCGATTATATCCAGGAAAATTATTCGCCCGATTATCTGCCGCTCCAAACCGCATACTTACAAAAACGCGCAAAAAGCGCAGGACGCTCATGAAGCCATCCGGCCATCAACAATGGCTTACAAGCCGCAGGATATAAAAGAATATTTATCCAGTGATGAATTTAAACTCTATCAACTTATCTGGAACCGCTTTGTGGCCAGCCAGATGAATCCGGCCATTTTCGATCAAACAACTATTGACATTGCCGGAGCCAATTGTATTTTCCGCGCCCAGGGACAGGTCCTGAAATTCCCCGGATTCACCATCGTTTATACTGAAGGCAAAGATGAAAAAGAAGAAGAGAATGGACTGGATAAACTTCTTCCCGATGTAAAAGAAAAAGAAAAATTAAAACTGCTTAATCTCAACACCGAACAGAAATTCACGCAGCCGCCGCCCCGCTTCTCGGAAGCATCTCTGGTTCGTGAACTCGAAGAAAAGGGAATTGGACGGCCGAGTACCTACGCCAATATTCTCTCCACAATTCAGGATCGGGAATATGTGCGTCTGGATAAAGGAAAATTTTTCCCGACAGAATTAGGCGTCATTGTTACCGGGCTTTTGGTGAAAAGTTTCCCTACGGTTCTGGATATTGCTTTCACCGCCGATATGGAAAACAAATTGGATATGATTGAAGACGGTAAAAGTAAGCGTGTAAAAACCCTTAAAGATTTTTATAGCCCTTTTTCCCAGGAGTTGAAAAAAGCAAAAGACGAAATGAGAAACGTCAAACGGGAAGAAATCACCAACCGATCTTGGTTTGCGAAAAATGCAAATCACCCATGATTATCAAGTGGGGGAAAAATGGACGCTTTCTGTGTTGCTCCAATTATCCCGAATGTAAAAACACTATGAATTTCACCCATGATGAAAATGGCAAGGTAAAACACGTGGAAACAAAAACAACAAATATCAAATGCAACAAATGCGGAAAAACAATGATTGTCAAAGAAGGACGCTTCGGACAATTTCTGGCCTGTTCGGGCTATCCGGAATGCAAAAACACCATGAATGCCACCAAAAACGAGAATGGCGAAATAGTTCCCGAGGCCGCTAAGGTAACCGATGCCGTCTGCGAATTATGCGGAAAACCCATGGCCGTCAAACGCGGCCGTTATGGCCAGTTCTTAGGTTGTTCCGGTTATCCCGAATGTAAAAACATTAAGAAAATGGATAAGGATGGCAAAGCAACTACGCAGGAAACGCAAATAACCGACGAAGTTTGCGAAACATGCGGCAAACCCATGGCCATCAAGCGCGGACGCTATGGACAATTCCTGGGATGCACTGGTTATCCCGAATGTAAAAATATGAAGAAAATGCCTAAAAATAAATCAGGCGAATGAAATCAGAGCAGGTCATCATTATTGGCGGGGGCTTAGCCGGCTGTGAAGCAGCATGGCAACTCTTGCGGCGCGGTCATAGTGTTCATCTCTATGAAATGAAGCCGCAAAAATTTTCTCCCGCCCATAAAATGGAACATCTGGCGGAACTAGTCTGCAGCAATTCCCTTAAGTCCAACAGCCTCGATAATGCCCCGGGATTACTTAAAGAAGAAATGCGCCGTCTCAACTCAATAATAATAACGGCGGCGGATCGCACAGCGGTTGCCGCAGGCTCCGCTCTGGCCGTTGACCGCACTCAATTTGCCAGGGAAGTTGAAGCGCAACTCAAACTGCAAAAAAACTTCATCCTGAGCCGGGTTGAAGTTACTAAAATTCCGCAAGATTCACTAACGATCATCGCCACAGGACCGCTTACTTCCGATGCGCTGGCGCAGGAAATCACTAAAATGCTGGACAGTTCTTATTGTGAGATTCAAATTTCAAAAACGAAGTGCATTGAAATTTGTAATTCGAACAATCCCGCCACAAGCGGAGGGTACTATGGTACTCGTGATTTATATTTTTACGATGCCATAGCGCCGATAGTTGAAGCTGATTCTATTAATATGGACAAGGTTTTCTGGGCATCGCGCTATGACAAAGGAACCCCCGATTATCTGAATTGTCCGCTGAATAAAAAAGAATATGAATACTTCCGGCAGGAATTGCTGGCGGGAGAAAAGGTTGCCGCAAAGCCTTTTGAAGAAGTGCGCCATTTTGAAAGCTGCCTGCCGGTAGAAGTATTGGCTTCCCGCGGTGAAAAGAGTCTGGCTTTCGGACCGATGAAGCCCGTAGGTCTTATTAATCCAAAAACAGGTTCCATTCCTTATGCTGTAGTTCAATTACGCCGCGAAAATATGGCCGGAACTCTTTTTAATTTGGTTGGATTTCAGACAAAACTGACCTGGCCGGAACAACGACGCATTTTTCATCTTATCCCCGGCCTCGAAAACGCTCAATTTGCCCGCTATGGCAGCATCCACCGCAATACTTTTATTCACTCCCCTTCCCTTCTGCTGCCTTCACTGCAACTTAAAACAAATGAAAATATTTTCTTTGCCGGTCAGATTACTGGAGTTGAAGGATACACGGAATCAGCAGCTATGGGACTTCTGGCTGGATTAAATGCAGCCTTCATTATCGAAGGTGAAAAACTGCAACCTCCTCCTGCCCAAACCGCTATAGGAGCGCTACTTCATTATATTGTTTCTGCTGAATCTGCTGATCGCTTTCAGCCAATGAATATTAATTTTGGCTTATTGGATACATTACCGAGTAAGAAAACCAAAAAGAAAGAAAGAAACATTCGTCATGTAAGTCAAGCTCTGCAAGCTTTGAATGATTGGATTGCGAATCAAAATGTGGATTAATATTTTGCCGCATATATTCTATTGACAAACAAATACTTCTCTTATACTTCATAAGTTAAAAATATATCTTATCAAACAAGAAACTATTAATTTATATTCCAGAAATAAGGAGAATTAAAATGGCTGAACAAAACAGGGAAAGTTCGCTTGTACTTATAAAACCTGACGCGCTGAAAAACTCACTAACGGGATATATACTTTCGCAGTTTTCTGAATTCCACACGGGATTACGTTTTGCCGCACTGAAGGTTGTTGCCGTAAATCTAGCGCTGGCCGAAGAACATTACGCTGAACATAAGGGGAAATTTTTCTATCCCTCTCTTTTAGATTACATTCGCGGTTATTTGCATTACCCTGATGATCCTTCGAAACGCAGGGTCATAGCGATACTCTATCGGGGACCAAATGCCATTAAGAACATTCGGGAAATCTGCGGCAATACAAATCCGCACGAGGCAAGAGCGCAAAGGCCGGGTTGCATTCGCGCGCTGGGAACCGTAATTCCACTGTATGATGAAAAAGGAAAATTTGTCGGGGACAGATCAGATAATCTGATTCACGCCTCCGCCAATCCCGAGGACGCGGAACGAGAAATCAAACTATGGTTTCTCCCCACTGATATTCCGCCCACCGTACGGAGTTTTCCCACGGAAATAAGCAAAGAATATTTTTATTATAAAAATAACGCCATAAACTCAACCCACACACCGGGAAGTTTCTGCTTTATCGCGCCGGGCGATATAGTCTGGAAATCAGACATGAAGGTTCTTCATCAGTTAATAAAAGGCAAAAAACAGGATTATTCGACAAATGCCGTGCTCGCCAAATACTTAATCAACAAGGAGAACGATGACGTTTAAATCTTTTTCTTCTAACTAAAGCATGAAGCAGAAAAAAACAAAGAAAGAACGTCAAACAAATAAGCAAGAGGATGTTCATGTACCGCAAAAACAACATCCCGCTGTTAACCCGGAAGAAAGAAAACTTCAGATAGATAGTAAATATAATTTTCTATTTATCGTTACTATTTTCATTGCGGGCATCATCGCTTATTCCAATTCCTTTGACTGTTCATTTCATTTTGACGACGGCAATGTCTTCCAAAGCAGTGTTACTAATGGTTTGGCGAGCATCGGAGACTGGCCTCGTCTTTTTCCAAACCGCCCCATCGGCATGTTGACGTTTGCTCTCAATTACCATTTTCACGGCCTTAATGTCTGGGGATACCATTTAGTGAATCTGATTATTCACCTGACCAACGCGTTTCTGGTCTGGTGGCTGACCTGGTTGACCCTGTCCACCCCGGTGATGAAAGACACCTCGATCAGTAAATATAAAACAATGGCGGCCTTTTTAACCGGCCTGCTTTTCGTAACCCATCCCCTGGCTACACAATCAGTAACATATATAGCCCAACGTTTTGCCTCTCTAGCCACATTATTTTATCTTTTATCTCTGATTCTCTTTGTTCAGGGAAAACTTTGGCAGGGAAGTAGGAATATTCCATGGTTTTTATTTGGTAGTTCGATTGTCTGTGCGGTCATGGGTATGCTGACCAAGGAGATTGTCTTTACCTTGCCCTTTGCTATTATTCTTTACGATTACTGTTTTCTTAAGACGGTTCCCTGGAAGTTCGAAATGAAAGATACCAGTCTCATCATTTCTTTTATTATGCTGGTAATCTTTATCCTTTTGTTTTTCAAAGTATCCTCTGTGAGTCCCTTGAGTCTATTCAATCCTGTAGCGCCTGATCAGGGATACACCTATTCCATATCGATGAAAGAATATTTTCTTACCCAGTTCAGAGTCATCCTGACCTATATTCGCCTGTTCATTTTACCTTTTAATCAGAATCTTGATTACGATTATCCGCTTTCCACCGGTTTCTTTCAGTTGAAAACATTTTTGAGTTTTTCCCTGTTGGTTGGCATTTTAGCAATAGGCATTCTAATGTTTAAAAGATACCGGTTAATTTCCTTCGGGATATTCTGGTTTTTTCTCACCATGTCCGTGGAATCAAGCATCATTCCGATTTCTCAAAACGTGATCTTCGAACACCGCACCTATCTGCCGGGTTTTGGCTTCTTTCTGGCAATGACCGGCGCATTCTTTTATTTCTTCAAGGAAAGATACCTCAAAATTGCAGTGATTATACTCCTGATGGTTGCTTCCATCAATGCAGTATTAACATATCAACGCAACAAAGTCTGGCTCAACGATTATACCTTATGGTCGGATTGCCTAAAAAAATCTCCGGATAAGGCAAGAACGCATGTCGCTTTCGGTTTTGCTTTGCTGGAGAAGGAAAGACCGAGGAGGCAATTGATCATTACAACAAAGCCATCCGCATAACACCGGACTATAGCCTGCCCTACAACAACCGCGGAAATGCTTACGCTAAGTCCGGTAAATATCAGCTGGCCATCGAAGACTATAATGAGGCCATACGCTTGAAAAAGGATTATACCGAGGCCTATAACAACCGTGGAGCTTCTTATGATAGCCTCGGTCAGTATCAGCGGGCCATCGAGGACTATACCGAAACTATCCACCTGCAGCCGGATTTTGCTCCGGGTTACATCAACCGGGGACTCGCTTATGCTAACCTCGGTCAGTATCAACGAGCCATCGAGGACTATGGCGAGGCCATACGCCTGAACCCGAATCATGCAGAAGCCTACTACAATTGGGGCTTTGCTTACCTTAAACTTGGCCAGTATCAGCGTGCCATTGAAGACTTCAATAAGGCCATCCAATTAAAACAAGATTATGCCAAGGCCTACAACAACAGGGGAGTTGCTTATTTATTGCAGGGCAGTAATGAATTTGGCTGCTCTGATGTGCAAAAAGCTTGTGCGTTGGGAAACTGCAAAGCTTTAGAATGGGCTAAAGGCAAGGGATTCTGCCATTGATTCAGGTTGTTCTGTTTGGCGATACTTACCCCTATCACGGGTATGAACCCCAGAGTAAGCTTTGGAAACAGATTCCGCAGCAAGCTGCGGGGTATTAAATCCTCCGTTTCGTGGGATTGTTCGACTTGCCAATTCCGCCGCGCCTATAGTGACCTTTAGGTTATTCGCTTGCGCAATTGGAGTCTCAACAATAAAATCCGTTTACATATCTTAATTGTTGCTTCAGCACTACTGCCAGCCTGTATAATACCATTTCTAAATCAAAAATGATATTTAGGCGGCTAGGCGGAGGCAACGAGGCGTATTACTAATACGTTGAGGAAGCCGACAACGACGCCAACAAAAATAGCGCTTTGATTTAGGATTGGTATAATTAAACAATTTGCTTTTTACGAGTTAATGTAATAAATTTTATAGCAGGGGTGCTTGATGGCTGAGATTATACCCTTTGAACCTGACACGGATAATGCCGACGTAGGGAATGGCGACACAAAAACTATTATCAGAGCCATATCCTATAAAGTCAAAAGGGTATGGCTTTTTTAGTGAGACTCCAATTGTTCTTATTGCCCCGATTTTTCAAAAACGGAAAATATAAAGTTTCTTGAAAGAAGTTAAAATGTTACAAATAGTAAATATAGTCAGCGGCGGGCGCTTGGGCGAGCAATCTTTCTTTCAAGAAAAAATTGCCCGAATGGAACATTGCCTGATCATTTGCTGCGACGGCGGCGCGCGTCATTTGCAGTATTTGGGAATTAAGCCGGATATAATCATCGGCGATATGGATTCGATTGATCCTGCTTCGCTGGCAAGTTACTCAACTTCGGGAATAAATATTATAAAATATCCCGCAACCAAAGATTTTACCGATACGGAACTGGCGCTCGATTACGCGTTGAGTTTGAAACCGGAAAAGATTTTTATCTGGGGCGCTCTGGGCGGCAGAATCGATCACACCCTGGCCAATGTGTTCTTGCTTGGCAAGGGACAGGAAAAGGGAATCAGGACTTATCTGGTTGATGAATATGGCGAAGCTTTTGTGCTGGATAAAGAAACTGCCTTTATAAACGAAACAGGAAAAACCGTTTCTCTTTTCGCGCTCAGTCCCGAAGTTACAGGAATAACTCTCTCCGGTTTTCTTTATCCTCTGAAAGAAGGAACATTAATAATGGGTGAGTCTCGCGGCATCAGCAATATTATTAATGAAGACCGTGCGGGCATAAGTGTAAAAAACGGAAAACTTCTCGTCATCAGATATTGGCAAAAAGATATTTTCCCGGAGGCGCTTTGATTTATGGAACCGGTTAAAGTATTATGCATCGGCGGTTCCGATTCCAGCGGCGGCGCCGGAATCCAGGCTGATTTGAAAGCTGTCGGCGCCTGCGGCTGTTATGGATTGAGCGTGATCACGGCAGTAACCGCGCAAAATACTCAAGGCGTTCAGTTTATACATCCTGTTCCGCAAAAATTTATTTTGGCGCAATTGGATTCAGTGCTGAGCGATATTGGCGCTGATGCGGTTAAAACTGGTATGCTTTTAACAGCAGGGGCTGTCGAATCTGTTGTTAAAAAGATCAAAGAATATCGTCTGGAAAAATTAATTGTTGATCCGGTGATGGTCGCCAAAGGCGGCCTTTCTTTAATGCAGGATAGATCAAGAGATGCACTTATCAAAAAACTGCTGCCGCTTACTTTTGTTGTTACGCCGAATATTCCCGAGGCGGAAATACTGGCGAAAATGAAAATTACGTCAATTGTCGCGATGAAGAAAGCAGCGATCATAATTCAAAGACTCGGCGCCAAAAATGTGCTGATTAAAGGGGGACATCTTCCCGGTAATAAGCGATCAGGCGTTATTGATATCCTCTTTGACGGCGGTCACTATTATGATTTTTCTTCTCCCTGGATTGATACGAAAAATACTCACGGCACCGGGTGTACTTATGCGTCAGTGCTGGCATCAGGCATTGCTCAGGGGAAAAATATCGTTGACGCAGCGGGCCGGGCCAAAATTATGATTACTGCCGCGATTGAAAATGCTTTCAGTCTGGGAAAGGGATATGGATCAGTCAATGTCTTGAAAAAAAATGTTTCCACTAAAAAAACGCAGTAAATATTATCTGTGTTGAAAAAGTTGCTTTAATATTTTGGAGGAAGAAATGACGCAATTAGAAAAAGCCAGGAAGGGCTTGATTACAGAGGAAATGAAAATTGCCGCAGCAGCCGAGGGCGTAGAAGCGGAGTACATCCGGCAGGGGATGGTCGAAGGCACAACCGTTATTTGCCGCAATATAAATCACACAGCTATTCAGCCTCTGGCTATCGGCAAGGGTTTGCGCACCAAAGTGAATGCCAATATCGGCACATCCAAAGACAATAATGATTTGGCTCTGGAGTTGGAAAAATTAAAAATCGCCACAGCAGCGGGCGCCGATGCCGTGATGGACCTTTCCACGGGCGGCGATCTGGCGCAAATCCGTAAAGCTGTTATGGAGAAAGCAACCGTAGCTATAGGCACGGTGCCTATTTATCAGGCGGCGGTAAAGATTTTGCAGGAGAAGAAAGCAATATCGGAAATGACCGCGGAAGATATATTTTCAGTGATCGAAGAAAATGGCAAAGACGGAGTGGATTTCATTACCGTTCATTGCGGTGTGACCAGAATGAGCGTTGCAGCGGTGGAAGAACAGGGAAGAATCATGGGAATTGTCAGCCGCGGCGGCGCCATGACTGCCAATTGGATGTACTGCAATAAACGTGAGAATCCGCTTTATGAGGAATATGACCGGCTTCTGGAAATAGCGCATCGCTACGATATGGTTTTGAGCCTCGGCGACGGACTTCGGCCCGGAGCCATAGAAGATGCCACGGATCAGGGGCAACTGCAGGAACTGATCATTCTGGGTCAGCTGGCCCAACGTGCGCGTGCCGCCGGTGTGCAGGTGATGATTGAAGGTCCCGGCCATGTTCCCATAACCGAGATTGAGGCCAACATTAAACTGCAAAAGAAAATTTGTCAGGGCGCTCCGTTTTATGTTCTGGGGCCGTTGCCGACGGATATTGCGCCGGGCTATGATCACATTACTTCCGCCATCGGCGGTGCAATTGCCGGCGCTGCCGGAGCGGATTTCTTGTGTTATGTCACGCCTGCGGAACATTTGCGTCTGCCAACTTTGGCTGATGTCCGTGAAGGCGTTATTGCCGCGCGCATCGCCGCGCATATTGCCGATATCGCCAAAAATGTTTGTGGCGCACGAGGGAGAGACAGAAAAATGTCACAGTGCCGGAAGACTTTTGATTGGCAGGGACAGATTGATTTATCCATTGATCCGGAAAAGACAGTCGCACTTTTGGAAAAAAGCAAAAGCGCTCAGGATGAAGGCTGCACCATGTGCGGTGAATTCTGCGCCATTAAATTAGGCAAAAAATAATCACGTATCCGTTTTAAGAGGGAAAATCCTTGCCTGAAGAGAAGGAGAATACAATAAGAAACGATCGCCGAAACGCGGAAGAAATCGTCCACCGGCTGAAACAATCAGGTTATGAAGCGTACTTTGTCGGCGGTTGCGTACGTGATTTTATTCTTGGCGATGTTCCCGGCGATTACGATATTGTAACTTCGGCGCTCCCCGATCAAGTCATGGCGTTGTTTGATCACACCATGGCCATCGGCGCAAAGTTCGGAGTCGTTGCCGTTATTGTGGAGCATCATCCTTACGAGGTGGCTACATTTCGTAGTGATGATATTTACGAGGACGGCAGGCGCCCTTCCCAAGTTCATTTTTCTTCAGCCAAAGAAGACGTATTCCGGCGCGATTTCACGGTCAACGGACTTTTGATGGATCCGGGAACCAATGAAATAGTTGATTATGTAAATGGCCGCGCTGATATCGAGAAAAAAATAATCCGCACCATTGGCGATCCGGACAGCCGTTTCAATGAAGACTTTCTGCGGATGCTGAGGGCTATTCGTTTTACCGCTAATTTGGGCTTTTCCATAGATCCAGCCACGCAAAGAGCAATAGAAAAAAATGCAGCAAAGATAACGCAGATCAGCGCCGAGCGCGTACAGGAAGAACTAGGTAAAATCCTCACACGCGGAGGTTCCCGCCGCGGCTTTGAATTAATGATCGACACGGGTATCCTGAGGGATATTCTGCCTGAAATAGATAAATTAAAAGGAGTAGAACAACCACCGCGTTTTCATCCCGAAGGCGATGTCTGGCAGCATACCTTGATGATGCTGGAACTGCTGCCCGAAGATGGAGAAACCAACGAAAATCTATGTCTGGCGTGGGGAACTCTTTTACATGATGTCGGCAAGGCTGTCACCCGTAACGAAGACGAGAAAGGTGTGCATTTTTACGGGCACGTTCAGCAGGGAGAAAAAATAGCCGATGATATAATGCAGCGCCTTAAATTTTCCCGCGCTCAGAGAGAAACGGTGCTCAATCTCATTCATAATCATATGGTGTTTATGAACGTCCCAAAAATGCGTCCGGGACGGCTCAAACGTTTTTTGCGCATGCCGGATTTTAATTTGCATTTGGAATTGCATCGCCTTGATTGTCTTGCCAGCCATGGCATGTTGGATAATTATGAATTTTGCCGCGATCAGCTTCAGCATTTAGCTCAGGAAGATTTGCATCCGTCGCGCCTGCTCACCGGTGATGATTTGATTGCTCTTGGATTTACTCCGGGAAAAATTATCGGCGAAATCCTGCAGTCACTGGAAGATGAACAATTAGAAGGCAGAATCAAGACAATGGAAGAAGCCGAGGATTATGTGCGCGCGAACTGGAAGATGAAACAATGAAAAAGTACCGGTTGAATATTATTTTATTTCTTATTCTTCTGCTCGTAATGTCATGCTCTCATTCTCACCGGACTTCGCGTTGGACACCCCCATCGCCGCCTCCACCGGTACGGCAAAAACCGGCACTGGAGTTGATGGGATATACCATTCAAGCCGGCGCCTTTAAAAAGGTGGAGAACGCTGTGCACTTGACGGAAGTCTTGAAGGATCGTGGTTTGGATGCCACATATTTCTTAGCTTCCGATAAATTCTTCAAGGTTCGTTTTGGCAATTTCACCACAAAGGAAAAAGCCCGACAAAGAGCACAGAGTCTTAAAGAATCAGGGATTATCGAAGAGTTTTACATTGTCCAGCCGGAAGATTACTCCGTCGCTAAACGGAAGCAATACGGCACAAATTATCTCCGCGAAGCTTTGGTTAAATCAGCGCGGGATTTTATCGGAGTTCCTTATCTTTGGGGCGGTGCTTCTTCCGATAGCGGATTTGATTGCAGCGGATTGACAATGACCGTGTATCAATTAAATGGTCTGGATTTACCCCGTAACTCAAAAAGACAATTTGACGTTGGCAGTGCGGTGGACCGCATCAGCGATTTACAAAAGGGCGACTTGGTATTTTTTTCAGCGAAATGGAAATTCGGCGTTTCGCATGTGGGAATTTATATTGGAAACGGACAATTTATCCATGCTTCATCACAAGGGAAAAAAATCCGCATCGACTCCCTGTCGACGGCTTACTTTACTAAACACTATATGGGTGGAAAAACTTATCTCTGATTAAAAAATGTTTTCCCCTGTTTTTTGACTGTTTTATTCATACGACTCAAACTTCATTTTTTTTATATAATATTTTGAAAAATTTTAGAAAAATATTTTTTATCAGGTAAAATTAAGAAAAAAATAATCCATAGAAATTCGGGAACATTTGGAAGATTTAATCGTCATTCACTTGCGATTTTATCCCTGTTATTTATGGCATCCATTTTTTAATATCAAGCAAACACAGTAATGACGTGAGTTGCAGCGCCCGTTATGACGATGTAACTAACATCATATGTTTCGTCGCTGATCATTTTATCACTGTTAAAAAATATTAATCTGTATGCTGCAAATAATAAATTAAAAATATTTGATATTTTTTTATAGTTTTTGTTGACGTAGTAAAAAAAATAAAGTAAAATTAAATCATAAGACGGTGTAAGAAGTATTTTAATCAAACAAATTTAACAAAGGAGGCTTCACCTAATGGCAACAGCAAAGAAAAAAGTTGTAAAGAAAGTAGTAAAGAAAGCAGCTCCAAAGAAAAAAGTTGTAAAGAAAGTAGTAAAGAAAGCAGCTCCAAAGAAAAAAGTAGCAAAAAAGAAATAAATAAATTTTTGTTGTTTCAAGTTTTAAGCGGTTGAGGTTAAATGAGACGTAATTAATTATTTACACCGCGTCTCAAATATCATGGCGGTAACTGTTTTCCAACGGTTACCGCCATTATTTTATATCTGCCTCCCATAAGTAAACTTTTAATAAAAAGATTTTTCTATTCATACAGTTATCACCTAATCTTTAGCCATTGATTTTTATAATGAATTGGTCTATACATTTCAAATAAATATTCATAATTTAGGAAGCAAATCGGTTATTAAACTTTTATATATTTTAAAGATAAGGGCGGATGAAACTTATGCTGGAATTAAAAAAATTATATTTTACCATACAGGATGATGATGCCGGCAATGGTGGTCAGCGCAATATCATTGACGGCATAGATTTCACTTTCGAAAAAGGAAAGTTTTATGTCATCACCGGACCGAACGGCAGTGGAAAAACGACTCTGGCCAAATTGATCATGGGAATTAATCCCGTTTCCGGGGGTTCTATTTTATTCGAAGGCAAGGATATTTCCAATCTCTCTATTACGGAGCGTGCCAAATCAGGCATCGCTTACAGCTTTCAGCAGCCCGCTCGTTTCAAGGGAATCACTTTTCGTGATCTACTCTCTATTGTCACCGGAATTGACGACGAGAAAAAATTTCTGGAAATGGTAGGCCGGGTGGGCATCTGTCCACTGTCTTTCCTGGATAAAGAAGTTGACGCCACACTTTCCGGCGGAGAAATTAAAAAAATAGAACTGGCTACGACGATTGCCGCCAATCCAAAACTGGCCATTTACGATGAACCGGATACGGGCATCGATTTATGGACAATCGGCCCGATGGTCAACCTTTTGAAAAAAGAACTTACTCCGGAAACGACAACAATTGTTGTCAGCCACAACAAGGCTTTTCTGGACGTGGCGGATGTCGTAATCATTATTGACAAGGGACGGATTGCTTATACCGGAGATTTAAAAAAAGCGCTGCCGCTGTTAACTGATTTGAGTATTTGCGCTTATCATAACAAATGCGAGGGAGATCAAGATGCTGGATGCCTTAGATAAAAAATTATTAAAAACAGTCGCCGATCTGGAAAGTTTGCCCAAAGGCGCCTACAACATCAGAAAAAACGGCAAGCTCCTTCAAAGACAAATATCTGCCAATATTAATATTGAAACCAATGCCGAAGGAACCGGCATTATTGTCACCATTAAACCGGGCACGAAAAATGAATCCGTTCATATACCTGTTATTTTAAGCCAGGCCGGTCTTTTTGATGTCGTATACAATTCTTTTATTATCGGTGAAAGCGCGGAAGTGACAATAGTTGCCGGCTGCGGTATCCACTGCGGAACGTCCGAGTCCGAAGGCCATGCCGGCATCCACGATTTTCAAGTTGGAAAAAAAGCGAAGGTAACTTATGTGGAAAAGCATTTTGCCACAGGCGAAGGCAGTGGCCGCCGCACACTTAATCCGACAACAAAAGTATTCCTCGATGAAGGAGCAACGGCGGAAATGGAATTGACCCAGATCAGCGGTGTTGATGAAGCCGACCGGTTAAACGAAGCGACTCTCGGTCCCAGTAGCCTTCTGTTGATTACGGAAAGAGTTTTGACCGAAGGAGAGCAAAGAGCGGAATCCACCAACAACATAATCCTGCAAGGTTCCGGAAGCAGAGCCAATATGATTTCGCGTTCGGTTATGAAAGGCAATTCCAAACAAATCTTTCACGCCAACATGGAAGCCCGCAACAAATGTTTCGGCCATATTGAATGCGACGCCATTATTATGGATAACGGCACAAATGAAACCATGCCCGCGCTCAAGGCGCTGCACCCCGATGCCGAACTTACCCATGAAGCGTCGATCGGTAAAATCGCCAACGATCAGTTAACCAAGCTTATGAGCCTCGGACTTACTTACGATCAAGCAGTCAACAGGATTATTCAAGGCTTCCTGAAATAAATTTACAAATTATTTTTGATCATGATTTAATATTCATTTTGAATTCCAGAGCAAAGGAGCAGTTAAAGATGACAACAAAAAACAAAAGCCAGGTTGGATTCAAGAATCTATTGGTAACCGGCGGCTGCGGATTTATCGGCAGTAATTTTATCCGTCATTTAATCAACAATAGTAATTTCTCCGGCAGAATAATTAACGTGGATAGTTTAACTTATGCGGGCAATCCGGAAAATCTGACAGACATTGCCTCCGATTTTGCGTCGAGATATATTTTTCAAAAAGTGGATATTTGCGATGCCGCTAAACTGGAAGAAGTATTTTTGCAATATGATGTTGATGCCGTCTGCCACTTTGCCGCCGAATCGCATGTTGACCGCTCCATAAAAACACCGGGGATTTTATCCAAACCAACATTATTGGAACTTTCAATCTTCTGGAAATAGCAAAAGCCCGTGGAGATAAATTCAAACTCTTTCACCATGTCAGCACCGACGAGGTTTATGGCAGTCTCGGCGCCAAAGGCCTTTTCCGCGAAGATACACCCTATCGTCCCAACAGCCCCTATTCCGCGTCAAAGGCGGCATCCGATCATCTGGTGCGCGCTTATTACAAAACGTTTGCCCTGCCCTCTACAATATCCAACTGTTCTAATAATTATGGCCCTTACCAGTTCCCGGAAAAACTCATTCCTTTGATTGTTCTCAACGCTCTTGAGGGAAAGCTGCTACCGGTTTACGGCGACGGGAAAAACGTCCGCGACTGGCTTTATGTCGAAGATCATTGCGAAGCCATCTGGACGATTATGAATTACGGCAGAATAGGAGAAACATACAACGTCGGAGGCAACGCGGAAATAGAAAATATTTTAATCGTACAGATGATCTGCGATATTCTCGATGAAATCAAACCTGCGGCGGATGGAAAGCCGCGGCGCAAATTAATTACCTTCGTTCAGGACCGGCCCGGCCATGACCGCCGTTACGCGATTGATTTTGCCAAACTAAATACCGAGCTTGGCTGGTCTCCACGGGAATCCTTTAAATCCGGTCTGCGCAAAACTATCGAGTGGTATTTAAATCAAAAGAAATGGGTGGAGAATATCAAAACCGGCGCTTACCAGAAGTGGATTGAAGAGCAATACGGTTCATAATATTCCGTCAGATACTTTTAGTAAGGATTACTTCCTGTAATCCACAAACCTTTAGTTTCGATAATTGAACAACCCTTCAACTGGTAATATTCAATTTTTTTATTTTATCATTTTGTGTTAAATTATAAAAAGTAGTCATAAAAACGAATTTTAATTTCCCATGACAATAAATAGATCAAAAAAGATGGTTAATGAAACTGTTTACAGAACCCTTTGCATCGCGAAAGATCTTTTGAGAATGACTGATGTAAGGAGCTGGCCTTACCTATTATCAGTTAATAAGCCTAAAATTATAAAGCTGACTGGTGTTGGGAACATTGAAAATAATGTATTCTACTATCTATCCATTTATCATTTTATAAATAATATACCTTTTCGTTTGAAGCTAAAACATTATGACTATCTTGTTAGTCAGAGTTTTCTTCATAAGGAGTTTGTTGAATGCAAGAAGCCAAAGATATTCTTTACGCGGGAGCCCTGGAGTTATATGACACCAGAAACAACAAGTAATCTTCGTAATAAAGAACTCGAACAATATTGGTATCGTTATGATGAACCAAATATCGATAAACGTATGTTTTATACTGCTCTTATAAAGAAAACCTTACCATCGATCATAGTTCAAAGAAAACGGAATATTTTCGAAAAGCGATCGGGATTTTGCTGCATTATTAATAGATATGCAGAGAATGACGGATGCAACCTATTGAAGCATAGAATCCGCTTTGTCCAGGCAATGAGATCAGACGTCCATATTTATGGGAATGAACCTTGGCAAGGAAGAAATAAATGGAGAGATTTCGATACCTACAAAGGATCAGTTAAAGATAAAATAAAAACATTTTCAAAATATACTTTTGCTATTACTTTTGAGAATACAGATTATCCTGGGTATATAACGGAAAAAATTTTTGATGCTTTGGTGGCAGGAACAATTCCTCTATACTGGGGAGGAGGATATTTGAAAGAAACGATTCCGGTTGATTGTTACGTTGATTGTTGTAACCAAGATCCTAAAACGATTTACCAATTTATAAAAAACATGTCTCAAGGGACAATTATACGCTATCGGGAGGCTGCCATTAATTTCCTTGAATCTTCTTCTGCTCACCGATTTACAAGGCAGTATTTTACTGAATCTATAGTAAAGCGTCTCATATCGCAAGAGCTATAAAAGAAAAAATATTTCTTTGAAATGGTAATTATATTCTTCCAGTGAAACTGCGGAGAAGCAAAATTGATCGTTACTTTCTTTCAAGTAGTAATCCTCAATTCTATAAGCTGTCCAATACTGAACCTTCGTAGGTGTAACAAACAATTCTGCCGATTTGAAATCGGAATTTTATTTCTTACTTCCTGTAAGTGAGCGTTTATGATTTTTCATAGACATGCTTGCTTTCAACCAGTATACTTTTAAATCAGAAAACATTTGTAATAAATTGATGTTAAATTTATAAGAGAAAATTAAGTTAGGTCACTGATTGGTAGATGAGAAGAAAAGGATACACATATGAGAATTCGCTTTAGTTTGTTGCTATTCATTTTAATGGCATTACTAATAACAGTTGGTTGTGCACATAATAAAACCATAGACGGTTTCAATGCTAATGAGTGGTTTGAAATGGGTTGTCAGGCTGGTATTGATAATCAATTGGACAAAGCATTGGATGCATTTAATAAAGCAATAGAACTCGACCCGAAAGTTGCAAAGACCTATATTAACCGTGGAAACGCTTATGATAGACTCGGTAACTACAAACAAGCAATTGCGGATTACGACAAGGTCATTGAGCTCGACCCGATAGATTCAGATATCTATATTAACCGTGGACATTCCAATTATTATCTTGGCAATTACAATCAGGCCATTGCAGATTACAACAAGGTCATTGAGCTAAACCCGGAAGATTCAGAGGTCTACGTTAGCCGTGGGAATGCCTATGATAGACTTGGCAACTATAAACAAGCAATTGTGGATTATGACAAAGCCATTGAGCTCAACCCTAAAAATATACACGTCTATGTGAACCGGGGAGGTACCTATGTTAAACTTAGCAACCACAATCAGGCAATTGCGGATTACGACAAAGCCATAGAGCTAAACTCAGAATTTGCACTTGCTTATTATAACAGGGGACTTGCTTACAGTGCATTTGGCAACTACAATCAGGCCGTTGCGGATTGGAAAATAGCAGCAAGTCTAGGTCTTAAAGAGGCACAGGATTATTTAAAACAGCAAGGGATTGTTTGGTAAATCATTTGCCATCTTTATTTTTGAAAATAATGTGTAAACAGATAATCGATTCCTTCCTGTAGTCCTCAAATTTTCAGTCTTGAAAATTATTCAATCTTTCAAATGGAAATGGACAAAGAAAATTTTAACTTAAATTAAACAGTTTTGGAATAATTTCGCTACGGTGATTAATACCAATTTTTTTAAAGATTTCTTTCAGATGGTCTTTTGCAGTGTGTAAAGAAATGTAAAGCTCTTTGGAAATATCTCTGTTGGATTTTCCTGCTACGAATAAAAGTGTTACCTCTTTTTGTCTGGGTGTGAGGTTGTATTTTTTAAGCATGTTATTAATAAAATTGAGGTCTAGTAATAATAATTTATAAAATAAATCCTTTTGAGAACTTTTTATATGTTGTTTGTGATTTGGAATTGCGTAAATAAAACTAAACAGAAAATCTTCCTTGCCCTGTTTAAATGTATGTGAAGCCATAAGTGCTTGGACGATTTGACCGTCGATCTTGATCATCACTGGAATATTTTTGATAAATCCATCCTTTTTTATTTCATCAACAAACAACTGTCTTTGCTCTTGGGTAATAATTCCGAATTCTACTGTTTTATGTCCGATAATATCCTCACGGTTCAATCCAATATATCTAATGCCAGTTTTATTTATATCAACTACGGTGCCATCCTTAATCGTGGTGATCCATGATGGAATTGGTGAATTCTGGATAGCATTGTATACCATGCTTTCTAAGGTAGCCTTTTTTGTTTGTTTGTTATTTTTCATAATAAAATTAATAAGCTATAATTACTAAAAACACAACCCCCTCTTCCGTGGGATTGACTATCCCCCCTTTTAATGGCTGATAATTAGCAACTAATTCAGTTTGTCCAGTATAATTACGTGAGGAGAACTCGTGGTACCCTCGCGGGGCATGAAAATTTTTAAGAAAATATTCAAGAGAATGACTAGCTATGGGAAAATACCTATTACTTTGGGAAATTGACCCGGCAAAAATACCGGCGGATCCAAAAGAGCGTGGGGGTGAATTTAGTGCGCTGATGAAGGTGATTAAGCAAGATATGAAAGAAGGCATACTTAAGGATTGGGGATTATTTGTTAGCGAACATAAAGGATATTCAGTCGTTCAGGGGACTGAGGTAGAAGTTATCAAAGCAATCAAACGGTACACACCATTTGTCTGTTTCGCGGCTCATTCTATTGCTTCAGTAACTCACGCAGGGGAAATGATAAAAGCCATGAACAAGTGATTTTGAAAACAATAGGCATTAACTGAAAATAATAATAAATTTATCGGAAAAAGCGAAGTTCGTATATTAATTGTTGGCCATGAAAAAAAATAAAGAAGAATGGATAGTGACTATATGCCCGTCAAAGTTCCTGATGATGTACTAAAAATGACAACACAATGTTCTCACGCGTTCTCCTGTCTTTCTACAAGTCAATGCGGTGAACACAAGATTTGTGAAGTTGAATATGCCAACGGCACAAACGTTATGTTCCTGAAAGATAAGCAAGCAGCAGTTTGTCCATATCGAGGAAAGTATGCCTCTAGTCAAGTATGCACTTGCCCTACGCATTACGCCATAAAGTGCATGAATCAATAAATAAAGAATGTTCACCAAAGCGCAGCCTTGGCGGAATATAAAAAGCGCTTACATATTCGTTTGGAAATAGACCAGAGGGGGTTTTCAATGGGTGAGTACAAAGATAGAAAACACTTAAGATATCCTGCTGATCCGAACCAGCTTGTCACTATTTATTATCTGGATGAAAGCACTAAGAAGACGGGACATCTCGTGGGTCTTTGCCAGGATGAAAGTTTAAATGGGTGCCGTGTCGTTTTTGCGGGTGAAGTAAGCTTCAAACAGGGGCAGGAAGTTCTTTGCGAGTGTGGCACGCTCCCCAAAGTGACAGCCATGGTATCCTGGATCAAGAAACTGGAAGATCGGATCACTCAGGTAGGATTCTCTTGGATCATATAAATAACTTTTCGCCATGTAGCAGTCTTGATAATCTGGAGGCCTGACAGATTGTTGATTTAGGTTTTCACTTCATCAAGTTGTTTTGTTCCATAATAAAACTTCTTAACAAATCAATTCAGCCGATCGCTATGCTCCGGCTGATTTTTTCGCTGCACCTTTCGAATAGTAATCCTCAATATCAATTAATTTTAAAGTTATTTCTTTGTAGGTGTAACAAACAATCACTTACTTCCTGTAAGAAACAAATCTCTATCCTTGTCAAGTATGCTTTCTTTCAATTAGTAATAAACAATATTCACTCCGGTGACACAACACATTCTGTGGCTAAAGATTTAATTGACACATCAAAGGATGGCATAGGAGCGGTAATCGGTCCTTTCAGCCCGAATACATGGCCTCGATCTCTTTGGCTAATTTCTTGTTGATAACATTCCGTTTAAGTTTGAGCGTGGGCGTGAGTTCCCCCGTTTCCTGAGACCATTCTTTATCGAAGAGGATAAACTTTCTGATCTGTTCCACCCTGCCAAGGTGCATCGTCTGTTTTCTGACCTCTGAATCGAATAGAGCGTTTACCTCGGCGCGGTTGATGAGATCCATCCGCGAAACAGTCCTTATCCCGTTCTCGAGTGCCCATTTTTCCAGGTCCGAGAAGGCCGGTACGATGAGGGCAGTCAGGTAGTTGCGGTTGTCTCCGATAACGGCTGCCTGCTCGATGTAAGGGGATATTTTTAGGCTATTTTCGATGTTCTGCGGAGATATATTCTTTCCTCCCGAGGTGATGATGAGATCCTTTTTCCGATCTGCGATGATCAGGAAACCGTCATCATCCCACCGGCCCACGTCTCCGGTGAGGAACCACCCATCCTGCATGGATTCTTCCGTGAGGTCGGGCCTGTTATGGTATCCGAGGAAGTTGTTTCCCTTAATCAGGATTTCGCCGTCCGGCGCGAGCTTCACCTCGAAGCCAGGCATGGCCTTACCCACGGTGCCGTAACGGCATTCTTCGAATGTGGTCATGGTGCCACCTATGGTCTCGCTCAGACCGTAGAACTCGATGACCTGGACGCCGATGCTGTGGATAAACTCACCCACCTCAGCAGAAAGCGGCGCGCCAGCGGAAACAGCAAATTTGAGCCTGCCGCCAAGGGCTATCCGTATTTTATTGAAGACAAGGCGGTTTGCCGCCTGACATTCGAGTTTGAGCAAGAGGGGAAGAGGTTTATGGCTATTGATGAGCCTGCTCCGCATCCTTCCTACCTGCACGGCCCAACGGAAGACGAGACGCTGCATCCGGGAACCCTTTTCGGCAGTCCCGGCGATCCTGCCATAGACCTTTTCGAAGATCCGCGGTACGCCGCAGAAATAGGTGGGACTTACCTCGGACATGTTCTTTGCCAAGGCATCGATGGACTCTGCAAGGGCCAAAGGTACGTTCTTATAAATGTTGTAGTAATACCCGGATATACGAGGGTAGAAGTGTGAGAGGGGAAGGATCATGAGACAGAGGCTTTTCTGCGTATCGATCCTGATGAGGCTGTCGATGGAGGATAGGACATGGCATATGTTCCGGTAACTCATCATGCAGCCTTTGGGCGGTCCAGTTGTTCCTGACGTGTACACGATGGTGGCCAAGTCGTCGAGTTTCACGAGTCTCTTCCTCTTATCGATCTCTCGTGAGAGTTCGGCCATGGCCATATGTCCCGTCTCGATGAGAGAGGCGTAGGTGATGACGCCTTGGCCATCGGTCTCCCCCTCGATGAGGATGATTTTGGGACGTGGAGCCGACCTCCGATTCATGCCCGTTATCTTGCGGAGTTGCTCTGTGTTCTCGACCACGACAATCGCAGCACCGGAATCGGCCATGATATAAGCGCATTGTTCGGCCGTATTCGTGTGGTAGATGGGAACATTTACCCCCCCTGCCGTCATGATGCCCAAGTCGGCCACAATCCACTCAAGGCGATTGAAAGAAAGGATACAGACCCGGTCTCCGGGATTCAGTCCCAGTCGGATAAGTCCTGCGGCAAAAGACGATACCATACCATGCAAGACGGACCATGTCAGGTCCCCATAGGTTTTGTCATTTGCCCGCTTGTACTTGATGATAGCCATGTCCGGGTGCGTAGCCGTGTGATGATCGACAAAGTCCGTGATGATAAATGTCTCCATAAACGCCCCTCCTTCACATCACAATGAACCCCTTTTTCTACTGAGCAGCATTTCCATGAAAGCATCGGCCCGGGTTTGGAACTGGGCGGTCGAGAAGTTCCGATCGTCCATGTGGTCCGCATCGATGATGAGCGAGGGAATGCCCTCCTGTTCGAGTTCCCGCTTGATGTCCATCTGACCCAGCGTGATTGGTACGCATGACCTGTTCCGGTGCAGGATGGCGCCGTCAATGGCATACTCCCGGCAGGCCTTCAGTACCATCTCCTTTCGCTTTTTGATGGAGACACATGATACGAGCGGATAGGAGGTCAGGGTCTTCATGGCAAGGGCCTCCATGGGGTTATCCGCATCAAGGCGGAGGGACCACGCGGCGGAGTAAGTTTCGGCCACCACGACACCCCCCATCTTCTCGAAGTAGTTGAATAATCCCATATTGTACCACAGGGGGATATTGTCCCAGAAGAGTCGTATCTTCTCGTCTTCTAGGATACCGATGCCCTGTTCCGAACGCTCCTTCAACTCATCCCTCACCCGTGTGAGGTAGTCGACGGCCTTTTGGGTTCCCTGCCTTGTGACCATGACGAACATGATGCCGATTTCCGAGGCCGAAATGGGTGTTGGGATGAAGCGGCGAAAGCCCATAATTTCGTCCCAGAGTTCACAGGCCTTATCGGAGAGCCTGACCACCTCTTTAAGCCGGTCTATGTCGAGCTTACGCCCGGTGGCCTTCGTCAGAAAATCCACGAGACGCGTCATCTCTCCTACAGCATAGTCGATGTGATGCCGCGTAATGTTTTCGACGGCAACCTGCGGGCAGTCGCCACGGAAGACCTTTGCCCGAGGGAACCTTCTCTCGAGGGCCTGAAAGATCTTCATGACGGGGGAGCAGCCGCCTTGGGGCGTCAGGATGATGTCCGGTTCGGGGAGACCGCCCAGGGGGTTCCCGGGATCGCCCATCATGCCGTTCACGTAGCCGATGATGTTCCGCAGGTAGCCGCAGAGGTCGCGCGAGTATCCCATGTTCTCGCAGACCGCGAAGTTCTGGTGGGTAAGCCCGAAAGCGGCGCAGACGGGCGACCAGTTTTCAGGGAAGACCGGTTGGAGGCCCATGGCGTAGAACAGTTCGATGCCACCGTTCATCGGGGGCATCCACCCGACCGGCCGGCTCTCAATTTTTGCCTCGTGACATTCCCGATAGTACTCTGCAATGATAAGGGGAAGCTCTTTTGCCGTTTGAAGCCTTTTTTTTGATTTTGCGCTCTTTTCCATCTGTTCAAGCCTCCAACATCTCGAAAAAACTTTCAAATCTGGTTCTCAACTGGCCTTCCAAAGTGCCTGATTCCTCTATTTCGACCATCAGGGATGGTATCCGCCTCTCTTGCAGTGCCGCGTTTAGGAACGGGTGATCTCCCAGATGGGGGGTGCAGAACCTCTGGAAGATGAAGACCACGCCCCTGGCTTTCGAGCTGTCCATCAGCTCTAGGAGCCTGGGTAAGCGCACTTCAGCGCTCGCCCGGGATGGGCAGGGGAAGCGGTTCATGGTGCGGTCGATGAGCCGGTCAATAGGATCGGCGCCCTTGCCGTAAGGCGGGGCAAAGTTCCGAAGGCCTGTACAGAGGTCGTCCGCAACGACCACGCCGCCTGATTCCTCGAGGATCCGGAGGACATCGGGTTTCTCAATGAGGCTGCCCGAAATCAGCACAGGGATACCTTTCGGGGGATCAAATGTATGGGGGAGGGCCTTTTTCAGGTCCGTAAGCATGGTGTAATAGCGTTCGGGAAGTGTGAGGAATCCCGCCTGAACCACACAGAGGAAATCGGCGGCGGAAAGGGGAAGTTTGCGCTCGTAGCGCAAGGCGTAAAACTCGGCCATCAGTGTGCGGACTTTATCATAAAGGTCAAGGGATGCGGCCAAGCGTTCATGGGAATAGACTCCTCCCGCAAGCCCGAGTTTTTCGACGACGTCCATGAGTTCGGCACGGAGGAAAGACCTTGAAGAGGGCTGGTCCACATAGGGTAACGGCAGGATGTGGAAGACATCTGCGCCAATATTCTCCTCCCATATGTTCGCAACCCCGCAGGCCGCATCACATGTGTATCCCTGCACGACTCCGGAAAGGCATTTGTAATCGCCGTTTAACCCTTTCTCCACTGCCTTTCTAAGGTAAGGACAGATGAAATCCGGAGTGAGGGCGTATGCCTTATCGATGGTATCGGCGTCGCCCATGATTCTCACCGGGACAAACCCGGAGGCATGAATCAGCTCCACCGGGGTGTACGTGCAGAAATAACCGATAAGCCTGTTGCCTGCGGACGCAAGGGCTGCAAGTTCATTATCCCTGTTTCGGACGATCTCGTAAAATGGTAATGCCAGATCGGATACCATATAATTTTATTTCCCCCTCTTCACAAAAATTGTGTATTGTTTATTTCCTGCCCACTGCACTGCATGCCTCAAGCGCCTCTATCTCCCGGGCGCTGAAGCCCAGGCGTGACAGTATCTCATGGTTGTCGTGCCCCAGCGTTACACCGCACGACGGTGCATAGTAGTGGCCCGATTTGAATTTGATCGGATTTCCTATCTGCCGGACCGTTCCCCCCTTCATGGTGGCGACCTCCACGACCATTTCCCGTTCTGAAAGGGGTGGGTTCGCCACAGCCTCGTTCACGGAATAGACCGGTTCCACGCAGGCGTCGCAATCCCTGAACTTGTCGCGCCAATAGGAGAGAGGCTCACCGGCAATGATCTTCGCCACACGTTCCTTCATGTTCCAGTTGATGATGCCCGTCTCGATCATATCGGGACAGCCGATCGTCTCGCAAAAGGTCTTGAAGAATTTCGTCTCGATAGGCCCAACGGAGAGATACTTCCCATCGGCCGTGGCATAGAAGTCGTACAGAGAGCCGCCGCTTAAAAAATCCTCCCTGTGGGGTTCTCCGAAACCAGCGAGGTGGCCGGCAATCGTGAACAGTGACATGGAGAAAACGCCGTCGGTGATGGAAACATCGATGTAGTCTCCACGGCCCGTGTTCATACGGTTGATGCACGCTGCAAGCACGCCGATGACAACGTTCTTGGAGCCGCTCGCAATGTCTGCAATCTGTATGCCCGAGAGGACCGGCCCCGTCGCTTGCCTGCCCGAGATGGACTCCACGCCCGAGAGGGACATGTAGTTGATATCGTGGCCCGCCCGATCGGAGAACGAACCGGTCTGGCCGTAGCCACTCAGCGAGCAGTAGATGACCGACGGGTTTATCCCTGAAAGGGCCTCGTACCCCAAACCCAGCCGCTCCATAGTTCCCGGACGGAACTGCTCGATGACCACATCATACTCCTGTACGAGCTTGTAGATGATCTCCCTGGCTTCGGGATTCTTCAGATTGAGGGACAGGGACTTCTTTCCCCGGTTGAGGTGTGCGTACACGACACTCATCTCGTCTACGAATGGTGGGAGCAGACGCACAATGTCCGGATTTTCGCTGTTTTCCACTTTTATGATGTCCGCCCCCATGTCAGAGAGGATCATGGTCCCGTATGGCCCGGGGATCAGGTAGGAAAAATCGAGGATCTTGACATTGGCAAGGGGTCCGCTCTTAGGTGTTCTCATATCCTTATGGTCTTTCAATGACAAATCCTCCCTCTAGTTTATGGTGGATACAACTCTTCTCACGGGTCGTTATTCCGCCATGATCTTTCTGATATCCTTTTTAAGCACCTTTCCCACATTGCTGAGCGGCAACTGTTCGATGAACTCAATCCTCCTGGGTATTTTGTAGGGGGCTAGCTTTTGCTGCAAGTAGGCCGTGATCTCCTTCTTCAGTTCCTCGCTCCCGCTTTTGCCCGGTTTGAGTACAACGGCGGAGGCCACGATCTCGGAACCGGGCCTCCTGGCATCTGGTAGGCCGATCGTTGCCGCCATTGCAATGTCGGGATGCTCTACGAGCACTTCGTCCACAACACGGGTAAAGACCTTGAAGCCCGACACGTTCACCATATCCTTGATCCTGTCCACGATGGAGAGATAGCCGTCCTCATCGAGAATGCCCACGTCTCCGGTGTGGAACCAACCGTTTTTGAGGACGTTTTCGGTTTCCTGTTGCTGCCTGTGGTAGCCGGAAAAGACCTGCGGGCCCGACACAACGATCTCGCCCGGCTCCCCCACCGGTAAGGGATCGCCCGTATCCGGATCAACGATCCTCACGTCCGTATCCATGATGGGTATCCCGACGGAGCCTACCTTTTTGAGACCGTTAAAGGGCGGCGCGGCGATGCACGTAGTGGTTTCCGTGAGGCCGTAGGTCTCGATGAGTTTCCCGCCGGTAAGCGTTTCAAACTCTCGGATGTTCTCGGACGGAAACGGCGCGGAGCCGCTGAGGAAGTATTTGATGCTCGAAAGATCGGCGTTCCGGAAATCGGGGCGCTTCATCATTTCTATGTAGATGGTCGGCACGGCAAGAATGGATGTGGGTTTGTACTTTTTGATGGCGGCGACCATGGCACCCATGTCCCGTGGGTTCGGCACGAGGATGTACGACTCTCCGTAGGAGATGCTTGACATGGAGATGAAACAACCGGCCATATGGAACATGGGATAGGGGCAGAGGATCGTGTCGGCACCCTTGCGGAAACCATACCATACAGCGTTCTGGATGATGTGCCGCACAAGGTTGTTGTGGGTCAAAAGGGCTCCCTTGGGGCGTCCTGTCGTGCCGCCGGTGTAGACCATAACGCAGGGACTTTCTGGGTCGACCTTTATGTTGACGAGGCTTTCCGCCCTGCCCCGCAGGGCTTGCCCGTAGCGGATCACCTGAATGCCGGGGATGGGATGGATGGCAGCTCTGGGAATCTTTTTCAGGAGTAGGCCCGGGATTTTCTTTATCAGGGGAAGATAATCGGCAATGGAGGTGACGACAACAGTATGGATCCTTGTATTTCTGATTACCGATTGAATCTTCTCAAAGAGAAGATCAAGTGTAACAAGGATCTTTGCCCCTGAGTCGTTCAACTGGTACTCGATCTCTTCCGGCATAAGCAGTGGACTTAAACCCTGATATACGCATCCTGCCTTCTGGATGCCGATAAGGGACAGATAGCATGCCGGGATGTTGGGAGTGTGGACCGCCACGAAATCCCCTGCAGCGGAACCTGCTTCAAGGAGGAAATGGGCGAAGCAGTTCGACAGGCAGTCGAGTTCGCTAAAGGTAAAGCCCTTTCCCATATAGTGAAGGGCCACCCTGCCGGGTAGACTTTCGAAGGCATCTCGGATGAACTCGGCATAAGATACATTCGGATACTCTATCGTTGCCGGCACATCTTTATCATAGGAAACAAGCCAAGGTTTCTTTGCGTCGCTGTCCTTCATGATGATCTCCCTATTGATAGACTTAGGGCATATTGCCTATTGTCGACAATAGGCCTTATTTACAAATTTTGTCAATTAATATATTCTAACCTACGATTCACCGATTCCGCACGGACGAAAACCGGATAGTGTGCGCTATATATTACTATTGACAAGCCGTAGATTGTACGTATAAATGTCGCCGCAAAAGATCGGTCAACAAGATGTTTATTGAATATGAGAAAGAGGGAAATCCGTCATCTATGACATTTTTAATATCAGACAGCCTTCCTAATCAAATTACCCGGTTTCTGACTGAAAAAATTATAAGGGGAGATCTCAACCCGGGTGAGTGGATACGGGAGGCACAGCTGGCAAAGAATCTGGGTGTGAGCCGAGCGCCAATCCGGGAAGCATTGCAGATCCTCCAGAGGAATCGCCTCGTCGAACTGATGCCACGGAAGGGCGCGCGCGTTGCTCCCCTTTCCGAACAGTATGTCCGATGGCTCTATGATATCCTATTGGAGCTCTATACACTCATCGTCCGCCAGATGATACTCAAGTCCGATCCGGACATGATCAAAAACCTCGATGCTATCGTTAAAAAGATAGAAAACATATCGCAAAGCGGCGATGAAAATGCTTATTATAACGCGCGTTTCGAGTATGCCCAGATCGGACTCGATGTTACGGATAACCAGTTATTAAAGGAAATCCTTATGGATTTCGTGCCAAGCCTCATGAGGGTGCAGCACGCAGCCTTGAAGCAGAGGATCAGCAATATCGAGAGGACACTCACCTACTTACGGAAGATCAACGACGCCATGAGGACAAGAAACATGGAGAAAGGGCTAACAGCCCTAAGGGCGCTACTGGCAAATGATATGGCGATTGCCTTGCAAGCCATAAGGGGGGCGTCCCCGAGAAAAACACCCCAAGCTCCGGCGACTACCTGATATTTTCTCAAACTAACTGACAACAAGCAATTAAAAACCCGCCAAAGAGATAGCGGAACAGTTAGGAGGTTTGTTTGATGGGGTTCAGATAAGTCCTGCGTTCGGTGCTGAATTTTTCGTTACTCTCTTTCAACTGGTAATCCTCAATTTTGACAACTGCCCTCTACTGTGGAGTTGTAGGTGAAAGAAATAATTTTAACGGATCAAAGGATTTTTATTTCTTACTTCCTGTAATATTGTTTTTAACTTCACCTCCAAGAATTCAACATTTCAATCGGTAATAATCAATTAGTGACTAGTGAAAACCAACGTATTGTGGCGAAAATAATCATTTCTTTTGCAGGCGAGGTTATCTATCTATCTCTATATATATTGTTATGCGGGTGTTTAATAAACGCTTGTACTTGATTTTACATAATAATTTTCCATTTTATTTAAATGGAGATAAATGATTTCTGTATTTGGCATATAAAATGCTGCAATAAACATACACACAATAAAAATGCTATTACATTATAAATAAGGAGGCATTATGTTAAAGATTTTTAGTAAAGAAGGACAGAAGGGTTTTACGTTGATTGAGTTGATGATCGTTATCGCGATTATCGGTATATTGGCAGCCATTGCTATCCCACAGTTCGTTCAGTATAGAAAAAGAGGCTATGTTGCCGCTATTAATGCTGATGCCAAAAACGCCTACACTGCAGCCAATGCATATCTTGTAGATCATCCGACGGTCACGTCTGAATTGACAACCGACCTGGTGGCAGCAGGTTTCACAGCCACGACAGGAGTCACCACTGCCGTTACGGCCGGGGCTAATATGGATAACTATACAATAACTTCAACCAACGCTGCGGCCGGTTTGACGACTGATCACGCAACCTATGCTGTTACCGCCGGTGTTTTAGTCGTAACACCTGCAGCACAATAAAATTCTTTATTAGACAGAATTTTTTTAAAAGGGCGCCCCAAGGCGCCCTTTTTTATGTCCGGTCATTCTCCAATTCCAAGTATAAGGTGAGGGTTTGCAAAAGATAAGGGAGACAGTTTTTGTCCGTATTGCGGCATGATAATTTTATGACTAGTGCTATGATTAAAGTTATGTTGGATACAACATTTCAAATGGTAATCCTCAATTATGACAACTGCCCAACACTGAGACTTTGTGTAACAGACAATTCTTCCGGTTCAATAATTGAATTTTTATTTCTTACTTCCTGAAATCCTCAAATCTTTAGTCTCGATAATAATGTAACCTTTCAATCGGAAATCATCAAAAAATAAATTACTGAACTCTAATTTAACATATGGTACAATTTTTGGGGCAGATCAGCTAAGATTAACGGCAAGCCGTTTATTTGAAGTCAGTCATTACGGAAGTGGCAAAAGCTGAGGGATGTGCCTGACCGGCTTGATGGCATATTTACCCTGATGCCGCTATATCTGATGTAGTATACGACTGCCTAGGCCAATAGTGATATTAATACATTTTACCAAATATGTGATAACACTTTTAGGCCATGACAATAATCAGGTTCATAGAGATTCAAGGGATGTGACGTTGAATTGATATATTGGCAGGAAACAAAGAATACTTCCATAAAAGGGTGATCACTAAACAAATTTTCGGAGGGGATTGATGAGCGCGTATGATGTTTTATACAGAACGAAGCTGACCACGGCCCGTAAAGCCATACGGAGCCTTAGAAACGGTGCCACCATCGTTCATGGCATGGCTGTTGCCGAACCTCCCGCCCTGCTGGCGGCGATTGCGGATCGGGCTCGCGAAGGCACATTGAAGGACATTAATATTCATTCTCTCTCTCCCCAGGTGCACGCGGCTAAAACTGTGCTTGATGTGGAACTGGCCGACTGTATCCAGGCATATTCATGGTTCGCCAGTGGTGGGGATCGTCGTTTTATCAAGGTTGGACTCCATTATTATGTTCCCAATTATTTTCATCAGGTGCCAAGATTGATGTGTGAAAACCTGAAGATCGATCTTGCTGTGACGACCGTTTCTCCAATGGACAGAGCGGGTTACTTCAGCTTTGGGACGGCCAACGATTTTATCTCTACAGTCGCCCGACACAGCAAAAAATTGATTGTAGAGGTTAACGAAAACATGCCCCGCGTTTTCGGCGACTCCCTTCTCCATATTTCGGAAGTGGACGCCATTGTGGAAAATCATGTTCCCCTCCTAGAAGGACCAATAGAAAAACCCAAGCCGGAAGACGACAGGATCGGCCAGACAATCGCCGAAATGATCCCTAATGGCGCAACTCTACAGTTGGGTACCGGCAATATTCCCAATGCCGTTACCCGCTATCTCTCTAATCACAGGAATCTAGGTATCCACACAGAGCTTTTCACCTCCGGCATGGTGGATTTGATCGAGAAGGGAATCGCTACAGGGAACAAAAAGACACTGCATCCGCGTAAACACGTTTTTACCTGTGCCCGGGGCACCAGGGCCACATATGAATTCATGAACGACAATCCCAGCCTAGAGAGCTATCCGGTCTCCTATACAAACGATCCAGCCATTGTGGCCAAAAACGAACGGATGATTTCCATCAATTCCATCCTGGAGGTGGATCTTCAGGGGCAATGCAATGCTGAGTTTCTCCGGGAGTCACAATTCGGCGGAACCGGCGGACAACTGGATTATGTTCGGGGCGCATTCAACTCCAGGGGAGGCAAGTCTATCCTTGCTTTCTACGCTTCGGCAAATAACGGGAACATATCACGTGTAGTTCCGCGTCTCAAACAGGGAACCATGGTTACCACGCCACGGATGGACGTCCATTATATGGTTACGGAATTCGGCGTTGTCAACTTGAAAGGCAAATCGACATGCGAACGCGCCCTCGCAATCATCAGCTTGGCCCATCCTAAATTCCGTGATGACCTGCTCAGGGAAGCAGAAGAAATGTACCTGCTATAGATCGAGGGGAAAAGGTTAGTGGAAAGTGATCTTGTTTGACCTTTAACACAACATCTACTGAGAACGTTGCTATTTCCTACTTCCTGTAGTCCTCAAAACGTTAATCTAAATGGATATAAAACCTTTCAATCGGAAATAATTAAAAAATGACTGAACTCTAACTTAACTTGTGGTACAAGTCTTTTGGACAAATAAATGATCTAATAGATTATAATAAGACTTTATAAACAATTAAGGGTGTGACGCGTTGCTTCATCAGATATCATCAAGTTGTTTGAAATGTAAGGTTCCCTCGTGCAGAAAAAGCTGCCCCGTATCCACATCTATACCCGACGTTATAAGGCTCTTTGAAGAGGGAAAAGAACGAGAAGCGGCGGAAATGCTATTTGCAAATAACCCTCTTTCCGCAATATGTTCCATCGTCTGCCCTCATGAGCGTAACTGTTACGGTCATTGTGTGCTTGGCAAAAAATCTAATCCGGTGGAATTTTTCAAAATTGAGCAGTATCTGTCTGACAAATTCCTAGATGAATACGAGCCTCCCCTAATCGAAAAGAAGAATATTCGAGTTGCGGTTATCGGGTCGGGCCCCGCAGGTGTTACGATGAGTATTCTTCTTTCTCTGAAGGGCTTCAAAGTTACACTAATGGAAGCTCGTGACAAGATGGGCGGTGTTCTTAGATACGGCATTCCCGAATTCAGACTTCCCAAAGGAATTGTCGACAAATACGAACCCATTATGTACAAGCTGGGCGTCAGATACAAGCCGAACACCTTTATCGGTTCCTCAATAACCCTTGATGATATGTTTATCGATGGCTACAAGGCTATCTTTATCGCTGTTGGCACGGCAAAGCCCAACAAGCTCGGTTTGCTGGGCGAAACCCTCGGCAACGTTTATTATGCAATAGACTATCTCAAAAGCCCCGAAGCATACAATCTTGGCAGGAACGTTGTTGTTGTGGGCGCTGGAAATGTTGCTCTTGACGCCGCAAGAATTGCAATCCGCAATATTGAACAGGACGGCACAGTCACGATTATTAACAACTGTCTTGAAGATGAAATGACGGGCAACAAGCATGAAATTGCTGCCGCGGTTGAAGAGGGTGTAATGTTTGTCCATCTTCTACAGACCATTAAGCTCGAGGAGGATGGCGTGAAATGTGTTGCCGTCACAGCCGAAAAAACGGAGAATGGAACGGTATACGAAGAAGATTTCACCATTGTCCGGAAGATTCCCGCCGATTCGATTATTGTTGCGATCGGCCAGGGACCACAGGGCGCAGTTATGACTGATAGCAATGTTTTGAAAACGCATCGCGGTCTTGTTGACGCAGATGAAAACGGATATACCTCATCAAAGGGTGTATTCGCCGCTGGAGATATCGTAACAGGCCCGAAAACGGTTGTCGAGGCTGTGGCATTTGCAAAGAAGGTTGCCGATGAAATCGATAAATACTGTCTTGAAAATTAAAAAAATATTTCAGAGACTAATAGGTATATTTACGAATTCTATTACCAAATTTTTGCCGCAACATCCTTCCACGCAGTACAGTTCGGAGAAAAATTGGATGCCAATCATTCTCTTTCGCTCTTATCTTCAACCAACGTCAATTAGAAGCCGTATGTTTCCATTTTCAGTTCTGATGATTATTGGGTTTTTCAAAATTGATAATTGATTTTTTACTGACTAATTACAGTCGTGCTGTTTTTCTTATTTTTCTAATTCATACAGCCTTTCAATCAGTAATAAACAAAATTTCTGCACTTTATCTTAACTTATGATAAAAGTATTCAGGGCTAAATTAATTTAATTAGCATGTTTAATTGCCGGAGTACAAAAAACAAAGGAGTAGATGTAAGACGGTAATGAAAAGACGTAAACCCTCTAATCTGACCTATGGTGTGGATGATCCCGTACCCTTACCCACCTGTTTATTACTGGGCCTTCAGCATAGTTTCCAGGTGACGACGGCTTTGATCTTTGCCATGATCGTCGTGCAGGGGATGGGCGGATCGCAAGAAGTGGCGGGGTTTTTTATCAGCATGTCCCTTCTGGCGGGAGGGATTGCCACGTTACTCCAGGCACTGAACAAAAAAGGCATCGGATCTGGATATTTTGCGCCGTCTATCTGCGAGCCCGCCTATATTTCCGCCTCTCTGATGGCCGCAAAGCTTGGCGGGCTCCCACTTGTACTTGGTATGACAGCTCTAAGCGGTATAATTGAAATGGCCATCTCCAGGTTTGTCCACCGCATGCGCAAGATTTTCACCCCTGAGGTTATGGGTTTGGTTGTGGCCATGGTCGGTATATCCATTATTCCTGTCGCGGTCCGAAATTTTCTTGGCATTACGGAAAGCAGACCCGCAATCAACCCACATGTGTTAATGGTATCCATTGTCACCCTAGGTATCATGGTCGCCATTACCGTGTGGAGCAAAGGAAAACTCCGTCTTTTTTCCGTCATTGTCGGCATGGTGACGGGATATGTCGTTTCTTTTCTGACAGGCCTTATGCCATCGGCGCATATTCAGCAAATATTCAGCAAACCACTTCTGGCCCTGCCCGATATAACCCTGCTTCGCTGGTCATTCGACGTCTCTCTGATCCTACCCTTTGCCATTGCCAGTCTCTGTGCCTCGGTGAAAACCATCGGCAACCTGTCGACGTGCCAGAAGATCAACGATGCAGATTGGAAACGACCGGAGATGACCGACATCAGGAACGGGCTTTTTGCGGACGGTCTGGGGATGAGTATCAGCGGCATGATCGGTGGCATGGGACAGTCTTCGGCTTCAAGCAATATCGGCCTCTCCCTGGGAACGGGTGCGACAAGCCGTCAAATCGCTTTTACGACTGGCGGAATCCTCATTGCGCTGGCGTTTTTCCCGCGTTTCGCCGAAATATTCGTCGTGATGCCCCAGCCGGTCATGGGCGCGACACCGCTGTTTGCCATCTGTTTCATAATCTTTACCGGTTTTCAAATCATGATGTCACGGATGATGGATTCCCGTAAAATCTTTATTCTGGGAATCTCCATGATATTCGGCCTGAGCGTTTCAGCTCTGTTGCAGGTTTACACCCAAATAGAGAACCCCTGGATGCGTCCGATATTCACATCGTCTCTCTATATTGCCACACTGCTTGCCATCCTGTTAACGATTATTTTTCAAATCGGACTGACGAAAAAAAGTCGTCAGTATCTGGAGGCGGGGAAAACAACGTATGAACATATCCAAGACTTGATGGAACAGCATGGCGCTCTATGGGGAGCGCGGCAAGAGGTGGTAAACCGGGCGGTCTCTGCCTTGAACGAACTTATGGAGATGATCGCCGCCGAGGAATTAACAAAAAAACCGATCCAGATGGACATGAGCTTTGATGAATTCAGCCTGGACCTGATCCTTCAGTATGAAGGAAAACCGATCGACATAACGGGCACCTATGTGCAGCCGCAGATTCTGGAGGAAAACATCTCCGTTATGCAACTCTCCCTCTGCATGATCCGCAAAGACGTGGACAGGCTCGATGTCACCGGAAAAGGTGATCAGCAGCGGATTGTTTTACATTATGATCATTGACAGACGATTGAAGAACACTTTTGTTCTTAACGCGAAATTAAGAAACAGTATGTGAGAAGGAGTTACAATGAAAAAAGGTGTGAATATCAAAATGTTTGCTGTCATGTTTATTTTAGATGAGCACTAACGCACTGCCTTGTTCATGTGTCTTCTCGTTGGTATACTGTATTTAGTCACAACTCCCCGATATTTTATCGCAACCATGGTAACATCATCTGATTGGGGTGCACCATTGGCATGTCGTGTTACTTCTGCGCGTATGCAATGGATCATTTCCGTAATATCATCTTTGGGAGCGCGTTGCAGCGCATCTCGCAACCGCGGTTCACCGTACAGTTCTTCTTCCCGGTTTTGTGCCTCGGTTACGCCGTCGGTATAAAGAAACAGTGTGTCTCCCGGCTGCATGGTAATCCGCTCTGCTTCATAGACAGTATCCGGCATGGGACCCAATACAAAACCTGGTTTCAGGGCAAGATACCGTGTCCCTTGAGAGTCCAGGATCAGTGGCGGGTTATGTCCGGCATTGGCAAAACGTACGTCTCCGGTTTCCGTATTAAGGATGGCGCAGAACACAGTGGCGAACATACAACTGTCATTGTCTACGGCAAGAATATTGTTTACGCAGGAAAGTATCTGGTCAGGTTCGCCAAGCCGCTGCCCTTCAGACTTTAAGAGGGTCTTTGCCACCATCATGTATAGTGCAGCCGGCACACCCTTACCGGATACATCGGCAATCAGGAAGCAGAGATGAGTATCATCGATAAAAAAGAAATCATAGAAGTCGCCGCCAACTTCTTTAGCAGGATCCATAGAAGCGAAGATATCAAACTCGGGACGATCCGGAAACGCGGGGAACAGGCGGGGGAGGAGGCTGGCCTGAATGTCCGTGGCCATCTTGAGCTCACTCTGGATGCGTTCCTTGGCCGCGGTGGTCTCGGTCAGGTTTTTGATGTATTCCTTCAGTGATGCCTTCATAACCTGAAAGTCATGAGCGAGCACACCAACCTCATCTTTCGAACGCACTGTTGGAAGTTCCACATCGAAGTTTCCTGAAGCTATCTCATCTGTCGCCGCAGCCAGTAATCGGAGTGGTTTTGTGATGCTGCTGGCAATATAGACCACCGTCGCGATCAGGAGCAGGAGTCCAGCAAAACCCATGATCGCCATGATCATGCTCAAGTTTCTGACATTTTCGAGAAGCTCCGTCTCGGGGAAAACAACGGCAAGCGTCCAGCCGGTCGAACGGATTGGCGCATAATACATCCAGCTGCTGAAACCCACCAGGCTCTTGTAATGTATGAAACCGGATTCTCCCCTGACCATCTTTTTGCCGATTTTTCGCAGGGAGGGATCATTACGCGCCTCTGCAATGCTGAAGAAGGTTTCATTCATGACGGCGTCTTTCAAAGGGTGAGCGAGCAGCATACCGTTGCGGGAAAGAAGGGCGGCATAGCCGGTCTTGAGTACTTTGACGGAGGAAACAAGTTTCGTCAGTGAGTCGAGAGATATATCAGCTGTCACAATTCCTTTGATTTTTTTCGTTGTGCCGCTTTTCCCATAGAAAGGAACCGAACATGTAGACATGATAATATTGCCCGCGCCCTCGTCGAAGTATGGCTCGCTCCACTCGAGTTTGCCCAACTCCCGTGGAATCTGGTACCAATCCCAGTAAAGGTACGGGACGTACTGATAAGAGTTTTCCAACCGGCTGAAGGCGATCTTTCCTTTTTCCCGATAGTAGTAAGGAGCATAAAGGCGGGATGCGGCGCTGAAGGCATAGGGTTCAAAAGCCACGGTCGAACCGTATATTTCGGGATTTTTTTCGACAGTGGTTCTGATCAAGGAAAGGAGTTCCTGTTCAGTATACCGGTTTGTTTCCAGCGAGCTTGCCACCCCTTCCGTCACCTTGGCAACTGCCGCAAGTTCGGTCTCCACCCGATAGACCAGAGATGTGGCGAGATTGCGCGCGTTGCTTTCTAGCTCTTTTTCTAGAATGACACGGGAGCGATAATAGTTATAGCCGAGCGTCACGGCAAAGATGAGGGTGCTGCAGATGGTGATCACCAGAACAAGTTTGATGACGATACTATTTTTCCCCGGCATCGCTCCTCCAGCAAAAGGCGGTATAATTGGGATAACTCCGAATAAGACCGTCTTTGAGCATTGCACGGCCAACCGCTTCGTAATCCTTCTCCTTAAGAATTCCGGGTGCGTCCTGAAGAGCGCCGGGAATAGACAGATCCCGCATCCGGTCAAGCATCCATTTCTGGTGAATCCGGTTGGCCGGTACTTGCGCTTCGCGCATGTACTTGATGACGATATCTAGCGCCTCTTCACGATGGGCAAAGGCGTAGCGCCAACCTTCCAGTGATGCCTGGACAAAGGCTTTTGCGAGGCCAGGGTCATTATGGATGGTTTTTTCTAGCGCGTAGATTCCGTCTTCCGGAAAATTCATCCCCTGCTCATTGAGGGAAAATATATTCAATTCGTCCGGATCGACTCCCGAGTTGAGAATCGTATGGTACTCGTTGTACCACATGGCGGATGTCACATCGATTCCACCCCGTAGGAAGAGATTCACAGTGTAGCTCTGTGGCACTTCACGGACCTTGATGCCCTGTTTGTTAAATAGAGCGCGGGGCGGTATTGATAGGTCTCCTCCCCACATTCCCACCTTCTTGCCGTTCATATCATCAACAGTCCTGATTCCGCTGGATTTTCTGGAGATCAGCATCATGGATGATCTCTGGATGATTTGTGCCAGATTAACGAGTTTTGTGCCAGTAGAGCAATGCTGAAGGGCGGTTGTAAGCCAGAGAACAGCGAAGTCGGCCGTGCCGTCCTCCAGTGCCTGTGAAGGAGAATAACCCGGTCCAGCCTTGAGGATTTTCATGTCGATGCCGTGCTTGGCAAAGATCCCCTTGTCGAGAGCTACGTAATACCCGGCAAACTGTGCTTGGGGACTCCAAAGCGGCATGAGTGAGGCCTTTTTCAGAGCGGTTTCGGTAGCAGAGGCAGGGAATGCGACGGCGCAGAACAGAAGAAACAAAAACAGTGTGCTGATCCTCCTCAGAACCCGCCATCCCTTATGGTTTCTTTGCTTTTTGGTTATCATGGGCATCTCGTGCATCAGTTTTGTTTGATCTGATAAGAGCTTGCTTTTTACGAGATCAGTATAGGAATTTCGATCTTGCATGTCAAGGCTATCTTCGCTATACTTAAGATGTCCCAATATGTTTGATGCCCAAACCAAAATTAAAAAGGAGTATGCCGATGGAGATTGCAGTTACGAATGATTTAGATATATTCATTTTTTCGATTAAAGGCAGGCTGGATGCCGTATCCGTTCCACAGTTGGAAGAGCGGCTCAACCAGTGGTTTGAACAATCGGGAACAAAGCTGGTTTTCGATCTGGACGGACTCGACTATATCAGCAGTGCCGGCCTGAGAGTATTTCTCACCACCGCTAAAAAAATCAAAACACGCAATGGGAAGCTTTGTATGGCTAGACTCCGGGAGAATGTGAAAGATGTGTTCACCATCTCGGGATTTATTACCCTTATCCCCGCATTTGACACTCTGGGAGCGGCCCAGGACGCCATAAAATAGCGTCTCATCGAAATAATTATTTATGCTGATTAAAAAAATGCCCGCTAGGGTAGAAAGCCTGCATGACTTACTGACATTTATCACGGACGAGGCGAAAAGAAAGGGATTCTCCGAAGATACTCGGCGTCGGATCGAACTGGTTGCGGAAGAGGCGTTGGTCAATGTGTTTGTACATGGCTATCCCCAAAATCAAGGGCAGGTTGAAGTGCGCTGCTTGGCTTCGGATGACTCGTCACTGACGATTGAAATTAGTGACACGGGTGTTTCTTTCAATCCTCTTTCCCTTGCCGATCCGGATTTGCAACCCGATCTTGCTACACGTAAGATCGGCGGCATGGGTGTATTTCTGATCCGCAAGATGACCGATGACGTGGCCTACCGGCGGGAAGGGAACAATAATATTTTAACCATGACGGTTCTCAACCGTTAAAAATTGGTCACCAATTATTCTCTTTCGCTCCGATCCTCAACCAACATCAATTGCTAACGTCAATCGGAAGCCATCTTTTTCCATTTTCAGTATCAGGCCGCACATGCGGAAACGACGATTGAATGAATTTATTTTTTCCCCCTTTTGAAATGTTGGCGATGAACCATCAGAGCCTTTGGGCATCAAAGTAATAAACGGTACGGTACGGTCAATGCCCGTGGCAATGTTTATGGATGAGGGATCAGCCTGTTTGATCCATTCAAGAAAATTAAGCAGTGTATCGAAAAAACGGGCGGAGGCAATGCGAACAAAAGGAATTTTATCCAGAGGAGCGAAACATAATGCAGGCCGGTTGGCCACAGGTTCATGGCCGATGCGAAGGACAAGGGCAGCCAGATACTTCTCATAGTCGTCGGAATAATCAATGATGGATGCGTCCAGATGAGGGTTTGATTGCCATGCCTGCACCACATCATCGATCAACGCATTGAAGTCCGTCGGAATAAATTCCTCGAGATTGCGACACCCATTCGCAATCCCTATGAAATCAAGAAGAAGACTGGTCCCTCTGTTGATAAGCGACTGGGGCAGGATAGCGCTCAACGGGCGGGGGTCGAAGAGGGTCTTTATTTTCTCGACGATATGTAAAGCGCCGTGGGCAAATTCCACCCGGCGTATTTTCCCGGCGTCAAGGAAACGGCAGAGATTTCTGAATTCCAGCAGGCAGGCATCGATCTGCTCCATGGGCATAGCCGTTCGACAGCGATCGGCGGCAGCTTCTTCCTCCAATTGTTCAAGCTGATAAGCCACATAAAGGAGTCGACCGGCAATAGATGAAAAGACCTCCTCGGCCTCATCGATGAGTTCCAGCGCAAAATCCGTTATCTGAAAGAGACGCTCCTCGTTCATCTCCGTCACATCACCCAGACGGCATGTCTTGTGTTGCAGCCGCTGCAATATGTCGCGAGTTTTATCCGCCGGTATTATTCCCCCGTGTCCGGGATAGCAGAAGCGGATCGGCATGTTGTCCAGAAGCCATAGCACCTGTTGCAGGGTATTGATGAGATCATCTCTGTGCCAACCGGAAATTCCGGCAACCATTGGATTTGCCGCAGCCAGCAAATCGCCGATAAAAAGGACCTCGCCGATGCGGATGCATACGCTGTCAGGGCTGTGTCCGGGCGCCAGATAGATTTCCAGATCATCGCCACCTCCCATGGAAATGGTCTGCCTGAACAACGGCCGTCCCAGATTTGTTGGAACAGATTCCGTCTGTAACATCAACAGCACATCGGGCGAGAGATTGATGCGGCGAAGCGCTCCTCTCTTCCTATCCTGTGCCGTCAATAGACGTATATCCGGTTGCATAGAAGGAAAGATCATTCCATACAGTTCGGCAATGGTTTTTCTTGGATCCCCCTTAGTTAAATAACCGGCTCCTTTCTCCTGGATAGCAATCCAGACGGACGCCGTCGGCAATTTCTGCCGATGGCTGGTGACCTGAAGAGAATGATCGATATGGCAATGGGTAAGATAAATTATTACCGGGCGAAGGCGTTCTCCATGACATTCCTTTATAATACGGCCCAGATCAGCTGTCTGCGCGGCGAGCGCGCCGGCGTCGATGAGAATAATCTGTTCCGGCGTGCGGATGAGACATGAATTCGATGAAAGAAGATCGGGTTTCCGGAGATAAGGATATATTTCCGACCGACGGGTTCCCGGAAGTGGTTGCCAAATCTGATTGATCAGCAATGATGACTCCTTCTGTAGAATTTAGGCCAAGCATTCAGTTTTTGCACTTTTTATATAACATACATTTATCAATAATCCTATCGCTTGAAAAGATAGAATACTGAAAAAAAGAGCCATTGACAAATAAAATTACCACTCGTATACTTACATAACGAAAAAGAAAGTTCTTATCAGCTCGGCATTCTATCACAGGTATTAAACCCTCCACATCGAGGGGTTGTTCAACTTACCATTTCCAATGCGCTTTGCTTTCGGAATTGGTGTTTCAACAATAAAAAAGGAGATTATTATATGACAAAAATGCTTGAGATTTATAAATGCGGAGTATGCGGGAATATTACCATGGTCGTAAGCCCTTCAGGTGGCACCCTTGCCTGCTGCGAACAGCCCATGGTCCTCCAATCTGAGAAAACGGATGATGCCGGGAAGGAAAAGCACGTTCCGGTTATTGAGAAAACTGCAAAAGGGATCATTGTTAGGATTGGGTCAATTCCTCACCCCATGGAAGAGAAACACTATATTCAGTGGATCGAGGTAATCTCTGGAGACAGCCTTTTTGTAAAAGCTCTGAAGCCCGGACAGAAGCCGGAAGCAGAGTTTTCTGTTACGGGTGCCAAGGCAAAAGTACGGGCATACTGCAACGTGCATGGACTCTGGAAAAATAAGTCCTAGCCAAACGGCTGAATACCTTAACTATACCTCTCTCCAAAAACTGGACAAAGCAACGGAATGGATTATGCTTTGTGACAGAATCTGTCATGTATGTTTCAATCAGTAATCCTCAATTCCGATGACTGCCACATACTGTGGATTGGTAGGTGTAACAAACAATTCTGCCGATTTGAAATCGGAATTTTATTTCTTACTTCCTGAAATCCACAATTTCCTATTTTATCGTTTTATGCTAGATTACAACCAGTAAGTGTTATAAATAAAAACTAAATTTGTTGATTTATTGTTTAGCTCTAAACAAAATTTGTCCAGACTAATTAGAATCGGCAATGAATAATAGTAGTCGAAAAACTACTAACATGAGTCAAGAGGAGACTTGACCCTTTGCTTTAGTCCCGACATCGCTTCGCATTTGCGTTCTTTCTCGAGCGATCAACGGACAGCGAACCCGCCGAGTTCTACATGGACTTAGGGCCTCAGAGTCACGGGGAATTGTAAGCATTGATCCTGTCTACGACATTTTGTTCAAGATTGCGATAGAAGAAGTTGTAGTCGTAGTTGTGAAAGAAAGGCACCTTATTGTAAGGCGACGCCAGATTCGCCTGGTTTGCGGGAGCTGACAACGCGGAGAGGGGTCGATTACCAATGCCCCGTCATTGTTTTTTGCGCCCGTGTAGTTGGCGATCTCGAAGGTGTAATCACCGGTATCGGGGTCCAGGGTCCAGGCCACGGGAGTGATGGTCTCCAGTTGACCTTTGTAGAACAGAGCCCCCAGATTTGCCGAAAAAGAAGGATATTTTATGTTAAAAATTTCCCGCTGCATATTTTTTCTTGTATTGGTAAGTGTCTGCCTGACCTTAGGGTGCAGCACATCAACCACCAGTCCTCCGACGACCTACACATTGATCAAAGAACCAGATGAAGGGTACCAGCCCATATACGACTTCATCTCATCAGCCAAAAAGACTCTCGATATGACCATATATGGGTTGTCCGACCCTGATGCCGAAGCTGCCCTCATTGCTGCAGCGAAGAGAGGTGTTGTAGTAAGGGTCCTGTTCGATGCGACCCCTACAGGTGGTGCAGTGTTGAATCAAACAGCATATAACAATCTGGAGGCGAATGGAGTCAACGTAAAATGGGCATGGCCCGGAGCACTGTGGCACCAGAAAAGTATTGTCCGGGACGGTACCAATGTTGCTATTATGACTTGTAATCTCTTCGCCATTTACTATCCAATATTGCGCGCTTTTATTGTTATCACCGATAACCCTGCCACCGTATTCGGTGTTGAGGCTACGTTTGACGCGGATTATAACAACACCAGTATTCCTCCCACCGTCGGTGTAGTGCCCAAAGGTTCAGAGTTAGTCTGGTCCCCAGGCGCCGAACCCGAATTGCTCAACCTGATAGCATCCGCTCGCCCCGGCACCATTCTTTACACCGAGAATGAAGAGTTGGATAGCACGGCTATCGAGGATGCTCTCGTTGCGGCTGCCAATCGAGGGGTCACCGTCAATCTAACGATGACATATTCTTCTTCTTATGTGGATGGGTTCAACACTCTAAAAGCTGGTGGGGTCAACGTGAGGTTGTATCCGAGTTATCCGAGTAATTTCTACATTCAGGCCAAGGTTATCTCGGTCAACAACAATACTGTTTTTGTGGGTAGTACTAATTTTACAACGGCCATGCTTAACGATGATCGCAACATGGGAATAATTACCACCAACCCGACAGTGGTCCAAGGCATCACTTCGACTTTGGCGAGTGATTTTGCTGGCGCTACGCCGTACTGATCAACCCTGTAACTTTGTGAAGGAGATAATTCTGTCGATTCAGAAATCAGATTTTTATTTCTTCCTTCCTGTAAGTCTTATTTCCTAAATTTATAATTTTATGCTAGGTTACAAACAGTAATCGTTAAAAGTATTATAAGGTGTTTCATTACAGAATACTAAGGGAGGGGCGTCATGCGAAAATGGATCATTGGGATATTGATAGTGCTGGTGGCTGCAGGCGGCATATTCTGGACGACGGCTGACAAGGATATGCGCGGGCTGATCTTCAACATGCCGACCAACAAGAATGTCCTTTTCTGGTCAATCCCGCAGCGCGATGCTGCTTTTCGCGCGATGGACCGGATTCCTCTCCTTGCCAAATCCCGGATCATTTCTACTGGCAAAAACGTCTATCCCTTACCGAAGGGAGCGCCACTTGATGTTGGTATCGATGTCGATGCCTATATGAAGGACCAGCGCACCGCCGGATTGGTTATCATTCAAGACGGCAAAATCCGCCTCGAAAAATATGGACTCGACTTCAGTGGCGATGGACGCTGGACCAGCTTCTCGGTTGCGAAATCATTCACCTCGACATTGGTCGGCGCGGCAATCAAGGACGGCTATATCAAGAGCATCGACGACAAAGTGTCGGACTACATTCCCGACCTCAAAGGGTCGGTCTATGATGATGTCACGATCAAGCAGCTGCTGACAATGACATCGGGTGTGAAGTGGAATGAGGATTATGCTGACCCCAAATCGGACGTCGCTTTGTTCAACGCGCACAAGGCCGAGCCGGGAGTCGATGTGACTGTCAGCTATATGCGCAAATTGAAGCGCGAAGTGCCTCCGGGCACGAAATGGGTTTACAAGACCGGCGAGACCAATTTGATCGGGGTGCTGGTCAGTTCGGCGACCAAGAAGAACTTGTCCGACTATCTGTCGGAGAAGGTCTGGCGACCTTTTGGCATGGAGCGGGATGCAAGTTGGCTATTGGGATCCACCGGCCATGAAATCAGCGGATGCTGCCTGCAGGCATCAACCCGCGACTTTGCCCGCTTTGGTCTGTTCATACTGGGCGGAGGCATGGCAGAAGGCAAGTCGGTGTTGCCCGACGGCTGGATCGCTGCGGCAACGACGAAGCATGCCGATACCAGTCAGGCCGAATTTGGCTATGGCTATCAATGGTGGACCATGAATGATGGCAGCTATGCAGCGAGGGGGATTTTCGGTCAGGGCATCTTCATCGACCCCAAGCGGAAACTGATCATCGCGTCAAATAGCAACTGGCCGCATGCCACTGATGGTCAGGGTGGCGATCAGGGTGAGAAGCGCCTTATGTTCTACAAGCAAGTTCAGCTGGCGATTGATAACGAGGCGAAGGCCATAAAATAGGTGTAGCGAGTTGCGGACGGATGACGACTTATCGTACTCCTGACCTTTGTCTGTTACTCTCTTTCATCCAGTAATCAACAATTTTTACAAAGCTTCATTACTGATACTTTGTAAGAAATAATTCCGACGGTTCGGAAATCGGAATTTTGTTTCTTACTTCCTGTAAGTGAGTGTTTGTTAATTTTCAGCGGTATACTTTATTTCAAACAGTATTTGACACTTTTCTCTGAATTAAAGTAAATAACATAAGATTTCGGAAACACCCAACCAAGTCTGGAGATTTAAAAATTATAATTAGTTTTAGGAAAATAGAGAATGTGATTAGAGAGATTAAGAAAAAGATTTTTATAGAAACTGTTTTAAAGATCCCGTTAAATTTATACCGTTTTTTCTTTATGATGTTTTTTTTCACCTTACGGAATTTGAGGAAACAGAGGAATGCAATTGGAAACATAATAAGGTACAAAAAAGCATTAAACAGTTCTCAAAGCAATGTTATGTTTGTATTTAATTGTTTTCTGAGTAAAATTTATGACATGATATTCCCTCACCTTTTAGCGGAAAATCCCAAGAAATATTTGAAATATGTCTGTATAGAAGGGAAAGAATATGTGCGACAGTGTTTGGATATAAATACAGGAGTTATTTTAATATCCGGACATTGTGGACCCAACTTTCGAGCACTATTGTTTAAAGAGATATTTGGAATAGATGTTTCGACATTTATTGGATCAATATGGAAAGAAAAAATCTGCAATTCCTCTGCTAAATTTTATAAAATAAATTCTTCTTTTAAATATTATACTGTAGGTGAAGAAAAGCAATTTCAAGAAGGACTGCTGAGAAAAGAATGGATAATTTTTCTAAATGATTGTCCTGTAATAAAAAGAGGCTCTATAAATTACACGTTACTTGGCAAAAATGTATATTTTTCAGAACTTCCATTTAAGGTGTCTATAAAATATAAGATCCCAATATTATTTGTAGGTACAACAAGAATCAAACATCGATATCATGTATCAATTCTGCCGATAGATAAATTTCAGACACAACAAGAAGGCTTGGAGAAATACATTAAACTTATAGAGGAATTGCTTTGTCGTGATCCATATGCAGGCTTTTATATTGCAGAAAGTCAATTTTAAAAATGTTTATTCTAACTACTATTTATTGAGTATATCATTGTAAAAAAGCATTGCTATCAAATATTTTTGTTTTACGTTTTTCGAAAATAAAAAAGCATGATGCCGAATCTTTTCTTGGTTCCTTAGAAATGTCGTATGCCACCTTACAAATAGTAATCATCAATAGGCGGAATATTCAAATTCGTTTATTTGTAGGTGAAACAAATAATCACTTTTTTGTATTTGATCTCCTATTATTAATTTGACAATTGTTCCTCCTCTCTTTATCCTCATTTCATAAAATCAATAGAGGAGAGCGTTATAAACTATGCGTTCAAAAATATTGCTCTTTAAAACTTTTTTCTTCTTACTCCTAATTTCATGGCTAACAGCATGTACAACCATACCTGCTATCCCGTCCACTATCAGCGCAGTCAACGGAACAGTCACTGAAACTCAAGTTTATTTTTTTCCCAATGGCGGTTGCACTGAAGCAATTGTGGATCAAATCGATAATGCGAAATCCGAAATACTTATTCAGGCATATTCATTTACATCAGTGCCGATTGCAAAAGCTTTAGTTAATGCCCACAAGAGAGGAATCCACGTAGAAATCATCCTGGACAAATCCAATAAATCAGAAAAATACAGCACCGGAGATTTCACTGCTCACATGGGAGTGACCACCTATATAGATTCCCGACACGCCATCGCCCACAACAAGATAATGATCATTGATAAGGAAACTGTAATAACCGGAAGCTTTAATTTTACCAAAGCTGCGGATGAAAAAAATGCGGAGAATCTGTTGATAATTAAATCGAAAGAATTAGCAAAAAAGTATATTGATAACTGGTATAAGCATAAGGAATATTCTGAGAAGTATGAAGGTAGATGATAAAATAAATGGAGATTGTTTAATGATTACAAAAATAATATCGGGTGGACAAACTGGTGCTGACAGATCAGCTCTTGATTTTGCCATTGATAATAATATCCCTCATGGTGGCTGGATACCAAAGGGAAGAATAACCGAAGCAGGTCAGCTTCCTGACAAGTATCATCTTCAGGAAATGGCGACTGCCAGCTATGACATAAGGACGGAACAAAATGTTATTGATTCCGATGGGACGGTTATTTTATCTCACGGGAAACTTACTGGTGGGTCTGCTTTGACACAAACATTCACTATCAAACATCATAAACCACGTCTTCATCTGGATATGAACAAAACAACAATAACGGATGCGGCAGATTCATTGAATAATTGGATCGGAAAGAATAATATAAATATCCTAAATGTGGCTGGACCAAGAGCAAGTAAGGATGATAAAATTTATCAAGTGACCAAAGACATTCTGGAAGCTGCATTTATTAAGGATGAGGATCACGGTGGGAAAGTAATCAAATATAAGGAAAATAATTATATGGTGGAGAAACTTGATCCCAAACAGACCAGTAATGAGATTGAAGATGACATAACAGAACTAGAACTGGAAGATGATGCCCTGGAAAAGAGAATGAGAAAGCTGGAGAGAGAAGCTTCACGATTGTTAAATCATTCAAATGAACTGCTGCAAGAACTTAACAAGGCAAGATCAAAACAGGAAGAAGCAAAACAAGATGATATCGAATTGAAAGATGTGGGATAAAAATAAAACCTCTTCAAAGGAGTTATTTAGACTATGGTTAATAAAGAACGCTACCTTGATATATTATCCCATATTGTATGGGAATATTGCAAAGAAATCAAACTCAACAATTCTGTAGCTGAGGAACGGAAGCAATATATTAGGGGTTATATCGCTGCGGCCAGAGTTTTGAATGTATTAGATTATGAAGAATTAAAAGAGATTATAAACAAGGTACATTTTAAGGCATTCGGGAAAACTATTGAGGAAAGAAAACAATCTGAATTAAGCGAGTCTTTTTTAAATAAAGAATTTATGGAAATTCTGACATTCATCCGAGAGGAAATTTTTTTGAAGAAGAAATAGAGGATTTAATAATGGCAGAAAAACTTGATCCGAAGAAGGAGTTTGTTAGTGCTGAAGAATTGCTGATGTCTGAAGTGATTCAATCGGAAGCGCTTATTAATCTTCTGGACAAAAAAGGCATTATTAGTAAACAGGAACTACTAAAAGAAATGAAAAAAATTGAAGCATCAATGATTAAGCCTAAAACATTTATCACTTAGGATAAGCATTACTTCCTGTAAGAAACAAATCGTCAATCTTCGTAAATATGCAAGCTTTCCATCCGTAATAAACAGCGTGTACGTTACAAGATTTCATTGACATACAAGATTGACAATTTTATAGTTTAATCAATTAATAAAAAATATATAGAACTTAAGAAGGTTTGTATGGGAAGTGATACGGTCATTGCTGTCCTTTTGTTTCTAAGTATTAATATAGCCATTTACGTTGCTCTATTTCGTTGGGCATCCCAAATTAATGAAATTCTGAAAAATCTGGAAAACATCAATGCCAAGCTAGATATGCTTACAGGGGTAAACACCAAATCTCAAGAGCAAGAGGCAGGTATCGAAATTGATGATAAGTCTGATACTGAAGCTTTACACTAAAACTTGTAGATGAACTCAGCCAATATTTCTTCCTGTTATCAATCAAAATAAGTTTGTTAGGAAAATACAACCTCTCAATCAGTATGTTCGTATCAACTATGGAAGGATTGACAATCATCCAGATTTCTATATATATTGCAAAAGAGAAATCGTCTTGAAATCCTATTGGAGGTAAAAGTACATGGCTGAGGAGATAAGGCAGGAACCTTCCATAACTCTTGCGGAGAAAATAGTCACGGTAGTCCTGATAGGTTATGTGATCGCGCTGATCTGGCTTGCGGGGAGCTCACACTGGTTCGGAATCTGGTAAAATCTTTTTTACCCTTATGGTGAAAGAAATAATTCCGACGGATCAAAGAATTTTTATTTCTTACTTCCTGTAATCCACAGATTATGATTATTGACAATTATACAAGCTTTTAATCGGTAATCCTCACTTCTAACTACTGCCATTACTAAAACTAAGTAGGTCAACTAAGCAAGCACTTCTTCCTGAAATCGTTGATAGACTGACCTTGAAAATGGTTAAGATTAAAATTAAAAATGATTCAAATAAAATGTTATTATAATTGGATTAAATAGTATATTAACATAAGTCAAATTCAAGGAATCTCTCAAGGAGTGACTATTTTGGAAAAACAGACAACTTTAAAAGCAAAACAGAAAAAGATGGATGCTAATAAATTAATGTTCACTCAAAGGATAAATGAGTTGTTAAGCGACGCTGGCAAAACTGTTTCCGAAATGACCAGTGGCATAGAAAATTATCCCGACTCTAATGATAGAGCTTCTCTGGAATCCGACAGAAATTTTGAATTGCGCATCCGGGATAGGGAACGTAGACTTATAACGAAAATGCAGGAAGCCATCACAAGAATTGATGGCGGCACCTTCGGCATTTGTGAAACTTGTGGCGGACTTATCTCCGAAAAAAGACTTATAGCCAGACCAGTTACTACTCTCTGTATTGACTGCAAAACCAAACAGGAAAAAGCAGAAAAACACAAAGGCTAATAACTGTTCACCACTGAGACTTAGTAGTGAAAGAAACAATTCTGCTGGTTTGGAAATTGAAATTTTATTTATTCCATGAGCCTGAGGAGTTGTAGGTGGAGTCGAGATACGAGTCCTAACTAAAATTACGACAAAAATATATATTCTTCCCATTGCCCATCATCATCTTTACGGGCGAGCTGCAGGCATGGCTGTGGATAACATAAGAAATAATATTTATGAGCATATAGTTGCAATTATACGATTTTATTATTTTAAAAAATAATGATCTGTGCTATAAGTGCCGTAACAGGAACGTGGTATTATCCGGGTATGTAAAAAAGAGTAAATGGAGATAACAATCCTTCTCTTTTTATTAATGAACAACAAGGAAACCACGGAAGAGGAAGAAATTAGAAAAACAGGAATTAACCGTTAATCAATATGTAAAAAATATAGGCAGGGCTAGAAATGGCTCTGCCTTTTTTTTATTGCATATTTCAAGTCGTAATCATTAGTATAAAATCATTATATGAGTTGAGGACTTGTAGGTGTAACAAATAATTTCTTACTTCCTGAAAGTGAGGATTAGTTACTCTTGATAGTTATCCACCCTTTCAAATCATAATTAATAAAACATCCTTTTGACTATTTTATGAATTAGGCGAAAACGACTAATGCGATGTGAGGACATGACGCGTATACAAAAGCGCCGCCTCGACCCTATTTCTGACCCCAGCCTTCGTGAAGATGTTGCGCAGATGGGTCTTGACGGTTTTGGGGCTTATGAAAAGCTTATCGGCGATTTCTTCATTGGTCATACTTTTAATGATCAGTGCCATAACCTCCATCTCCCGCGGGGAAAGCGTGTCCAGTTTTGCCGAATCCAATTCGGTGAGAGGTTGAATAACATCTCTTTTCTTTGTGAATTCTTTGAAGACTTCCCCGAAAACCCGTGTGGTCATCTCAGCTTCGAGCCAAATCTCTCCCCGATCCACCACACGAATGCATTTAATAAGTTGCTCGTTACCCAGTGCGAGTCGGAAAAACCCCTGCACCCCCCCTTGTATCATCGCCATAACGTTTTCCTCGCTGTAGCGTTCGCCGACGATGATGATCTTCATGGTACTCAATTTATTCCTATAGCCACGGATTCTTTCCAAATCCAGAGCCGCCAAAACCCGCAAAATGCCCTGATCCAAGAGGAGCATATCCGGCTGTAGTTTGACCATTTGCTTCACGAAGGCAAGGACCTGTTCCACCTCGCTCTCGAGATTTTTGATGATCATGGTGCTGAGGATGCTGATATCTTTCTCCCTGTGCAGGCGATTTATAAGTTGCTGCAAATACTTTTCATCACGAGTAAGTACGGCCAGCTTGATCATCTTCTACCTCCTGGTGATATTCATTTTACCGGCGTGACATCGGCGAAACTCAATCCACAGAAAAAGCCATCGCTTAAAATAGATCGTTTTATATACGCATAAAGGAGTAGTCACGGAATGTCAAATATTAATTGATTGACGATTTGGAAATCAGAATTTTGTTTCTTACTTCCTGTAACAAATAAATCGTCAACCTGCACAAATATACAATGTTTCAACCCGTAATAAACACAATAATATTTTAATTGAGGCAGTACGAAGGTGTTATTCAACTTGACGTAATATAAAAATAAGCATATTTTATTAATACATAAGTAATGTGGCCATGATCAAGAATCATCAATCGGTAATGATAGTCATTCGTTAACATTTCAACAACTCGAATCATTTCAACACGGAAGGGGCAATCCTATGAAGGATCAATCACTCCGGGTATTAATAGTTGAGGATTCGGAAGTCTATGCTTCGCTTATAATCCGTGAGCTTAAAAAAGGTGGATATAATCCGGCGTATGAACGGATGGAAACCGCCGCCGCCATGAAAAAAGCTCTCAAAGATAAGCAATGGGATATCATCCTTTGCGATTATAGCCTGCCTAAATTCAATGCCCCTTCAGCCATTGCCTTATTAAAAGAATCAAATATCGATATCCCTCTCATCATTGTAACCGGAGCGATCGGCGAAGAAACGGCCGCAGAGTGTATGCGTTTAGGTGCTCAGGATTATATCATGAAGAATAACCTGTCCCGTCTTTGCCCCGCCATATCCAGAGAATTAGAAGATGTAAAAGTTAGAAATAAGCAAAAGCAGGCGGAGGAGGCGTTGCGAATCAACGAGCGACGTTATCGCATTGCGGAGGCTATAGGACATGTAGGCAACTGGGAATACAACCTGCAAACCACAAAGTTCTGGGGATCCGACGAGGCCAAGCGCATCTATGGATTTGATCCTGGGGCTTTGGATTTCTCCACTGACGAAGTCGAAAGCTGTATCCCTGAACGGGAGCAAGTCCATCAGGCATTGATCGATCTTATCAAAGCAGACAAGCCGTACAATCTGGAATTCGAGATCCACCCGAAAAACTCCTTGAAGCCAAGAATCATCTCTTCCGTCGCCGAATTGAAGCGAGACGAACACGGCAACCCGCTGCTTGTCACGGGAGTCATTCAGGATATCACCAAGCGCAAACAGGACGAGTCCGCTAGGTTGTCTTCGCTCAAGGCACGACTGGAAAGCGAGGAGCGGTACAAGGCGCTTTTTGACCGTTCGCTCAATCTTATTTACGTAATGGATTTTGACGGTAAATTCATCGATGCTAACAATGCAGCCTTGAATCTGTTTGGCTATAAGAAAGAAGAGATCCGTTCTGTTAATGTTAACTCGCTTGCGGACGAAGATCAACTTCAGCTCGTATTAGAAACAATTCGGGAGATTATAGAAACCGGTATTCAAAAGGGTCTGCGTGAAATTAGGTTGCGGCACAAAGACGGCAGAACTATATACGTGGAGGCTCAAGGGGCCACCATCATGTCTAAAGGAAAACCCGTGGCAATTCAGGTGATCGCCCATGATATTACCGAGCGAAAGCGGGCGGAGAAAGTGTTACGCGAATCGGAATATAAGTATAAAAGTTTGATAGAAAACATTCCCGATATCATTTTCACTGTTGACCTGGAAGGTAAGATCACTTTTGTTAGCTCAAAAGTAAAGGAAATACTCGGCTATGAGAACGCAGAAACGATCAACAAGAACATCTTTAATTTTATCCCCGAAGAAGATCATCAAAGAGCTTTAGAACACTTACAGAAAGGTATGAAGGGAGAAAAGATCAAACATTTTCAAATACCAATGATAGCAAAATCGGGAGAGAAATTGTATTTTGAATGTTCCTTTTCAAGAATTTATAAAGATGGAGCAGTGGTCGGCGCCCAGGGTACAGCAGTCGACATTACCGAGCGCAAGATTGCCGAGAAGGCATTGCAGAACAGTGAAAACAAATATCGCCTGTTGGCCGATAATGTCAATGATGTCATTTTTGTTTTAGATATGAATCTGAATTACACCTATATCAGCCCTTCCGTAAAACTCCTTAGGGGATATGAACCGGAAGAGGTAATGAAACTACCAACTTCTGAAACATTAACGCCCTTTTCCTGGGATCTAGCCGTAAGGGCCCTATCTGAGTTCATGGAGTTGGAAAAATCCGGACATGGAGAGATTAATAAACCCCGAACGCTTCAGTTGGAAATGAGGCGAAAAGATGGGACAACCGTGTGGACTGAAGTGAAGGTTTCAATTATCCGAGATGAAAATCAGCAATCCGTGGGCATTATGGGTGTAACCCGTGATATCACCGAGCGCAAAGATACCGAGGAAAAACTTCACCAGACCCTTGAAAGACTCAAGAGAGCTGTTGGTACGACTATTCAGGTCTTGGTGTCCGCCGTAGAGTCCAGAGATCCCTATACGGCCGGTCATCAGAAGAGGGTTGCGGATTTAGCCCGCACTATCGCCACGGAGATAGGACTTCCTTCGGATAAAATAGAAGGAATCCGCATGGCAGGTTCCGTCCATGACATCGGAAAATTATCCATACCGGCAGAGATATTGTCCAAACCTACCAACCTGACAAACATTGAATTTTCTCTGATTAAAGAACATGCTAAAGGTGGATACGAAATGCTGAAAGATGTGGAATCTCCCTGGCCGCTTGCAGAAATAGTATACCAACATCATGAACGGATGAATGGTTCAGGCTATCCAAGAAAACTGAAAGGGAATGACATTATCATTGAGGCTCGCATTATAGCTGTCGCAGATGTCGTGGAGGCCATGGCTTCCCACCGTCCCTATCGGCCAACCTTGGGTATTGAGGCAGCTCTTGAAGAGATAGAGAAAAATAAAGGAATTCTTTATGATGATACCGTCGCCGATACCTGCTTGAAATTATTTCGGGAGAAAGGCTATCAGCTTAAATAAGATGGAGAAACCAATCCCGAAGAAAAATCATGATTACAAATGATAATCCTCAATTCTGACAATATCCCACTACTGAAACTTCGTAGGTGAAACAAATAATTGACTTCTTTCTGCAATGAATGCGGCTGTGCATTTCCCCTTTAAAAAATAATTATTAGTGCTATTATGATGTTTAATTCAAAGAGAATATTCATATGAAAAATAATACATTATCTTTGACAGAGATTCTCAAAGCGGCTGAACAAGGACTCGCATATTCGCAGTACGTTTTGGGAGGAATATACTATAACGGTGAAGGTATTCCACAGGATTATGCCGAGGCCGTGAAGTGGTTTCGCAAGGCTGCTGAGCAAGGTGAAGTATTTGCCCAGTATAATCTTGGTTGGATGTATGGAACCGGTACAGGCGTTCCACAGGATTATGCCGAGGCTGTCAAATGGTATCGTATGGCGGCTGAGCAAGGAGACGCGGAGGCTCAGTCAAGACTGGATGAGATGAAAGATAAATAATTGGTGTAAGTAAACTCAACAAGCACTTCTTCCCGTAAGAGAGCATGCGGTAATGTCTACTGACATCCACCCTTTCGATGGGGATTCATCATTGAAATCGGTGTATTCGACTCAAAAAAGAAATTGTTTATTTGATGTTGTTTTTAGAGCGTAGGGGAAAATATTGAAATAATTGAAGAATAATCCTTGACATTCGATAAAGGGCAACATATATTACATTCAAGCATATAAGTTTGGATTAAAACATTTTGAGGCGCAAAGGTTGACCACCATGTTCTTTGGAATATTGGTGGTTTTTTCTTTCTATCAAAGCGGAAATCCGACTTAAGGCAATTTTAAGAAAGGAGGATGAAAGCAATGTCAGAAGGTAAAGTAAAATGGTTTAATGAAGGTAAAGGCTTCGGGTTTATCGAAAAAGATGACGGTGGTGATTTGTTTGTTCATTTCAGCGCTATTCAGGCCGGCGGCTTCAAAACGTTAAATGAAGGCCAGCGTGTCAGTTTCGACATCACTGAGGGCAAGAAAGGTCCAGCAGCAGAAAACGTGAAATCTCTGTAATTTAAACTTGGGTAAAGAAGGGGGCATTCCCTCAGAAATTTATTTTGGGGAGGGCCTCTTTTTTTTTCAGCACAATTTGTAAAGTTTGGAAAAAAGATAACAAAGGAGTTTGAAAATGGGGAAGCCTATGTACAACTTTGGTAAAACCGCCAACGTAAAAGCACAACAGCAGAAACAAATGGATAAAGCTTTAAAGCGCCGGATAGCTAAGCAGAGTAAGGCTAATATAAAGTCGAGCACACAGAACGAAGACCCAGCTACAGCCTAATAGAGCCGGGTGGTGGAGATCATTGCTGCTTTGATTCTATGTCTATTCTAGAAATGGCATCGTAAACGATTTATAAATAGAGGTGAGTTAAAATGTGGGAGGTCGTAACAGCTATCGGTAGCAATATTAAAAGTGACAGACAAGAAGTCCTTGGAGGATGGATTGTCAGAACATTTAAAACAGATGAGTATGGTAGTGCGGTGGAACAAAATTTTGTGGGTGATCCAAATCATAAATGGAAAGTGTATAAGGAACCATTTAAAACAAAGACGAAAGTCCTTTAAAAAAAGGGGATATTAAAAATGTATAATATTGCTTGTGAAGCAGGTAACCTTCTCAATGGCATGTTCAAGTTTATAGAAGCAAACTCGTTTATGGGTTCCTGTCGGACTTACGGGTATATTGTTACTGTTATTTTGGAATTATCTCTTCTAGGTACTATGGGCCAGGCTGTCTATGCTGAAGTCAAAGACAAATAATATTTACCTTTAAAGAAAGGAGAGACGTAATGGGAGACAAGGGCGGCAAGAAAGATAAGGAAAAGGGTCAGAAACAGAACGCCGAAAAACAGAAACAAAAGTCAAAGGACAAGTTTGACAAGCAGCCCAAAAGAAAGCCTTGATAAAAGATTACAGTGCGGAAATTTGACGTGATGTTTCGCAGTCTAATCAACTGAGCACACCCTTGGAGATGCGCCATCTATCAGGAAATATGGGATGGGATGTGTTGTCATCTTGATCAAGTTTGAAATTATTATACCGTTCGGAAATCCATTGTTTCATTTTGATGTCGGATAATACCCGTTCGCCCATGTTCTTGCTAAGATAATCGTCAATGGCTTCCTCCTTGATGATTATCTCGATCTTCCGGGATCGCTTGTTTTGTTGGTGTGGGTCGTTTTCGAGTTTCCAGTCGATTTGTATTAAATAATCACCTCTGGAGAGTCTTGAATCAACCCAGGCATTCATGGGTAATAGCGGCTTTATAATCCTCAGCCAGTAATCAAGCAGATCTTCATTCATGGCTGGTTATCTTCATCTTTTTTGACCATCCATTCTTATCTGTCTTAACATTTCTGCAGGTTGCATTATATTGGAGTGTGAAAACAATATTTCCCTGGTTTTGCGCATCTTGATCGATGCGATAGCCTGTTATTGAACCTCCGAAAAAAGATGGTTCAAGTCGTTTTTTGTGAAAATAAATTTCACCACCAACCAATTTCTTAGCCTTACTTTCATCTATATTCCACCAACCGCTTTCCCATTTGCTGTCTGGTAACTTTACAAAATTATTCAATGGCTCAATTATGTGTATATTCATTTTATTCCTCCCTTTATAATAATCACTTGGTACAATCCAGATTCTCGCCCCATTATTTTTCATCTAAAAACAAAAACCCTGCCTTGTCCTCAATTCTGACACCTATTCGACACTGAACAGTTATTGGTGTGGTTTGCACTTTAGTAATGTCTCTTTGATTTTTCCAATGACTTGACAAGAGCCATATCTCTACCCTCCCGTTTCTTTTCCCGCCTCCAGAAGTATCGTATCTTGCAAACTTCGCCAATGGGCAAATTCGTCATACGCTCCAAGTCCGTAATGCAAATATCAGGGTTTTTGTCAAGCTCCCTCATGATAATTTCCTCTTGCTTACTCATCTTTTCACCTTTCTTTCCGGAGAAAAATAAAAACCCCTCGTAGAACATTAATTCTTGCGAGGGGCTAACGAGAACCACTTATGTCGTGTTGTCTTTTAGCTGGAGTCCTCCATTTTACAGTTGGTCTTTAAAGGGTGATAATCACCACGAAGACCCTGTGTGTTCTTTTTTATGTTAACATCCAGTAGAATAGACTCAATACGTGCATTGCAGTATCTCGTTTAATTGCATCATATTATCTCCTTACTTATAACATAAGCATGCTCGGCATCAATGTCAACTAGTATGTTCTTCTCCCAAAATATGGTTCTTGAAGTGATCCTTAGCATTAACACCTTTAAATAGTAATCCTCAATTTTGACTAACGCATACTACTGACACTTAGTAGGTGCATGCTTTGAAAGGGGTCATGTCTGCTTTTGACTTTTTCTAAGGTTTACATTCTACTTAATTTTTACAATCTAAATTCTTAAATGATAAAAATGAACTGGATTATACCCTGAAGGGTACTACGCCCAGTCAAGCTGGGTAATGACAAAAGTTGAAAATTGTTATCCAGCACTCGATAGACAATGAATGGTTTTTTTCCTTCACCATTCACTCTTTACATTTCACGTCTTACTTTTTCGCCAGTCCAGCCACATGATGTAAAGAATCATACAAATGCTATAGACCGCTGAAGGCACTGCGGCTTCCTTGGCAAACAGCGCAATGGCCAATCCTCCCGAAATGCCCTGATTTTTCAGAGTGCCCTGAAGAACCAGACTGACTATATTTTCTTTATCCACATAAAAAAGAACGCCGATCTTGTGAATGATCCCTCCCAAAACAAACGTCGTGGCAAACGCTATCCCTGCTACAGGAATAATCGTAAGTGGCTGACTGAAAATCAAATCCCGGTTCACACCGATTATGGCATACAGGACGATAAAAAATCCCCAGTTGGTCAATGGGCCGCGCACCGGAGCGAGCCTTTCCTGCCAGTTGAAATAGAGAATCATCCGGGATAAAACCAGCGGCAATACAATAAGTAAAAGCATGATGCGGATAAGTTTATAGGGATCGTCAAAACCTGTTCCGATGAATATCCAGAACATCAGCGGCATAATCAGCAAAGCAGCGAGATAGGAAGCCACGGTACCCGACAGCGTGTTGGAGACATTACCTTCGAGAATGGCCGTGAAAGGAATAACAGCCACCGCCGGTGGCACCGCTGCGATCAGGACAAATCCGATCCACAGATTATGATCGCCAATCAGCAAAGCCGACAAAATCAGAATGGCGCCGTTCAGAATCACATAGGTCATCAAGATTCCGATAAGCGATGGCTTAAGAATCGCGCGGGGATTAAGAAAATAATCGTTGGGAACATTGATTGTCGCCAGCATCATCACCATTGCCAGCGCGGGCATCATCAACATTTTTGTCCATTGTGCCGCCTGCGGCAGGACAAGTCCGAAAGTTATAGCTAAAAGAAAAATGAAATTACGGTTGTTCAGAAGGCGAATCATTGAAATCCTTGAAATTTAATTTTTATTACCGATTCCTGTTTCGTAATTAAGAAATACATATCACAAATCGCAACATTGAAAACATCTTTTCTATATGCTGTAAATTATTGTTCTTGTAGTTTTAAAATATATTTGCCGGTATGAAAAGTAATTCTCCGATATTGAGGAATTATTCCCCCGGGAATGAGGGAATATTCCCAAAAAATCAGTATCAGACGGAATTATATTTTCTCCGCGTACCTGTATGTACTTGTATTTACAAATATTAAATAAAACAGCCGGCGATGGCACATTTGTTGTAAAGAAAAATGCAAAACAAAATAAAGGAGGTTTTCCATGAGACGTTTTACTATAATGATGTTGACAGTGATGGCGATGTTGTTCCTGGCAGGCTTTGCGTTTGCCGCTTCCACAGACGACCCCGGCATTCAGAAACGTGAGGCAATCCAGCAAAAGCGGATTGATCAAGGTGTTAAGAGCGGACAACTGACCCCGAAAGAAACGGGCAATCTGGAGCGGCAGCAGACCAAGATTAAACAGGATGAGGAGCGGATGAAGGCGGATGGCAAGCTGACCCCGCAGGAACGACGCAAATTAAAACGAGAACAGAATCGTGCCAACAGGAACATCTATCGCAAGAAGCACAATGAGCGGGAAGTTAACGTCAAGTAGATAATCAGCACTTCGATCACCCTAGCCTCACTGTCCTGACAGTGGGGCTTTTTTTGCGGGACAATCCCTGCTTTGCATTTTTTTCCCAGCCACTTATTCCCATTCATTCCCTGTAATTATTGCGCTTGTGGTTTTAACGTAAATTTGTCATTATATTTATATTAAACTTATCTGTTCAAGGAGGATTTTATGTCTAAATCAGAAGATGCTTTGAAGGAAGCTTTTACCGGAGAATCACAGGCAAACCGTAAATATCTGGCCTTTGCCACCAAAGCGGATCAGGAAGGATTTTCGCAGGCGGCAAGGTTGTTCCGGGCAGCGGCGGAAGCGGAAACTGTTCACGCCCACGCCCATCTGCGGGCGTTAAAAGGAATCAGATCCACAAAAGAAAACCTGCAGGAAGCGATAGCCGGAGAAACTCACGAATTCAAAAGCATGTACCCGGGAATGATTGAAACGGCCAAGGCAGAAGGAAATAAAGAAGCGGAGCGTTCTTTTAATTTTGCCAACGAGGTGGAGAAAATTCATGCCGGGCTCTATCAGCAAATGCTTGATAATCTCGGGGACGTGAAAGAATCTTACAGTTATTACGTTTGCCCGGTATGCGGTTATACCGCGGAGAAAGAAGCGCCCGAAACCTGTCCTGTTTGCGGAGCAAAGGGAAAGATGTTTAAAAAAGTTGATTGATGCCAATTTGTCTGGTTAATATTAATTTAATGAAAGAAATAATCATTGTTATAAGCGGCGTCATTTTATTTCTGATCGGCATGGTAAATCTTTCTTCCGCCGTCCGGAAATTGATTGATGTCCGCATAAAAGAATATATTAAATATGCCGTGGAAAAACCCATTTACGGACTTTTCACCGGTATAATTTCGACAATTATCCTTCAAAGCTCTTCCGCTTCCACAGCGCTTACCGTCGGATTGGTAAGCGCAGGATTGCTCAGCTTTTACAGTTCTCTGGCGATTATTCTGGGCACCGATATCGGCACTACTTTGACGGTGCAATTTGTCGTTTGGCATTTTACGGAAATTTCGCCGCTTTTTATTTCCATCGGCGGGCTTCTGTGGTTGATTAATCGAAGCAAATCGCAAATTATCGGCCGGATAATATTTTTCTTTGGATTGCTCTTCTTCGGCTTGGGAATGATCAACCAGGCCGCAGAGCCTTTGAAGAATTACCCGGCTTTTTTGAACTTGTTTACACAGACCCAGAATCCATTTTGGGGTATTGGGCTGGGAATTGTAGTTACCGCCATTATTCATGCCTCGGCTATACCTATCAGCATTATGGCGCTTTTAGCGCAGCAGAATTTTGTTTCGCTGGATAATGCGCTGCCGGTTATTATGGGCGCGAATATAGGCACGACTGTCACAGCGCTGTTGGCCGGAGCGGTGGCAACTGTAAGCGGTAAAAGGACCGCCGTGTCCCACTTGATCTTCAAATGTATTGGCGTTTCTTTATGCTTTATCCTGATGCCGTATTTTCTGGTTGTATTGAAAAACCTTTCTTCCAGCGTCGCTCAGCAAATCGTTCTGGCGCACTTTCTACTTAATCTTGTTATTATGCTTGCCTTTATTTTTATCCTGAAGCCTTTTGCCGGTTTCATGGAAAGAGTTTTAAAGGGAGAAGATGAGACCCTGCCTATCTGGCCGGAATTTCTTAATCGCAAGGATTTATCCAATGCAAAAAAAGCGCTTGATAATGTGCAAAAAGAATTGCTGAGAGAAATCAGTCTCGCACAGAAAATGTTTTTAAACGCTACAAATATGATTACCTTGTCTCTGGAAGGCAGGAAAAGAGACATTTCTTATATCGAGATGGTCGTTAATAATTTGCACGCGCAAATAGTAAAATTTTTATGGAGAATATCGGCCCAACATCTTTCTACTCAACTTTCAAAAAAGGTTTTTGCTTTTACGGCAATAGCCGGCGATATTGAAAGCATCGGCAACCATGTGGTTTGGATAGCGGAGTTAGCTACGCAAAAAGCCGAGGGTAACGTCAAGTTTACCGAAAGCGGCAAAAAAGAATTGCGGGAAATTATACTTTTGGTTAGCCGGAATCTTGACGAAGCTGTATCTCTGATCAGAGTTGCCGATAAGGAAAAAATCAACAGTATTATTAGACGAGAAGAAGAGGTAGATATTGAGGTGAAAGAAGCGCGGAATAAACATCTCAAAAGATTTCATAACCGTCTTTGTAGCACCGAAGCCGGACTGATTTTTGTCGAGATACTCATTCATCTGGAACGCATTTCCGATCATTGCAACAATATTGCCGAATATGTTTTGGATATTAAGGAAAGAAATCTGGATGTAAACTGCTCTCAATAGAGTGGAATTTTCTACGGCAGGAACCGGGGAATTTCAGGTCGCGGAATTAAAATGGCACATCTGTGTCGCCTATGTACTTTTAACGTCAGTCTTCTTGTGTTCCTTTTGCTAAAAAATACGCTCAGAAATACGTATTGATCTAATCAATAATATCTTCTATAATTAATCCCAGCTTAAAGGATTTATATTTATTTACTTGAACATCCGTGTCTTAGGAGGCATCAAGATGAATAAAAGAATGAACGCTTTGAAGTTTGCTTTGGAAAATGAACAGAAAGAACGAGAGTTTTATCTGGCTAATGCGCGCAGAACAAAGAATTTAGCCGGTAAAAATATGTTCAAGCAAATTGCCGATGAAGAGAAAGAACATTACGAAATCTTAAAAAAACTGCATGATAAATGGAAAGAGAAAAAAAATTGGCCGGAAACAGTTCCATTGAAAGTAAAAAAATCTTTGGCAGGAAGCATATTACAATCAATGTCTGGTAAAAAGTCTGCCCGATTCAACGGTAGTGAAGATGACTTGAAGGCGGTTCGCACAGCAATAGATTTTGAAGCAAGGGGTATGGCGCTCTACACCAAATTAGAAGAAGAAAGCACCGATCCTAAAGAAAAAGCTTTTTTTAATTTAATCGCTGGTGTTGAACGGCAGCATTTTCTTTCCCTGCGTGATACGGAATTATTCCTGACAGATCCTGCCACCTGGTATCAGAATATAGAAAAAGCTTCGCTGGACGGGGCTTAAGATTAATGAGACCCAAGTTTCAGAAACAAAGTGCATAACCTAAATAACCTAAGGGTCACGCCGGGTCATCTGCGACTGAAGCTTGCTGGTCTCATTATCCCGCAAGCGAAGCGACGCGGGATTATGAATGCTCAAACGGATATTTTCGGGACAACAGATGATTCATCCGTATTGGTTACATCTAGTTGCTCCAGTTTTGAGTGTAGCTCCGTCCATATATTATAGGAATTTTCCAATTCCGCGGTAATATTTTTCAATTCTATATTGATAGCTTTAATTTTCACAGAATCCCTGTGGGTTTGCGGATCGCACAGGGCGGTTTCGTGTTGGGTCTTTTTTGCTTCCAGTATTTCTATCTTTTGTTCCACGGCAGTTAATTCTTTTTTACAGGCATTTTTTATTTTTGCCAGTTTGTTTCTTTCTTCCGCCTCCTGTCTTTTTTGCTCTTTTGTTTTGAAAACATTTTCTTTAGTGTTTTGTTCACTTGTTTTTATGTTTTCTTTTTGCGGTAAATCTGTCTGGCCGCGTTTTTCGATAAAATATGAATAATTGCCATGATAGTCGTTGATTGATCCGTCTTTTAACTCAAAAACTTTATTGACCAGATGATCCAGAAAATAGCGATCATGCGAGACGATGGCTACCGTACCATGATAGTTGATCAGTGCGTTTTGAAAAATATCTTTGGTCTTTACATCAAGATGGTTTGTCGGTTCATCAAGAATCAGAAAATTGGTGTCGAGAAGCATAATATTTAAAAGAGCGAGGCGCGATTTTTCTCCGCCGGAAAGAACGGAGATTGGTTTGTGAATATCATCTCCCGAAAATAAAAAGGCGCCCAGAAGATTGCGCTTTTCCTGATCGGAAGCACGGGTCGGCACGGAATTTATTTCTTCCCAGATTGTTTTTTCGTAATTCAAATTCTGCGAACTTTCCTGAGAAAAGAAAGCCATGTTTACACCATCGCCATATTTTACCGATCCGTGAGAAGGCTGCTCCGACAGGCTGAGCAGTCGGGATAAAGTTGATTTGCCCGAACCGTTAACGCCGACAAAAGCCACCTTGTCACCGCGGAATAAAGTGAAGTTTAGATTGCCGAAAACATTTAAACTGCCGTAGTTGTGCCCCAGATCAATTGCCTTGACAACTTCTTTGGCGCTTTTTTTGCCTTCGGGAAACTTCATGGTTACGCTTTTGGATTTTGCTTCCAGCGTTACCGCAGAAAATTTCTCCAGCATTTTAATACGGCTTTGCACCTGAGAAGCTTTGGTTGCCTTGTAACGGAAGCGCTCCACGAATTCTTCTATTTTTTTTATTTGCGCTTTTTGCAGTTCCATTTCTTTTTTCAAAGCGGCGTGCCGTCTATCTTTTTCGGTTAAATAGTAAGAATAGTTGCCTTTATAAATATGAATAGCACAGGAGGAAAGCTCGGCAATTTGCAGGGCGATTTTATCAAGAAAAAAATGATCATGAGAAACAGTGATGATTGTTCCCGTATAGTTTTTAAGATACGATTCCAGCCATTCCATGCTTTCCGTGTCCAGATGATTAGTCGGTTCATCCAAAAGCATGATGTCCGGTTTTGCCAGTAGAATCGATGTAAGCAGTATGCGCATTTTCCAGCCGCCGGAGAACAAATCGCAGCTTTGAGTAAAATCGCTTTCTTTAAATCCGAAGCCTTTGAGCACCTGTTTAGCCCTGGCTTCAAATGCGTAGCCATCCAGGGCGGCAAAGTGTGCCGTTGCATCGGAGTAGTTTTGGGATAGCTTCTTGTATTGGGGTGTATTTTGTCCGGCCTGAGAAATCTGGTGTTCCAGATCTTTTATGGATTCTTCCAGCGCGGCAATGCCGCTTTTTTTCTTGAGAAAATCAATCAGAGCGATAGATTCAAGTTCCACCAGATCCTGCGGCAGATAGCCGATTGTCTTTTGTTTTCTGTTGGGAATATCAATGATGCCGGAGTCGAGATGAACCTGCTCCAGTATTGCCCGGAATAGAGTCGTTTTACCCGTGCCGTTATCCCCAACAAGGCCGATGCGGCTTTTGGGATGAATTGTCCAGTTGATATTGTCAAACAGCTTTTTATCTAAAAAAGACAAGCTGACGTTGCGGAAATAAATCACTACATGCTCCCCAATGAATCTGCGTCGCTATATTGGCAAATTTATTCTAAAACCACAAGAACAATAAGTGGAACTACCTGGATGATTCCAAACCGCGGAATTAACAGAAGATGACTGGGAATCAATGATGGAAATAGCATATAGGGAGCGCGCGGATCTCATTCCTCCACAAAGCGACAAGCATGGTGAATAGAATATTTTAAGGATTTGCGTTGGAAATGTTTAATCAACCATGATTGGTTAGATGTTTCTGCCAAAAGATAAGGAATAAGATCAATATTTTTTCATGCTATATTTAAAAAGCAGCAAACAATTTTATTTCGTCCGCAGGAAAAAATCCGCTGGATTGATACGAATTTCTGCCAGCGGAATTCCCCGAACAATATTTAAATGATTAGAACCCTCTTTGTTTATCTGATCAGCCAGATAAACCGTCTCCCCGCGCCGCCAACCGCTTTTTTCGTCATTGACAAGATGTAAAATCAGCGGCAGACTGCGTTCGGCTTCGTCGGGATAATCCATCACCAAACCGATGTTCCCGTCGCTAAGTTCCACAACGGAGCCGATGGGATAAATCCCCATCATATTAATAAAGCGCTTCAATAAAATCACGTCAAAGCTTTTTCCCACCTCCCCCCACATCTTTCTCAGCGCTTCATCAGGCGTGAAAGCTTTTGACCGATAAACCCTCTCGGCAGTCAGCGCTTCATAGACGTCGGCGATACGAAGAATCTTTCCCATAAGACTCATCTGGACCATAAACAGAGTTCGGGGGTAGCCGGTCATATCCGGATTCATATGGTGCTCAAACGGACCGAGAATAATTCTCGATCTCAAAGATGACGGAGCATTCAACATGAGAATTTTTCTGACACCGATGAGGGGATGCGCCTTCATCTGATCCCATTCTCCGTCGGTCAACGCCCCGTGCTTAAGGAGAATCTTCTTGGACACGCCTACCTTTCCCAGATCATGAAAAAGTGCACAAATGGACAAATGCTCCAGTGAAATATCCGATAATCCGATATGCCTTCCTAAACAGGTCGCCAGCAGAGAAACGTTGACAGAATGGGAGTATGTGTAATCATCAAAATCTTTAATGGTTGTCAGCCCGAGCATCAGGGCTGTATCCTCTATGACCAGTTCCACGATATTCTGAGCCAGACGTCTGCTCTTGCGTACTCCCACCATACCCTGGGACGCTTTATTCGCTACTTCTTTCACCGTTTCGACTGCATGAAAATAAGTGTTTCGCGCCTTTTCATACCGTTTATCTTCCAGACTTTCGCTGTAATCTTTTTCATCTTCTTCCTGTTTCTTGAAGATCTGCACCCAAGAACAATTCTGTTCCAGCAATTTTTGGTCCAGCCACTGATGGGGATTGTCATACCTTATTGCATCATTGAACAGACGTATAAACGCTATGATGTTTTCGGGCAAGGCATCGCGCGAGGACGCTAGAAAATTCACGCTTTCGATGCCTCGCCTTAAAAAATACTCCGTCATGTTGTTTACAATACTGGCCACCTCCCTGCGATATGGAAGCTTTTCTCCCCCGAGATAAAAACGGCTCCGCCACAAAAGGAGGCTGATGTCTCCGCTGACAGTTATTTCATGAAGCACGGATTGAAATGAATGTAGACTCTTCAGGATAAGCTGATTATTATTATCCTGATAATTTCGCGCGGTATGGATCAGGTGATACAGGGCTCTCAGAAAATCATGCCCCAATCGCTCCGGAATCGATTGCCGCTCCGACATGATTATCGCCCTCCTTTGTTTAATTCTTTGCCCGCTTCGCGCGCGATCCTGCGCAGGCCGGGACGAATGCTCCGGCCCGCCTCCTCAATCACTTGCCGCGCTTCCGATATTCTCAAAGCAACCAGGGCGAGCGCGGCGCCTTCACGATACGCCGACTTCCCCAAACCGCCCATCCACTCAAGATTCATTAGTGTTTTACGAAGGAAGGGAACTGACCGCGACGATCCGCATTTCCCCAGCGCTCTGAAACATTCCATAATATGTTCGCTCTCTGCGGCGCTGAATTTTTTGTTTTGAAGATATTGCATCAGAAAGTCTTCCGCGATCTCGCTTCTGGATTGACCCATTTGCGTTAGGATCACCCGGCGCACCGAGGCGTCCGGGTCGTCAATTAAATCAAATATCGCCGGCGTCTGATTGCTTTTAGCCTGCCCAATTGCCCTGACCGCTATCCGCCGAACGGATGCCGACGAATGCCGGGACAGTTTCATCAGATATTTTAAAGATGTATCTCCATCCAGTTTGGACAGAACAGGAACAAGCCTTGTGGCTATTCTCTCGTCCGAATCATTGATCAGCGATTCCAGACAGCTCAGGTCCTTACGGACAAGAGAAATAATTGTATCCTCCAGCATTTGCTCAAGTTGTTTAGGCTGTCGCAGGAGCAGGAGATGCATCAGGGTATCGACGACCGATGGATTCAGATGCTGAAAAATCCGTTTGAAAGTTTCCATCTGCTGCACATTTAAGTTGCTCCAAATCTCCTCCAGTGGTTTTAAACATTTGGAATTGGAAGAAATGTCTTTATAAAAGGACTCGATCAACGAGCTTGCCCAGGACGAGCTTAGCCGTCCGCTATCCAGAAGCTTGCGCACCCCATCGAGAATGATAAGGGCGGCTTCAAAATCATGGCGGCCAAAAGAGCCGGCGAATTCTTCCGATAAAACTTCCAGAACAATATTATTCTCTTCCTGATACAGCAGAAGCATGTCCAGCAACATATTCAGATGTCCTGTGGCAGACGCCCCTTCCTCACGAGAGACCATTTCCTGGAGCTCGACATGTTCCCGGGGTGTCAGTACAAAAGAGGCCGAATCAATGGCTGGGTCGTCAAGCAACTTCGGTTTATCTTCGATTTCGGTTTCGTTTCCGGTTTCGATTTCCGCCGTGGACGACATTGTGTCCGATTTGGAAAGGCCGTCAATTTGATCAGGCGCTTGTTCTGAAAAAAAATCATCGGCTTTGTATAGCACGTGGTCAAAATGGGCTTCCCAGAAGTCGGTTACGATGTCTCCTTTTGGCTCCGCCGTCAAGACCGAATACTTGTGGATAATGGAAAATACTTCCCGGGTTTCTTCTAGTCTGATTCCTTCAGTGAATTGCAGCCACCCTATGCCGTCCCGGAAAAGTGTAAAAGGAATCGTTCCTTCTTCGGATGGTCCTGTTTGAACCTCTATACCCTGACAAATCACGCGATCCTTTTCAATTTCAATTGTGATATCTCCATTATAACGAATGTAGGCTTCCAGTTTCGCGTGTAACTGATTGATGGAGTTTATACAGATGCTATGGCCTTCAGGATACAAAGACAGGTTTTTACCCGTCAGCAACAGAGCGGAAAACAATTTTCTGGTTTCATCCAATTGCTGATTCGAAAGAGCTTTTACCGCTTCTTTGAAAATACCGCCCTGAGTGCTCATCACCACACCTTTTTTTATTGATTTAGATAAGACAGTACTTATTTGTGGTTGAATTATAAGAATTTCTGCATTGTATGTCAAGACAATCTTGGCTACTAAATGTGGGGTGCGGCACCAATGATCGTAGATGAGATGTATCCTGACATCCAACATGCAAGGCCGGAAATGCTTGATTGGTGCTGGTTAGCGGAAGTTGTTAATTTAATAGAACCGTCCCCAATATTTCCCATATGCATTACATTGTCGGATGATAAATTTGTGTTTATTACTGTCTGACGCCTTGACGAACCTTCCAAAGAAAGTACATGTCAGCGTCTTTAATCTCCGATTCTGGATGACTCTTATTAAGAATCCCCTTACCAAATTCAGCTAGAACTTTTGTTAGCCCTATAGCTTTTGCTGCAGGGGCAAGTGCTTCCGGAACAATTCCTGAATATAGTCCTATACCAATCGCAGCACTCCAAGCGCCGACTTCAAATACCGCGTCCCGAAACAAGCTTTTATATCCCTGCTTCATTTTGCTTTTCAAATTAGATAGTTCTGGTCTGATAATGTCTTGGTAAACTTGCCGTGCCTCGTTAGCACCAAATTCCGGGTTTGACGTCAAGCTCTCGTTCAGTGCTTTATTCAGTGCATGCCTGAATCTTATAAATGCTTCTTGTTCAGCTTCGCGGAGTTTAAGCACATCAACAGCCGACATGTTATTAGCGAAAGGCACAAGACAGGTGAGATTATCGTAAATAATACGACTTCTCTGCTGTATCCTGTTATCTGTTGTGATGTCATTCAGCAGGTCTATATCGATTGGTCTCTCAGTGACATAACTTGTGTTAAGAGACTGAGCAACAAGTAACTCAAATATTATATTCTAAGAGACATGGTTAGTCATATTAAGATTAAGCCCCATCTTTTCGACATCTTTTTTAGATATCTGGACTTCTATGCCCTGATTTAGCTGCTTTCGAAGTTGTCTGTAATGTTTAGGTGGTTGGTCCGGGGTGATTAATACAGAGGATGAGTGTTCTACAAGATCATCCGGCCCTTTCATAACCATGGTGAATAGACCATTTGTGTCCTTGGAAATTGTGTAGGTCAGTTCATTAGCATAACGGTTAGCTAACTTCATTATGGCATTTGCGAAGCGTTTATCTGAGTCGTGCTGCAGCACCTTTTGTGTAAAACATTGTGGACAGCACTGTGGTGGTGTTACTGCCACAATAATTTCTGCCTCGATCAGAGGGCGGATGTGATTAAGCACGACTAGATCATTTGCAAAAATATATTTTAGCATATCTTCGTGAGGATATTTGCCACTTTCCAGATGTTTCAGATGGTCTACAAAGAAATTATGTATATAAATTCTGTCGCTATAGAATGCTGCAAATTGTGCCAGTTGCCCGATCTTTTCGATCCGACATGGAATTTCCCCGCAGGGCCACGCAGAACCTCCCAGCGAGAAGGATGCGGTATGCGCCAAGAGTCCTTCTTGTTGAATAATATTTTTAGTTAATGTCAGCTCTTCCGATTGCAATGCAAATTCGATTATATCGAAAGCTGTCATTTTCGAGATAGCCTTGAAATTTAGACTGTCATTAACTGTTAAACCTGCATTGTCAATCTGTTCAAATAGAAGATGATTCATATTCAATTCATCCAACAATTAACATATGAATTTCGCTTTTTTCAGTAAATTGATTATCAAAATAACATGACTCGATTATTCTTGAAAGAAAAATATTCAATTATTTTAATTATTATCATTAGTAAGAATAGATACCCATTAAAATCTCCCTTAGAAGAGGAAGAAATGTTTACCGTGAATATGTAAAAAATATGTTGGGCTGTCAATTTATTAATGGCTGATTTAAAGAAATGTTTGAAGGATCAGCGCTTTTTCCGGAAAACAAGTTTTAGCGGCACGCTGTCAAAGCCGAATGTTTCGCGGATCTGATTGGTCAGGTATCGCTCGTAAGAAAAATGGATGCCTTTAGTGTTGCTGACAAAGAAGACGAAAGTGGGTGGTTTGACGTCTGTCTGGGTTGCATAAGAAATATGCATCTGGCGGTTGGCATAACGCGCCATCGGGTTTCTCCGCACGGATTTTTCCACCAGATCATTTAACGGGGATGTGCCGATTCTCTTTGTGTATTGATCGTAAACTTTATCGATCAGCTCAAAAATCTTCGGCGCGCGTTGCCCTGTGACTGCCGAGATAAAAATAATGGGCGCAAAGTCCATGAATTTAATTTTATCTTTAATATCCTCGACAAATTTTCCCACGGTGGAGTTGTCCTTTTTAATCTTATCCCATTTATTTACTACGATGATGCAGGCTTTGCCCCGCTCATAGGCGAGTCCGATAATCTTTGTGTCCTGATCGGTCAGCCCTTCTTCGGCATCAATCAAGACAAGCGCGATATCACAGCGATTGATTGATTTGAGCGCCTGAACAACGCTGTATTTTTCCAAAGTCTGGCTGATCTTGCTTTTCTTGCGGATTCCCGCCGTGTCAATAAGCAGATAATTCTTGCCATGCACCTTCACCGGCATATCAATGGCATCGCGTGTTGTGCCGGGCGTAGGGTTGGCAATGCTTCTTTCCTTGCCGAGGATGCGGTTGACGAGCGATGACTTGCCTACATTGGGTTTGCCGACTATTGCAATTTTTATTTGCGTGTCCTGTTCGTCTTTGTCATCTGCCGCCGCAGGAAAATCACGAACGATAAGGGTCAGGAGTTCATCAACACCAAGACCATGCTGAGCGGAGATCGGATGGATTTCATCGATGCCCAGCCGATAGAAATCTGTAACCATTTCTTCATGACGGTCTCCATCTACTTTATTGGCAATGTAAAAAACATTTTTATCTTTACCCCTCAACTGCTTGGCAATTTCTATATCCGAGGGGGTAAGTCCGTCCTTTCCATCCATTAAAAAAATAATGACGTCCGCTTCTTCAATAGCCAGATTGCTCTGCTCGCGCATTTGCACAAGAATTCTTTCTTCCGATGCCGGTTCAAATCCGCCGGTATCGATCAGGGTGAAAGCTTTATCCTGAAAGACGCAGTCCATATAGTTGCGGTCGCGTGTGGCGCCGGGCTCGTCAATAACAATAGCCTTCTGCTTTCCGGCAATTCTGTTGAAAAGTGTTGATTTGCCAACATTGGGACGGCCGACAATGGCTATGACCGGTTTTGCTTGCATTGATAACGACTTCCTTTTTTGTTGCTGCTATTATTCTTCTTGTAAGACAGCTTCGGTAATACGGTTTTTCGGATGCTCGTAAGCAGTCCCTACATTATATTTTTTGTCATTGCCCAACTTGATTGGGCAATCCAGTGTTGTTTCTTTCTGGATTCCCCGGTCAAGTAACCTGAAGGTCATCTATGACCGGGGAATGACATTTTTTAATCGCAGTGGTTCCACCAATCATGTCTTTCGTGGATGCCCAGGCACGTGTGATCTTTAGGTTATTCGCCGGGGTTCCCTGCTCCGCTTCCATCCACCCTATATCTTCAGGGCTTCAATAAGCCAAATTCCCGGAGCATCTTATCGGAAGTCGTCCAGTCTTTTCTTACCCGCACAAACAGTTCCAGAAAAACCTTGGTGCCGAAGAGTTTTTCCATCTGCAACCTGGACTGTGTGCCGATATTTTTGAGCATCGAACCTTTTTTGCCGATCATAATCGCCTTTTGGGATTCTTTTTCGACGTTAATTGTCGCGCTGATGCGGATTATATTTTTCTCTTCATCCTCTTTGAATAAATCGACTGTTACGGCGCTGACGTAGGGAATTTCCTGCTTGGTGAGCAGCATTATCTGTTCGCGGATAAATTCAGCCGCAATAAATCTTTCGGTAGCGTCCGTAAGAATATCTTCGGGAAATAATTGCGGCCCTTCCGGAAGGATTTGTTTTATTGCCGCAAGCAATTCGTCAATGCCGTCACCTTTTAGGGCTGATACCGGAAAAATTTCACGATAATCATAAAGTTTACGGAATTTGTCTATCAGCGGCAGAAGAAGTTTTTTATCGATAAGATCAATTTTGTTGATAACCAGAAAAACAGGCACTTTGGCTTGCGACAATGACTTGATTAAAAAAAGATCATTTTGATGAACATCGGCATTGGCTTCGATCAGCATGAGCAGAACTTCGGCATCACCGATGGCTTTCTGCGCCGTTTGCACCATAGCGCGATTCAGCGGCGTCTTGGGATTGTGCATTCCCGGAGTATCAATAAAAATAAGCTGCGCGTCCGAATAATTTTTTATACCGGATATTTTATCTCTGGTCGTTTGCGGTTTGTCGGCAACTATCGAAATTTTATCGCCGACAACAGCATTGAGAAACGTCGATTTCCCGACGTTAGGACGGCCAACGATGCCGATGAAGCCTGATTTAAACAATTCAATTATCCTCTTTATATTAATTAATTCCCGGAATATTCAGGGTAAAATATTTCCCCGAATCGGTTGCCACGGAGATTGTGCCACGCCTTTGTCCTATTTTTGATTCTACAATTAAATTTGTGCGGGGGTAAAGCTTTTTTATTGCCGATATATTCATATTATTCAAACCACGGAAATTAGACATATCACGCTCCGATAAACCGAAGCGAATTTCTCTGGTATCCGGAGAAACCTTGTCCAAGAGGTTCATTGTGTGATCATAGAAAATAGAAGAAAGAACAAGGCTGCCCAACGCCGGATGAATTGGTCCGGCAAGCACCGCTCCGTCTTTTTCCATCTCCTGTGTCAATTGCACACCCATTCTGATGATGCGAATGCCTGCCGCGGATAGCTTTTCCCAGGCCAGCCGGCACAATTCGACGGCGTCGGAAAGTTCCAGCGGTTTGTATTTTCCCTTCCGGAGTTCTTCCGCAAGGGCGGTTCCGCCAAAAACAATGACCGGATGAATTCTTACAGTATCAGGCTTTAGCTCTATTGTCTTATCGAGGGAATAAATAAATCCATCTTTTGTATCTTTAGGCAGTCCGGCCATAAGGTGCAAGCCGGTCTGGAAACCATGATCTTTCAAAATTGTAATGGCCTTTATTATAGCAGCAGAGTCATGGCCTCTTTGGGCAAATTGCAGGACTTCATCAATAAAAGACTGAGCGCCAATTTCTATTGTAGTCACTCCGTATTTCTTTAGTATCGGCAGGTTATTCTCTTTGATATAATCCGGCCTTGTCGAAATTCTAATGGAATTAACAAAACCATTTTGAATGAAAGAGTAAGCCCAGAAAAGAAGTTCCTCCTGATAAGCGGGATCGACTCCCGTAAAACTACCACCATAAAAGGCAATTTCCACCTTTCGGGATTTATCTTTATTCCAGGTCAGGTAAGACTCAACTTCCGAATCAAAATATTCTTTTGTTATCTTCGGTGGAAAATTTCCGGCGGTAATTTTCTGATTGCAAAAAATACAACGATGCGGGCAACCGCTGTTCATGATGAAGATGGGAATAATTAAAGGATTGCTGTGGGACTGTTGAAAAACGCTCATATGCTTTGTTGCTCTGCAAACCGCACCACTCAACGTATTTCCATATACGACTCGCGGTTCAGTTTTTTGCGCGCCTTGCATCTGAACATTCGTGTGCCCTTTAGGGTATTTGAACAGTCCCAAAACATGGGATTTTTCAACGTCACCCCGGTTAGCTTTCTTCATTTTGCAGTATTTCCCAAGCTTTTTGCGCCGCTTGTTTTTCGGCCTCTTTCTTACTTTTGCCGCTACCGGTTTCCGTTAGTTTGTTCACTATTACTATTTTTACCTGAAAAGTTTTGGCGTGATCCGGACCGGTGGAATCAATGACCATGTAGATAGGGACTATTTTGTACCTTTTCTGGCAAAGCTCCTGAAGGGCTGTTTTATAGTCGAAATATTCGGAAGATGAATTATCCTCTTCCAATAGCGGTTCAATTAATTTTGTTATTATAGTTTTTGTATTGTCAAAACCGGCATCAAGATATACGGCGGCGATAACCGCTTCGAAAGCGTTGGCTAAAAAAGAATCTTTGTTCCGGCTGCCGGAGCTCTCTTCGCCGCGGCCGAGTAAAAGGCAGTCGCCAATTTGTAAATTACGGGCGAGCTGGGCCAAATGTTTTTCATTCACCAGAGCGGCGCGAATTTGGGTAAGCGTACCTTCGGGAAAAGCAACATATTTTTTAATGATCAGGTCGCTCACACACACGCCTAAAACAGAGTCACCTAAGAACTCGAATCTTTCATTGTCGGAGGCAGCCAGTTGCTTATTTTCATTAACATAAGAGCGATGAGTGAGGGCTGTCGAAAGAAAATTGATGTCGCGGAAATGATAAGCAAGTCTTTCCTCTAAATTGTGCAAAATTTCCAGTCTGTTTTTATCCATAGACGATCTTCCATAAATTCTTTAGGCTCTTTTTAAATACGAGAAAACGTACAGATAAGCAATAGATAAATTCTGAATTGAAAAGATCACTGAAAATTTGATAAAATCCAGTCAATAGGACAATGTTTTCAAGATTAAATAATAATGGATTTCATAATAAAATTAAGGTAAAATTGATAAAATCGAGATTCTTAACAAAGGAGATTTTATAATGGATGCTATTACAGATTATATATCAGCGCACCCGGCAGTACTTGTAATAATCGTAATTTCCATCATAATATTAATCCTTCATTTCATTTTCAAAAACCTAATTCGATTAGCGCTGATTATGTTGTTTATCTTGCTGGTTGCGTCCGGTTATTACTATTTTAAAGATCCGGGAAAAATGCCGGAGAAGATTGAAAAATCAATTAACATGATGAAGTCCGGCATTAATGAAATAGTGGATAAAAGTACAAGCTTTGGTAAGGACACCAAAAAACTATTTAAAGAAAGCAAAAAAGTGCCTGGTGAAGTCGATAAATTACTTAAAGAAACCGATAAAGAATTGGAGAAATAATACTCCGGTTTTCCCAATGATCTGATATGTCAACTTCGTCAACAACAATTGGCTGGAGATTTTTCTTTTTACTGGCTATCATAATTATTCTGTTTATAATTTTTATGCGGCCTCCCGAGCCTTGCCGGGAGCCCATAACCTATCGTTTAGGCAATGTGGATGAAAGGTTTAATCTCACTCGTGAGGAATTTCGAACAGCCATCAATATGGCCGCGGCAATGTGGGGCAAACCGTTTCATCGTGATCTTTTTCGTGAGGATCCTGATGGTGCAATCGAAATAAATCTTCTTTATGATTACCGTCAGGAAGCCACAGACAGATTAAAAAAGCTCAACTACAAAATTGATCTTTCCAGGAGCTCGTACGAAGAATTAAAATCACGCCTGGAAAATTTAAAAGCAGAATATGAACAGAAAAAGGCCGGGCTTGACAATGATCTTAACGCTTACAATGCGAAAGTAAACGCCTTTAATGCTGAAATTGAATCATGGAACAGACGCGGTGGCGTTCCGCAAAGTATTCATACGCGGCTGATGGAAGAAAAAGATGAATTGGCTGCTTTAAACGATAGTCTGCATACACGCCAGGAGGAAATTAAATCGCTTGTGGATACAATCAACAGCATAGTCGTGGTACTCAATGAAATAGCCTCCAATAATAACCTGGATATGGTTGACCAGAAAAACATAGGGAACACATTGGGCCGTGAGTTTTGCGAAGGATTTTATGAATACAAAAACGGCAAGCGGTCAATTACTATTTATCAGTATGATAACGAGTACCGGCTGGTGCGCGTTCTTGCCCATGAATTCGGTCACGCCCTGGGCTTAAATCATAGCAAAAGTGTAGACGCTGTTATGTACCCTTTAATTAGATCTGATTCGCTGGCGCTTACGGCGGATGATATAGCGGCGCTGAAAGAGCATTGCAAAATTCATTAGATGAAAGAAGGATGTCATTATGGAAAAAGATAACATTACCGATAATAACTTCACAAAAAATCAGCTGGGCCGGAGGTCATTCCTGAAAAAGGTTACCGCACTTCTGGGCGGGATAACCATTATGAACTGGAGTTTGTTCCCTGTCAAAAGCGCATGGGCCTCTATCCTTGGAACAAATAAAGGTAATGATCAGGAGAAGCTTATTTTCATTGCCATTGATGCCCTGCATCCGAAATACTTTGAGCTTGATGCCAAGGGTATGCCGGGAGGGCACGAAGGAAATTGGCTGATGCCCAATATTCACGCCTTCCTGAAAAAATCGTTATGGTACAGAAATGCCAAGTCCTATCTGCCCGCAGCTACGGATATGAATCATCTGAATGTACTTGCAGGAACATCTTCCGCGCAGAGCGGCATTATCAGCGTGTGGGCGCAACCCACCGGATGGGATGAGAATGGAGAGGCTATTATCACCCGCACCAGTATGTCTTTTGCCAGAGATGACAAAGGCAGGCCGGTGGATACACTTTTCCATGCATGGAAACGGCGCTGGCCTGACTCCAAAACCATGCTCATTACCGGCAAAGAATGGGTGGGCGAGATGTTCCGTGAAACCGGGAGTGCATCCGGTATTGATATTTTGGTGACAGGACCTAACCATCCTGATTACCTGAAACCACCGCAGAGGGAAAGTCTTGCACATCCTCATACCGTTCAGGGTGCGGCCTGTGACCCGGAATCAACACACCTCGGATTTTTCGGCGGATCTATGAGGCCAAGTGACGTCATGACACGGCTCTATACTGGCCAGGGAAGCCTCCTGACATGGCAGATGGAACATTTTGCCAATCATTTTCCCCATGACAGTTGGATTGTGGATTCCGCCCTGGAGATATTCAAGCGCGATAAACCCGATATGGCCTACATTCTCCTAGCCCAATGCGACGATGCGGGACATGCCATCGGAAGCGCATGGGATCCCTCGGAATTCATCAATGTCACTCCGCCGTATGAACCGCCTGACGGGTGTGAAAACAAACCCGAGTATCAACTGGTCAGCAGCCGTAACAAGCTGCTTTTCAAAGAGGCAATCATGGATGTAATCCGCGATGTGGACATACAGTTCGGCCGCCTTATAGCTGGTCTGCAAGAACAGGGTGTGCTCGAGAAAGCGAAGGTCATCCTTTTGAGCGACCACTCTGCGGTGAATCATCTTTATACAGAAGATTTCTCATCAACCGATTGTGTGGGTCTTCTGGAGGATGCAGGAATAATTGCGAAGAATGGTTTGCTGGAAAAGAAAGAAATGTACGCCTTCAGCGTGAGCAGCTACGGAGTTTTGTATTGGCGGGAAAACAAGGAAAAAATCTCAAAGGCTAAGGAGGTGCTGCTGGATCATCGTGCACTGAACCCCCAGACCGGCAAAAAAGAATGTCCGTGGTGGGTGCTGGGCAGATCCGACATGAAGAACGGCTTGGAAGGAGTATGCCTGCCCGGCGAACTCTATCACGCCTACTATGTTGATGTTGACAAGGAGAAGACCATCATCTGGCCCGACCTCATCATTCTGGCGAAAAACGGCTGGCAGATTCCCGTGTATAACGGACAGATTCCCAATGTCGGCATCAAAGCGCCCACATGGGCTCCTCCCTGGCGCGTGTATAATGGCGGCCATGGTTCGGTGGATACGCTTCCTATTGTTGCTGCGATCTCGATACCGGGTGGGAAGACCGGTATACATGAGAGGCCCATTCGCATTGCCGACCTGGGTGTTACCGCCACTGCTTTGTCAGGCTTAGAGTTGAAGAGCTCTACGATTGGAAAGGATTTGAGCAACGACCTGATTTGAGTTACTACGCGCTCATGATGACATCCCACCGCTATCCTTTCATCGTGCAGGCCGGATAAATTTAAAATTATGAACAGGGGAATTACGATGAGCAACATAGAGGAAAAAATCAGGAGTTTTTTAAAAAATCAGGGAGTACAGGTAATGGGCATAGCCGGCCCCGAGCGTCTGGACGGCCCTCCTTCTCTCGACCCCGCCTATACAATGCGCGGGGCAAAATCCATAATATGTTTTGCCCTGCCCATGGATGTGAATGCCATCTATGATTTTTTATCCAAAAAAACGCCGGTCACGCATAACACTGATCAGTTGATCGGCAACCAGAAAATCCACCACATTGCCAAACGGCTTGCGGATTACCTGCGCGAACTGGGCTGCCGGGCACGGGCAGTTCCAACGAATAATAACTACCGGCGTTCTCTGGATGTATATTCAACGCACCCGGATTTTTCTCATCGCTTCGGCGCGATTGTCAGCGGGATAGCTGGTCAGGGGATGTCCGGCAATGTCATGACCAAAGAATACGGGGCGGCCGTCTATCTTTCCACCGTAGTGACCGATGCGGTGCTCAAGAGCGATCCTCTGCTTCCGCCGCGGTATTTCATCGATCAATACTGTAAAAAATGTCTTATCTGCGATAAGGCATGCCCGGCAAAAATGTTCGAGATGGACAAGGAGGAATATGTGCTTCTGAACGGCGAGCTTCATCCGCGGGGAAAACGCAGGAGTATCGATTTATGCAACGCTTCCTGCTTCGGCCTCCACAGTCTGTCTCCGGATAAAAAATTTTCCAGTTGGGGCCGCCACTGGATCGGCTCCTGGGTGGGAAGGGAGCCGAAACCGGAGAAGGAGAACATCAGAAAGAAGCTTCTCATCAAAGGCGGTTCGGTGGGCGATTCGACGGTACGCTATAAACTAATACGCAGTATCGGCTGCGAACTGCATCCTGAAGAATGGATAGACGATTGGAAGATCGTGCGGCGGTATGAAGACCTTCCGCAAGACGAACTCGAACAGCGGAAAATCCAGTCCGGCCTGATAAAGAAATACCTGGGGATTTCCATTGAAGACCCTAACGTGCTTACCTGCGGACAGTGCGCGCTGGTATGCGGGCCGACAATACAGGAATCAGCAAAACGGTTAAAACTTCTCAAAGAGGGGGGCATCGTCGTGCCCGGCAAGGACGGGAGAACCGTTGTGGTCAAGACCTTTGAGGAAGCCCGGAAAATCCGTGAGCAATATCCTTTCCGAATATCCCTTTCCGGCAGGCTTTCCGACATTCTTCAATCGACCATGTTATGGACGGGTTATTACTTCGGCGTTGAACCGCGCTCGATTTTTAAAAACTGGACGTACCAGAGGAAACTGAAGCGTGCCGTAAGTGTAAGCAGCGACGCTCGCGGCGGCTGATATAAGTGGAGCCCCCTCCGGCAGGAAGAATAACGCGACCTCCCGCGGGTTTCACCGCATTCCTCCCCCGGCTGAAACCGCGGGATTGAAGCTCTTCTTTGGCAAGAGAGCCAAAGGCTTCGAGTCTTAAGAAACAACAATATCATTCAGTATTCGCTCTCTGCCGAATTCAATGAGGCCAGTGTGGTATCTCTAACGCTTTAAAGAAGATTGATTTCCATGGCGCGGACAGGGCAGGCGGAAACGCAAAGCTCGCAGCCATTGCATTTTTCGGGATCAAATAAAACTTTCAGAGATTTCTTTTCAAAAGACAGCGCTCCCGTCGGACAGAAAGCGGTGCAGGCGCCACAGTGAACGCATTTATCAGCGTTTTGGCTTACGCTCTTGGACAGAGGCTCTACCTTGAGCCCCATCTCTTTTAAATAACGAATGCCGTGATCGAAATTTTCTTTTAAGCCGCTTAACTCCAGGACGATAACACCTTCGCGGCGCGGAAAAATCCTGGCCTTTAAAATATTGAAGACAAGGTCGTATTGTTTAACAAGCTGATAAATTACCGGCTGTTGAACAACATCCGGGGTATAGCGAATAACTATTTTTTTTGAATACATAATATTATAATCCCATCAAATTGGATAAAGACTAGGGCATCAAAAAAAGATTGTCAAGTAATTTACGGCAAATTTACGTCTTGTAATATGAGATTATCGAACTTCGGCCGTAAGAAGTTTTTTCCAATCGAGGATGGAAAAAGTCTTATGCAGGGAATGGTCATCATCAACCGAATGATGTTCCAGATTGCTGAAATATTTTGAGGCGATTTTTTTTACAATTTGAGGTTCGACAACATCATCGCCGGTGCCGTGATAAAGAATAACGGGAATTGTTAATTGTTTACAAGAACCAGACTTGAATTCGGGAAGGTTTAAAGCCGGCGCCAGCAAAATCAATTTTTTTATCCTGCTTTCATTTTCCATGGCGTAGCGGACCGCCATCAAACCTCCATAACTCGATCCGACGATGATCAGATTTGTTTTACCAGCAAGAAGACCATTCAACTTGTGCATGCGCTCGGCAAAATCTCCGACGTAATCCTCAATAATCATTTGCGGAAAATTCTGCGAAAAAAATTGTCCTTTGGCGCCTTGTGCCGTGCTTTCCAGACCGTGAATAAAAACCAATGTGTTTTCCATTAGCTTGCGTAATTTTTCTCCTTTTAATTATTTTGTATTGTATAGATTATGACAGTATGTTATCAATTTCGCAACAGAAGATTTTTTTAAGGAGATTTAATTATGTCGTTAGTTTTACCTTTTAAAGCGGTGCGGCCGCAGCAAAAATTCGTTTCTCAGGTAGCGGCTCTTCCTTATGATGTTATGACAAGAGAAGAAGGACAAAAAGCTGTTTTGGGCAATCCCTTGAGTTTTATGCACGTGGAAAAATCGGAAATTGACGTGCCCGACGGAACAAAAAGCGATGATAGCATCATCTACCAGACGGCAAAACGTAACTTTATCGATATGCGGACAAAAGGAATCCTTTTGCAGGATGAATCGCCCTGCTTTTATATTTACAGACAGCAAATGGGCTCTCAGATACAAACCGGAATAGTCGGTTTGATGAGCGCGTCCGAATACGATGCCGGTAAGATTAAAAAACACGAATTGACCAGACAAGATAAAGAAGATGACCGCATCCGGCATGTGGACACGGTCAACGCGCAAACAGGTCCGGTATTTATAAGTTACCGGGAACGACAAAACTTAAATAACATAGTTGATAAAATAACGGCAGGCAAGCCTGAATATGATTTCACTGCCGAAGACGGCGTCAAACATACCGTATGGGTTGTATCTGACGCTGGACAAATCGAAGGAATCAAGAAAGAATTTTCCGAAGTCGATGCCCTCTATATTGCCGATGGACATCACCGCGCCGCCGCCGCCGCAACAATTGCCAGAAATAGACGCGGCCAGAATAAATCCGCTGATTCCGCAAACGAATATGAATCGGTGCTGGCTGTATTTTTTCCCCACACTCAACTCAAGGTCATGGATTATAACCGCGCAGTAAAAGATCTTCTTGGTTTAACTCCGGAACAATATCTGGAAAAGATCAGTTCCTGCTTTATGGTCAGTAAAAACTTTACGGCAAGATCCCCGCAACAGCTTCACGATTTCGGAATGTATCTGGGTGGCGAGTGGTATAAAATTACAATCAAAGAAGGAGTTTATAACGAAAACGATCCTGTGGCCAGCCTCGATGCGGCCATATTGCAAGATCATTTACTTGATCCTGTTTTGGGTATTAAAGATCCGCGCGTGGATGACCGGATCAAATTCATCGGCGGTATAAGAGGCATGGATGAACTGGAAAAACTGGTGAACAAAGACGGATTTACCGTGGCGTTTTCTCTCTATCCCACGACCATGGAGCAAATAATAAATGTTGCCGACGCGGGAGCGATTATGCCGCCAAAGTCAACATGGTTTGAGCCGAAATTGCGCAGCGGTATTTTTACTCATAAACTGGACTGAGACAGAAATATTTTTCAATATCCAATGGAAGAAGAAACACTTGATACAATCCTTAATGGGCACTTATGGGTTTTCCAGAAGAAAAAGGGATACCGGTTTTCTCTGGATTCGATTCTGCTTGCCCATTTTGTTTCCTTAAAACCGCGTACCTGCGCTATTGATCTGGGATGCGGCAGTGGTATTATTCTTCTTATTCTGGCAAAGCGCTTCCCGCATGTCAATTATACCGGTCTGGAAATTCAGGATAATCTTGCGTTGCTGGCGCAAAAAAACACGCAACTCAATGGTCTGGATAGTCGCATCAAAATATTAGTTGGCGATGCACAGAAAATCAAGGATATCGTTTTGGCGCATTCGTTCGATGCGGTGATATTTAATCCGCCTTACCGGAAATTAAATTCCGGCAGGATTAACCCGCATCCGGAAAAAGCCATTGCCCGTCACGAAATCAAACGGTTCTTTAAAATATTTTCTAAAAGCGGCACAATATTTACTAAAGCCTGGTGGGAAGGTTTTTACTATTTATCCGGCGAAAAGATTAGTTGAACTCGTTTGTCTTTTCCGGGATTTTGACATTGAGCCCAAAAAAATGAGGCTTGTGTTTTCTGATAATTTATCTGAAGCTGAATTCGCTTTGGTGGAAGGGAAAAGCGGTTCTCGAGAAGAATTGAAAATTGAATCGCCGCTTTTTATTTATGATCAAAACAAAAATTATACAGAGGAAATGACCGGCATTTTCACTGAACTTTCCCGTTTTCCCGCTGACGGCGGCGGCTGATTTCCACTTGCATAACACGCTTGAGTATAGCGGCCAATTCACCGTCGGCTAAAGCCGCTGTGCATTCAGCAATCATTTCTTTGTCTCTTTTTTTCAATATTGTTTTTTTTGTTGAAGAAACATTTTCTTCAGTTTTTTCCTGGACAAGCGTGTGGCCCACCAAAAAGCGGATTTCTTTTATGTCCGATTTTCCGGAAAGTTCGTTTAATTTGCTGCGGATTTCTTCTTTTATGAAATGAAGTTGCTGCACCCAGACAGAAGAAACTGTTTTAACAAACAGGGTACCGTTTCTCAAACAATCGGGTTGTGTTTTCGAAGCAATTTGCGGACCTACGGCTTTTGGCCAAAGTTTCAGCAGGGCATTTTCTTCTATTTTTGAGGTCATGCCCTTTTTTTTTAAGACCGAAAATAAAACTTCGCCTATTGATTGCAATTGAGCCTGTTGTTTTCTCTTGCGCATATTTTCTTGTGACATAAATTAAAAGGCAGGTCAATAGGACAATCCCACGTAGTTTCGCTCCTGGGATAATTTCCAATAGCCAAAGGCTATTGGATAATTCGATTTACAAACTTTAATGCGCTTCGCTTTTAAAGTTTGAATCTCATTACGACTAACGCTTCAAACCTACAGTGACATTTAGGTTATTCATTGCATTCGTTTTCAGCGAGTCTCATTAAAAAAGCGGGGAGGTTTTAACGCCTCCCCGCTTGTAGTTAATCTTCAAAAAATATTTTTCCTAGACAGCGAATGATTCCTCAGGGATATTCATCGCGCTCTGTTCATCCTTCTTCAAATTTTCCAGTTTCGCAGGTACAAGCCCTGTAATGCGATTAATGAAAAACTTGGCACTTTCAATCTTTCCACGATAGAAGGCTTTATCCTGTTCGCCTGTTGCCGGATCGGAAAACTTCTTGGCGGCTTCAACTGCCATTTTGATGTGCAGCCAGCCCACAAGGGCGTCTCCCAAGCAGTTGAGATAATCACAGGCTCCGATTAGCGGAACAAAAGGTGTGGTCCTCAACATCTTGGCGAATGCCATCGCTGTTTCTGCGCAGGCATTCAAAGCGCCTTTGACGATAGCCGCTTCCGCCTTAATAACGTCAATTCCCTTGGCTGCGGCAATGGCTTCCTGGGTCATGCCGATAACATTCATAAAATAAAGACCCTTCTTCATGCCAAGTTTGCGGCCCAGAAGATCCATCGCCTGAATACCGTTGGTGCCTTCATATATTTGATTGATCTTCTGATCTCTCATCATCTGCTCAACAGGATATTCACGGCAGAAACCATAACCGCCATATCGTCTGCACGGCCAGTATCGCAAACCATCATCCCCATGTCAGTACAGTAGGATTTTACTATTGGCGTAAAAACTTCAATCATACCATGCCAGTATTCTTTCTGTTCCTCGTTGCCCGCGAGCACTGCATTCATTTCATTATCCATGCAGAAATAACAGAAATAGGCCAAAGCGCGAATGCCTTCCGAAGCGGATTTCATTTTCAGAAGCATTCTGCGAATGTCCGGATGATGAACGATAGGAACAGCCTTAGGAGGTTTTCAACCTTCATAGCCATTTCTATGATGTTCGCTCCCTGAATCCTCTGTTTAGCGTAATCAAGGGCATGGAGATAAGCCGCGCCTGCAAGTGATACGCCCATCATACCGACGCCCTGACGTTCTTCGTTCATCATGTGGAACATGATCGGCATGCCCTGACGTTCCTCACCCATGAGCCAGCCTATGCATTTGCCGTCGGTGCCGAAGTTAAGTGTACAGGTGGCGTTGCCGTGGATACCCATCTTGCTTTCGATGCCGCCGCATTGAACATCGTTCGGTTCGCCAAGTTCTCCCTTCTCGTTGAATCTGATTTTGGGAACCATGAAAATGGAAATGCCCTTGGTTCCTTGCGGATCACCTTCGATTCTGGCAAGAACAGGATGAATAATGTTCGGGGTTAAATCATGATCACCGGATGAAATAAAACATTTTGTGCCTACGATGGAGTAGGTGCCGTCTGCGTTCTTCGTTGCCGTTGACTTTAAAGCTCCGACGTCGGAGCCGGCACTTGGTTCAGTCAGACACATGGTTCCGGCCCATTCACCTGTATACATCTTTTCGAGAAGGATATTCGCAGGGGATTTTGGAAGTAATCCTCCATCAGACGCGCCGCACCGTGGGTAAGACCGGGATACATAAGAAACGCCTGGTTGCATGACAGGAACATGTTGGCGAAAGCAGCTGCTATTACTGCCGGAAATCCCTGACCGCCTACTTCAGGTGAGTCACCCGTGGCCATGTATCCGCCTTCACAATAAAGCTTGTATAACCTTTTATAAGCTTCCGGTGTTGTAACTTTTCCGTCTTTCCATGTTGCTTCGACAGGTTTACGATGAACTTCATCAGGATAGGTGGGGGCAAGTTCCTGCTCCGCAAACTTTGCCGCCTGATCAAGAACCATGTTACACGTATCAATATCATAATCCGCATATTTGCCCTTGCCGAGCAATGTTTCTCCCATCTTGAAGACTTCAAACAGTTGGAATTTAATATCCCTTAAATCAATCCACAAACTCGCCATATAATCCTCCTTACTTTTTTCTGTTTATTGTATTTTTTTGCTCATTACATAATGAGCTTTTATTCATTGTTTTAATTACAAGCCAAGACTTAATTATTAATGACTGAAAGTCATTTTTTATTCTTATACATCTCTAAAACCCCTCTGTCAACATATTATGTAAATTTTGAAGATTTTCTCTGTTCATTTTTACGATGAATTACAATAATCGTAAAAAAACATATAGTTGCAATTATAAATCATGATTTTACTTATGATGACTGGAAGTCATTTTCCGAGAAGTTATCCCCAAAAATTATTCCCTGCTTGGTTATTTACACTACGCCCTTCACGATGTAGTCGAGATTGCCTCGATATACAAAATCCTCTTACTCTTTATCCCAAGAAGTTCTTATCAAAAAAATAACCCGTACACATCGGACATAGTTCTTCAGAAACATTAATACCGTTTTATAAACTTGCGCCTGATTATGACTTATTTTTTGGATTGTTTCGGCATATTATCAAGGTAATACTCTGTGATCTCATATACGGCGTAGTCCATCATCAGCATAATCCGCATAATGCTGTCGATGGCCTGATTGTGTTCCAGCGCATCAATAAAAATTGCCTGAAAATCAGCATAGAGCCACATGTGACGGCGCATCAGGATTAATCCGTAAATTGCTTCCTGTAAAGGGAGCCCTATCTCGTGACATTTTTTAGCGTATTTCTTAAAATATTCCCGGGTAATTTCAAATCGATTATCAGATACCAGCAATTTTCGCAAATTGTTGTAAAAATCAATGGCGTAAACTATCAATTTTTCCTTCTTTATATTTTGATAATGTGTAGTTCTTTTATTTTTTTGAACATCTCTTGCCCAATATTCGGCAATTTCCTCGGCATTTTGTTCGGTGACATCAAGAAGTTTAATAGAATCTATCATAAGAATATTCTCCTTTCTCTGCACTTAAATCTGATACAATAAAACGGTTCTCTTGCCGTGTCATTACTTTTTACTTTTTTCCTTCTTCATAAGTTCTTGGTATTCTTTGGTCACCTCATAGGCAGCATAATCGAATAATAAAATTGTCCGCCCCAGAGTATCAAGAGCTTGCCGTTGATTAATACCGGAGCTGAATATTGCCTGGAACTCTGCATATAACCAGATATGCCGTCTCATCAGTATCAGCGCATAAATTGTCTCTTTTGCAGGGATACCCATGGCATAACTTTCCTGAGCATAACTTCTAAAATACCGTAATACATCATCCGTAATTTTTTCATCAAGAAACATTTTGCTGAAATTCTGATAAAATCTTACACATTGATGGTTGATGGCTTCTTCATCCAAACTTTTATACGTTGGTGTTTTGGCGTTACTCTTAACATCTTTTATCCATCTTGCGGCAATTTTCTCCGCGTGCTTTTCCGCTAGTTCTAGATACTTAATGGCATACGTCTTCATCATTGATCTCCTTTCCACCATACATTAGTTTGAATGTTTGATATTAATATAAGACATGATGTTCGAATTGACAATATATTTTTTTAATAACAAGAGCAAAGGCTGATAAAATAAAGAACCTGAATAACCTGAAGGTCACATGGGGTCGCGCAGGGGCACAAACAATTATAGTACATCGGGGAAAAAGGTATTAATGATGATCAGGATTTTCTTGACATACAAGAATGAAATTCTTATAGTTTAACAGTAAACAAATAATATCCTATCAAAATCAGATAAAAAAGCATTCACTTATACTGCAAAAATAATATGTTTATCTAAATAATAAAATGAGGTTTTATAATGACTGATTTTTTACTGGAAACGGTAACGGGTAAAGAGAAACCTTATGTTGAATCTCTAAAAAAACTCTTAGGACAATTCCATGTGCCGTTTACTTCCGGCGACAGCGTGGGAATCAAACTCCATTGGGGTGAGCGGGGCAATAAAGGTTATCTGCCTCCTGACTATGCAAAAGAAATCGCTGCCTGGTTGATTGCAAAAGGAGTAAAACCATTTATTTTTGATACAACAGTGCTTTATTCCGGCGGCAGGAGGACCGCTACGGATTCCCTAAAAACCGCCGCCGATCACGGTTACACCGCCGATTTTCTCGGATGTCCAGTCATTATCGCCGACGGCATGGAGGGGAAAGATGTCGTTTCCATTCCCGCGGGATACAAACACTTTGAAACAGTGCAGGTCGGATCTGTATTTGATAAGGCAGAAGGTTTTATAATTTTTTCCCATTTCAAGGGGCACATGGTTTCTCTGTTTGGCGGCGCCATCAAGAACATCTCCATGGGTTTTGCCTCCCGTGCGCAGAAACAGCGAATGCATTCAGATTATCATCCTGTTCTGAATGAGACAAAATGCACCCGCTGCGGCATTTGCGCCGATATCTGTCCGACAAAGGCAGCAAGTATCTCTGATCCCTGTTATCCCTGCTATGATTTAGAAAAATGCATCGGCTGCGCGCAGTGTATTGCCATATGTCCGGAATTGGCCCTCGAGATCTTCTGGGATTCGGATATAACGGTTTTTCAGGAAAAGCTTGTGGAGACGGCTGCCGCCGTCTGGAAGAAAATTCAGGGAAAAACAATCGTCATCAACGCTCTGCTAAACATTGTCGAAGAATGTGATTGCCTGCCGGGGAAAAATCCCGTCATCGGGCAAGACATCGGCTTTATTGGCGGCTATAATCCTGTGGAAGTGGACGCGGAATCCCTGAAGATTACAGGAACGGATATTTTTGAGAAAGTTCATCCCGGAATCCCCTGGCAGCGTCAGTTTTCCTATGCCCGGGAAATAGGATTTACAAACCCTGTAAACAAAGGAAATATCTAGAAACGAAAAGAGACGGCCGTGAAAGTACGCGTCTTAGAAAAGAGCGATCTTTCATCCGCTATATCCTTTATACCAATTTGCAGTCAAAAGTAGACCGAGGCGGCAAGGAAGAGGCGACGCAGGCGTATTCTAATATACGTCGAGGAGCCGATGACGCAGCCAACAAAGGTAGACGAATAAATGCGAATTGGTATTATTCTTTAACATTCGTCCAGCTTTTATCGGGATTATATGACTTCATCTCCCGAACCATCTTTGCTGTGTCCGGTCCGAGATTCTTCTGGTAAACTTTCCCCAGTTGATTGACAACAAAAGTCATGACCCCTGATTTTCCCCAGTTCGATGGAAAAGCAACCAGGGCGAAACCCGCAACCATATTACCGTTGATGATATAATTGTATTTTCCTCCCGGTGCATTCTTTCCCTGTTCCGTTAATATCTTGAAATAATAGCCGTGGAACGGCACCGGCTTCTCTTCCCTGAATGCTTTTTTGTCTTTTTTGTATCCTTCATGCCAGGCTCGTGCCAAAAGTTCACCTAATGGGCTTATCTCTTCTCCCGGCGCATTTCTCCAGAAAAGACCGTTTCTTCTTCCCGGGATCGCTCCGTAGTTTCTGCGCATATGCAACGATGCCGTCGCCATCCCAGTCTTTTATCGCGTATTCACGTTGCGCCTTTACGTAAGCGCGGCTGACCAGTATCGCGGTAAGTTCGTTTTCTCCTATCCGGCGGTTCAGTATCTCTTCTTTACCTGCTTTTGTATCAAAGAACCATTGATTATCTTTTTTTACAATGGGAATAGGAAACGGCCAGTTCTCGTTTCCTATATGCAGGATCACTTTTGAATCGCCGTCTTTTACAAGGCTGGTTTTTTCAGCCAGATGTTTGGCAAGCTCTTCAAATTCTGCGGCATCCTGTACCCTGTCACCGGAGCGAAGGTCTTCTCCTGATGGTCCGAATATCTGATCGAGCGCAGTTTTGTCTTTTATCTTAACGGCACCGGTAAGACTTTTCAAGGCGTCTTCGGGAGAGGAAAAAAACCTCTGCGATGGCGCCCCGGTAGCCGGTAAAGTCCATGCAAAGATAAACACTGCAGTTAACAAAAACAAAGCGATGAAAGCCTGTTCCCATGATTGGCGACATGCTGGTTTCTGCTCTATCGTACCCATAATTCCCTTCCTTTCCATATTCATTAATTCTCTATTGTAAAATGTTATTTACACAAAACTATCGTTTGTTAACGGCCATGTCTTTCCCCGGAGGAACTCTTTCCCTCCGAAGCACTTTCTCTACTTGCCGGGGCATTTCCTCTGCTTACTGGTGCGGACGGCGTTCTTGGAGACTGGATGCTTTTTCCGGCCGGACCTGGTTGAGATGATGGCCGTGTTTCCATACCGCTCTGACGGCTGGACTGGCCACGGAGGCTCTGAGCCTTTGCCTCACTATTTCCCCTGTAACCACCAAAGGTAACCGAAGGTATTTTGGGAGACTGCATGCTTTCGCCGGCAGGACGGGACGGCGAAGAGCTGCGGTCTGATACCAGAGCCCGACCCGGAAATCGATATGGACGGTTGCCGACTTATACGGTCAGCCGCCGGTGTCTGTTGTTGTTTGATTGCCCCAAGGCTTTGCCTGCCGCGATTGCTGAATGAATTGGTGTCGCCCCCGGGACCAAAGATTGCTCCAGTACGCTTTGCCTGTATTGTTTCTCTTCCCCTGGCTTCAGACATGCGTACAAACCAGCCTGTGCTCAGCGCGGCCGGGTTGTGATGCCCGGAACCTTTCAGGGTCGCCATGCGATATGTCATGCCTCCATGTCTTATTTATGGAAGCCCTGCTTCTATTGATATAAACATTCGGTACATGGATATAAGGTCTTGCATGATTGACCCAGCCCGGCCGGTTCCAGCCATGATAAATTACGTGATGGTTGCGCCAGTCAAAATCCATACTCAACCAGCCCCCGATTGCCAGACCTAAACCATAGGTTATGAAGGGCGGAGATCCCTGAGCCCAGTTTTCTTCATATACGACGGAGTCATCATACTGGGGAACATATACATACTCCGGTTGAGCCGGGATGATCTCGATGTTTTCCCCGTCAATAATAACCTGCTGATTGTTGTTACTCTCCAGATTGCCGATGTCTCTGGCTTGCCACCTGAGACGCTGGATCGCTCTTGTCACATCTTCCTGCTGATTAAGAAAGGCGTCGCCGAGATCGCCAGCCCAGTCCAAATCTCCGGCCATCATGTCCAGAATGTCCGGATAGTAGGCAATTGCTTTGACAGATTCATCCCAACTCTGTCCATTAATGCCTGACGCAGTTCCGCCTTTTTTCAACCACGCGTCCGCATCGTCAATTTCTTCCGGATACGTTGAGGCCGGCAACATCACGGCCAGCAGGGGATCAGGATAAAGAGCGATCGGTGCGAGGAGCTCGTCGAGTTCCTGATCAGAAAATTTGTATACGGAGTACGAATCAGCGCCAATGGCCTGCGTAAGGAAAGCGCCAAAAAGAAGAAAAAAAATAAATACTGTGCTTATTGTTTTTTTCATATTGTCTGATAAGAATAAAGTTTTATGAAGATTATAGGCTATCAAAAGAACAAAGTCAACTGACAGTATCACGGGTATGAACCTCAAGTAAACTTTGGAAACAGGTTCCGCAGCAAGCTGCGGGGTATTAAACCCTCCGCTACGCGGGATAATTCGTCCAGCAAGTTTCAGTGCGCTTCACTTCTGAAACTTGGGACTCATTACAACTTACCAATTCCGCTACGCTTCGCTTTCGATGCTTGAGTCTCATTAAAATAGTCCCACTTAGCTTCGCACGTGGGATAATTCAACTTGCAGATATTACTGCACTGCGCTTGTAATATCTGAGTTTCATTAGAATTGGAGTTTCAACAATAAATTATGAATAACATTTTCGGTCAAGAAGAATTACCATTTTAAAACAGATTTTTATGGTATTCGCTTCAACATCTCATGGAATCTTGTAGTTTTTCTCCCGGAATAATCTCAGGCAGGCATCGGCGACAGCAGGGTCATAAAGGATCCCCTTATTTTTTTCGATCTCTTCCAGGGCGGCGTCAATGCCCAGGGCCGGACGGTAGGGACGGTGCGAAGCCATTGATTCAACAACGTCGGCCACAGCCATAATGCGGGCCTCGATAAGAATTTCATCCCCTTTCAGATTTCTTGGATAGCCGGATCCGTTCATCCGCTCATGGTGTTGATAAACAATTTGTGCCAGCGGCCACGGAGACTCCACATTCTTCAGCATCTCGTACCCGACCTGGGAATGCTCTTTTATCAAAGAAAATTCAAGGTCTGTCAATTTGGTGGGCTTGGACAATATCTCCGCCGGGATCGATAATTTTCCGATGTCATGAATGGAACCGGCCAGCCGAATTCCGTCAATTTTATCCTTGGATAATCCCATCTCCGTGGCAATGGCCCTGGCAATATCCGCAGACCTGGTCTGATGACCGGCTGTATAGGGATCTCTCATCTCTACGGCTGATACCATGACCTGAATAGTCGTGCCAAAAGCTTTGCGGAGACTTGCGAGTGTCTGTCGAATTACTTCTTCGGCCCTTTTGCGCTCGGTAACATCACGTCCTATTCCCCGGAATCCTATGGGTTTGCCCTGTTTGTCCTTGATCAAAGAGGCTACTAGTTCAAAAAATCTCTGTTCCCCGTACTTTTTCACTAGATCCCACAAAAACGGTTTACCCGTTTTGCCCGTCAGGAAGATTTCGCCAAAATATTGCATGACGTTTTCAATACCATCGGAAGCACTGATCTTCCTAAAATTCATCCCGAGCATTTCGTCCTCAGAATATCCGCTCATTTTACAGGAAGAATTATTAACGAACGTGATATTCCCCTTGATATCTACTTCAAAGTAAACGTCTTCCATATCTTGGAGGATGGTCCGGTATTTCTCCTCGCTATCCCGTAGCGCCGCCTCCGCCTGTTTGCGCTCGGTGATGTCGCGTATAATCCCTTTAAACCCTATTGGTTTACCTGATGAATCTTTTTGCAACGCTGCAGATGCTTCAATATATATTTCATCCCCATTTTTTCTTATAATCTGCCAATCGAATCCTTTAGCTGGTTTCCCTGTTTTGTAAACTTCATTAAACGCTTGAAAAAGTTTTTTTGCGTTCTCTTTATCTGTATATTGTCGGTAATTCATGCCCATTATTTGCTCTTTGGAATAGCCGTAAAGGTGGCATATTGAATCATTGAAAAAGGTAAAGTTACCGGCAAGATCAACCTCAAAATAGCCCTCCTGAATGGTCTCCAGAATATTTCGATATTTCTCCTCACTCTGACGCAGCGTTTCTTCAATCCGTTTGCGCGCAGTAATATCGCGGGCCACTGCCTGGAAGCCTATCACATTGTCATCCTCCATAATCAACTGCGTATTTTCCCCAATCCAAACCTCATGGCCATCTTTCGTGAGAATCCGGAATTCATAGTACGCATTTTGAACCATATTTTCCAATTGATTCAAGAAGAGCTTCATGACTTCGCCAAGCATATCTGGGTGGATTAATTTCCGATAATGCTTTCCAATAATCTCCTCCTTTCTGTATCCTGTAACCTTTAACACCGACGGATTTACAAAGGTGAAGTGTCCTGTATCGTCCGTCTTAAAAACGATATCACTCGCATTTTCCACCAATGTCCGATACCGTTCTTCGCTTTTTCGCAACGCCTCATCAGCCTGCTTGCGCTCGGTGATATCATGAACATTCATGATAAAACCTGCAACAGATGGATTATCTAAAAGATTTTTTCCTAGCCCCTCAAAATACCGCTCCGATCCATCTTTATGCACTATGCGGAATGTATTGGGAATCGCGGAATCTTTTGCCAGAATAGCCTTGCCGAAATCATCGATAGCACGTTTAACATCATCCGGATGAATAACTCTGATCACACTTCTGCCGATTAGTTCCTCAGGCTTGTATCCGGCATAACGCTCGATAGAACGGCTGCAATATTTTATTTTTCCGTTCTTATCCGTAATGACAATGATATCTGAAGAGTTTTCTGTGATCTCCTTAAAGTATTTTTCGCTCTCCTGCAGCGCCGCCTCCGCCTGTTTGCGCTCGGTGATGTCGTGAGAAACACCACGGAATCCGATCGGTTTGCCTTCTGCGTTACGGATAAGGGATACCGAAAGTTCGGCAAACCCCTTATTCCCGTCTTTTCTGATATATTCCTCTTCAATCCCCTTGGCCGCTTCCCCTGTTCTGTAGATTTTATTAAAGACCTGAAAGATTTTTTTAGCGGTCTTTTCAGTTTGATACTGACGGTTGTCCATCCCGATCAATTCTTCTCTGGAATATCCCATAAATTTGCATATAGCGTCATTAACGAAGGTAAAACGGCCGGTAAGGTCATCTTCAAAATAGCCTTCTTGCATACTCTCAATAATGCTTCGATATTTTTCTTCGCTTTTTCGCAGCGCTTCGAGAATAGTTTCTCTTTGTGATTCTGCCTGCTTTTGCTTTTTTTTAACTTTTGCATCTTCTAATTCTCTGGCTATGGCAGGACAAAGACGGGACAGGTTATCCTTCAGAATATAATCCTGGGCACCTAAACGCATACAGTCTGCAGCCGTTTCTTCGCCAACGGTTCCGGTTACAACAATGAGAGGGATATTGATATTTGTTTCTTTTAATAAGGCAATAGCTGAAGGAGCATCGAATTTCGGCATTTTATAATCGCAAAGGATGATATCCCATTGCTTCTCTTTAAGGGCTTTTTTCGTGTCGGCGGCGGTTTCCACCCGTTCATACACCGGCTTGTATCCGCCTTTTTTTAGACTACGTATTAAAAGCAGTAAATCATCTTCCGAATCTTCAATAATCAATACACATAGTGATTTATCCTTCATAAGATTGTCCCATATGTGTTAAACGGTTCATAATATTTTGCGTCGACAATTCCTGCACGGTCGTGCTTCAGCGCCTGCGGTAGAAATTCCATAATATCCCTTGCAGTGATGCCGTCGGCGCCTTTTTTTGCCGCTGCCAGATCTCCGGCATATCCGTGGAGAAATACTCCTTTGCGTACCGCCTCATCAGCTTTTAATCCCATTCCATACATTGCCGCAATACAGCCGGTGAGAACATCACCTGAACCGGCTGTCGCCATACCGGCATTACCGCTCAAATTGATATAAACGTCACCGCCGCTAGTGCCAATCAATGAATGTGCGCCTTTCAAGACAATCGTGGCTTTAAGTCTCTCTGTCGTCTCCCGCAAAACCGAAATTTTATTGCCGCTGATTTCCTTCACGGACATTCTGGTAAGCCGCGCCATTTCTCCCATGTGCGGAGTCAGGATTGTCGGGGCTTTCCGGCGGTTTAATATTCCCGTATTCCCCGCAATCGCAGTAAGACCGTCACCATCTATGAGCAGGGGCACTTTGATTGCCACTGCCAGTTCCTTGACCAGTTTTACCGTTTCTTCCTGCAGGGAAAGGCCGGGACCGATAACCACCATATCCACTTTTTCCGCCGCCTCCAGCAATCCTTTTTTGTTCTTAAAGGCAATGCTTCCCGCCGCTGTTTCTTCCTGCGGCAAATAAACAACCTCCCTGCCCCGCCTCGCTACAACAGGCACAATTGAGCGTGGCGCGGCAAGCCGCGCGTAACCGCCGCCCGATTTTAAAAAGGACATGGCCGCAAAATACGGAGCTCCATAGTAATTAGCCGCTCCCGCAATAAAAAGAACATCGCCCGTTGAACCTTTATAAGCTTCGGCTGGCCTTGCGGGCAGAGCCACATAATTATTGGTTGCAATTTTGAGATTGTTGCTTTCAGTCAGCGATGGTGGAAAAGAAATATGGTTGACAAATAATTCCCCGCCAAATTCACAGCCGGGATAAAACATATTGCCGATTTTGGGCAAACCGAAAGTAACTGTATAATCTGCTTTAACTGCCGTTCCCATTACTTCGCCCGTGTTTCCGCTAACGCCGGAAGGAATATCAAGGGATAAAACTTTCTTTTTGCTTTTGTTGACGAGCGTGATCACTTCCGCGGCCAATCCCGCGACGGGACGATCAAGACCGGTGCCAAAAATTGCGTCAATAACCGCGTCACAATGAGCAACATCTTTTTTGACGGCCGCTACGCTTTCCAGTTTAATCACTTCTACCGGCAATTGCGCAATTATCGCCAAGTTTGTTTTCGCCGCTCCCTGATATTTGCTGCCATCACCAAGCAAAAATACTTTTACGCGGCCGCCACTGGAATGAAGCAGGCGGGCAATTACCAGCCCATCACCGCCGTTATTGCCGGACCCGCAAAAGATGACAAATTTCTTATCGCGTATGCCGGTTTTATTTTGCAGCACATTTACCGCGGCAAGGCCGGCATTCTCCATCAGGATTTCTTCGGCAATCCCCAGCTTTTCAATGGTATAGCGATCCATAAAACGCATTTCATCGGCACTGGCTATTTTCATAATCGGCTCTCCGCGAAGATTGAACAAGCTTTACAAAAATAATTTCTTTTACTATAAGCTAATTATACATTTACAAAAGGATTTTACCAACAATAATTTTGGAGGAACATATATGCCGAAAATAACCGAAATAATCAAAAAGCGCATGTCCTGTCGAACCTATTCGGAAAGCCCTATTGAAGATAAAGTGTTGAAAGAATTTTCCGCCTCAATTAACGCTGTCCATACAGGACCATTCGGCAATCAACCAAAATTTAAATTAATCAAGTTGACTTCGTTCCCGCCTCAGGAATGGGAAAAATTGGGCACATATGGCGTAATTAAAAATGCTCAACTGTTTCTTGTCGGCAGTATTCAAAACGGTCAGATGGCGATGGAAGACTACGGTTATTGTAAGGAGAAATTAATCTTGCAGGCAACGGATTTGGGATTAGGGACTTGCTGGCTGGGTGGAACTTTCCAACTCAGCAGGTTTGCACAAGCAATAGGTTTGCAGGAAGGTGAATTGCTGCCCACGGTCAGTCCCGTCGGTTATCCGGCTCAACAAAAATCATTTACAGAAAGAATGATGCGCTGGGGTGCAGGCTCCGACAATAGGAAGCCCTGGTCTGATATTTTCTTTGCCGGAAATTTTTCGCAGCCATTGACGCTGGTACAAGCGGGAAAATATTCGGAGGCGCTGGAGAACCTGCGGCTTGCTCCCTCAGCGGGAAATAAACAGCCCTGGCGTATTTTGCGGGATGCAAAACTAAATGCTTTCCATTTTTACCTTTCCCGCGCCTTCGGTTATAATTCTCTGTGGCGTGTTTCTCTGCAAAATATTGACATGGGCATTGCGATGTGTCATCTCGAGTCAACTGCACAGGAAACCGGCCTCAAGGGTAAATGGCAAATTGATGCTGCTGCCCCAAAAGAAAAATCATTGGATTATATAGCCACATGGCAGGATGAAAACTAAAAACAATACCAATTATAAATCAACTTATTCTCAAAACTTTGGCGCCGCGTATATTGCCTGATTTTAATTCGGAAAGAGCCCGGTTGGCTTCGTTAAGCGGATATTCTTCGACTTCCGGTATTATCGGTATTAGAGCGGCCAGAGTTAAAAATTCCTCAATATCACGGCGTGTCACATTGGCCACACTTTTTATTTCTTTTTCCAGCCAAAGATGATCGCCATAGTCCAGTTGCATGAGATAATTCTTATCCCTGTCTTCTTTGCGGATCGCGTTAATGATCAACCTTCCTGCCGGTTCCAGATTTTTTAAAGCTTCTACAATCGTTTTCCACACAGGCGTCGTATCGATAATGGCATTAAGCTTCTTCGGTGATTCTGCGCTTATATCCCCTGCCCATACAGCGCCTAGTTCACGGGCAAAACTCTGTTCATCTTTATTGCGGGCAAAAACGAATATTTCCGTATGAGGGTAGCGGTAACGAACCATCTTCAAAACCAGATGACCGGAGGCGCCGAATCCAGCCAGCCCAAGACGCTGTCCATCGGCTAAGTTGGCCAAACGCAGAGAGCGATATCCTATAGCTCCGGCGCATAGAAGCGGCGCGGCCTGAACATCGGAAAAAACATCGGGAATGGCAAAAGCGAAATTCTCCGCTATCACCATGTATTCGGCATAACCGCCGTTGACATCCCGGCCGGTTGCTCTGAATTCGTTGCAGAGATTTTCATTTTCGGAAATGCAAGCAGGACAACAGCCGCAGGCATGGTTAATCCATCCTATACCAATCCTGTCGCCAATTTTAAATTTTCTTACATTCTTTCCGCGATCAGCAACGATGCCGACCGCTTGATGCCCGGGAATAATCGGCAGTCGCGCGGGGGGAGTTCTTCCTTCAATCTCGTCTAATTCCGTATGACAAACGCCGCAGGTGGATACTTTAATCAGGATTTCCTCTGCCCCAAATACAGGTTTCGGCAATTCAACCATTTTCAGGGGCTGATTGTTTTCATCTATACTGGTTATCTTCTCTAAGATTGCCGCTTTCATTTAGTTATTATTCCATCAACTAATTTAACCGACTGGCGGGTACTAAAGCCGATTCTACTTCAGCCCTTCAGGGCGGCAGGCAACTCCATTTGCACATCCACCGGCTGAACATATTTTTCAACGATCTTCTGCGTAGAAGTTACCTTGAGTTTGTCAAATAAAAAAGTGAATTGTTTTTCCAGTTCAGCGCCTAATTTGTTGCGGATTTCCGCCGGCAGATGCCACATTTCCAGCTTGAAAGGACCAAATCCTTTTTTGCGGGTCTTGTAAATAAACTGTTCTTCGGTATCCTTTTCTTTCCATTCGTCTTTCATTTTATCTTTAAAATACTCGTAAATTTTTTCTCTTAAATCTTTGGGGAAATTAGAACTATCGTAAATAATATTTTGAAAACCGGTAGCCAGATGAATTTCGGCAGTGCCCATAGCTGGAAATCGGTCAAAGGCTTCATCGGGAAGAGTTGATGCGCCGTGCTGGACGGCTCCGGAAAGGCCGTATTGAGAGCGCGCCAGTTCAGATAACTTTTGTAAAACTTCAAAATCAATTTTAACTTTGGCCACACTGCCGTCCGCCAGAGGAACGCCTCCGTGCGTTGTTCCCGTCTGGACGCTGATTTTGCTTATCCCTTTAAGCGACTCCCCGCCCTTTTTGAGTTCTTCCAGATACCCTTCCATAAAAGCCTGTAGCTCTTCCACCGTGCTGTTTTTTCCGCCGACCTCGCCGATCTCGCCGCCTACGGATACGGTAATTCCTTCAGGCTCCAAATCACGGATCATCGTGGTAAGCTCAGCCGCAAGACTGTAGTTTGTCTTCTGCTGTTCTTTGACGCCCGCCTTTGTCAAGTCCACCAGAGTGGAAGTGTCGATATCAATGTTGTAAAATCCGGCTTCAATTGCTTCCCAGATTAAATTTTTTACTGCTTGCGTTTCTTTTGCAGCATCGGCGGCAAATTTCTTGGCATTTATCTGAAAATGATCTCCCTGCAGGAAAATCGGCCCGCGATACCCGGTCTTGATCGCGGCGGCAGTTACCGCACAAATATATTCAATCGGTCTCTGTAAAGTATAGTCAATTTCCGAACGGGCAATTTCGAAAATAACCGGGCCGACCTGCCCTTTAATTGCCGCGCGAAAAACAGCCTGAGCCGCATCGTAAGTCAGCCCCCGGATATTAATAGCCGGAACCGTGAAGCCCTTTAGCTCTCCTTTTCCCATGGCTTCATAAAGAGTTTGAATTGAAGATGACATGATGCCACATGCAACGCCGGTGTGCCGAATCAGCCAGCGGGCGGCTTCTTGAGTTGCTGTATCGGAACTAAATACCACCGTGTAAATCAAGTTATCAATTAATTCATTTTTAAGTTTTGCTTCATCCAGAATATGAACATCATTGCCATCCAGTTCCACGATCTTCGCGCATTCATTTAGTAATTGTTTCTTGTCTTCGTAAATCATAATTACTCCTCACAATAGGTACTATTAGTGAAACACCAATTTAATGAGACTCGCTGAAAACGAATCCCGACTCGTCGGGATAAAGTTTGAAGCGTTAGTCGAATTATCCCGCATGCGAAGCTGAGTGGGACCGAAACCATGCGATGCAAACCTAGTACAATAACACCAGTAAGTCGAACAATCCCGCAAAGCGGAGGGAATAAAAACCAAGAGCAAGCTTTTGGTTTTTATTCCCGTGATGATAAGAATTCTTTTGCCATTTGCACTTCGGTAACACTGCCGATATAAATCGGCGAGAGCTGATTAACATTTTCTACCTTTATGGACAAAATATCCTGATTGCCGTCGGTCGCAAGGCCTCCGGCTTGTTCCATAATAAAAGCCATGGGCTGCAATTCAAACAGCAGGCGTAATTTCCCCTGGGGAGATTTTTTCAGAGCGGGATAAGTAAACAAACCGCCTTTTTTTATCAGGATTTGATTGATGTCGGGAACAAAACCGCCGCTGTACCGCAATTTGTAACCGTCTTTTTCCAGCCGTTCGACAAATTTAAGATGTTCCGGCGTCCAGTCACGGCGAAGACCACCCGGCGAAAAGATAGAGCCCTTCTCCTTCAGTCTGATATTTTCCTGAGATAAAACATACTCGCCTTCGCGGTCGAGAACAAATTCATGTGCGCCTCTTCCCGCTGAATAAATCATCGTAATCAGCGGGCCATAAGTAATGTAAAGCGCGGCTACCATTGTTTTTCGGCCAATATCCAGTACGGATTCTTTATGAATGCCGATAATCGTTCCGATAGCCAAATTAGTATCGACGAGTGATGAACCATCGAGAGGATCGGCCGTTACAATATACTTTTCTTTGCCGGTGCCGATCTTAACTATATCTTCCAGTTCTTCCGAAGCGTACTCCCGCACGAAACCGGAAAATTGCAACTTGTTTCTCATTATATCATCGGAAATGCGATCCAGCGCCAGTTGCTCATCACCATAAACATTTTGGAACCCGGCAAGTTTTCTGTTGGACTCATGAATTTTTGCGGAAATATATTTGCCCACAACGGCAATTTGCCAGATAAGGCGGCGCAACTCCACTTCCACACCTTCCAGCCACATATGCCGTCTTAAATCAATCAAATTTTTTGTGTAATCGCTGATTCCTTCTCCCATCTCACCCTCCTTTTTGCAGAAAATTCTATGGGTTACGGTTACCGTTACTTACATCAGCAAGCATATTTCAACCAGTCTTAATTAACCGTTTTTTTAGCATTATCAACTGAGCAAATCACTCTTATTTATTAACCAATATTCATCATCATTACAAGCAAATATTTATAAAAACATTATTGCTCAAATAACTAAACGCCGCTTTAAATTCATCCTGATTATTTCGGGTAGCCGACCGTCTGCGACAGAACAATCTTTTGATTATCGCGAAGCTGCATGGCTTTTGCCAGAACATCTCTATCGATCGAACCTCTGACGACAGTTGCCAGACCTTCCGAAGCACAGTATAAATAAACATTTTGCGAAATAAACGCGGCATCCGCCGCCGAATAGAAATTTCTCTCCTCCGCGCTACCGCCGCCCATTCTGGAATAATCGGCAACATATATCAAATTTACAGGCGCTTCTTTTACAAACGCCTGCTTGCCCGTCAGCTCCCGGATATCCTGTTTGACAACCGGTTTCAAAGCGTGCTCTTTGGCATTGTAAAGGTAGAGGCCGTCGGCTACGGCAACATAGATATCAATTTCCTGCCAGTTCACGGCGGAAGGAGCTGTGCGCCGTCCTGAATCCGGCCTGTTAATTCCATTGGCAGCCCATAGCAGATTGGAAAGAACTTCCACCGGCAGTTTTTTTACGCTGAAATCCCTTGATGATTTTCTTGCCTGCAGAGATTGCATCAACGATTTCCCGCTATTCAGATTCGGCGACGGCAGTTTGATAGATGATAATTCCGCCGCCCACGATGCTGCAATAAAAGAAACTATAATTAACACTACAGTGCCTGTTAAAAATGATTTCTTAAACATTTTAAGTCCTCCTGATCCGTTAAAAATATTTGCTATTATTTTACTCTTATTCATCCTCTAACGCCTTATCAATTACATGGCTAAGTACTTCCTCTGACCATCTCTTCTTTCCGATGCTTTTTGGCAAATGCTCCATTACCGATGAAATGCGTTTCCCGTATGAAATGGCTTTCTTCAAATCGCCGGATAAAGGCATTAAATCTATTTTTTGAGACATCTCTTGTTTGAGCGCGGAAGGTAATTCCTTTAGTTTTTTAACAATTTCCCCTCGCACAAGACTCGTCAGCATTGAATTATCATAACCGCCAAAAGGAGCCCGGACATCATCTTTGAAAAGTACCAGCGGTTTACCGACAGCATAGGCAAGAGAGGCTTCAACAATCATTCCTTCGTCTGGAACACGGCCATTGAGGTTGCATACTACGGCGTTGCAACGTTCGATCAACTCATATACATCCAGAGAGAATATGGCGTAATCAACACATGTACGTATTCCGGAAATTGTTGACGGAAACGATGAATTCCCGAAACGCATGACATACGCTTCGATCCCGTCACGATGCGGCAGAAATGTTTGAAAACCCGCATCTTCCAGCACTTTGGCAATTGCGTTCATGCCACCAACTTCTTCCGCGCAAAATAACGGGCCGGAACAGTAAATTCGATTTTTTTCCATATAAGTTTTCCAAAATCGTTAACGAAAAGATCACCGACGCAAGAAACAAAGAGCGTCCAGTGGATGCACTTATTGGATATTTATAATGACGAAAAATAAGCACTGATATCGGTACGTCTATCATTATCTGAAGTTATAGCTTCTACTTGGCGTTTTGCGCTCTTTCTACACTCAAACCATTGTACCAACAATAAACAAAATTCTATGAGTAGAATAATAAGACATACTTGGACATATGAATTATTATCTAATAACCACAAGATAAAGGCTGTGAGTCCAAACAAAAAAAATGATTCTAATAGTGACCAAAACCACCCCCAATTATCAGCAGCAGTTCGTACAAGTTGAGTATCAATTATTGGATTGATGAAACTTGCATATTTGTAGAAGACATTACTCATTGCGTTAACTCGGTTTCTGTCTAAAATCTTTTTCCGCTTTTTTGTTAAAGTTACTCCCGTAAGATTTGCTAGAGGGTAAAGGATGTAGCGTGTGTCAAAGAGGAAACGAATCCTCAATAAATATGAAAGCTTGTCGTGAAGACGTAGCATTCGTGATATTAAGCCAATAACCAAAGGTATTATAACTAATAAAGCATTAAGATTCTTGATAAAGCCAAAATCGGCTTTAGTTGAAATTGAATCAATGAAAGAACTAACGGTAGGAGAAGCCTGTGCCAAAAAGATAGTGCAGATAATACCACTAGCAAAACTTGAATAAAAAATTCGTTGCAACATTTCCGAGTAGTTTTCTGGTTGACCTATAATCTTCATAGCTCACCTAGGAGTAGCAAGAACATAGTTTGATTGCCCTTCAATCCATGAATCCTTGATTGAAAATCCATATTTTTTGAGTAAACGTATAACTAAATCCTTATTCAATATTCCATAATATGAAGCACTACCTCTCGATTGTGTAATCCACCCATCCAGATATTTTATTGTGTTAGGCATAGATTTCATCTTAGAGAAATATGAATTTGTATGTTGGTTCACAACGAGTAGTTCACCATCTGAAGAAAGGGCATTATTGATTGCTCGAAGAGATTTTGCTCTGATCTTTATAGAGGGAATAGCAGATAATACATTAGCGCAGAGAATGAAATCATATGAGAAACCTACTCCATTCCAAAATTTTTCAAGCTCATAAATCTTAGATTTAGGCCATTTCATTTTCACATATTCTTCTATAGTCGATATTTGACCATCAATGTGCTGCACTCTATTCAACTGAATTCGGGAGTCCACTATACCTAGTGATTTACATTTCATGGCAATGTATTTTGTATACCGAAGTTTTCCGCACCCATAGTCAAGTGCTGCATTAACATGACTTCGTTCATTAAGCCAACGCACAAGAGGCACTGCCGCATCCCCTATTGGCTTGGCAGCATTTTCCGCTCTGATTTCAATATCTCTTACTATATATCTCATAGTGTAAGTACCGAACTATTAATATACGTAATCTTTAATCTACTAGTTAAAAATGTTTATTGTATTTTGTATGATAATATTTGATGAAGATCAAATATTATCATTCCGATATTTTGTTTTTCAGTTCGTTTAATTTGTTGAGTGCTTCCAGCGGCGACATGGAATGGATATCAAGAGTTTTAAGTTCAGTAACAATTTCTTCATTTTTATTTTCCCGCGCAATCGCGCTTTCTTTTCTCGCGAAAAGACTTAATTGCGGACTCGCATTTTTTCCTTCACGGGTTCCCCGGACAATGCGGGGCATGCCGATTTCGTCAAATTCTCCTTTTTCCAGATTACGCAATATTTCTTTGGCGCGGGTGATCACTTCTTTCGGCACGCCGGCAATGCGCGCTACTTCGATTCCATAACTGCGGCTGGTACCGCCTTCCATGATCTTGCGCAGAAAAATTATTTTTTCTCCCCACTCCTTCACCGCGATATTATAATTTTTCACCCCGGGTTTTGTTACCACTAAATCAGTCAATTGATGGTAATGAGTGGCAAACAAAGCGCGGACGCCGCGCCCCCGGAAATCATGAATGTACTCGGCAACCGCCCAAGCAATACTCAAGCCGTCAAACGTGGAAGTCCCGCGTCCCACTTCATCGAAAATGACCAGACTACGGGAGGTCGCATTTTTCAATATTTCCGCCGTTTCCGTCATCTCCACCATAAATGTGCTCTGCCCCCTGATCAGACTATCGGACGCGCCGACACGGGTGAATATTTTATCCACAAGACCTATCTTTACCTTTGACGCCGGGACAAAACTTCCCATTTGAGCTAAAAGGACAATCAAAGCGACCTGCCTGATATAAGTGGACTTGCCCGCCATATTGGGGCCGGTAATGATGAGCAGTTTATTACTCTGCAAATCAATCAAACAATCGTTCGGTACAAAACCTTCTTTTTTCAATGCCGTCTCCACGACCGGATGCCTTCCGTCTTTTATTTCAATGGTGTCTTCATCATCTATCTCCGGACAGGTATAATGATATTTTTCGGCAACTTCCGCCAGAGCAATCAGCGCGTCAAGTTCGGCAACAAGATTTGAATTATTCTGAATGTCCGTAATATACTGATTAAGATCATCGCGCAGGGCAAGAAACAGTTCCTGCTCTCTTTCCTTGATTCTTTCTTCCGCGTTTAAAACGGTTTGTTCAAATTCTTTTAACTCCTGATTGATATAACGCTCCGCGTTGACCAGTGTCTGTTTTCTTATGTAGGAGTCCGGAACCAGCGCGGCGTTGGCTTTGGTCACTTCAATATAGTAACCGAAAATATTATTGAAACCGATCTTCAGGGTATTGATTCCTGTTTTTTTTCGCTCCTCGGCTTCCATCGCGGCAATCCATTTTTTCCCGTCGCGGCTGATGGATCTCAGCTTATCCAGTTCTTCATCGAAGCCTGCGGCAATGAAACCGCCGTCCTGAGTCCTTTGCGGCGGATCTTCAATAATCGCCCGCGAAATTAAGTCAATGACAGCGGACATTTCCGTAAACCGCGCGCGGATCGCGGCAATCGCGGGTGCCGTGGAATCCAGCAGCATTGCCTTGAGCTCCGGTATGGCCGCAAGAGAAATTTTCAACGCGATTAAATCGCGGGGATTTGCAACCTTTAGGGCCACCCTTCCGGCCAGCCTTTCCAGATCATAAATGCGCGATAAAACTTTTCGCAGATTAGACCGCAGGATGTGATCATCCTTAATTTCGGCAACCGCGGCCAGTCTCGTTTTTATCTTTTCCACGTTCACCAGCGGATAATTCATCCACCAGCGCAGGCGTCTGGTTCCCATCGGCGTCAATGTTTCATGGAAAAGAGAAAAAAGGGAACCGGCTTTGGAGTTATCCTGAATGGTCGCAAATATCTCCAGATTGCGGCGGGCGGTGTCATCAAGAAGGAGAAAATTTTCCGTGGAGTACCATTTTATTTCACTTACATGCTGAGGATTGATTTTCTGCGTCTGGTTGACATAACTTAAAATCGCGCCTGAGGCTATCATAGCCGCCGGATGTTCATTTATTTTTGCCCTGTCCAAAACTTCGGCGGAGAAATTCTGATTCAAAAGAGCTTCCGCCTGCGCGGGCTGAAAACAATCTTCTTCCAGATAATTAATCCGGATTGAAGGCATTTGCTCCTCCAGTGTTTTGATCAATATCTTGTCGTGAAAATCACGCGACAGAATTAATTCTTTAAAATCCAGTCCGGAAATGGCGACGAAGAAAAATTCGCGGTCGGAAAATTCGCTGATTTGAAATTCACCCGTGGAAATATCCAGAAAAGAAAGGCCGAGCGTATCCTTGCAGGCGCAGAGACAAGCCAGATAATTATTTTCGCCCGCGGCAAGATTTTCTTCATCCAGAACAAGGCCGGGTGTGATGACCCGGATCACTTCTCTTTTGACTATCCCCTTTGCTTTTTTGGGATCTTCTATCTGCTCGCATATCGCCACTTTGAAACCCTTTTCCACAAGCTTGGTAATGTAAGCGGAAGCGGCATGATAAGGAAAACCGCAAAGCGGCACGCTGTCCTCTTTTCCTTTATTGCGGGAGGTGAGTGTGATTTCCAGAACAGGCGCGGCGGTCACCGCGTCTTCAAAAAACATCTCATAAAAATCACCCATGCGATAGAACAAAATACAATCGGGATATTTTTCTTTGATTTTCACATACTGTTTCATCGCCGGAGTCAAGTCGAGCGTCGCGTCTATCGCCATTTGCCGTCATCCCCTTTTTCCAGGTCAATATATTCGGACGATTTTTGTTTCTCAATCTTATGAGTGGCAATAAAAGAATTGGCCAGCCAACTGACAAAGCTGATAACGAGCGATCCTAAAAACGCGGAGAAAAAGTCCTTCACTACAAACCCCGACACAAGATGAGCCACAAGCTCCAGCAAAAAAGCGTTTACAAAAAAATAAAATATTCCCAGCGTTAATATGCTCAGGGGCAAAGTCAGCAAAACCAAAACAGGTTTTACAAAAATATTGATAAGGCCTAAAACACAGGCGGCAATTACCGCCGTGGAAAGAGTATCCACTTTGATGCCCGGCACAAACTGCGAAGCAAGCAGAATGGCCACTGTTATTATCAGCCATCTTGTTATGACAACTATCATCACTCCACCTCACTATTCTAACTCAAAGTGCTATTACGGAATGCTTGTCACTTATCAAACGGTACGAACATTTTCGCATTGGCACCACACACGGGGCATTCGTCAGGCAGAACGCCGTCGGCGACATACCCGCAAACTTTACAGACATAGTAAGTCGTTTCCCTTTCTTCCATGAAGTGCGACATGGCTTCTTTATAAAGCTTGGCATGAGTTTCTTCCACATCCTTGCTTTGGCTGAAATGCAACACGGCTTCTTTATTGCCCGCTTCTTCCGCCAGTTTTACAAACTGATCATAGGCAACTTCGGCAACTTTTTTCTCCGATTCAAAACTGGCGGCCAGATTTTCTTCCGTGCTCTTAATTTCTTTGAGCACTCTTAAGGCTCGTGCGCCGTGAATTTCTTCCGAAAAAGAAATGACGCGAAAAAGCTTTGCTATTTGTGTATAGCCTTCGTCTTCCGCCTTCTGCGCGTAAACCTTGAGCCGCAGTGCTGCTTTTGCTTCGCCGGCATAAGCCTGGCTTAACGCTTCTTGAATCTTATCCATATATAACCTCTCTTTATTTTGGATTATTTCATGTCACTTCAACCGACAGGCTATAGTCCAGCTATGCTGGGGAGAAGTCTTTTTTTTAAGATTGCCACGCCTTCTGAGAGAAGGCTCGCAATGACACATCGTGCTTCTATAAATGACATTCTTTTGCTATCCAATTACTCACTCCGGCGCGAATTCATCCTTGGCCGCACCGCAAACAGGACAAGACCAATCATCGGGTAAATCATCAAAAGCCGTTCCCTTCGCAATGCCGCCGTCCTTATCTCCTTCAGCCGGATCATAAACGTAACCGCAAACTCCGCAAACATACTTTTTCATTTTCCACTCCTTAATATTTTTTCTTTCGCCATTAATTGGAAGCTGCTTTCTTTTTCAATTCCGCCGCGATAGTTTTACCCAACTCGTGACATTTTTCCAAAACAGAACTGTCGGGAACATTCTTTACGGAAATTGATTCAGCGGCAATTTCTACTTTCATTTCTTTGAGTATTGCTTCCAAATGTTTTACTGATTCCCCGCTCCAGCCGTAAGAACCGAAAGCCGCGCCGACAAGATTGGCTGGTTTCAGTCCTTTCAGATAGGTCATAACATCCGCCATTTGCGGCAGAATATTGTTATTTAGTGTCGGCGACCCCACAATCAGCGCTCCGGCCTCAAGCACTTCATAAACCACTTCACTGCGGTGAGTTTCGTTCATTGACAGAAGTTTTACCTTTACGCCGGCCTGCGCTAGAGCTTCGCTGATGGCACTCGCCATTTTCTCGGTAGAATGCCACATCGTCGCGTAAACAACAACCGCTTTCGCTGTAGGCTTTTGCAAAGCCCACTTTTTATACAACTCCATAATCCGGCTGATGTCTTTGCGCCAGATGGGTCCGTGATCGGGAGCGATGATTTTAATTTTCAAGCCTGATGCCGCGACCTTTTCCAAGGTCTTCAGAACTATAGGCGAATAGGGCAACACAATATTGGCGTAGTAAGTTGCCGCCTCATATTCCAGAGTCGCCGCCGGAATCTCATCGGTAAAACGCTCCAGCGTCGCCAGGTGCATACCGAAAGCATCCTGTGAAAACAAAAGCTCATCTGTGGCCAGATAAGTAAACATGCTGTCCGGCCAGTGAATCATGCGTGTTTCCATGAAAGTCAATTCCATATTGCCGAGGCTAAGCTTCTCGCTGTCTTTCACGGGTATTATTTCATGCTGGTCATGGAACAGTTCTTTCAACGTTTTTACCCCGACCGCCGAAGCAAAAACCTTTTCAGGTTTGATTAAATCAATTACTTCGGGCAGGCAGCCCGAATGATCCATTTCGGAATGGTTGGAAATAATATATTTTATTTTAGAAGGATCGACGACCGATTTAATGCGGGATAACATTTCATCCATAAACGGCGCTTTGACCGTATCTATTAAGGTAATATCGTCCGCCATCACTAAATAGGCGTTATAAGTGCTGCCGTGGGGTGTTGTGTATCCATGAAAATCACGGATTGTCCAATCAATGGCGCCAACCCAGTAAACATTATCAGTAACTTTTACAGCCGAATAAATATCCTTCATCATTGCACCTCTTGGTTAATTTACGTCGGGAATAATATAAGTTCTCATTAGGCAATGTCAATCAATACTTATACCAATTTGCCTGTAATTTTCACCTTATCGAATCAACCGTCAATATAGCAACGAAATTAAAGAAGAAATAGATATTTTCACTTAAATTGATTATTCAAAGGAAAGCTTATCCATTAAAACTTCGGATGCTCATTTTAATTTTTATGATATTGACACGCATCTCTTTTGTTCCTATAGGTTCTATATAGAAATATTAAATTGGGAGATATCTCATATTGCTTTGCATAAAAACGAAAAAAATTTAAAGACTACGCATTTCCCCTGGCCGGTTGACCTGTCGTGGTTCTTCCTGCAGCGAAAAATATTGGGACGTAAATTACCGCTCTTGGCCAGTTTCAAGGTCACCTACCGCTGTAATCTGGCCTGCCGGGCCTGCCCGTTTCATTTGCGCTCTGGTGATGAAGACAACCATATGTCATGGAATACGGCAATCGGGGCGCTGGAATCACTGCGCCGCCTCGGCACCCGGATGGTCGTTTTTGAAGGCGGTGAACCGCTACTGTGGCGCGATGGTTCTCATCGCCTTCACGATCTTGTCCTTTATGCCAGAAAACACTTTCTGCGTGTGGCGGTGACAACCAACGGCACGCTGCCCTTAGATATTCCAGCCCATGCGCTCTGGGTAAGTCTGGACGGCCTGAAAGAAACGCACGATAAGTTGAGGAATAATTCCTTTGATCTTATTTGCTCAAACATTAAAGAAACGAAGCATCCCCAGATTTTTATTCATTGCACTTTAAATCGGCACAACTGGCGCGATGTGGATTTTTTGGCAAAGTGGGTGCAGGAAATGCCAACACTCAAAGGGATGACCGTTCAGTTTTTCTATCCTTACAATCAGGGAGAAGATGACCTTTCCCTTTCATTAGAAGATCGCCGCGCCGCCATCAAGAAATTGCTGGAACTCAAAAAATCGGGTTTGCCCATTTTGAATTCGGCAGGCAGGCTCAAGGCAATGCTTGACAATCGCTGGCGCTGCCATGATGACATCCTGATTAATGTCGATCCGGATGGGACCATTACGAAAGGCTGCTATGTCAAGAACAGGGGTGAAATAAATTGCGACGCCTGCGGATTCACACCGGTCGCCGAAGCATCCGGCGCACTGGACTTCATTCCGGGATCACTTTACTCGGGATGGCGGTTGTTTCTAAAAACATGAATACAGCTCAGCTAAGATATTTCTTCAACAATTAACAACTATAACCAGCGACGGACCTGCTTTTTGTAGGCCCGATACTGTTCACCGAATTTGGATTCAAGATATGATTCTTCTCGTCTAATCACGTAAATATTTACGATGAATATAACTGCGGGGAGGACGACGAATGCCCAAGTGATACTCAGCAAAAATCCAAAACCAACGTAGAGTAAGACTAAAGAGAGATACATGGGGTTTCGGGTTACACGATATGGGCCGACAATAACAAGAGAAGAAGACGGTTTGTGAGGCAATGGATTGATCCTGGCACGCCAGAACTCAAGCAAACCCCACAATCCAAGAACGGCCGAAGGTGTGACCGCAAGGAGCGCCAAAACAATTGATAGCGGAGGACCTAGCACGGGGATTGGGTAAAATATATTCATGGCACAGGCAAAGAGAAAACCGGTAATGTAAATGAGGGGTGGCGGGATCATTATTCCCGGACCATGATCAGATTGTGTCATTTATAATTCCGTTTGTTAAGGTTAGAAAATTTATTTTTCATCGCTTTTATCTTATAGCTGTCATTATCACGATTTGCACTTGAAATCTATTATGGCTAAGAAATCAGGTTTGTGATGCTAAGTTATAATTGGCAGCGGAGCCCCCTCCGGCAGGAGCCGAAGGCTCCCCACGATAACGCGACCTCCCGCGAGTTTAACCGCATTCCTCCCCCGGCTGAAACCGGGGGATTCCAAACTACGGGATTAAAGCATTTTTGTGCCGGCGTCAAACGCTGTCAAATTTATTTGGCGTTTATCAGCAGAAATGCTTTTTGTTATTTCTTTTTCAAAAGCTCGGCGGTCAATCGGCAGCAATGAAGCGCCAGCCAGCGCTCCGACCATAACGATATTGCTAAGAACAGGATTGCCCAACTCAACCGCCACGGACGTAGCGTCAATCAGCCAGCTTTTTGCTGACAGTTTTTCAAATATTGATTTAACTTCATCAAGAGAAGGATAGGTAAACTCGCCGGTGATAACACCCATGGGATAAACCATGCGCGAATTGGCGAGCACCGCGACAGCGGGATTGCCATATTTTACCAAAACCCTTAATGCCTCGACCGGTTCCAGGGCGATGATAATATCCGCCCTGCCCTGCGGAATCTGAGGACTTAAAACCGCCTTTGAAGATACTCGTAAGTGGCTCATCACAGAACCTCCGCGCTGCGACATACCGAAGGTTTCACCGATCGTGACAATATAACCTGCATTCACGAGCATGCCAGCCAGCACGCGGGAAGCCATAACGTTGCCCTGACCACCAACTCCGGTAATAATAATATTTGTAGGTTCTTTGGTGAAAGACATCTTCATCAGCCTACGGCCTCCGTTCTTATTATCGCTTTTTGCGGACAGATCGAATAACAGACGCCGCAGCCCGCGCAGATTACTTCGTCAACTACCGCTTTCTTTTTTGCCCGCTCCCAGGTCAGCGCCGGACAACGAAAAATTCTTGTACACAAACGGTTACAGCCGCAACTCTCACCAAGACATCGTTCTTCATCAACTTTCATCCGGTATTGTTTTTTGCCCTTCTTTGCGGGACTCAAAGCGCAAGCCTGTCTCATAATCAGCACTTTCAATGAGCCGCGTTCGGCCATAAAAGAAGTCAGAATTTTGCTTGTCCCTTCCAGATCAAAGGGATCGGTTATGGCAACTTTCGCTCCAATCGCTTGGCAAATAGCGGCTATCTCAACAGCAGGCAGAGGATCACCTATCGCGCTTTCGTTAATACCGGGATGCGGCTGGAATCCGGTCATTGCCGTTCCGGCGTTATCCAAAACGATGAAGGTAATATCCGCTCGGTTATGCCGGGCGTTGATAAGTGCCGGAATCACGGCGTGATAAAAAGTGGAATCGCCGCAAACCGCCATGACTGGTTTATCCAGACCGAAAGCTTCCAGTTTGGCGAATCCGCTAGCCAGCCCCGTACCCGAACCCATGGAATGAAGCGTGCGTACGGTATAGAAACCGATTGCCGGGAAAAGCGACGCCATCGCGTAGCAGCCGATATCGCCGCAAACAATGCCCTCGCGACCGTCCAGTTTCAGCGCGGTGTTAATATTCCAGAACGAAGCACGGTGCGGACAACCCGGGCAGAAAGTCTGTTCGCGTGGCGGAATCAACGGCGTTACTTTTTGAATTTCGCGTGTATAACCGGCAGGCAATGATTTGGTTCTAACCTTCATTATTCTGCTTAAAGCGGCGGCGACAATATCCGGATTCAACTCACCGACAGAAGGGAAAGTCTTATCCATTTTCCCGTAAAAAGTTTTAACACCGGTATCTTTGAGCATTCCCAAAGCGGCAACTTTGATATTTTCTTCCAGAAATGGCAGGACTTCTTCCACAATCATAATTCTATTTGTCAGACGCAGATACTTTTTTAAAAGCTTCAGAGGCAGAGGCCAGGTGCAACTGAGTTTTAAAATTCCAACCCGCTTCTGCAGACCAAGCATTTCGATTGCTTCCCTGCTGTAGAGTAAACATGCACTGCTCGTGATTATCAGAAGCTCCGGACGCCTGGGGCCGGAGTAACCGTTGAAAGGACTTTTTTCAAAAAGTTGTGCCGCAGTTTGCAATTTTTTCTGCTGGAGATTATGTTTAACAACCACCGGAGTGCTGACGACCGGCCCTCTTAGCGGATCCATAATCGATCCGTCGGAAACAAAACGGGCTGTTCTGGATTTCTCCGGCAGTCGGCCACAGATAACGTTGCCGCTCGCGTGAGACATGCGCGTGACTGATCGTAAGATGACAATGTTTCTTATTCTCTCCGATAACTCAAAAGCCCACTTGGCTAAATCCTTGGCTTCCTGAAGACTGGCCGGTTCCAGTAGTGGAATTTCCAGCATGCGCGCGAAATACCGCGATTCTCCCTCATTGACACTCGATAATGCCCCGGGATCTTCACACTCAACCAGAACTATTCCGCCGCGTGTTCCCGAAGAAGCAAGATGCAAAAGAAAATCGGAGGCGACATTAACCCCGTTTTGTTTCATTACGCACATCGAACGCAAACCGGCGAAAGACGCGGCGGCGGCCACTTCCAGAGCTACCTTTTCATTGGTTGACCATTCCACATAGAAGTTTCTTTCACGGGCGACCTCCGACAGGCGCTCTATTACTTCCGATGAAGGAGTGCCGGGATAACCGGAAACGACGCTGACGCCCGCCTCCAGCGCGCCACGCGCGATGGCCTCATTGCCAATGAATAAAACTTCTGTTTTGGCCGGTGATAATAACTTATTCATAATCTCATACTCTTTTTCATATTATGCCAATAAAGCTCTATTCAACAAAACAAATAGATCTGTCATTCCCGCAAAGGCGGAAATCCGGAAATAATCTCTATTCACCTTTCTATTTTTTACGTTTACCCTCAACGCCCAAATATTTTTGCACTACCGGATCATGTCCCTCCAGATACAAAAGATTTTTTGTTGAACCGCTTTTCCGAATAATATTTTTTAGAGCTTCTTTTTTTTTCCTTACGGCTGCGTCTTTGAGTTCCTTTAAACTCTCTGCAGGGGCTTCCCGAATTTCCAGAACTCCTTTTTTTACGGCAAGCTCGACTAATTCCCTGCCCTTTTCTGTCCTTACGATCAACTGATTCCACTGCCGTACTTCTTCCCAGCTACCGGCAAAGCGCGCCGAGCCGACTGAAACATCGGTATATTCCGCCGTGCTGTCCATGCAATATTGACAGGCTTCACGGATACAGCCCTTCACCTCATCAAACGGAATGGATTTCGTGCCATTATTGATGAAAAGCTCCAGAATATTTTTTCCTGCCGGAATATCCATTTTAGTGATGGATTCCAGATCAACATTTTTTTCAATCAGCAACTTAGTATATTTTTCAGCGGAAAGCGTCCAGCCGCAGTACAAACCAATAACCAATTTCAATTGATCGATTTTGGGATTATTTTCTTTCACTAACTTCATTTTAGCCAACGCCAGTGCCTGACAAGGAGTCGCAACGGCTCCTATATTTTCCGCGTCTTGCGTGACCAGTTGATTGAAAGCCGCTACCGTAGGTGATACGGTGAACTTGCTGCCGGCATTTTTTCGCAGAGCTTCCCTATCATTTATAATAACACCATTTTGCATAAATTCCTGGTTTCGGGAGGAGATGATGGCGGAATCAATCAAACCTTCGGCTAAAGCCAGTTCCATCAAAGCCGTTACCGTGGCTCCATGCTGGGCAATGTTACGCAATTCAGGATCAGTAGCCTGAGAAAAATAATAACCCTTCACCGCACCGATTTCCGGCGTCAGATCATCCTGTTCAAAAAGAAGTTCTCTTAAAGCGGCAAGGTCGGTTACCGTTCGGGGACAAAAAGCGTAGCACTTGCCATCTTCAAGGTCACAATTATGCAACTGCACAGTCCGGTCATGGTATATAATCTGATACGGACAGAGGCCTACACAAGCGCCGCAACCGGTACATAACCTTTCATCGAGCACGTATCTTTTTAGAAATTTCTGGCTGTTTGCTTTTATTCCCAAATCTATTCCCATTCTCAATATTATAGAATTGTGCTTTTATATCCCATGATGATTTCTGAGGCAAGGAAATGATACGGCAAGACAGAAAATATTTTAGCCGTCACGGGTATAAACCCCAAAGCAAGATTTGGAAACGTTTTGCAGCAAGCTGCGGGGTATTATACCCTCCGCATAGCGGGATTGTTCAACTTTCCAATTCCGCTATGCTTCGCTTTCGGAATTGGAGTTTCACGAATAAACTATTCAAATTTACTAGAACAATTTAGTTATTTTAGATAATAGCCAAGGTAATTTAACATTTTACATCGCGGGTATGAAACTCTCAGCTAGATGCCGAGTATCATGCCCGTGGCTGCGCGGGATAACCCCATGTCGCTTCGCTCCCGGGATCAATTCCATTTACGCTTCAAATTTCGTTTCACTCATTTTCAGCGAATGTCATTGATTCGACTTGCAAGTTTCAGCGCACTTTGTTTCTGAAACTTGGGGCTCATTAACTACCCAATTCCACTGCGCTTCGCTTTTGGAATTAGAGTTTCACGAATAACTATTTAAATGATGTTGACATCCGCTTCTTCTTGTATTATGTAGCGCCAGCAAAAAAATAAACATTCCCCAGTAGCTCAGTCGGTAGAGCGGCTGGCTGTTAACCAGCATGTCCGTGGTTCGAGTCCGCGCTGGGGAGCCATTCTAATAGAAAAGCCCTTTGGCAATTAAGTCAAAGGGCTTTTTTATGTAGGACTTATAGTTGCGTTATTTATTATCCCGTTCATAATTGAATTTTTCAAACTCTTGTCTTCATGAATTTTGAAATCTAATGTTGAATGGCAGCAGTTTTTTAGTAATCACTTCTTCCTGTAATCCTCAATGTTCAAATTTTTGATTTTATGCTAGGCTATAAGCGGTAATCGTTAATTAATATAAAGAAAAAAATTATATGAATGATAAATCACTCCGTGTATTAATTATTGAAGATTCGAAAGATGATTTACTGCTTACAATCCGTGAGCTTAAAAAAGGCGGATACAATCCGGTGTGTGAACGAGTGGAAACCGCTGCCGCAATGGAAAAAGCTCTCAAAGAAAAACAATGGGATATCATCCTTTGCGATTATAAAATGCCTAAATTCAATGCCCCTTCAGCCATTGCCATATTAAAAAAAGCAAAACTAGACATTCCTATCATTGTTTTAACTGGAGCTATCGGCGAAGAAACAGCTGTAGAATGTATGCGCTTGGGCGCCCAAGATTATATTATGAAGGGAAACATGTCCCGTCTTTGTTCGGTCATAGCTAGAGAATTAGAAGATGCAGAAGTTAGAAACAAGGAAAAGTATACGGGGAAGAAATTACGCTATGAAGAAGAACGGTTCCGGGCTCTCGCAGAGAATTCTTCAGATATAATTGTTGTCGTGAATCGAGAGGGAATCATCACCTATGAAAATCCGGCGGTAGAGAGAATTTTAGGATTCAAACTTGAGGAAAGGATTGGTGCCGGAAGATCTGAGAATCTTCATCCGGATGACACGAAGCATGTAACGGATTCATTCAATACATTATTCGGGGATAAAAATGCCCCTGCTCAACAATCTGAAGTACGTCTGCGTCATAGGGATGGAAGCTGGCGTAACTTTGAAGCTATTGCAAGCCATCTGGTGCATGATAATGTTGTTGAAGCCATAATTGTTAACCTACGCGATATTACCGAACGAAAGCGGGCCAAGGAGGAACTGCGGGAGAGTGAGGATCGCTTGCGTAGAGAGAAAAAATTCAGACAGTCGCTTATTGACACTTCTCCTGCATTCATCGTGGCAATTGGTTCTGACGGGCAAACCCTGATGATGAACCAATCGTTATTGGAAACCCTCGAATATACCAAAGAGGAGATAAAAGGGGCTGATTACCTAACAACGTTTGTACCGGAAGAAGACCGCCTAAAGCTCGCCGAGGTCTTTCAGAATATTATCCGAGAAGGAAAGTCAACTGTCAACAAAAACCGGATTATAAGCAGATCAGGTCGGATCTACTTAGTGGAATGGCATGGCCGACCAGTATCTTGGGAAGATAGGGATGGTAATTTTTTCGTTGGGGTAGGTATTGATATTACTGCCCGCAATCAGATGGAAAAAGAACTGCGTCAAAGTGAGGAAAAATATCGAAACATTGTTGAAGACATCCAGGAAGGCTATTTTGAACTTGACCTTGCCGGTAATTATACATTTGCTAATGATGCGGAATGCAGAAACATAGGATATTCCCGAGAGGAATTGATTGGAATGAACAATCGGCAATATCAAGATGAAACAACCGTTCAAAAAATGTATCAACGCTTCAGAAGGCTCTACAAAACAGGTGAACCAATTAAGGTATTCGATATCGAAATCATTAGAAAAAACAGGACGAAAGCTTTTAACGAAATTTCTGCATCTCTTATCAGGGATGCAGAAGGGAAGCCAATTGGATTTCGGGGTATTTCTCGAGATATCACCGATCGTAAGCATGCCGAGGAACAACTTCTCCAGACCCTTAACAGGCTCAAGAAAGCGGTTGGCACGACTATTCAGGTCTTGGGCACGGCGTCGGAAGCAAGGGATCCTTATACGTCAGGTCACCAGAAGAGAGTGGCCGATCTCGCCCGCGCCATTGCCACGGAGATGGGACTTCCTCAGGACACAATAGAAGGAATCCGCATGACAGGTTCTATCCATGACATCGGGAAATTATCCATACCCGCGGAGATATTGGTCAAACCTACCAAGCTGACAAATATCGAATTTTCTCTGATTAAAGAACATGCTAAAAGTGGATACGAGATGCTGAAAGATGTGGACTCTCCCTGGCCGCTGGCGGAGATAGTTTACCAACATCATGAACGGATGAATGGTACCGGCTATCCCAGAAATCTGAAAGGGGATGACATTCTTATAGAGGCCCGCATTATGGCCGTTGCCGATGTCGTGGAGGCCATGGCTTCCCACCGTCCCTATCGGCCGTCCTTGGGTATTGAGGTAGCTCTTGAAGAGATAGAGAAAAATAAGGGAATTCTTTATGATGATACCGTCGCCGATACCTGCCTTAAATTATTTCGAGAGAAAGGCTATCAGTTTACATGAAATAGAGAAACCAATCACGAAAAAAAACATGACTACAAATGCTAATCTTCAATGCTGATAACTTTCCTTTATTGAAACTAAGTATGTGAAGTAGAGATACGAGTTCTGACCAAGATTACGACAAAAAGATATTTTCTTCCCATTGCCTATCATCATCTTTACGGGCGAACCATTCTAATAGAAAAGCCTTTTGGCGATTAAGCCAAAGGGCTTTTTGTATGCAGGGTTTACAGTTGCGTTATTTCTTATCCCTTCCATGATTGACTTTTTTAAACTTCTGTCTTCATGAATTTTACAATCTAATGTTGAATGGCAGCGGTTTTTTAGTAATCACTTTCCCCTGCAATGTTGTTTTTCTTATTTTCACAATTCATACAACATTTCAATCGGGAATAATCAAAATATTTTCATCTTAATTTAATAGCTGGATTGGTTTTCGAAGGGGCAGGCCAAGAAGAAATCATCGTCCAAATAGGCTGAAGGTGATATGTATGATCGGAGCATACCTTTAAAGAATATTATTCTATAGTAGGTTGCCTTTACAATAAACTTAAAACCTACTTTTTGGGACAATGCCATATTTGCCTTATTGAAAGGTTGTGTGCAGCCATACAATTTTGCATAACCACGTTTTTTTAATTCATTAAAAACAGCAAAACGTAAGAGTGTGGCAAGACCTCTCCCCCGGTAATCTTTATGCACTGAAATTTGAACGGAAAAGCTCTCTCGTGCGCGTAATTTTTGCCTAAAATGTATAAGTGGAATATTTATTTCATTAAAATCAAAAAGATTAAAACCCGCAACCTTTCCCGCGTCCAAAGCGACAATGCATAAGGCGCCATAGGATATTTTGTTTTCGATATCCCCGATAAGCCACTCCTCCATTTGTCCTATCTGATCAAGAATATTAGCGTCGTTTCTATTAATTTGTATAAAGGTAAATGAAGAGTTATCGATTTCCTTAATAGTATAATGTTGAAAATTCAATAAATAAATAATGAATGTTCTTATCTCAACTACGGGTTTAACACATACACCAACAATTTTAACCAAAGTAATCCACAGACCGTAATCACGGTAATTTCTGTGTATTTTTTTTAATATATCCATAATATGACTATACTTAATATTATTAATGTCAGCTTTTTCATAACCAATCTCACTGTAAAACGGATATCCTAATTGCTACCCCCTTCCTAATAAGCAAGGTATATACCAAATAAATTTAAGCCAAATAACTGCTTGTTATTGAATGATAAATTACGAATAAGTCCAAATATCATTTGTTTTTTTATCTCAGTTCGGTGGATAATACGTATCCAATTGAGGGTATCCACATGGGTACAAAATAGCCATCCAGCAATGGAGATTTAAGTCTAGTGGTAAAAGTTAAGAAAAAAATCTTGTTTGATGTTTTCTTTTGGGTAATTACCGATACAATAGCTTTTATGGCCGCTGTTCCTGTAAGGAACGTAAATAAGATTGTGCTTTATCAGGTTAAGGATGGAACAAGCAGAGATATAACTTTACCCGATCATCCATCGCATTATCAACAGCCAATGAGTCCGATTTTGCGTTTTACTTTCTTTTAATCCGTAATCCTCAGTTCTGCCAACTGGTCTTTGTCTTTAGAGGATGCCAGGAATAAAATTGAAACTTGGCGGGTTGATTATAATGAGTACCGCCCTCGCAGTTCTTTGGACTACAAAACGCCTGATGCTTTCACAAGATCGAGGCTTATTGAAGCTGGAAAACTAACCTTGTAACTGGTATAGTTTTTGGGGAGCCCTCAAAATGCGAAACTTTAACTTAACTTGTGGTATAAATACTTGGTGCAGGTAAACCTGTTATTTGGTAAATACACCCTATGTCTTCTACAGATAGAATCCCTTCACAAGAGGAATGCGATGAACTCATGGCAAAATATTGCATGTTGCCAAACATCATTGCTCATTCTCGACAAGTGATGCGTGTATCTCTAGTGATAATAGACAACCTCAAAAACGGTGTGTCCATAAACAGGAACCTGGTTATAGCGGCGGCACTTCTTCATGACATAACCAAGACGAGATCGCTGGAAACAAGAGAACCGCATGATCAGTCCGGTGGAGAGCTTTTGCGAGAATTAGGCTTCCCTCGCGTCGGCGAAATTGTTGAGCAGCATGTAATCCTTCTTGATTTTAATCCGCAAGAAAAATTGGAGGAGCGAGAGATAATAAACTACGCTGATAAGAGAGTGATGCACGACAGGGTCGTAAGCCTCTCGGAACGAATGGAAGATCTCATTCACCGCTATGGCACTACCGAAAAGATAAAGAGCCTGATCCGGCAGAGAGAAAGTAACACCTACGCCATTGAAAAGAAGATCGTGGATTCCATGTCAGTTGATTTGGATAGTGCTATTTGGAAAATCCAGAGTGAAAAACAGCATGAGGTGGTCTAAGCAAAAAACTACGTTCTTCCTGAAGTCAGCAAATCGACAAAATCATCGAAGGTGCAAGACTTCAATCGGTTATCAATCCCGCGGTTTGGCCCCCCCCCCGGCTTCAGCCGGGGGAGGAATGCGGCGTAATCCGCGGGAGGTCGCGTTATTTGGGGGGCCCTCCGGCTCCAGCCGGAGGGGGTTCCAATGAAGCTTTATATTTTACTCTTTTTAAAAAATGAATAGTGCTATGCTGATATTCAATCCATCAGGGCAAGGAAATTCAGTGGCATACATTTAAAAATATTTAAACAACAATGTGAGGGTATATCTATGATTGATTATATAGAAAAAGCGTTGGAAGGCGATTATAAAAACTTTATTGAATATTTAATTAAGATAGTTGGAAATGAGATAGATAAGAAAAGGATTCCGTTAAGAGAAGCTGCAGGATTAATTATTTCAGAAGCTTTCTATCAGATTAGAGGAGAAAAAGAGTCCTTAGATATATTAATTTTAAGAGCTAACCAACTCCTTGATTATTCCTGTAAAGACGATATAGAATTAGAGAATCATACGCTTGATGAGGTTGTTGAGGAAATTCGCCGTAAAGAAATATACATGTCGGAAAAAACGAGAACGTTACCAAGACAGAACAGGATTTGATATGATGAAGAAAAAAATAAAACCCTTAAGATGGTGATAAACGTTTACTGAACAGTCGCAGATGAATTCAGCAAGCACTTCTTTCTGTAATGTTGTTTTCGTGTTTTTCCAGTTCACACTACGTTTCAATCAGTAATGAACAATATTTTCTGAACTTTAACTTAACATGTGTTACAAATATCGGGGGCAGGTCAAGAAGAATATAATTTTGTAGAGATTATCTCATAAATATTCGTATGAAAATCGATTATTCCAATATATCAAAAACCTATGACAACTACCGTTCTTATGCATATTCTGAAATACGGCAACTCATTAGATTTGGAAAGTTGGAAAATGGAATGAAGATCCTGGATCTTGGTTGTGGAACTGGGAATTTATCTATTCAATTATTAAAATGTGTAAAAGTAGATATTACTGGTATTGATAAATCTTTTCAGATGCTTAAAAAAGCAAAGGCTAAAGCATTACAAGGTTTATGTGTGGACGCTGATTATGATCTGCCATTTAATGACTATTCTTTTGATGTTGTAATTGGCGCCTACGTTATTCATCATATTAAAAACAGGATGACTTTAATTGCAGAATGTTTTCGGATCTTACGCGACGGCTCGCTTATCTTTTTGACATCAAGCCATGATCAAATAGAACGATTGCATCCTGTTATTAAAGAATTTTTCCCTTCTCTCATTGAACTGGATAAAAAAAGATTCCCAAAGATATCAGAATTGGATTTTTTATTTAAAACTGCAGGATTCAAAAATATCAAACATGAAGAGTTGATTATAAGCAAAATCCAAATAGACGCGAAATATCTGGAGAAAGTAAAAAACAAGTTTGTTTCAACCTTTTATCTTTTGTCTGAAAATGAGTTCAATAAAGGTATTGAAAAATTGGAGGCTTTTGTCAAGAATAATAAAGAGCCTGTATACAGAGACTGGGTGGGAACAATGATTTATGGAGAAAAATAGGGGATTCTTCTTTAGGCCGGACTGGATAAAAATAAACCACTCTTTTGAGGATCATTTATTGGCTGCTTTTCTCAGATCGATATGACAGTAACCATGAGGGTTTTTCTTCAAATAGCCTTGGTGGTATTCTTCCGCCAGATAAAATTCCTTTGCCGGTAAAATTTCCGTGACTATTTTTTTAGAATACTTGCCGGATTTTGCCAATCTCTCCAAAGAAGCTTTTGCTGTCCTCTCCTGTTCCGGATTAGTGTAAAATATAGCGGATCGATATTGACTGCCTGTATCATTGCCCTGTTTGTTGAGGCTCATGGGATCATGTATTTCCCAAAAATGCTGCAGAAGCCTTTCATAACTTACCACTTTGGGGTCAAAATTGACCCGAACAGATTCGGCATGCCCCGTTTTACCGGTGCAGACTTCCTCATAAGTGGGGTTTTGCTTAGTTCCTCCGGTATACCCGGACTCACTTTTTATTACCCCGTTTACCCGGCTGAAATACTCTTCCACTCCCCAGAAACACCCAGCGGCAAAAATCGCCGTTTCCGTATTCTGCTCGGATTTATCGGCGAATAAATATAAGTACTCTCCATATCCCGATGCCGCCATTTTTTCTTTCGGGATGAATTTTAATGATGCGGAGTTGATGCAGTACCTTTTACCGGTTGGAGCCGGACCGTCGTCAAAAACATGCCCTAGGTGAATATCCGATTTTGAGCTTCGTACTTCTATCCGCTTCATAAAATTACTGTTGTCCACCTTTTCCAACACAACTTTTTTTTCGATGGGCCGGATAAAACTGGGCCATCCGGAACCGGAATCAAACTTGTCCGAAGAGCTGAAAAGGGCTTCCCCCGACACAATATCCACATAGATCCCTTCTCGATGGTTGTCCCAGTAATCGTTTTTGAAAGGAGCCTCCGTAGCGTTTCCAAAAGCCACATCGCACTGAAGTTGAGTCATCTTTTTCTTAGCATTATCCATCATTGTTTTTTTATCCATGCTCGTTCCTCCTTTCTTTTGCTCAGTCATGACATTCGCAAGTAAAAATACCCATGCAAGTCCAAAAACCATTATGATTACAAAAATGGGGGTATATCTGTTTTTTATCATAGCACCTCTTATTATAATATAATGAGTCCCCATCTATAGAGCAAGGTTAATTGAAGATAATGTATGTTTTCTTAAGTATACTGGTTATTACATTTGCCCACAAAGTTTCAGTAATGGGCGGTTGTCAGAATTTAGAACTAACATTTGAAATATGTTTTTTCTAAGGGATGGGTTTATCTATCTTATGTAAGCCGGTATCCCTTCTCCCGAAATAATCTCAGGCAGGCATCGACGACGGCATGGTCATAAAGAATGCCCTTATTTTCCGAAATTTCTTTAAGGGCTGCTTCAATGCCAAAGGACGGCCGGTAGGGACGGTGGGAAGCCATGGCCTCTATGACGTCGGCGACAGCCAGAATCCGTGACTCCATGAGAATTTCATCACCTTTCAGGTTTCTTGGGTACCCTGAACCATCCACCCGTTCATGGTGTTGGTAAATTATCTCCGCCAGCGGCCAGGGAGATTCCACATTCTTCAGCATCTCGTATCCCGTCAGGGAGTGTTCTTTAATCAGGGAAAATTCAATGTCTATCAACTCAGTAGGTTTGGACAATATCTCTGCCGGTATGGATAATTTCCCAATGTCATGGATGATACCCGCCATGCGGATTCCGTCTATTTTATCCTGAGACAATCCCATCTCTGTAGCGATGGCACAGGCTAGATTAGCCGACCGGGACTGGTGGCCGGCTGTGTAGGGATCTCTGGCCTCCAAGGCGGACACCAAGACCTGAATAGTCGTGCCCACTGCTTTCTTGAGGCTTTCAAGAGTTTGTTGAAGTTTCTCCTCCGCCTTCTTGCGCGCTGTGATATCTAATAAAATTCCGTCAAAAACCACTAGATCTTCGTAGCGTGTCGGTGTGGACAGTCCTTGGAACCAAATAATCTTGCCCGGTGGTATGATCATTTGACCTTCAAAATTCCAGGCAGTTCCTCTCTCCGCAGCCGTTTTAATGGAGGTCAAAAATCTGTCCCTGTCTTTTTCATGTATAAGAGAAAGAAATAATGGAAAGATAGTATCTATATTTTCCGTATCTACTTTTGTCGCTATTTTCGAAAATTCAGCCACGGTTTCACTGACGTAGTTCACTCCGTATTCGCCATTGTCTTTTGCATAGAACTGAAAAATAATCCCCGGCAAGTTTTGGGTGATACCACGCAAACGTGTCTCGTTTTCTCGCAGTATTTTTTCCGTCTGTGTGTGCTCGGTGACATCGTGGGCTATGCCTCTAAATCCTATTGGTTTACCTGATGAATCTTTTAGTAGCGATACAGATCCTTCAATATATCTTTTAACACCGTCTTTTCTTCTAATCCGCCAGTCGAATCCCTTGTTAGGTTCTCCGGTTGTGTAAACTTTATTATATACTTGAAAAACTTTTTTTAACTCCTTTTTGTCCATATACTGCCGGTTATTCAGACCCATCAATTCTTCCCTAGGGTAGCCCATGATCCGGCAAAGGGTGTCGTTGAAAAAGGTAAAGTTGCCGGCCAGATCATCTTCAAAATAACCTTCTTGAATATCTTCAAGAATGGTCCGGTATTTTTCCTCGCTTTCCTGCAGGTTCTTACCGGTCTTCTGCTCCATGAAGAGAGCTGTTTTCAGGCTGTTCAACATGAAAGCAGTAGCAATGGAGGCACCGGCGTTGAGAAGGAGAAAGTTAATCGACATGACCAGCCATTTCTCCAGGGCATTATCTATATGTAATAACCACGCCGTGTTGCCATAGGCAATAAAAATTCCCCCCAACAACAGGACAATCGCATTGAAGACCAATGTCCAGATCGCAGCGCTGAGGCCGATGAAGGTGCTGATCAGAACCGAGGCGCAGAACGGCCAGATATACCATGACCCGAATGGTCCTAGAATAAAAAAGATGCAGAAGCCGATAGCATAGAGGATGGAAAAGATGACCAGTACGCGCACGACAAAAGACAAATTCCGGGCGATTGGAATAATAACAACAGCCGTATAGGCCAATAAATCGACAAGAATGACTATCCGGAGTCCTTCTTTATAGGACAGCAGGAGCGAAGGGACCAAAACGATGGGGCCTAGCACGACGGCGATGAAACAGATGAAAAAGAAGATGCGCTCCCGCCAGAACGTCAGGGGATCGCTCGTCCACACATACGATGGCAACAGCCTTCCTTCCAGAGCGAACCAGATTGCTTTGAATTTTTCCATGTAATTGATATGCAATGGTAGATCTCCACGTCATCTGAAACTGAAGAGGAAACCGCTCAGACTCCAGCCACTCACATTTCGAATAATCCTATCATAATTATTGGGGAAATAACATTAATTATATAACCAATAGAAATTTTGCATTTTCGTCGGGCTAGGCCAAAATCCCTTGACATACAAAATCATTCTTCATATATTCACACCGTGAAAAAACAATATCTTATTAGTCTCTTTGCCCTTTCTATTCTGCTTGTGTCTTGCCTGAGTTGGGTCATGGAAAACCCTTCTTTTGTACTTCGCGAGATAACCCTCAGACCCCGATCCTTTACAGAAATGAATCTTCTCCTCGGTGTTGACGTACAAAATCCGAATCGTTTTGACCTTACGCTTAAGTTTTTTGAATATACAATTTATCTTAACAATAAAAAAATCGGGAAAGGGGATTTGAAAAAAGAAATTCTGATTCCCTCGTCATCAATAATACGGGTACAGATGCCTGTCCTCACAAAATTCAAAAATTGGGGAGGAAACCTGAAAACCATTATTACCGGTAATGACTTGCCTTATAAGATAGAAGGAAAGACCGACATCAAAATTGCCTTCGTATACCGCAGTTTTCCTTTTTCAAAAGAAGGGCATATTAATTTAAAAAATTTAATCACTCTGTAATCCTGCTGGGAAACAGGATTATGGGTGTTTGCTTGCAGTCATGACCGAGACTCGATATGTTTCCCCACTGCTACAAAAAGATCCATGCACTGGGAAATGATGTTATCTAAGGGAGCTACAAAACCGCCGAGGACCCACTCATGGGCGATCATGATGACCGAACCGGCCAGACCGGTCGGAATCATGCTCCTGTTGAGTATTTCTTCATGAATATGCGGAAAGACCTTGCATAAGAAAAGCCTCACCATGTCGGCCAGAAAGCGCATGGCATTCTGATATTCCCGATCTATATTCTGGCTGACTCCCAGGATTTCAAAAAGCTGAATCTGCGCCCTGCGGGGATCTTGCTGAAGCCGTTGATAAAACATACTTAATGCCCGCGAGGCTGTTTCCAGTGGTAAACCATCGCTGTCTTCCAGTGCGGCCATGGAATCGCGCTGTCCTTCGTCTATCAGCTTCCGGTACACGGCACACAACAAATCCTCTTTATGGCGGAACGACTCATAGAAATAACGTTCTGTCAGTCCTGCCAGCTTGCAGATCGTCTTGATGTTGGTTTTTGCATAGCCCTTTGTGCCGAATGCTTCCAGCCCTGCTTCGATCAGCTTTTTCCGCCGCTCCTCTTCTCTCAGGTTCGCTTTGACACCGCCGTAAACCCGGCTCTTTGTTTTTTTCTTTTTCATGGAAACAGTTCTGACAATATATCTTGTCAAAGTCAAGAAAATCTGGTATGAAACTGACAATGTTTAATGTCAGATTGTGAGGCGATAAGGAAAGGATCTCTCATTATGGACAGGCAGGACATTCAATTTGTTTCGGAAGGGTTGAAATGTGCTGGTTGGTTTTTCAAAGCTTCCGGTATGGATAATGCCCCGTGCGTCATTCTTGCCCACGGCTTTTGCGGAGTCAAGGAAATGCGCCTCGACGCATATGCCGAAGCCTTCGCCGGAGCCGGATATCATGCCCTGGTTTTCGACTACCGGCATTTTGGCGATAGCGAGGGTACGCCCAGACGGATCCTTGACATCAAAAAGCAGCACCAGGATTGGCGCGCTGCGATCCGGTTCGCCAAAGGAATTCCCGGAGTAGATTCACACCGGATCGCACTCTGGGGAACGTCATTCAGTGGAGGTCATGTCCTTGATATAGCAGCAACGGATCAGGACCCCGATATTGCCGCAGTCATATCACAAGCGCCGCACATGAACGGCTTGGCGACGGCAGCGGCGACCGGTCTGGTGCAGAACATCCGGCTGGGGACAGCCGCCTGGCGTGATGTTGCGAATATGATGCTGCGCCGAAGCCCTTACTATGTGCCTGCTGTCGGTTTTCCCGGCGATCTTGCCGCCATGACAGCCCCCGATGTGGTGGAAGGCGTGAAGAGACTTTATCCCCCGGGCTTCGAACCGGACGAACGGGTTGCCGCACGCATTTTCCTGTCTGTGGCTCTTTATTCTCCTGGACGGCTGGCGGAACGGCTGGGCGTCCCCTGGCTGGTGCAGGTTGCAGCCAATGACCTTACCACTCCCGTAAAGCCGGCAATCAAGGCGGCAGGGAAAGCGCCGAAAGGTGAACTAATCGTCTATGAGTGCGGGCACTTCGATGTTTACGTTCCCCCGCATTTCCAACAGACCGTCGGCGATCAAATCCGATTTTTGAAAAAATGCCTGTAGCTATGAGCATTATCCCGATATCAGCGGCAGGGTTCATCATCCGGTGTGCTGACTCGGAATCGACGGGAAATAAATTAGGAGGATTATATGCTGACCAACTCAGAAGTAGCATCCATGTTGTCACGTTTTCCTAAATTCGAAGATACCTGGCTGGGCCTGTCCTATGCTCCCCACATGCCAAAGCACATGGTGAAGGAAACTCAGGAGATTATAGCCATCGCCCGCAAATTCAACGAAAAAGTGGCAACCCCCCTTGCGCTTAAGCTTGACCGTCTTACCCACGAGGACCCGGATTTCCTACCTTGGGAGCTGGTAGAGGAAGCCAACCGGTGGGGCTTTTACACCATGTGGATACCGAAAATGTTCGGCGGCCATGGTTATAACATGCCATCCATGTCCTGCTTTTCCGAAGAAGTCGCTTCGGCCTGTGTCGGCATTATGAATGTCATCGGTGTTCATTATCTGGCTGTGGCCGGTCTGATCTCTTCGGGCAACACCCGTCTGGCTAGAAAGGTCCTGAGGGAGGTCGTGGAAGGTGAAAGATCGGGGAAACCGTGCACTTTAGCTCTTGCCACGACGGAATCGGGCGCCGGAACCGATGTTGAGGAAGTGGATCTCGTGGACAAGGGCCACGTCACCTGTCAGGCCAAACGCGTCTCAGGCGGCTACATCGTCAATGGCACGAAGGTGTTCATTTCCATGGGGCATGTCTCCTCATGGACGGTTCTATACGCTTATGAAGACACAAAACATCCATCGGAAACGACCATCGGCTTTGTCGTGAAGACCGGCACGAAAGGCTTTTCCTTCGGCAGCCATGAAAATAAGATGGGACAGAGGGTCTGCCCGGCTAGTGTGCTTATCTTTGAAGACTGCTTCATTCCGGATGATCAAGTTCTCTTCAGCTCCGGCCTGGTGAAAAAATTTACGAATAAGCCGTTCAGGGATTTGGCCGAACGCTACGGAGACTATGTCGTATCCGCCACGCGCTCGGGCGTCTGCGCCTTCGGTATTGGCGTCGCGCGAGGAGCGTTTGAAACGGCCCTGAATTATGCATCCACCACCTGCGTTAACGGCCGCCTGCTGATTAATCAAGAGTGGGCGCAGTGTATGCTCGCCGAGATGCATAAAAACGTTATTCTGGGAAGGCTCGCTTATACCGAGGCCAACAACGCGAACAGCCATCGCGGTTTGTATCGGATCCTGCAAATTAAACCTGTCTATTATTATCTCAAGGCCATGCCGCGGTTCTGGTTTGACAAGGTTATTTCACCAATGCTCAATTGGGAGATCACGGTCAGAGTCATGAGCAAACTTCTATTTGATATGCCGAAACCGGAAGACCAACGCTGCTGTTCGGGCTGGGGGTCGGTGGCCAAATTTACCGGCACTGATCTTGGCGTCAAAAATTGTCAGATGGCCATAGAGATCATGGGTCAAAAAGGACTACGACAAGATACCGGCGTCGAAAAGATGCTCCGTGACATCAAACTTCTGCAGATTTATGAAGGGACGAACCAGCTCAACCGGCTCAACGCTTTCAAATGCCTTATCGCACCTCATGTGCCACAGGCACAAGTCTTTGAAGAGTAAGGAGGCTACTATGCTCATATCATATAGAAACGATCTGAAACCTATTGCGGATCTGGCGCAATCTTTTGCCGCCAGAGAACTTGCCGGAAAGACCGAGGAACACGACCGCTATCCTTTTGGCGAATTTTATGATCATGTGCTGGACAAGACACACGAAGTGGGATTTCTGGGCGCCATACTGCCCGAGTCACTGGGAGGCATCGGAGGCGACATAGGGACCCTTTGTGTCATCCTTCAAAACATCTGCCAGGTGGACGGCTCCATCGGCGGCATCATCTTCACCAACGCCATGGCCCAGGAGATTATGCTCGCTGCCGGGGTCATGGATCTTGCCCAGGAAATCTTTCCTAGGGCGGCATCGTCCCGGGAGTTTTTGGTAGCCTTTCCCTCCTATACAAATCCTGCGCAGACAGACACACTCCCGACCGCGGTTGGTTCCGGCAAAGACTTTACTCTGACAGGGCAGCTAGAATTTCTGGTCATGGGCAATCTCGCAAAACAGGCCATTATTCCGGCACGCACCGGAAAAGGACCTTCGTACTCCTTCTTCCTGGTGGATCTCTCTGCAACCGGCGTGGAAAAGAGCGATCCCATCTTCAGCCTCGGTCTCCACGCCTGCCCTGCCGTTGACATTACCTTTCAGGGGGCAAAGGCTATGCTTATCGGCACGGAAAACGGAGGACACACCGCTTTTGAAAAGGCGTCTCTAACGATGAACGTGGCTGCCGCCGCCATGAATGCAGGTATTATGAAGGGTTCTTTCAATGAAGCTCTCGCTTATTCTAGGGAACGTTACCAGGGAGGGAGGGCGATTGCGAACTGGAGCGAGGTTGGTATGATTCTGGCAGGAATGTCTATAAAGGCCAACGTGGCCGCGATGTGCATCGCCCAGGCCTGTTCGGGATTGGTAAAAGGCGAGGATGGTTGTGGATCTCAGTACATCTCATCCAGCATTCATGTCCATGAACTGGCATGCGAGGCGGTAAACGACGGCATTCAAATTCTCGGCGGATATGGCTATATGAAGGACTACGGCCAGGAGAAACGCTATCGGGATGCACGCATGGTGCAGGCGCTGCTCGGGCCGGCGCCCATGAAGAAGCTTGCCATGATCCGGCGGATTGTGGACACTGGCGCAAACAACATCTGATGAGTTAGGCTTGCAACTTTTTCAAAACAGTCAGGCGTAAATACAATTGGAGGGTTAGGAGGAATGAAGATTCTGAAAAACAAGACAGCGGCCGTTACGGGGGCGGGTTCAGGAATCGGCAGGATGCTTGCCGTCAACCTGGCGAACGAGGGATGCAATCTGGCGCTTGCGGACATCAATGACTCGGGCCTGCAGGAGACCGTAAAACTCGTCGGCGATCGGGTGAAAGTGACGACTCATATTGTGGATGTGTCCCGGCGCGAACAGGTCTTCCACTACGCCGATGAGGCGGCCAAACGCCACGGCGGCGTGGATGTCATCATCAATAATGCTGGCGTAGGTGTGGGTGATTTTCTGGAGACCATTCCCCTGGAAGACTTTGAATGGCTCATGGGCATAAATTTCTGGGGCGTCGTGTATGGCACCATGGCGTTCCTGCCCCTTTTGAGGAAACGTCCGGAAGGGCATATCGTCAACATATCCAGCATCAACGGCATCATGCCGAACCCCAACAACGGTCCCTATTGCGCGGCCAAGTTTGCGGTCAAGGGATACACGGAAACCCTTGCACAGGAGATGCACGGAACGAGCATCCATGTCAGCTGTGTCCACCCCGGCGGTATCAAGACCAACATCGCCCGCAACTCCCGTGTGAATCGCGCTATGTTCGGTCTGACCAAGGAAAAGGGCGTAAACATTTACGAGGAGGTAGTCTTCCGGACCACGGCGGACGATGCCGCAAAAATCATCATCTCCGGCATCAGGCGCAACAAAAGGCGCATTCTGGTGGGGGCGGATGCAAAGGCCCTGGATCTGCTCACCCGATTATTCCCTGTGACCACCGTGACCTTGAGCAATCTGTTCAGCAGATGGATTGCCCAAAAATACGCCAACAAATAACAAATGAGGATGCCATTAAAATTCAGCAAACACTCAGGAGGAAGGAGGTTCTATGAACAGAGGTAATTTTTTTAAAGGTGTTATCCAATGGGATATGATGACGAAGGACATGTCACTCGAAGGCAAGCTCCCGGTTTTCTATTATGACAACACATCCATGACGGCGATCTACACTGCCTCAACCAACAAGGTGAGAAGGCTTCTTCCCCTCCCCGACATGCACCCCGTGGAGGCTATGATTGGCAGAGCCCTGGTTGCCTTTACCGCTTTCGAATATCGCAGGACCGATATCGATCCCTACAACGAGTTCTCCATCTCCTTTCCCATCACTTTCCGGAAAAAGGCCATTCCGGGCATCACCGTCTTAGGAATGATGACAAGGAGATACTTCACGGCATACGTCTGGCAGCTTCCCGTCACGACCGAACGGGCGCGCAAGGGTGGGGTGGACATGTACGGGTATCCCAAATTCCTTGCCGACATCGGTTTTTCCCGTGAAAACAACGCGCTCACCTGCACGCTTTCCGAAGGCGGAGAAAATATCCTCGTTCTCAAAGGTCAGAAGCTCAAAACCGCGCCAGAAAAGGTAAACCGGTTCAAGACCTTCTCCGTGAAGGATGGGGTTCCTCTGGCGGCAAACGTTTATATGAATCCCATCGAATTCGGCCAATCCATGAGCAGGAAGGCGGCAGCGCTTTCACTGGGCAACCACGACATCGCCAAAAAACTTCAGGAGATCAACCTGAGTCCGAAACCTCTTTTCTTCCAGTATATGCCGGTCATGGAGGCTATCCTTTATGGCCCGCGCAATTTAATGGATGATTGAGAGGGACGGTTGGCGAATGTCATACTGAGGTGGTCATTCACCTTCACGTCCCATCGCCGGGAACAAACTATATGGTTCGGGTTAGTAATGGGAGATGTGGTGTAGATATTTGTCGGACATGAAGAGTTTTTATTGCAGCTTAAAGTACAGCATTTTTTTGATGTTAAATATTTGTGAATAGCAGGAAGAGTTGCTTGTTGAGCTTATTTTATGCCATGTTTATTTTTCATCTCATCCAGCTTTGACTGTGCTTTTGCATTTCCCTGTTTAGCCGCTTTGAGATACCACTTTACCGATTCAGCATCATCCTGCGGAACAAATATACCGTCCTGGTATAAATCACCAAGCCAGTTCTGGGCATCGATGTGTCCCTGCTCAGCCGCCTTGCGATACCACGTTACAGCCGCAGTAGAATCCTGCGAAACGCCTTCACCGTAGAAGTATTTCAAACCCAAATTGAACTGGGCCTTTGCGTCTTCTTGCTGGGCTGCCTTAAGAAACCATTTCAGGGCTTCGGCATCGTCCTGTGGAACACCTTCACCTTCCTGGTACATAATACCCAGATTGAACTGGGCCTTTGCGTCTTCTTGCTCAGCCGCCTCAAGAAACCATTTCAGAGCTTCGGCATCATCCTGTGGAACGCCTTCACCCTTTCGGTACATCATTCCCAGATTATACTGGGCATTTGAAATTCCCTGCTGGGCCGCTTTACGATACCACTTTGCAGCATCAGCATCGTTCTGCGGAACGCCTAAACCTTCTTTGTACATCATCCCCAGGATGGTTTGGGCACCGGCTTGTCCCTGCTGGGCCGCCTTGCGATACCACTTTTCAGCCTCAGCATCGTCTTGTGTAACGCCTAGACCGTCTTGGTACATCATACCCAGATTGTATTGGGCATGTGCATTTCCCTGTTCAGCCGCTTTGCGATACCACTTTGCAGCCTCGGCATAGTCCTGTGAAATTCCTAAACCGTTTATGTACATTCCGCCAATCTCAAATTGAGCATCTGCATATCCCTGCTGGGCCGCTTTACGATACCACTTTACAGCTTCGGCATCGTCCTGCGGAACGCCTTTGCCTTCTTTATACATCATACCAAGTATGGTCTGGGCATCTGCTTGTTCCTGCTGGGCCGCCTCACGATACCACTTTACAGCCTCGGCATCGTCCTGAGGAACACCTAAGCCATCTTGGTACATCACACCCAGATTGAACTGGGCAGTTGCAATTCCCTGCTGGGCCGCCTCACGATACCACTTTGCAGCCTCAGCATCATCCTGTGAAACACCTTCGCCTTCCTGATACATAATACCCAGATTAAACTGAGCCTTTGCGTCTTTTTGCTCGGCTGCCTTAAGAAACCATTTCACGGCTTCGGCATCGTTTTGTGGAACACCTTTGCCTTCTTTATACATCATGCCTAACATGGTCTGGGCATCTGCATCTCCCTGTTGGGCCGCTTGGAGATACAACTTCGCGGCTTCCGCATCTTTCTGCTGAGCGCTTAAACCGCTTACGGACGTCTCGCCAATCTCAAATTGAGCATCTGCAGCTACCTGTTCTTCCGCCTTGAGGGATCGCTTTCCGGTTTCTGCATCGTCTCGCGGAACGTCTTTGAGTTCTTGGCTGATTATATCCAGTGTGTTCTGGGCCTCTGCGTGTCCCTGCTCGGCCGCCTTACGATACCATTTCGCGGCCTCCGCATAGTCCTGTGGAACGCCTCTGCCTTCTACGTACATCATACCCAGTATGTTCTGTGCTTCTGCATCTCCGCGCTCGGCCACCTTGATATACCACTTTACGGCTTCAGCATCGTTCTGCGGAACAAATATACCTTCCCGGTATATATTGGCAAGCCAGTTCTGTGCCTCTACGTGTCCCTGCTCGGCCGCCTTGCGATACCATTTTACAGCCTCATCATCGTCCTGCTCAACGCCTTCACCTTCCTGGTACAGAATACCCAAATTAAACATGGCATCTGCTTGTCCCTGCTGGGCCGCCTTGAAATACCACTTTACTGCTTCGGCTTCGCTCTGTGGAACGCCTATGCTTTCTTTATACATCATCCCCAGTACGAACATGGCGTCTGCGTGTCCCTGTTCAGCTGCCTTATGGTACCATTTTGCGGCTTTTACATCGTCCTGGGGAACGCCTTTGCCTTCTTGGTACATCACGCCAAGATTGAACAGGGCATCTATATTTCCCTGCTTAGCCGCCTTACGATACCATTTCACGGCTTCGGCATAGTCCTTTGGAACGCCTTTACCAGTTATGTCCGTTACATCAGGATTGTTCTGGGCAACAGCGTTTCCTTGTTCAGCAGCTTTGCGAATATCTGTTAAACGTAATATATTTTTTTTCATGTGAATTATACTCACGAGAATGTTCTTCATTCAAAATAAGTTCTTGATTTTCAGACCATTCTCTAAATTTACACTTAATTGAATCGTCTTATGTATCTAACAATTAATATCCAAACTTCTCTTTTCCCGAAAATTAACCATTATAATAACACTATTAATTATTTTTTTAAAAGAGAAAAATACGCAGCTTTGTTGATAACGGAATGGAGCCCTCCCCCGGCAGGAGCCTGAGGCTCCCCAAAATAATGAGATCCAAGCTTCAGAAACAAAGTGCACTGAAGCTCGCAGATCAAATTATCCCGCAAAGCAGAGGATAACACGACCTCCCGCGGCTTGGAATCCTTGCATCCTCTGCGTTTCTGGAAATTTGTGAAGTTCGCCATTGACTCGGGCAACTCGTGCTCAATTGCGTTTAAACGCGAGAAAAGTTAGCAGATCTTTTATAAAGGCATCGCGCTCCTGGCTCATGAAACCGTGACCAGAGCCTTTATATTTGATGAGTTTCGCCCCCGGTATGCGCCCGGCAAGTATTCGCGAATTCTGCGGCGGGATGAGTACGTCATCGGTGCCGGTTGCAACCAGTGTAGGATTCTTAATTTCAGGCAGGCGGTCGTAGGTGTCGGATTTAGCGCAAGCCATTAATTGGCGCAAGGAGTTTGCGTTGCTGATGGGGGCCCGCAGGTAGCGTTCTTTGAAATGTTTCACATAATCTGGGCTTGCGTCAAGAAAATCTTTTGTGAACATCAATTTAAGCACTCTTTCAAACACGCCGTCGAGTCCTCCGCTTTGGTCCATCAATATCCGCATGATCTCGTCGGTTGCCTGAATCATATGCTTACCTCCGCAGAAGGTGCATCCAAGCACAAGATTATTCACTCTCTCGGGGTATTTAAGCGCCAGTTGCTGGGCGATCAATCCGCCCATCGACATGCTTAGTATGTTTGCGCGCTTGATTCCCTTTGCGTCCATCAATGCGGCCGTATCGTCGGCAAACATCTCGGAGGTGAACTCGCCTTCAGCAGGGGTAACCGTGCGCCCGGCCCCGCGATTGTCGAACATCAGCACACGATATTTCTGGGAGAGCGCCTCCACTAATTCAGGATCCCACCAGTCCATGTTGGCGGTGAGCCCCATGATGAGCACTATCGGATATCCATCACCCGCGGATTCGCAACAGATTTTAAGATCTCGAACAGTTACCAGTTCCATTGTTATCTCCGTAATTTCAAAAAAGACCAGCTTTGAAAATTCGAGCTACCCCGATCATCAAAGCTGGTCTGGTCTTTTATGATAGAATATTTTTATGTGACCAGTTGAAGTTTTGCCGTTCTATCTTCTTCCTTTTTCTTCCTGCTGTTCTCCTTCATGCTTGTTTTGACCCTTAGCCTCACCGACAGGTTTTCTCTGTGCTTTGATATCCCGTGATTGCACTGGTCTGGGTTGAGATCTGACCTCGTGGGGCGGAGGACCGTTATGTTGTCTGACTTCTCCCTGATAATGCTGTTGAGGTTGAGGTCTAACTTCTTGCGGTTGCCGGGCATCACGGTATTGCGGCGGATTATTTTTTACCATTCCTTGAGGGTGTTGTCTTGGCGGCAATCCCCGGACACCCCAGTTGTTTTGTTTTTCCCAATACTTGTCTCTTTGCCAACCCTGCCAATTATGCTGCATTTCTCCATGAGGTATCCGCTGATAGTCCCAACGATGTCCTCTCCACATATGATTCCTATAATCGTCTCTCCAACTCCGAGGAACGTTTCTATAAAAAAAAGGAACACGCTGGTAATAAGCCCAACCTCTGTCATAGTAATGTGAGCGGTACCAGCGCCCTTCCCATGGTCGCCACCACCAGCCGCCGAAAAAGAATAGTTCCTCTTGCACATCAGGCACAACATAGACATCTGTTTCAGGCATTACCACCGTCTCGGGCGGCGCCGGAAAAATAATCGGCGGAGGCAGAGGAATATTAACATTTATGCTTACCTCGGCCATTGCCGAAACCGGTGCGAAAATTACCAATGTTAAAAATAATATTTTAAAAATTAAATTTCTCATTAGATTACCTCCTTTTTTCATTGTTAATCTGACCACGTAAAATAATGATCAGAAAAGACAGTTTGATATTTACAAAATGTTGTCTGCAGACTGCTAAAATATAAGAAACTAGTTTTTGTATGTCAAGATAATATTGACCATGCCATATGTTGCGGCGCCATATTGCATTTTCAGATCCGGAGAGTTGTCAAGGAATCATTTGTCCTTGCCCAACCCTTCGCGAAACTTTAAATAATCTCCGGCGGATTGACGCGGCTGTTCGAGCATCGGCAAGTGTCCCAGTCCTTTCATCATAATAACCTCGGAGCGCGGCATCAACTTGTGCAGGATATCGGCGGTGGCCGGATTGAGGACGCGATCTTTTTCTCCCCAGACTATCAATGTCGGCGTCTTGAGGCCGTTAACATATTTTTCGGCCGAATCGGCGATTAGCTCTTTAAATATTCTTCCTTCCAGATCATAATTGCGAATGCGTTCCTGCGCCATGACATTCAGTATAGGACGTGGAATAAAAGGATGATCGGTCATAACAAACGCGAATATTCCGGCGAACTCATCTTCGCTTTTAGCCATGAGAGGATTTTTTCCGGTTTTGACGATAGTTTCCCGCAATTCGCTGGGAGGCGCGCTCCAGATTCCGCCCGGATCAATCAACCATAAACTTTTGACTTCATCTGGGAAAAGAAAAGCATACATCATGGAAATATGACCGCCCATGGAGCTTCCGCCTAGGTGAACTTTTGTAATTCCCAGCGCCTGCGCAAGAGTTCTGATTCTGACTGCCTGGGTAAGCGCTCTATAGTCTGCATCCTGAGGATGGCTGGATTCACCAAAGCCGATATGATCCGGTATTATTACCCTGTAATGCGGGGTTAGAAAGCGGGCAACCCTTATAAAATTATCCTTGTTGGCGCCGAAGCCGTGCAGCAATATGAGCGGCTCACCTTTGCCGCCTTCCAGATAAACGTAATGAAGATTGCCCGGAATATTTATTTCCTTAAGCATAAGCCCGGAACGTTTGCGTTCCAAATCTATAGCCAGCTTGGCGGCCTTTTCAGGCGCCAGGTAAACAAATCCAACGCCTGCTACGATACATATAATAATGAAAACAAGAACAGCTTTAACTATACGCATCTGATCCTCCTTTTTTATGAAGATGTTTGTATCTTTAATCCATTTCAATTTTAAAGTATATCAATTATTAATAAATAGTTAACAAATTCTTATCAAATTTCGCCGTAAGTTCGTTTCTCATCGGCTGAGCGCTTCTGGCTGCCAGCGTAAAGCTCGTATTCAAGAAGGCGGCATTCGATTTCACCGTTGTAAAAAATAATTCGCCGTTTGGTTCTCAAACCCACTTTCTTGATCATCTCTAAATTGCCGGTAAAAATAAAACCGCTGTAACCGCCGCCGATCTTTTTAAAGAAATCACCGATGCCTTGATAAGTCTTTTCCAGTAACTGAAAATCACTTGCCTGGATGTGACCGCCTTTATCCTGCCGCCTGTCAGATGCCTTGCGAAGAATGATTCTACGGCCGTTTACAGCCAATTCTCTGCTGACGCGAAGATCTGTTGAACGTGGTTTTGTATTGATGGCGCCCATTCGCTCGCCGTAAGGGGGATTTAAAATGATTATCCCGCCGTCTTCCGGGATGGGAGTTTCTTCATAAGGACAGGCGCGAAATTCAATCAAGTGATCAACTCCCGCTGTTTGCGCGTTTTGTTTGGCGGCGAGAACCGCCATTTTATCAATATCCGTGGCGATGATTTTTGCCTGTAATATTTTTCGGGCATTGGCTTTGGCCGTCTTGCGCAGTTCCTGCCAGAATTCTTCAGGGAATTCTTTGATAAACATAAAGCCGTAATTATTCCGCATCAGGCCGGGGGGCCGATTTAAAGCGATGTATGCGGCCTCAATGGCCAAAGTTCCGCTGCCGCACATGGGGTTGATAAAGTTACTCTCGCCCTTCCAGCCGGTAGCCATAATCGCTGCCGCCGCCAATGTTTCCTGCATGGGCGCTTGCAGGGGAATCTTGCGGTATCCACGCAGGGAAAGGCGTTCGCCCGAGGTATCCAGGTAAACATCGGCCTGATTGTTCTTCCAATAAACATGGACAACGGCTTTGTCCTTATCTGGGCCGGAATCAGGACGCCTGCCGCACTTATCGCGCATTCGATCCACGATGGCATCCTTGACCTTGACATTGACGAAGCGGGAATCGGTAATCAGCGGGTTATCGGCAATCGAGGTCACGCAAACATAGGCCGCCTTGCCGGAATTATGAAGGAGATTTTCCCATTCAATAGATTTGATTTTTTTGTAGAGGCTCTCCGGTGTGTTTACTATTAATTTTTCCAGTCGGTAGAGGACTCGCTGGGCAGCGCGCAGATGCAGATTAAGAATCATGGTATCCCGAAGAGTTCCTTCGGTTTGAATTGCCGTATCCAGTTCCGCCAGAACCGGAAAATCCAACGCCTCGATCTCTTTCTTTAGATAAGGCGAAACGCCCTTCGGGCAGGTTACAAGTATTTTATTTTTCCGATTCCAAATGGTCATGGCACCCTTCTAACATATTATAATGCTTTTGATAAGTATGAAATCCACATCGTATTTCAAGACGTCAAACTATGATTGATAAGCCTTGACCCCAAAAGGTTGTTGGTGTAAAAGTCACAAATTATATTATTGTACCGGGAAGGGAGGATACAGAGATGTCAAAATATCAATACAACCAGGAAGCGGTCGCAAATCTCAGGTTAAGTGATACGTCCGTTTTAGATCGTTTGGTTGATTTCGAGTCGGCCCGAGCGGCTCATTTGAAAAAGGAACATGCCAAGAAAGACAAACGTATGTCGCTTGCCGAGGCAGTTTCGACTTTTGTGCAGGATGGCGACATAATGACCGATGCCGGTTTTTCTTATGTCAGAACACCCCACCAGGCCTTCAACGAGGTCATCAGGCAGGGCAAAAAAAATCTTCAGATGATCGGAGCGCCCAATACCAATCAAAGCTTCTTTATTGTGTACGGCTGCGTGGGATATTCACACAACTCATACACCGGTGCGGAGATGCGCGGGATTGATAAAAGCTATGACCGCATGCTCAAGGCCGAAAGAGTCAAAATTCTTTCCGAGTGGAGCCATGGGGGGATCGCGCAGGGATTCAAAGCTGCTCAGCTTGGTGTTCCGGGTGTTTTCAGCAAACAGATGATCGGCAGCGACATTGTTCGCTATAATCCTTACCTCAAGGTGATGCAACACCCCTTGAAGAATGATTCTGATCCTGTGGTTTTTGTTCCGGCGTTATATCCCGACGTAGCCATTATTCATTGCCACGCGGCGGACAAATACGGCAACGCTTACATCTATGGCCCGGCCGTCAATGATCTTGCAGTCGCTGCCGCGACGCGCAAACTTATCATCACGGCCGAAGAAATCGTTCCCGAGAACGATATCCGCTACAACAAGCAGGGACAGATCATTCCCTTCTTTTACGCCGACGCCGTGGTCGAACTGCCCTTTGGAGCTGTTCCTGGCAACATGCCCGGGTGTTACTACTGGTCGCGGCAGTGGTGGGAAAAGGTCATGCGTTTCGGCGGCGTTTCCGACGAAAACATGATGGCATTGCTCAATGAATGGATTATGGGCACCAAGGATCAGTTTGAGTTCGTTGAAAAACTGGGCGGCGCCAAGTGGATCGCCGAGGCCCGTCGTCAGACCAAGGCCGCCGAAGGCGACAATGAAGACATAGATTTTACCTACGAAGAATATACCCTGAATCATGATTCAGGACTCTACTACTAAGACAGGAGGATATCATGCAGGATTTAAATGCTCCGGCCAATCCATTAGAAACATTGGCCTATATAATAGCACAGCAGATTCACGATCATTCGATTGTGTATATCGGTACCGGAATTCCCATGGTGGCCGGGATTCTGGCGAAGAAAACCCATGCCCCCAACATTACCATTGTCTATGAATCCGGTGGCCAGGATCCGATTGAGGGTGACATGCCCTGGTCGGTTGGTTGTCCCTTTACCTGGCGCAAATCTCCCACCATTATGGAGATGTCCTATTCATTCGCGCAATGCTACAACGGATATGTGGATATGGGCTTTCTGGGTTTCGCCCAGGTGGATATGTACGGCAACGTAAATACCCACATGATTGGCAAAGATTTTCACAAGCCCAAGGTCCGCATGACCGGCAGCGGTGGGAATAACGATCTGTCTTCCCTGACTGAGAACATGGTATTGGTTGGACTCCAGACCCCGGATAAATTTCCGGAGAAGGTTGATTTTATTACCTCTGTGGGACATCTGACCGGAGGCAACTCGCGCCAGGAAGCCGGCCTCATCGGCAAGGGTCCGAGCGCTGTGATCAGTCCGTGGGGTGTCTATGACTTTCATCCGGTCAGCAAACGTATGCGGGTTAAATCCCTGACCCCGGGCGTCACTTTTGATATCGCCCAATCGCTTACCGGCTTCGAGCTTCTCAGGCCCGAAGGGGAGATACCTCAAACAGAGTTAATCACGCCCGAGTCCCTGAAGATCATACGCACCGATGTTGACCCTCATGGCGTTTTTACTACCATGCCAACCGCGTAAATACTGGGCAGGTCCGCGTGATTTTAATATTAACTGAGGAGGAAGATTATGGCAGATATTAATAAAATTCTTGCTGTGAGCTGGGTAACTCAATATTGTAAGGGGACTGTTCATTCCGCGGTTTCACTGGCCGCAAAGTATGGTGCTGAACTTGCCGTGATTCATGTAATCGATACGTTCTGGTTTCATGGATGGAGTGTGCCCATGAAGTCGCAGGAGGAAGAGCGCCTGAAGTATATGGAACGAATTAAGGCGGAGCTGGATAGTATTGTCAACCGCGAAAAAAAGGGTAGCTTAAAGATCAAAACAATTGTTAAAGAAGGCGATCCCGTTGAAGAAATTCTGAAGGTTATTGAGAAAGAAAAGATTGACTTGGTCATTCTGCGAGCTCATGAGGAGAGCCGGATTGAACGCTTTTTGGTCGGTGGCAGTAATGATGCGATCATACGGAAGATGCCCTGCTCCATTTATCTGCTGAAGAATGAACCCGGACAGAAGATCGCCTGAGTTCAAGAAGGATGACGGCAGATGGAGAATCTTTACAGCAGCCGGGCCGGAGATTGATCAGTGATTTGTAATAAACCGAATATTTAAATAACAGGGCGCGGTCCTGTTATTGATTCTGTACGTAATTATTTAAAAAAAATAATTATAAGAAAAAATAAATTACAAGAAAGCAAACGGGAAGGAGGTGAAGCAAAAAGGCGGATCATAAGAAATAAAACGGAACGGATTAATAGAAAAATAAGTCGCGTAATATTATTAAAATAAAAAAATTTAAAATAACCGTATCGAGTATGGATGAAATAGTCTCCATATTTCAACAATTCAAATTGTGAAAGGATGAATTAAAATGAAGAAAATTATATTTGGTTTAGCTATTGTCCTGCTTGTAAGTATATCTTTTTTAATGGCCTGTTCCGGTGGCAAAAGCGCTGCGGATCTGGCGATAAAAACCGCCGAACAAGCTGTCAATGCGACCAAGGCTGAAGCAGCCAAGGTTGTTCCTGATCAGGTTAAATCGCTGGAAGATACTCTGGCTTCCGCGAAAGAAAAGTTTGTTAAAGGCGAATATAAAGCCGCTTTAGAAGAAGCAACCACCCTTGCCGGCAAGGCCAAGGATGTTTTGGCTGCCGCAAAAGCCAAAAAAGAAGAACTGACCAAAAAATGGACGGAGTTAAGTCAGGGAGTTCCTCAAATGGTCGGGGATCTTCAGAGCCGCGTAGATGTTCTTTCCAAAGCCAAGAAACTTCCGGCCAGCATAACCAAGGAAAAATTTGAAGAAGCCAAAGCCGGACTGACTTCCATCACAGATGAATGGACCAAAGCACAGGATAGTTTTAAAACCGGAAGCTTTGTAGATGCAGTCAGCATGGCAACTTCAGTAAAAGACAAAGCCGTAAAAGCTATGGAAGCTCTGGGCATGAGCGTCCCGGCTCCAGCGCCAACTCCAGCGCTGGTTCCAGTTCCTGCTCCTGCTCCCGCCAAATAATTATTGATGGCTAAAAAATAAAAAGGGACATATTTCATTGTAAAATGAAATATGTCCCTTTTAGTTAGACTCCAATTGAATGAGACTCATTGACTATAGAAAGCGTTAGTCGAGCTATCCAGCATAAGCTGTGGGTAATGAACCCCTCGCTTTTTCTATTGCAGATGGAGATTCTTTTTAAACATTTCAACAAAGGGACCATCCTCGCGCCAGGCGTGGCAAGTATTGATTAGAAATTGCAGCACCATCTTTGCATGATTGGAATCTAATGATGCCGGTTTTTGCGCCTGATATGCGGCATATCCCTGAAAGACGGCAGGGGCCATTGTCTGGATAAGCTCCACAAGGTGAGTGCAGCCTTTGTTGCCTCCGGCCAATTTTTTTATTTTTAGCGTAAAACCTTTGGTAATGGTCAGACCTTTTATTTGGGCGAGGCAGTCGATAGTTTCCCGGCATACTTTCCGCGGAACGGATATCATATCAACACCAACATCCTCAATCAAAAGATTGGAGCAATTCACCAGCAGTCGAATGGACATGTGATGAATGGCGCCTTTTGGAAACTTTTCACCCGTTACCGAATATGAGTCCTGAAAACGATCATCTTTGAGGATACCTTCGACAATTATTCTTTGTTCGTCATAATCGTATGTTGTTACTTCTATATTTCGTGTATGTAACTTTTTTCCTTTTGATTTCCCAATAAACTGCATTTTATTTTGATTCTCCTAAAAATATAAAGATTAAATTATAGCCCCGCTGAACTGACTCCTCAATATCATCTTTGATCCATAAATGGTATAATAACTTATAATCTCAACTACGGGGATAAAGATATGTGTGGAAGATTCGTACTGATATCCGATTTGAAAAATATCCAAAAGAATTTCAATATTCAGGCTGTATCATGTAAACACCAGCCGAGTTGGAATATAGTACCGAACCAATCAGTGCCTGTTGTAATTCGTCACAACGGAATTAATCACTTAGTCTGTTTCAGGTGGGGACTGATTCCGTCATGGTCGAAAGATTCGTCGATTGCCAACAAACTGATTAATGCCCGCGCGGAAACCGTGGATAAGAAACCCAGCTTTAAAGATGCTTTTAAAAAAAGACGGTGCTTGATCGTTGCTGACGGTTTTTATGAGTGGAAGAAGGAAGGCAATAAAAAAATGCCGCTGTATTATTATCTGAAATCAGGCCGGCCTTGCGGATTCGCGGGCCTTTATGAAACATGGATATCGCCGGACAAAAAGAAAATCAATTCCTGTGTAATTATTACTACCAATGCCAATGAACTGATTGCGCCTGTCCATGACCGCATGCCGGTTATCTTGTCCAATGATCAGGAAAAGGTCTGGCTGGATAGCGATGCGGTTGATGTTGCAGGTCTTAAGTCTATTCTAAAACCATATCCTGCCTATGAGATGGATTACACGCCGGGCATCGGGCCGCATAGCGGCAATCATCAAGATTAAGGACGCGCCCCGTTTTTCAGAACATTCTTAGAATCCTTATCCACTGTTCAGATCTTAGTGGCAGTGTCTTTTCTATGATGGGTATTCATTTTTCAGGGCATCGAAAAAAAGACCGGCGCTGCCGCGATTTTCCTGCCCGTCATATTTTTCGCCCTGCAGATAAAGGGCTTCTATCTTAACACTGTTTAACTTCTGAGACGGTATCTTCAGAGGATTTTGATCCAGTACTGCAAAATCAGCCAATTTTCCATCCGTCAGAGTTCCGCGCTTGTCTTCATCAAAGGAAAGCCTGGCGCATGCCGAGGTATGCATGCGAAGAGCATCGAGCACCGGGACCGATTCTAGAGGATTAGGATGATTGCAGGCCGCGTAAATCGAAGCGATGGGATCAGGCAAAGTGCATGGAGCATCAGAGCCACTCGCGATTACCAACCCGGCATCCAGCATACTCTTTAAAGGAATCAGGTTTTTTATTCGATCACCTAAAATATGCTGCAGATATTCCATCGGTTCCTGCTGCCAATGTAGAAATGGTGTTTGCATGGCAACGCAGAGCCCAAGTTTTGCCGCCTTTTCGATTGTTTCGTGGTTCATCAGATCGGCGTGAATAATGATATGCCGGTGATCTTCATGGGGAAAGTCATTCAACGCCAATTCAAAAGCTGTCAGGGCCTGTTCGATTGCCGCATCGCCAATGACATGCATGGCAACCTGCAAACCACTACGGTTTGCCGCTTTTACAAAATCATTTACCTGCTGCTGTGAATAAAAGAGCGTGCCAACACTTTTGGGATTATTAGAATAAGGTTCTTTTAGCGCTGCATCTTCGGATCCGAAGCATCCATCCAGGGCAGTGGCAAAGCAACCTCCAATGCAGGGCATTTTGCGGTTCAGCACTTTTTTTATATCCATCGTCTGGAAAAAAATATGAAACTTTTGCGGCAGCCCCCGGTTGGCAAATCTTACTATATCTACATCCAAATCCAGTGGGAAGCCGACACCTTCCGATGTATGCACCAGCGAAATTCCTTTACGGGCAAGATAGTCGCTGCCGGCAATCATATTATTAAAGACAGCCGGCAGGGAGACAGACTGCGAAATACTGTTGACCGCTCTGTAAAACGCGTTAAGATAAAACCAGCCTGTTTTCGCGTTAAATCCCGGATCGGCAAGAATAGAGGCGGGAAGTTTGTTGATCATTGCGGTATTGCCAACGGAAGCATGGCCGTCATATTTTACAATCATGAGCGGATGCCCGGTAATCTTATCCAGATCACTTCTTTCGGGAAGTCTTTTTTCCGCTACGATGTGAGCGGAACAACCAAAACCGAGAATCACCTTTTCTTTTTTGCCCAGAGCAATATATTTGCGAATCAGATCATCAAGCTCGGCAAAATCGTGCACGTCTCTGCAATCGAGGCCGGAGTTGAAAAAAGCAAAGGAGGCAAAGTGCATGTGAGTATCGGCAAAGGCCGGAACCACACAATGGTTTTTTAAGTCTACTTGTTCAATCCGGGAATAAATCTCCGGCAACTGATCTCCGGTAAAAATTATTTTTCCATTTTCTTCCACAAGGTATTTGAAAGTACGATTTTCATCTTCACAGGAAATAAAATCGGCATTTTTAAATACGCGCATGTCCACTCCTTATTTGATTCCTACGAATTTTATGAAAGTATAAGACCAATGTTTCTGTATGTCAAAGAAATAATTGGTACATTGGCACTTGCCAATTCAGCGTCCATCAGTTTGGTGAGCAAAGGCTGCGCCTGATTAAACTTTTAATATGGTCTTTGATCATCTGTGCAGGAGGAAGAGTCCTGCCATTATAAAAGTTATTATTAAGGTTGATTTATGCCTTGAGATAACTATGCAGTCCGGGGAGATAGTTGACTCCAAGATATGTGAATAAGACACAGGCGAAACCGACGATGGCAAGGATGGCCATACGCTTCCCCCGCCAACCCCTAACGTATCGTGAATGCAGCAGAATTGCATATATAAGCCAGGTGATAAGCGACCATGTCTCTTTGGGGTCCCAGTTCCAGTAAGAGCCCCAGGCGTAATGGGCCCAAATAGAACCAGTCATGATTCCGATGGTGAGAAAAACAAAGCCAAGAGTAGTGCTCTGATAAATTAATGTATCCAGTGTTGCCAAAGCAGGGAGTTTGCCTAGAAAGTCCGATGATTTTTCCGCATGACCCTTCTCCTTATTTTTAAGCAGATAGATTAAACCGCAGCCGAAGGCGACGGTAAAGGCGGCATAACCCATAAAACAGGTTACGACGTGGCTTGTGAGCCAGTTGCTTTGCAAAGCTGGGATAAGCGGTTCGATCCGATTGCTGATGTCGGGCGCGATGGATGCATAAGCCATGGCCAGAAATGCTATTGGTACGATAAAGACTCCGATAATCTTGCTTTTAGTCTGCCATTCAATTATCAGATAAATCAGAATAATGGCCCAGGCAAAGAAGACCATTGATTCGTAAAGATTGGCCAGCGGCACATGTCCCATGCCGAGATCGTAAGATACTTCCCATCTTAGAATCAGGGCAATTGTTTGCGCGATAAGTCCCGTCCAGGCTAAGAACGAAGCGGCTCGCCCCCAAAATTCTTTTCCGATAATCAACCGAAACAGATATAAGACAAAGGAAGTGAAATAGACAAAAGTCACCCAGCTTAAAATCAGCGTGTGTTTCATGCTTTTATCTCCTCGTTAATTCGCCTGCACAAATAATCTATTTTCTTTTGCAGTTGTTGATTATTCCGGTTGCTTCGACCCGCAATACTGATGCTGACTTTTGCGTCTTCTTGTTTCATGAAAATCCATAAACGTTGATCCTGAATATAAAAGACGACCATTAAACCTGCGACCATGAGTAATCCGCCCAGTGCAACAAGAGGAACGCCGGGGTCGTAGACGAGGTGCAAACCAGTGTAATAAGTTTGTTCTACACGGTTCAATGAAAATACTATCGGTTGAAAAAGGCCGGGATTGAACATCGGCACTTTAGTAAAGAGGTTGGGATTCATGGCGATGATCTGGTCAAGTCGTTGAAAAATCCAAAGCTGAACATCTTTCTTTTTTGAAACAATTCTCAACTTTATGGCAGGACCTATCCGCATTAGATTTTCTTCAACACGTAAAACAACGCCTCTGGCCTTGCTCTCGGGCAAATCAAAGGTATCTCCGGCAACGAGCGTCATCGATCCGCCGTTCTTACCGGCATTAGTATACGTGACTATTGCCTTGATTTCAGGCGCTATACCGTAGGTAGACTGGTAGAAACGGAACTTGTCAAAGGTGAGAGGGTGATTGACCAGCAGCGTTCCCTGCCGCTGGACTTGTCCATTTTTGATAAAGCTCAAATCAGAACGGTAAGTTTTAGGAGTGTCATCTTTATAAAACTCAATCGTAAATTTATCGCAGCGGACAGAAAAATTAAGCTTTTGTATTCCATTACTTTTTATCAGATCGGCAACATTGATAGATTCGCCTTCTTTAATATTTATATTGGCTTCGAGGCCAAAGATGGAACCGATAATCGCTCCGGCAATCATTATTAAAATACTCAGATGAACAATGTAAACACCAAAAAGAGAAAAACGACCCCGTTGAGCATAAATAATGTATCCTCTTTTCTCCTCAATTTCGCTGATACGGCCGTAATTTTTTTTCAGGCATGATTCTACGATTGGTTTTATTTTGCTGATTTCTTTATCTACCCTAATAATCCGGCTTTGCGGAAGATTATCGAAAATACCGGCCGGTTCCGGAAAATGCGGAGCTTTGTATTGCTTCCATAAAGCAGGGAAACGATTTATGGAACAGATTATAAGATTAAGCGATAGAAGGGTTAGCAGAATGTAGAATAGCGAAGAATGATAAAGATCAGATAAACGGAAAAAGAGAAAAACCTTACCTGCTTCCGGTGAAAGCTGATTGGCAAATGTTTGAACAACATCCGGTGATGGCATGAAAGTGCCGGTAATGAAGAGAAGGACAATTAAAACGAGAAGAGTAATTGTCAGTTTTACGGACGAAAAAAATGACCACAGGGAGTGCTTCTCTATCGGCAACTAACATGCTCCTTGTATGCGTTAATCCCGCGGTTTGGAATCCTCCGGTTTCAGCCGGGGGAGGAATGCGGTGAAACCCGCGGGAGGTCGCGTTATTGTGGGGAGCCTCCGGCTCCTGCCGGAGGTGGCTCCACTGTTTAATGAAACCTGCCATTCAATATATTTCGAATCAAATATATATCGAACCTCAAATCTTTCATACATTGATGACGAATGCTTAAGGATTATTTGCCGGCTCCCGGCAATGTCAAAGAGTAATCATAAATGAGTTTCATCTCTTGATCGGAGATTTTATCCTTGGGAAAAGCAGGCATCACGCCTTTTGATCCATCGGCCTTTAAAGGATTCCTATTATAAGCGGTGAAGGCGGCAAGACTTTTAGTCTTGGATGAACCTGTAAGCGGTATGGCGGGATTGATTTTATTTCCGCCATGCGGATGACAGGCGCCGCAATGGTGGGCATAAAGGTTTGCCCCGTCTGGCGCTGCCAAAGCCGTGCTGCCGGGAACAATCATTGTCACTCCGAAAAGCACCCATCCGGCGATGGGTAAAATAAACAAAAACCAGATTGTTGATTTTTTCATAATGCCTCCAAATTCTTTAGTCAGATGATGGCAGCTTTTTAGTTTAGCAGCCTGGCTCATTCGAGCTTTTCAACACTATACTCCCCGGAAATTTCCTGTAAAGTTAAATTTTTAAAGTCAATAAACTGGAAAGATATTCCCAGGCAAATTGTCCGCTTTTTAATTTTTCTAATCCGGCCCTTTCGTTTGCAGTACAGGGAAAATCTTATTAAGAATCCAGAAGAGAATAAAGGGTAGCACCGCGACAAGCAGAGCGCCACCCAGGCCTTCTTTAAAGGTTTCCAAACTGTGGGGAATGATGGGCAGTTGGTAATCCATATACCCGGAAAAAGTCAAAGAAAAAGACTGGCCGCCGATGACCACATTCCATCTCATCATGAAGACCCCGAAAAGCACCAGCAAAAGTGCCGGAATTAGTCTGTGGATTTTCAAACCGGGGAGCAGAAGGAGGATGACGGGCACCAGGTTCCCCAGGAAATATTGGAGCAGAAAGATATTAATAAAATCTGTCCCATAGATGACATTCCTCAGGATGTCCCATGATTTTACTGCCGTGTAGCCGCGAAATACCAGATCCAACAGCTCCAGACTGATCGAAAACATCATGAAAAAAATAAGATATTTCACGGCCGTCTGTACTGTGCTTATTTCCTCACTTTTAATTGCTTGAAGTGTAGCGAGAGAGGTGCTGTCGTTTTTCCGGGAAGCGATAAATTTTTTCATTCCCATGATGATAATGTAGACCAACATGCACAGAGCGACGCCGGAAACAATGGCCGACATGATAAAAATAACCGGCATGAGAGGCGTCATCCACAGTGCATTGGCTTTTACCGAGCCGAAGATGAAACCGGCATACCCGTGAAGGAAACAGGCAATCGGCACACCAACTCCCGCCAGAACTTTGATGGCTTTCGCATCCAGTTCTAGACTGGCATTACTTACATCCATGGCGCCAAGAGTAAGAATGATATGTACCACATATTTTATTTTTTCGGCCAAGCTCTTATTCGTCTTTCTTTTGAGTTCTATTGATACTTCCACCAGGTGCTTCCGGAAAAGAAACCACAGCTCGGCGGCCACGACCGATACATAAACAAACAGCACAACGCCAAAGGCGGCAATTGCCGAGGTAAAGTGAGGCGTAAGGCCAATATAGAGACTTCTTTGGGGTTGCACGAGGTGCAACAGGAGAGGCAAGGGCGCAACCATCAGCAGGGCAAAAGAAAAAACCAGGGCGAATCTGGCAATTTCCTTCAGCGGTTTTATATCGAAGAGATGATACAGGGAGGAAAGAACAAAAGCACCAGCCACGAGCCCGGTCATGAAGGGATACATTACAATCTGAATGGCCCAATAAATGTACTCATTGGGATAAACGAAAAGTTCCTTGATCGTCCATAATGATTCCAGAACCATTTTTTACCTCACCTCTTCGCCAAGCCCTATATAGTAAACTTGGGGGTTGGTTCCATATTCCGGTTTGTGGACTGCTACCTGTTGCGTGCGGATGATCTTTTCTACCGGATCTCCGGGGTCTTTGATATTGCCGATCAATCTTGCTCCCGTTGGACACGCCTGGACGCAAGCCGGCCGCAGGCCCTGGTTAATCCGGTGATAACAGAAATTGCATTTATCGGCCACGTGGTGGACTGGATGGAAGAACCTCATGCCGTACGGACAGGCCATGATACAGTAGCCGCAGCCGATGCACCACTTCCGGTCCACCAGCACCACACCGTCGGCATTCTGATAAGTCGCGCCCACCGGACATACCTGGACACAGGAAGGCTTTTCGCATTGATTGCAGAGTTTGGGAACGAAAAAAGCCTTTTTTATTTTTTCCTGAGGAATATCTTTAAACTTACCGCGCCCCAGATCGATCCGGCCTACAGTAAATCCGTACCGCGCCTCTTTAGGAGTATCGGCAAATACTTTTCCTTCTCCGTTAACTACATATCGTTCAACCCAGGTCCGGGAAACACCGGCATCAAAGGGGATTTCGTTTTCCAGCTTACAGGCTTTTACGCAGAAACCGCAGCCAATACATTTATAGATATCAACGAGAAATACAAAGCGACGCGGTGATGTCAGGGCCAGAACATCGGGGGGCCGGGAAATTACGTCCAATCCTTTGGCCAGCATCACGACGGCGGTTCCTTTTATTGTCAATTTTATAAAATCTCTCCTGTTCACCTGTGCCTCCTAACGGGGTTTGGATGCCTCATGCGGATTGTGACAGAGCACACATTCTAACCCGGGATTGTGCTGATCCGGGTTGATGCCTTTGATCTGTGATCTTTGGCTGTTGGGATAGGAAAGATTTGTATGGCACCTAAGGCAGAGATCCCGGTTCCGGTCCAAGACGAGTTTCAGCGGATCAGCCGGATGGGAAAGGGCCGGTCCGTGGCAGTTTTCACATTCAATATTTTTATGCTTTGCGGAAACAAGCGTTTGCGCCTGCGCAGCGTGACAGGCCACGCAGAACTCACGGCCTTGATATTTTACCGTAAAATTTTTCCATTCCTCAATATTGGATTGCCGGTACCAGCCATATGTATACCCCCGTTCATGAATTCCAAAATCGGAGGGTATCCAAATGCTCCTGGCGATTAAAATGATCGCCGCAATAGCCAGAACTACATACAGGGGCCGCAGTACATGCATAAGCTAAGATTCTCCAATATCGCTCGCGATAATCATATCCTCCTGTTAAAGGAATGTGTAGTTCGCTCCCCATGTTTAGAAGCGGTAGGAGAGCGTCATAAATCCCACGTGGGATTCATAAGAAGGATTATTGTAAGCTCCCGTCAAATATGCCCCGTTCGATCCGCTGATGGCTGGAACATATTGATACCCATCATACTGCGCATCGTTATAATTGTATTTTTCATAAACGTAACCTGCAGCGACAGATAGTGCTTTTGTCACATTATAAGAGATTTTGATGCAAAAATAGGAAAGCTTGTAGCCATCCCAGTTGGAAAGATCGATATTGTCCTGAGTTCTGCCCGTAGGAAGAGGATTTGCACCCAGCAGATAAGTGTAATCGACGGAACCATCGGCCTGCAGATAGCTGTATTTGAGCAGTAAAGTAAGTTTTTCCGGGATAATAAATATTTCAGCACCCGCCGTGTAACTGTAGTTTTCGCTTTTTTGCGCTGCCGTCCAGTTGAAGTTTGTCGATGTCGGCGGCAATGATGGGTCAACAGCGCCTGTTGTCTGCCGCTGGAACTGCTCCATCCGGATGTATTCATAATCGAAAGAACCGAATAATCTGATTTGCTTGTTGATGAGATAGTCGACATCGACCAGGAATTCATCACCCCTGTCACCGATCAGTCCTAAAACAGTATCCGGATAATTCGTATCTCTGTGCTTATAACCAAGACTGATGCTGAAGTTATCGGTGGGGAACAAGTCCAGGTTGGTCTTATAGGTATTCCGGTTTTTGCCGGCAGCATCAAACCGTCTGATGAAAGTTTCAATATCGGTCGGGTCAGTCAGCTGGAAATCCGCTCTTCTGTCCAGTCTTTCGTACCCAACACGGGCGGTAAGAAAATCAAATCCCTTCCATCTAAGTTCAGCGCTGAAAAGATCATCCCTGTTATCAGGGATGTCATCTCTTTCTCTGCTGATTGTTGAATGATTGTAAGCGCCGAGGAAATAAAAATTTGCCGGCAGTTGGAAACCAAGTTCCGTGCCGTATTTCACTCTCCGGTAGTTGAATAGGTCGTTGGTGAAAGTTGTGGGCGTTTGGGTTGCATCCGTTATTGTAATAACATTCGATTTATTTTCCCGTTCGTCATATTTAAGAAAAAGTTTGGCATCGAGGAAAGACAGCGGTTTTGACGTGACTGAAGTGGCGATGTTGTTTGTAATGACTTCGCCGTTAAAGAACGGGGTACTTAAAACAATGTTCGTCAGTCCTCCGGCAACATCGCTCACATATGAATTGCGCAATACAGCATCCGATTTGGCGTCGGCTGTAGCCAGATCAACATTAAACTTGCTGTTTAAAGGCAATTTAAGCGCGCCCTTGAGATTGATCTTATAGAACTGGTTATCCGGCGGCAGTGAATATGTATCCGTTACCGACGCCGTGTTGACTGTAGAGGGATTGCGGAAATTAAAGCTTGTGTTGGAGTCGGTAAAGTTACTGTAAAAATAGCCCAGAGAAATGAATAGGGGATTGCGGACATATCCGGCAAGCAAATTGATGCTGTTTGTTTTGTAATCAATCGGCGCCGGAAGCTCCAGGGAAATACCGCCGGGCGTTGTTCCTGCTGCACCGAGGGGATAAATGCCCGCCCGCTCATCTATAGCAGCGGAGAAATCCAGAAAAAAAGGTTTCAAAACATCGAGCTTGAATCCTGCACTATAATTTTTACGTTTTGTTGAGTAATCAAATGTATTCCATGTGCTGGTATCGGTGCCGGGCGGATGGGTGGAATAGGTCAGATTGTTAGTCCCTGCGCCCGAATAAAATGTTTTTGCATCGTAGATGAAGTTGTGAGGGATTTCATTATAGTTAATGTTGAACTTGAAAGCGCCCCATTTTCCCCCCTCCAAGTCATAACTCTGGGTGTCATAGAACATATTACGGCTGTAGAAATCCACATAATATTTATCATCATCATATTTGATTTTAACGTCTCCATAGAGACCGTTCTGAATGTCTCCGTATTCATTGAACTTGGCCTTGTTGCCGTTGATATTGATTAGGGTGCCTTGCGCGCTGATTTCGCCGGAAAATTTATCCTCTTGCTCCTGGGCAAAGGCAGGACTCAGGGAAAACAAACCTAACAAAAAAAATGGTAAAAATGTTTGTTTTTTCATAGTCACACCTTTTACCGGATAAAGTATTGTCCCCTTACCGATGGTCCCATGCTTCCGTGAATGTTGGAATGGCAGTTCAGGCAGCCGCGGGCAATCATCCTGTTTTTCCCGGATGTGGCAGAACCGGGGAATGTTTCAAACCTGGTATAAATTGTTCCGGGATGTCGAGTGGCGTCGTGGCAGCTCTGACACAACAATGGCGGCTTTGAAGATAGAAGCTTCCCATGATTGCTGCCGTGAGGCACATGGCAAGTCAGACAATTTTCGGCAACCGGCGGATGTTCCCATATAAATGGCCCGCGCTTTTCGGCATGACACTTGAAGCATAATTCATTTGCCGTATCCGCCTTCAACATCTTCGGCCCTGATGAGCCGTGTTGGTCATGACACTGGGTGCATTTCATCAGGCCTTCCTTAAGCGGATGGTGCGATTGTTTGTTGGCCTGGGCGCGAATTGAGGCGTGGCAGGTGAAGCAAAGCGCCGGTTCGGCCATTTTTAAATTGTATTTCGTTCCCGAGTGCCCGTTGTGGCAGTCACTGCATGAAACTCCGTTGATTTTATGCCTGCTTAAATTCCAGAAAGGCACGGCTTTTGAATCCTGATGGCAGGCAAGACATCTTGCTTGCTTCACTTCCGGATCATCTTTTTTAGTGAAGCCAATCATGCCCGTTCCCTTGGCGCCGGCTTTTTGCACATGCGCGAGACCCGGACCATGGCAGGATTCGCAGGCGTTTTTATTGGCCGGGTTTCCTGGAATTGCCGCTTTGGAATGTGATGATTTCAGATAATTATCATAGTTTGTTTGGTGACATGCCCGGCATACGTCTATACCGGCATAATCATCATCCGCAACTGCGGATTGTTGAAACATTGCAGTTAGGGATACCAGAAGGGAAAAGGTGAAAAGAGAAAGCAGCCAAATATCGATTTTTTTTATCTTCATAAAATTATCAATATATGAATTTTCTTTTTCGGTGTATCAATATAAGAAAACTTATCTCGTATGTCAATTAAATATTGACCACAAAATGTAATGAGACTCGCTGAAAATGAGACCCAAGCTTCAGAAACAAAGTGAACTGAAGCTTGCTGGACGAATTATGCCAGGCGCGTAGCGCCGTGGTAAAACGAACGAAGTAAATAACCTAAAGGTCACTGTAGGTTTGAAGCGTTAGTCGAACTAGTGAGTCCCAAGTTTCAGAAGCGCAGCGTACTGAAATTTGCTGGACGAACTATCCCGCCATAGGCGGAGGATATCTAAGATATCCGTGGTATCCCAGGAGCGAAGCGACGCGGGATTGACCGCAAACCCCACTTATACTTTAACTCGTTCCACATCGCCGGTGATGCAGCCTATGTCCATGATAAGCTTGCAATGCGGCATCGGGATTCCTATCAGTGTTGTAGCGATGAATTCCGATATAATGCCACACTGCTTGATGGTGTCGAAATAAGCATACCGGGTTACAGCGGAGCCTTTTGTGGTGATGACGCCGGACTGGAGCACTTCAATGCCATTTGCTTTCATTTCCTCCATTTTCTTGTCGTAACCTGACACGGTAAACCCGAGATGATGGATGCCGCCGCCGCACTTCGCGAGCATATCCGAATAAACGTTTTCCTCTTTGCTTTTTACCTGGATAAGCTCGATCTCCATCACCGCCCTGAAAGGCAATCACGATATCTGCTTCGACGTCGATGGGTTTGCCCCGATAGATGGTTTCATGTTTTACAGTGTTTGAGCGGTACCATGTTCCGATGTTGAGGAGTTTTGCATAATAGGCCACCGCTTCCGGTATGTCCTTCACAAGAATGCCGATCTGGTTTACGTTGGGAAGTTTCATTTGGCTGATGTTGCTAATGTCTGGTTGTTTCATTAGATGCCTCCTTTCCTAATCAAAGCTGACGGCGGTTTTCATTGCCTGGTTGGCGTCCTTCTTTACGTTGACCTCGATCAATTCCCGGTATTTTTCCAGCGGGAACTTGTGGGTAAGCATGTCCTCCACCTGTATTTTTTTGGATGAAATTAAATCAATGGCCATTTCAAATGTATGCTTTTTGACTCCAGCGATATTGTTGTAACGATAGCCGTAGCAACCCTCTGACAGTCTGCAACTTGAGCCACAATGTTGTAAGATCCAGTTTTACTTCCTTGCCGATGCCGATAACGGAAAGCGTGCCGCTTGTGGCCGTGACGCGCAGCGCCATATTCAAGGTATCGGCATGACCTACGGTATCATAAACCTTGTCGAACCCGCCCATCACTACGCGCTCGCCCAACAGCGGTTGATAGGCACGTCCACCAGCAATCTCCACGGCGGCGTCGATGATTCCGCCTTTGATGGTCCGGTTGGCGCCGCATTGCTTCACATGCTCCGCCGCGAAAGCGGAAGGTTCGACAACCGTGATATCACAGACGCTGTCAAGCGCGCGCATGCACTTGACCACCATGGCGCCGATAACGCCGCCGCCGATAACCAGCACCTTGTCTGTGTCCTCCGGCCAGTTGTCCAGCACAGCCTGCAAACCCACGCGCCAGAGGTTCCGCCAAGGTTGCCGATTCCGGCGAAACGCCCGCGGGCACGCGATAGATCTGGCTTTTATGCGCCACCACATATTCGGCAAATCCGCCGTTGATGTCTTTGCAGATGCCGATGAACATTCCCGGCGAGAAAGCTCCTTCGGCGAAATTTTCGCAATTGGCCGTTAATCCAGCGGCACAGCTCCGGCATACGGGCGAGATGGCGCGTGTATGACAGTTAAGTGCTGGAATGACGGTAACCAGATCGCCGGTTTTGCAATTGTCAACTTCCTTGCCGGTTTCGACGATTTCGCCGCAGAACTCGTGTCCCGGCACGCAGGGAAAAGATGTAAAGGGTGACGCGGTCGGCGAATCCTTGAGGAAAAGAAGATTGATGTCGCTGCCGCAAACCCCGCAGAGTTTTGTTTTTATCTTTACCCATTCCGGCGAAAGGAGCGTGGGTTCCGGCATATCGACAAGTTTCACCGTGGAGAAGGGGCCTCGATAACAGAAGCTTCCGCTGATCGGCCGCAGCGCCTGGATGATTAAAAATTTTGGCACATTAACATTAAATTGCAGTGCTTTCATCAAAGGCCTCCTTGAATATCTCGTTGTGAGTCTCCAGATGTTATTCCATCTTCAATGCCTGAGAAAATAATACCGTTGCAGGACTGGTGACCGTCGGATCGGTCATCACATTCACACAGGCCGGCTTCCCGGATTCAAAGGCGCGTTTGAGCGCGGGGATGATATCCTCGTCCTTTGTGACAAACTCACCATATCCGCCCAGACCTTCGACCATCTTTTCATAGTGTCTTGTGCCCAGTTCCGAACACTGAAGCCTATCGGCGCCGATGGACATCTCCTGGGAGTGTTTGATCATGCCCCAGGCGCAGTCGTTATTCACCACGCACACAATCGGAATATTGAGCCGCACCATTGTGTCAAACTCCATGGCATTAAAGCCGAAAGATCCGTCGCCGTTGAGCAGCAATACCTTCATATCCGGATGCGCCAGCTTGGCGGCCATGGCGAAGGGAATGCCGGTTCCGAGGCAACCGAGAAGACCCGAAGATGAACCAATAACGCCAGCCTTGTGCTTGGACATGAACCCGACAAGTCCGAAATAGGAAGTGTCGCCGCCGTCAACAACATAAAACGCGTCATTGCCGACATATTTCCTGATTTGTTCAGCCAGGCGGATCGGGTGAATGGGGTCGGATGCCGTCTGACGAATTTTGAGTTCCCCGTCAATCATGGATAAGCTCGCCGCTCTCAGCATGGTCACCCACTCACTGTGGTCCTTTTTGTTGAGCAGTGGATTAAGCTGTCCCAGTACAGAGCCGCAATCGCCGACAAGTCCCACATCGGCTTGCCGGTTCCGGTCGATTTCGTGCGGGTCGATATCAATCCGTACGATCTTGGTTGTAGGCGGAATGATATTGCCCGACTGGAGCAGCCAGTTGAGGCGAAGCCCTGCAATGACAATCACATCCGCCTGGGCAGCGGTTACCATGATACCGACGTTGCCGCAGTCCCAGATGGAAAGAGGATGATTGTCGGGAAGCGTTCCCCTGCCGTGATTGAGGAGGATAAAGGGTATTCCCGTTTTATCAATGAATTGTCCGAGGCAATCGCTGCAGGAACTGAACCCTACGCCGGTTCCACCGATAAACAACGGCTTCTTGGCGTTATTGATGATATCCGCCGCTGCTTTCAGATCGGCATCGTCGGGATGAACTGTGTATTTTCGTGTGGGCCGGCTTGGCATCGGTGCCAGAGATTCATCAATTTTTATGCCGAGGATATCGGGCGGCAGCTCCAGTAAAACAGGGCCGGGCCTCCCCGATGTAGCCTGCCGGAAAGCGATCGCCAGATATTCCGGTATTCGTTTAGTCTCGTAACAAGTGGCAGCCCATTTGGTAATCGGCTTGACCACGTCCATCTGATTCATTTCCTGAAGCGCTCCCTTCAGATCTTCCTTCAGCGGGTGTTTGCCGCAAAGCACCACCAGCGGCGCGTTATCAAGGTAGGCATTCGCAATTCCCGTAAGACCGTTGGTAAACCCCGGCCCGGCAGTCAGGAAGCATACACCGGGTTTGCCCGTATACACATACCATGCATGCGCCATCATTGCCGCCGCCTGCTCGTGCCGAACATCAATGGTGCGGATCTTGTACTCAGTAAAACCATCCAGAATTGCCTCCAGATGTCCTCCGGATATGCCAAACACAATTTCAACCTTTTCCACCTCTTTTAAATATTTACCTACAAGATGACCGCCATTAATAGTTCCCATAGTCTTTCTCCTTTTTTACCTATTGTATTGAATAATGAAGCGCAACGCAGCATCCGGACTCATCGTGCCCTTCAGGGTATTTACGAAGCCGTTACTTCATGACCAGTTTTATCCCGTCTGTAAACCATTGAACATAAGCCGCCATGCCATCGATTTTCAAATTACCTTTCGCTGCTGCCTGAAAACTCTGTTCATCACTGCCCGATGACATCACTTTGAAAGCGGTGTTGGAATCAGACCAGACAAGCGCCGCGTCATATGGATGTACGCCGCCCGCAACGGTTGACAATTTACCCCGGTCAAAGATGAACAACCTTCCATGTTTCCCATCGGCTGTTTTAATCATGATTTTCACCTGCATGCCTCCGAGAAAACTTTGGTAGGCCGCGTTTTTCACCGCGGCCCTTTTCAGCTTTTGATACAAAATGAAAAGCAACAACCTTAATTTCATAAGCATCTCCTCTCCGATGTCCGTTCACTTAACTTTAATTGACAACCTCTGTGCGTGTGATATCCGGCAAAATTGACCCTATTAATACTATTCCTAAATCAAAGATGATATTGAGGCGGCTAGGCGGAGGCGACGAGGCATATTATACATATGTTGAGGAAGCCGACAACGACGCCAACAAAAATAGCGCTTTGATTTAGAATTGGTATAAAAACACAAAACCCCGCTCTCGTTTTTTAAGCAGGGTTTCAATAATCTCTTCATGTCATCACCATTCTAAAGAAAGTTTAAATTGGTGTTAATTGATTGACAATGGCTTATTGCTGAAACTCCAATTCCGAAAGCGAAGCGCAGCGGAATTGGTAAGTTGAACAATCCCGCGCAGCGGAGGGTTTGTTCACACCCGTGGTTTAAATGTGTTTAATATTTGCCTTAATGTGAGTTGAGAAGTCAAGAAAAAAATAATGAGACTCGCTGAAAACGAACGAAGTGAAGTTTGAAGCGTTAGTCGAATTATCCCAGGAGCGAAGCGATCGTGACTCTCGCTGAGAGTGAATGGAGTGAAGCTCAAAGCGTAAGAGGAACAATCCCGCCAACGTAGTTGGCAGGGACGTGGGATTAATGACCCAATCATAAGAAATAGAGCATACTGAAACTTGCTGGCAGAATTATCCTAGGAGCGAAGCGACGTAGGGTGATGATCACACATTACTATAGTAGGCGCATAGCGCACTGAAATTTGCAGGACAAACTATCCCGCAAAGCGGAGGGTATGAACCTCAAGATTTGTTTTGGTGTTCATGTCCGTGATTGATAACCACCTCTACTGTCGTTGCGAGCCAGCCCTCAACTGACAAGGAACCAAGGGGTAGGCGGGAATTCAGAAAACAAAGCTGAAGATATGCATTACTAGTCATAAATATTGCCGCATAGTAACGATTATAATGAGTAGAGATGCTATTCCGATTTTCTTAGAGAGAAAATTGAACCGTCTCATTATTTTTCCATTATTTTTTCTATACAAATATGATCTAATAATTAAATTCTAATTCGTTTAAAACAGATATTTATGCAGATCTATCAATAAAAACGCTTATGTTTTTTGATATATCAACTACCTTTTTACCTATATTTAAATATTCCAACTCCAGATTATCTCTAACTATTTTAGCATTGTTTTCTGACAAGCTAGAATCAAAAGTCTTAAAGAAATAGAACCATGCAAGGTCAATTTGTTCATTAATGCGTCTAATTTCCTCGCGTATCTCCAAGATACCTTCCTGAAACTTTGTATTGAATAAATGAATCTGGGAATAATTGCTATCTATGAAAGGCACGCTAAACTTCTTAAGCGAAAGGCCTTTGTTTAAGTCTTCACTTTTTTTCATCAATTCGATGGCAGCTTCAAAATCTTCCTTTTTACTTTGCAAGAGAATATCGATTTCTTTTGGATTTTTAAGATGTTCATAAAATCCATTATATGTTTTTATAATAGATTGAATCCAAAGTAGATATTCTCTATCTGTTTTCCCTATTCTTGAATATAATATATACGATAGAATGGCGAGATGGCATTTAAGGTCTTTAGTTCAACAAAAAAGCTTTTCTTAAGAGGCCGCTTCTTGAACGAATTTTGTATGTATATAATCGGACGTTGACCCAACATACCAAATAACCAACCTAATATGACACCAATTATAGTATCCATAAACTCTCCTTTCTGGTAAAGAAGATCATATCGATTAATGGATGTAATCTTGCAACTTTTATTTACAATCGTCAACTAATGTCTTCAATAATGATTATCATTTGAAAGAGTGAATATTTATCCGAATAGGTGGATGTTTTGTTTCAGGAAGTAAGCGATGATGGTCAAAGATTTTTATCCAACCACTTTATCATCGCCTCTGCTATTACCTGATGACCTCTCTCGTTGGGATACCTGGAATCTGACAAGACTAAATCCTTACTATTGAGATTTTGTTCTTCAAGGTAACCAGCCCAGTCGCTGCTAAATCTAATTAGAATTCCCCGGGTTCCGGAAATTCTGGTTTCTGCCGAGTGAGAAAGGCGGAAACTCCATGGATGCTTTCACCGCTCGCAATGAGGGTGACTGCTTCTTCCGTCTCCAGCTCCAAGGCCTCATGGGTTGTCAGATCGCCGGTTTTTCTGATCACGGATAGGGCATGGCGGACGGCACGAGGGCCGTTTTGCGCGACGGAAAGAGCAAGGGACAATGCTTCCTCAAAAGCCTTGCCCGGTGCACTGATGCGGTTGGTCAAACCGAGTTGGAAGGCCTCTTCTGCACCGACCTTTCGGGCAGTAAGGATAAGGTCGGCGGCCCGGGAAGCACCCACGAGATGGGTGAGTCCCACGACTCCGCCGTGATCCGGCATAAGGCCAAGCCGCACTTCGGAGAAACAAATCACGGCTCCGGGATCCATGACCCGCAGGTCACAGCGAGAGGCGATCTCGGCTCCACCGCCGTAAGCCAATCCGTTAATGGCGGCAATGATCGGTACCGGCAACGAGACAAGACTGTCGGTGCTTGTTCTGACGCGGTGGATGAGATCATATGCCGGGCCTTTGTCGTGTCCCTCCATTGCGGCTAACAATGGCTTAAGCAAAGGATTTTCCGGGTTCACATCAAATCCTGCACAAAAAGCCTTGCCGCCGGCACCGGTAAGGACGATAACGCGCGGAAGGCTGCACTTGAGCTCGGCCACCACCTTATCCATACAGTCCCACATGTGCTGGTCGAAGGCATTTTGTTTTGCCGGCCGGTTGAGGGTAATGACTGCTATGTGTCCTTGCCGCTTAAGACTGATACCGTAATCCTTCATATGTAACTCCTTTTTGAGAAATGAGGCACAACTGCCCCCTAATTATTTTGAAGATGGTCAAATTTTTTTCTAAGCCAAGTCAGTAATGCCTCTGCAATCACCTTGTGACCTCTCTCATTGGGATATCTGGAATCTGACAGGGTCAAATCCTTGCTGCATAGATTATGTTCTGCAAGATAACCAGCCCAGTAGTTGTGTACATGAATCAATTCACAGCCCAGGTCTGAAGCAACAATCCTCAAAGACCTGTAAAAGATATTAACAGCATCCATATCGTTGGGATTATCGAAAGTATGGGAAGTCGCCAGGAAGATGACCGGACTGAAGCGAAGGCGCGCCAGCCTGATCATCTGTACGAGATTTTCCTGAAATTCAGAGCGGTAGACATACCCGAAAGCATCATCAACACCGAAGTTGATAAGGAGAATATCAGGCGTAAAGTTAGCAATGTCGTCGTTGAATGTGGCGATGCCATCAAAGGAGGTCTCTTTGTATTTTGATCGGTTAATCACATCGATTCCTTTTTTGAAAAGGGATTCTTTTAGAATATCTGCATAACTTTTAGTCACACCTAGACCTGCGGCAATACTTCCACCACGGATAAGCAGTTTCATTTGCTTTAAGCCGCTTTGAGAGGATGAATTTTCTTTATTTCAGTTCGATGCGATTGATGTACTTCCCAGAGATCATAGGCGTGCTGTGCGTTTAGCCAAAATTCAGCCGTGTTTCCGAACAAGCGGCTCAAACGCAACGCCATGAGCGGCGTTAACGCGCGACTCTCCCTTAACAATTCATTCACTGTCTGACGCGAAACACCAAGCGCTTTGGCAAGTTCGGCAACATTTAGCTTATAATCAGATATAAAATCTTCTCTTAGTATTTCTCCCGGATGCGTTGGCTTTACTTTTCTTTTTCCATTATATTGTATACTCATATTTACACCTCTTATTAATGATAATCAGTTATTTCAACATTGTATGCGTCTCCGTCAATAAACCTGAAACATATCCTCCATTGATCATTGATTGATATTGTGTATTGACCTGCTCTATCATCCTTTAACGCGTGCAGATGATTACTGGGCGGCACTTTTAAATCTTCCAAACACGTTGCCAAATCTATATATTCAAGACGTCTTATCGCTCTTTTAATAATATCAGACTGAAATTTCTTCGATTTACCGGTAACGAATAAATCATGCGTATGTTTATCGGCAAATGTTTTTATCATGGGTAGTTTGTAACGTGTCTCGTGACAATTGTCAAGATAAATTTATCTTACGGGATCTGGAGCCGCTATGAAACAAGATGTCAAATTAGGCATTCGTAACCTAAATAACCTGAAGGTCACCGTGGGGTCATCTACGACCGGGCTCCACGCCTACAGTTCGACATGACAGAAATTATTCTGGATTTATACCCTAAATAACCTAACCACCTGAAGGTGGCGTAAGGTCACCATGGGGCACCGTGGCCCTAATAACCTAAAGGTCACGCGAGGGCACTTCGCTCCGGTCACGTGGGGAAATGAGCTCCTTTATATATTTTGTTGTCGTAGTAATAATTAGTGTTTATTATATTTGAGTATTATTATCCCCATTCGCTCCGCTACGGGGATACCACGGATATCTTAGATATCTTCCGCCTATGGCGGGATAGTTCGTCCAGCAAATTTCAGTACGCTGCGCTTCTGAAACTTGGGACTCACTAGTTCGACTGACGTTTCCTATAGTCAGCGAGTCTCATTAAATCAAGCCGGTTGTGTTCAGTACCCAAAAATGTTATAATTTTGAAATAAGTTGCTGCCCAACGAAAATTAATCGAAGATTTTCAACCTAGTAAATATTTTTAGAATTGCTTGAAAAAAGAAAACCTAACTTTTTACCGGGAGGAAATAATGGCAGACACAAATTTACAACTAAAAGCTATTGACGCACTTGTTCTTATCCACACAGCGATAAAGAATGTACAACGATATCCATCTGTCGATCCGACAATTACGAATTCCATTGAAATGCTTTATCTTCATCTTATGGAAATATTGAAACAGGATGCTCCTCAAGTATTTGCGGAATTAGAAAAAAAATCCCTGTTTCGCGAAAAACTTTCCAATCAGCAGGAAGACGAAACGATTCATATTTCAGCCCTGCTGGATATCCTTCTCGGTTTAGGTATCAAGAACATTTCTTTTGATAAAGATTTGGAAAAGGAAGAACTGCATATTTTAATAGACCTTCTCGCGAGAAAGCCGAAAACAGTACATGATGAAGACGGTTTGCCCAAGCTCATACTGGAAAATGAAACAGCGCAAATTAATCCGGATACTAAAGTATCTGCAACCGTGGAGAAGGATCACGAAATCGTCTCCGATCCTGATATTACGGAAGGTCAGATTTCTGAAAGTATTGCCAAGATGCAGGCAGTGTTCACCCGTATGAAGGCGATGGATGGAGCCATTGAATCTCTTCCTTCCGAAGAGAAAAGAGATATGATCAAAAGATTATCAGCACGAGCGATAGAGTGGATAGAGATGGAAACATTAGTTACGACTGCCTACAAAGAAATATGCCGCAGATTGCAAATGCTTCTTCAAGACTTTATCACCTATGGATTCTTTGCCGAAGCAAATCCGATTATAGATATCTTCAGTAAGATTAATACCGGCGCATTGAAAAAAGATTATGAAGTGCGAAAAGTATCTTTGGAATTTCTCCGAAATCTGGCAACAGAAAATAACATTAACATCCTATTAAAAGAATTCAATACCAACGAGAAGCATGAATCAATTGAAGCCTTCCAAATACTTACTGGATTTGGCGACATTATAATGAACAAATTACTCAATATTGTCCGGAATGCCAGCGATAGCAAAGAACGTATAAGCATTATCCATATTATTGAAGAAATGGGGCATAGGGCAATACCTGCCATCATTGCAAGTATTACCATGGTTGCTCCATGGTATTACTTGCGTAATATGGCCTATATATTAGGCCGCATTGGCGATGAAACCAACGCTGATATACTTCGAGCTCTTTTGCTGCACAAAGATAAGCGGGTCCACAAGGAGGCATTAAAAAGCCTTGGCCAGATCGGGGGGAATAAGCGAGGACCATTACTCCTGTCCTTTCTGTCGCAGGCAGAAGGTGAATTGAGAGTTAATGTAATTGAAATGCTCGGTAAAATCAGATACACCGAGGCGGTGCCCAGTCTACTGGATATGCTCAAGAACAAATCCTTGATAGCTAAGGATGAGCAGATATCTCTGCAGGAAAAAATTTGCAACGCTCTTGGAACTATTGGCTCGTCTGAGGCAATAAAAACTCTTTCAGAAATTGCCGAATCAAAATCTATTTTGGGCATCGGGTCATACCCTAAAGAAGTCAAATCTGCCGCTGAAAAGGCATTGGCAAACATAAAAAGAAAACAGGAATAAGATCAAAGTTGACTTGCGTTTGTTCCTCACGGTGTAATACTTGATCTACGAGGAGAAATCTTTTGAGGATATCATGATTTCAAGACGTGATTTTTTAGTAACACTTGCGAGGCTGGCCGCGACAGTTGGCGGCACGGGCATGGTTCTATTCGATCCGTCCTGGCAGAAGTTTTTGATTGGCGGCGATTCGGGTCTTGCTTTCGGAGATACTTATTTAGATGAACTTGTAAAATCAGCGCCAACGGCCCGCTACTGGAGGCCGCTCACGATAAAAGGCGATGGCTATCCCCCTGAAGAAACCATTGTCAGATGTCTTCTTTGCGCCAATGGCTGCGCCATTGTTAACGGTCAACGCGGACGTTGCCGGACGCGCATGAATGTCAACGGAAAGCTGAAGAGCCTTGTCTATGGCCGCCCCATATCCATCCATATTGATCCCATCGAAAAAAAACCTCTTTACCATTACCTGCCGGGGTCTGCGGCATACTCTCTGGCCACCGCCGGATGTCCGCTCAGATGCAAGTTCTGTCAAAACTGGGAAATTTCTCAGGCCTCGCCGGAAGATCATCAGGTTTCATTTACGCCGCCTGCCGGCATTGTTGATGCCGCACACGCCAACAAGTCTCCTGTTATCGCGTTCACTTATAATGAACCAACGGTTTTCACGGAATATCTGACCGACATTGCCCGGGACGCGAAAAAGCAGGACATCCGTTGCGTAATGATAAGCTGCGGATTCATGAATGAGGCGCCTCTCGCGGAAATGTGCAAGATGCTTGACGCCATTAAGATCGATCTGAAGGGGTACAGCGAGGATTTTTATCGCAATGCTTGCGGGGCGGAGCTGCGCCCCGTCCTCCGAAGCATCAAACAGATAGCGAAGAGCCGTGTCCATCTTGAAATTGTGAATCTGGTTGTACCCACATTAAATGATTCAGACAAGATGTTGCAGGGTTTGATAGACTGGATATTGGGAGAAGTGGGTCCCGATGTTCCTGTTCACTTCACCCGCTTTCATCCTGATTACCAACTGCTGAATCTCCCCCCCACACCTGTTGCCACGCTGGAACGCGCCTATAGCATGGCCATGAACAAAGGGATGCATTATCCATATGTGGGGAATGTGCCGGGTCATCCGGGAAATCACACCTACTGTCCAAATTGCAAAAAGATTGTGATAGAGCGGCAGGGATTCTTCGTAACAGCGATGAAATTAAAAGATGGGCATTGTAAATTATGCGGGCGGAAGATTGCAGGCGTGTGGGTATCACGGTTATGAAACCCCAACGCAAGCTGCGGGGTATTATACCCTCCGCTTTGCGGGATTGTTCAACTTACCAATTACGTTGCGCTTCGCTTTTGGAATTGGAGTTTCACGAATAAAAGGAGGTCATAAGAAAATGAAAATATTAGGATTGAACCTTGCGTTGCTTATGGGCTTTTTTTGTTTTGCCACGGCTTGTCAGGCGAATAAAGGTTCAGACACCGATGTTCGTGAACCTGCTGTCGCGGGAAAGTTCTATCCTGAATCCGCGGCCATGCTGAAGCTCGCCATTGAAAAATTCCTTCATGACGCAGTTCCTATCAAAGTTAAAAACCCGATTGCCATCATCGTTCCCCATGCCGGTTACATATTCTCCGGTCAGATTTGCGCCGATGGTTTCAAGCAGGTCAGCAATCAGAAATATGACGTGATCGTCATCCTGGGAACAAACCATACAAGCTCTGATTTTCAGAAAATTTCGCTGTATCCGGGCGATGGTTTTCGCACTCCATTAGGTGTGGCGCCGGTGGAAAAAAATATTATCTCTTTACTCAAGAAGGCTGATCCAGCCGATTGCACTCTGGATAAATCGCTTCATGAATCTGAACATTCCATCGAAGTAATGGTGCCTTTTATCCAAGTTGTCTTTCCTAGAGCAAAGATTGTCCCCGTTATTGTCGGTTCAGCAGATATGCAGATGTGTACCCGCTTCGGTCAGGCTCTGGCGAAGGTTTTGAAAAACAAGCGGGCATTGATTGTCGCGAGTTCCGATCTTTCTCACTACCCGTCTGCGGCAGATGCAAACATTGTAGACAGGGAGACCCTCGCCGCCATTGCCAAGTTGGATCCCGCCGCATTGCGCGCAACTGTGCAGGCGCATATGGATAGACGCATTTCCAACTTTGGTACAAGCGCCTGCGGTGAAGCGCCGGTCATGGCGGCAATGGCAGCGGCAAAATCTTTGGGCGCGACCCATGGATTGATTGTGAGCTATGCCAATTCAGGAGATACATCTGTCGGTGAGCGCTCGCGGGTTGTAGGGTATGGCACGGTTGTCTTAACTGCAGAAGGAGAAGAGAAAAACATCAGCGTATCTGCACCAACACCGGCTGCCGTATCCGCACCGCTGACGTCAGCCGATAAAAAGGTATTGCTCGCTTTTGCCAGGGAAACCTTATCCAGATTATTTTTGACGGATACGGTTCCATTGGCAAGGAATTTCAACTCGACTCTTCAACAGCCGCGCGGAGCTTTTGTGACACTCAGGAAAAGGGGCGAGCTTCGCGGCTGCATTGGCCGGATGATCGGAGATGAGCCCCTGGGCAAGATTGTCGGCGCAATGGCGATTCAGGCAGCCTTTAATGATGGCCGGTTTCACCCGCTTGCCGCCGATGAACTAAACGATATAGAAATAGAAATATCCGTGCTGACGCCGATGAAACAAGTAGGCGGCGCAGCTGATATTGTTATCGGCAGGGACGGCGTCGTACTCAGCAAAGATGGTCATCACGCCGTTTTTCTTCCTCAAGTGGCGATGGAACAAGGATGGAATCGTGAAGAGCTGCTGGATAATCTTTGCCGGAAGGCCGGACTGGAGACGGGATGCTGGAAAGAGAAAGCACAATTTTCAACCTTTCAGGCTGTAGTATTCGGCGAATCCCAATTCAAATAACCTCATGATAATTTTTCTTCTCGCCATCGGGTTGATTTCAATTCTGGGGCAGGTTGTCCTGCTCCGGGAATTGAACGTTTCCTTCTACGGGATCGAATTGATTTATCTACTAGCGCTGGGAATATGGTTATTCTGGACTGCTGTGGGCGCAGTTGCCGGACGCCGGAATTATTTCCCGTCCCTTAATCACATTGCGTTGCTTTTTATAATCTTCGGAATTGCTCTTCCTCTGGATATTATGTTCATTCGTTCCAGCCGTCTGATTTTCGGCGGCGTACCCGGCGCGTATCTTACCTTTTTGCAGCAATTAATTGTTTTAGTCATTTCCATTCTTCCCACGGGGTTGTTGTCCGGCCTTTTATTCCAGTGGACGGCAAAGGCATACGTGACAACAGGCAGGACGCTGGCTGTTGCCTATGCTATTGAGAGCGCGGGCGGATTAATCGGCGGATTGTTTTCGACTCTGTTTATCATGTGGGGACTGCGGAATTGCTCTATAGCGTTTGTGTGTGCCCTTGCTTCAGTCATAACACCCATAATCGTGTTAAGAGGATTCAGAAAATCGATTCTTCGCTGGACTGCAGCTGTCTTGGCTTGCATTTTTCTGGCGCTCATCTGGAAGGCATCTTTTTTGGATAACCGGATGACAAAATGGAATCACCCGAATCTTCTGGAAAGCAGTGATTCTCCCTATGGCAGAATTACCGCAACAAGGCTGTACAATCAGATCTCCGTTTTTGAAAATGATGCCCTGTCATTTGAAACTGAAGGAACCGAAGCCGAGTCCTTCTGCCATCTGACGGCACTTCAGCACCCAAATCCGCAGGACGTGCTTATTCTGGGGGGCGGAATTGAAGGGCTCGTCAGAGAAACAGCGAAGTACGGGCCGCGGCGAATTGATTATGTCGAACTCAACCCCGTCATGCTGAATCTGGTGACGCGATATCTTCCTGATGACATCAGAAAGTCGCGGGGAGAACCGAACGTTCATATTATATTTGCCGATCCCCGGCAGTATCTTAAAAAGAGCGGCAAGTACGATCTGATTTTGGTCGGCATGCCGGAACCGGCCTCAGGACAGGCGAACCGCTTCTACACCCAGGAGTTTTTCGAACAATGTTCCGTGAAACTTAATCCCGGGGGAATTCTGGGCTTCAGGCTTCGCACAGCTGAAAATCTATGGACAAGGCCGCTGACCGGCCGCAACGCAAGCATCTACAGCGCTTTGCAATCTGTCTTTCCCGAGACGCTGTTTCTTCCGGGAACAACGAATGTTGTGACAGCCTCTCACGCACCTCTGCCTAGAGAGCCGGAAGTCCTGTCCCGCCGGTTGCAGGACAGGAAAATAGCGGCAAGATTAATTTCACCGAATTACATCAAGTACCTTTTTACAAATGACAGATTTTTTAAAATCAGAGATTTGCTCCGAAGAGAAAAGTCACTGCCCAACACCGATATCAGACCGGTTTGTTATCAGTACGCTTTCATAATCTGGTTGTCGAAGTTTTTTCCGCGTATTGCCCTTGTTGATCCATCTTCAATCATGGATAAGGATTTTTTAAAATCGTCTTTGTCATTGTTGTTGTGGATCAGTCTGCCCGTCATCTTTTTTTTGAGCCGCTTCCGGCCGGCGCTCCGCCGCGCAATGCTGGTGGTTGCGGCGGGATTTATGGGTATGGTTCTGGAAACAATCCTTATCCTTTATTATCAGGTAAAACACGGTGTGCTCTATCAGGATATCGGACTGCTGCTGATGAGTTTCATGGCGGGTCTTGCTCTGGGCGCAATGATTATCAACAAAGAGATGGCCCGGCCGTTCAACAATCAGAAACTACTCCGATGGTATGGTATCAGTCTGCTCGCCGGAATTTGCTTTTTGTGTGCGTTTACTGGAATGAGAGTAACAATGAGCATCTCCGCCGGTCTAGTCGAGATTTCATGTCTTTTGGCGGCAACAGGTTTTTTAGTTGCCGGTATTTTTGCCTACGCCAGCCTTCATGAAATCGAAGACCAGAAAAATGTAATTTCACCTCTGTACTCCGCAGATCTTATCGGCGGATGCCTTGGCTCTCTTCTCGGCAGTTTGATCTTAATCCCCCTGGCGGGAATGGATGTCACCACATGGGGAATGTTTCTGCTTGCCGCATTTTCTATCCTTTTGGTGTGAGTGAAGCACTTGGCCTGTGCCGTAAGGTGCTCTACTCAGATCCACTTGAGGATGCCTGCAAAAACGATCAGAGCAATGGCGTTAATGGCGAAGAGAGAGCCGATGAAAAGCTTTTGCGCCCGAGGTTGCCAGTCATGCACGTAACAAGCGGCGGCAAAGAAGGGGATGTAAACCGTCACAAAAACAGGAAAAGCGCCCCACCATCTGTAGACCCAAACAAATGTCGGCGTCTTCACCAAGAATATTTCCAGAATAGAGGCAAAAGCAGCATTAGTAACCGCAAATGCCCAACGGTTATTGATGCCCAGAATTTTCAGCGTGGGATCTTTGGGCAGCAGCTTGCAAACAACCACTCCGGCAATAGCGAACATCAGATTAATTTCGATCCCGACACCCACCAGTATTGCAAAGGCTGTTCCGGAAGGCACCGTCCACAGAGCATGACCGGAGCAGTGCTGGATCAAGGCGTTTACGATTTCCACAAACCAGTGAACCATGTAAAGTGCCAGCCCTCCGGCGATAACGCGATAATTGCCCTTTTCATATTCGTTGGCATAGATGTATAAAACGATCACAAGGAAAGGAATGACATACCACTGGAACGTATCGCCGCTCCTCAAAATGTTCAATGCCTGCTGGGTTGCTTCCGGGTTGTTTAAATTCATAGCCATACCTCCTTTATTTTGTTTAGACAAAAATTCATTAGTTACTTTTGTGTACTGGTCAAGATTTCGTCTGACGGATTACCATTCTCAACGATGATGATCCGGACGTTAGCCTTTCCCTGTCGGATCATACCGAGTTGGCGCGCCGCCTTACGTGATAAATCAATGAATACATCCTCATGCTCGCGGCAACGATCATTGACCGTTACGATGACTGCTTTGCCGTTGGCAAGATTCACGACCTTCACCCGTGTGCCAAGCGGAAGGGAAGGATGGGCTGCTGTCAGCTTTTGCGGGCTATAGATCTCACCGGAAGAGGTTCTTCTTCCGTGGTAGCGTTTCGCGTAGTAGCAGGCTATTCCTTCTGCGCCATCCGGTGCGGCATAATGGTCTATTGTCTGCTCAATCTCTGATTTTTCCGTTCTTTGTGCCGGTGAGATCGTCTGGCATCCGACGCTCATAAAAAGCATAACGAGGAATAAAATGATCAGGACAAATATTCGTTGCGTCTTCATTGCATTTCCTCAATCACTCTACTCTTTGCTTTGGTGATATCCCGCTGTGCTTTGCACAAGGGATAATTTGACTAACGCTTCAAGCTTTATTCCATTCGCTTTCAGCGAGTCTCATTATGCATTCTGGCTGTTTTAATTGCGAGGTCTTTGTCTTTAGTAAACATCCACCATTGCGGCTGTGTGGTATGTGGGCCGTTTTCTTTGTCACGGCCCCGGCAATAATACCAGTGACCGAATTGTTCGACGGTAGAAAAAGGATGGCTGCCGGTGCAGAGAATACTGCAAGGTCGGATCTCCTTAAAAAAGATCGTTTCTTCCGGCGCTTCGTCAACGGCCAAATCTTCAGGCAATTCGATGTGCGAAACATCAAGGCCTTCGGCTTCTTTTTCATCCAACCACTTTGAAATATTCATTTTCGCTTCCTTGTCATTTAAGGTATCCTTTAAATAAATAATCCAAATCATCTACCATCCGGCTGTCTATTGAGAAGTTTACGCTGTCAGCAAAAATATCAAGCACAACAACAGCGTTAAGATTGGCGTCTTTCCCCTCGATAGTCCTGAGCCTTTTACAAAAGTTTTCGTTAACTACCCTTATATTCTCATACGTCTCAGCCAGTTTCTTCAAATCCCAGTCAGGCTGAATGCCACGCTGATATAAAAAATACTGAGCTAGTAGATACATCGAAATGGCGCGATATTTAGTTTCCTCTATCGTGGCAAAGGGCAGATGAAAACGCACCATAGGTTTTAACTTTTCAAGAATAGGGCACCCGCTGGTGACCATATATATGCCGATCAGAGAACTGACGCCGTGTTGTAAATTTACTCTCTTAATATATTTTCTTTCTTGCGCGGTAACAATAACCTCTACCGGTTCGTGAGAAACGAAATTGCTGAAGTAATCTACGACATCTACCATATTTACGGCTATGGGGCATAATTCATATTGATCATTCAAAGTACAATTAGGGCACTTAAAACAGCTGAGCTTTGTCCATTCAGGGCAAACTTTATCTCTTTTCTGTATTAAATTAAAAGTGACTCTGTCTAATTCAATGTTGAACTCTTTCTCCACCCCGTTGTTGAATATAAATTTGTAATTGTATGTTATTTTACCTGTAAAACTGCGTCTATCATCATTCATACTTAAATTTCCTCCTATACTTCGACTACTTAGTGAAGCTCCCTCCGACGGAAGTCTCTCTCTGAAGAGTTTTCTGAAGGGCGCGGTTTCAATAATGGCGTTAATCTTACACTGCGTAATGCACTATTTCCCACCCTGTCAGCTACTTTTTAAGAACCATGGCGTAGTTTTTCTCCTGAAATAATTTCAGACAGGCATCTACGACATTTGCATCATAAAGGATTCCCTTGTTCCGGGAAATTTCTTCCAGAGCAGAATCGATTCCCATTGCAGGCCGATAGGGGCGGTGGAAAGTGATGGCCTCCACAACGTCGGCAACGGCCAGAATCCTTGCCTCCAGTAAAATATCATCTCCCTTAAGGCCATGAGGATAACCGGATCCATTCATCCGTTCATGATGCTGAAGGACGACATCGGCCACAGGCCAGGGGAATTCGATGTCTTTCAGGATATTATAACCTGACTGGGAGTGTGTTTTAATCAATCCGAATTCCAGATCACTTAGTTTTGTCGGCTTGCTGAGGATAGCGGAGGGAATGGATATTTTTCCGATATCATGAATGGCGGAAGCAGTGTGAATGAAGTCCTGCCGTTCTGCCGATAAGCCCATCTCTGTGGCTATCGACCGGGCCAGATCGGCTACCCGTTGTTGATGACCCGAAGTATAGGGATCTTTCGTTTCCAAGGTCAAGGCGATGGATTGGACTGTGGCTCTCAGAGCTTTTCTCAGCTTTTCAAAACTTTGCTGACGTTCCTTCTCCGCCTCCTTGCGTTCGGTGATGTCGCGCAGGGATCCGGCAATACCACATGGTTTGACATCTGGACCGGTAAGTATGCTTGCCGTGAGTGATGCATATGTCTGCGTGCCGTCCTTCTTCTTCATTAAGGCTTCATAATCCCGGAGGAATCCTTTCTTTGATAGCTCTGCTAAAAGTTTTTCCCGGTCTTCTGGTCGGACATAGATATTCGAGGCCGGCTTTCCGATGAGTTCATCAGGAGACCATCCCGTAAGCCGATACACAGATGGGGAGAGGACTCGGATGATACCGTTCTCATCTGTCTGATAGTAGACGTCCTCGAATGATTCAAATATCCGCCGATACTTGATCTCACTTTCCATTAAGGAAGCCTCTGTTATTTTACGTTCGGTAATGTCCGTTACGGAAATCAAAGCGGTGGGTTTATCTTCATATTTGATGGCGTTTCCGGTCAGGCTGACCCACTTTTCCGCTCCGCTTTTTGCAATGATTTTGAATTCGTAAGCACGAGGCATCACCTTTCCCTGTTGACGACTGAAGCCTCTTTCTTTTATCAATTCCTTGTAGTCCGGGTGCACAATATCCCAAAAGTGCATACCGCAGAGTTCCTCTTCTGTGTAACCGGAAATTTCCTCAGCCGCACGATTCGCGTAAATCCAATGATCGCCCTGGTGCATCATGATGGCAAAAGAACTGGATTCTGCCAGCATGCGGAATTTTTCTTCACTTTTTCGCAGTTCATCGTTTACCTGCATGAGTTCCTGCGAACTCAAATCAAATGCCCTCTCCAGGATGAGCCTGTCCTCATCATTTTCATGGTAAGCCTTGTCCACGGCTTTGATGAATTCCTGGAACTCCTTGGGAAGAGGCTTCATATCTTTAAGATAGCGTTTTATCTGTCGTTCGATAAGGCTGTGCAAAAGTTTATTCCTCACTCAAAGCTGTGATGGTCATGGTCTGGTTGTGCAGTTTGCACGAACCGCCCTTGGTAAAGGGTGATATTTCACCATAGGAATAGAAGCCCGTATAGGTGGTCTCTTCTCCCAGGATGTCGCGCACCCCTTCCACTTCTTCTTCAATGCGCTGTTTGAGGATAAGCTTTCTCCCCACGCAGCTAATGAGGATTGCGAGCTCAGGACTAGCCGGTCCAGTGATTTCAGCCGATGTCCTGGCTGCGCTTACTGCGCCGTCGATAAGGCGCTCAAAGTTTGCCTTCATCAGTCGAGCATAGGTATTTTCGGGCATGTTACCCGCAAAGGTCATGCTCTGATCTTTCTCGTTTACAGAAAGAAGAGTTCTCACCACGGGGATTGAAGAATCATTCATCCTGAGACTTAAAGGGAAGAGGAGGCCTGTAGCAGGAAGACCTTTCGAGTGTTCTCCTAGATATTGCTTGTACAAGGTGAGGGCCGATTTTCCGTCAAGCTCATAGAGGATGTTGCCCTTGGAACGGGTAATAAGCCGCTCCGGTCCGAATGGATCCCATCCACCGAAGGAGCCGTAGCCGACCTTTAGAGTGCTGCCATAGAAACCGATGGCCACAACGGCATCCCTCGTCGGTTCGTTGTTGAGCAAGACATAAGTCTCCTGGAACCTGTCACCGTCTCCGGAAAGTCCCCCGGTAAGAGTTGTCCCGAGAGGCAGATTTTCCGTGAGTCCCCTCACGAGTTCGGAGCCGTTTATATTGAGGCCTTCAGAAAGGACAAAGACATGTCTGAGGGAGTTTCTTGTAAGCGATCTCGCCAGCTCAGAGCCTGCCTTGTAGCTATCTTCTATGCCGGTTACTTTAACCATGGCGCCGGCAACCTTGGTTGCTGAAAAAGAAACGGCAGTAACAATCAGCGAATTATCAAAAACTCGTGTCCCCATGATCTCGCCTGCAGTAGAGCACCCGAAGATACACGCATTCGGGTATGCCGCACGGATCATATTCATGAGACCTTTTTCTTTGATTCTTGTTGTTGCGCCGAAGAGGAGAACGAGATCCGCCTGTGCGCCGAGCTTCCCCTGTAAAAAACCGTTTGTTAAAATGTATTGTTCCGTCTTCATGATTTTCTCTTAAAAAATATTAATAAGACATTCTTTTTTACTTTAAGATACTATATGAAAAATGATTTTTCGTGTCAATGGAATAGTGACCATAAAACATGAAGTTAAAAATGGGTTCCCGCTATATCTATCTTCATTTTATTATTGGAGGGGTGAATGATGAATACAATTCTTTCATAATTTATGAAACATCTCCTCGTAATTCAATACGAAATTATGGCATTCTGAAAAGAATATTTCCAGCCGATAAATAATTTCTTATTGATTATTCTTTCTGTTTTATATACTTTATAATTCTATCTAATGAAAACGTTGGGACCGTAGTGAAAGAAAAGAAAATTTAAAATATATTGCCAGGGTGTCCATGAAGAAGTCGATCGACCATATAACTCAAGCCCGCCTCCTCGAGGAGTTGCGAATCAAGAGCGCTGCTATTGACTCTGCTGTCAATGGCATCGCTTTCGGAGATCTTGAAGGCCGGGTCACTTATGCAAATGCCGCCGCCATTAATCTTACAGGTTATGCACTGGAAGAGGTTCTCGGTTGGTCTATATTAACATTTGCCGATAACCAGGAAGAGGCGGCCCTCATTTTAACCCACGTCCTCGAAAAGGGTAGTTGGGTCGGCGAGGTGGCCGGAAGAAAGAAAGACGGATCGCTCCTTGTAGTCCATCTGTCGGCAAGTCTTGTCCGGGATGACGACGGCAATCCTATCTGTACTTTGTGTTCCTTCGTGGATATCACCCGTGCCCGGCAGGCGTTCGAGGAGCTGCGCATTAAGAGCTCGGCTATTGACTCCGCCGTCAACGGCATTGCTTTCGGAGATCTTGAAGGCCGGGTGACCTATGCAAATCGTGCCGCCATTGCTCTTACTGGCTATACGCTGGAGGAGGTTCTCGGCTGGCCCGTGTTGGCATTTGCCGATGACCAGGAAGAGGCTGCCCGTCTCTTCGCAGAGTTCATGGAAAAGGGTAGCTGGGTGGGAGAGGTGGCCGGGCGGAGGAAGGATGGTTTGCGTGTTGTTGCTCACTTGTCGGCAAGCCGGGTCCATGGTGAGAACGGCGAGCCCGTGGGTACTTTGTGCTCTTTTATCGACATCACCCGTTCCAGGCAGGCCTTTGAGGAGCTGCGCATTAAGAGCACTGCTATTGACTCCGCCGTCAACGGCATCGTTTTCGGGGATCTTGAAGGCCGGGTTACCTACGGAAATGCCGCCGCCATTGCTCTTACCGGCTATACGCTAGAGGAGGTTATCGGCTGGTCAGTGTTGACATTTGCCGATAACCAAAAAGAGGCGGCCCTCATTTTAGCCCACGTCCTCGAAAAGGGCAGTTGGGTCGGCGAAGTGGCCGGACAGAAGAAGGACGGTTCGCGCATTGTAGTTCACCTGTCGGCAAGTCTCGTCCGAGATGACGATGGCAATCCTATCTGTACTTTGTGTTCCTTCGTGGATATCACCCGTGCCCGGCAGGCTTTTGAGGAATTGCGCATCAAGGACCAAGCCATTGCTTCTTCCATCAACGCCATCGTTTTCGGCGACCTTGATGGCCGCATCACCTACGTAAATGAGGCCTTTCTCCGTCTCTGGGGAGGCGACGATGTTGCCGAGGTCATCGGTCGTCCCGCCTTTGCCTTCGCCCGGTCGGAACAAGAGGTCGATCGGATTCTAAAGCATGTTTTTGAGCATGGTAACTGGCAGGGCGAATTCGCGGGTAAGGCCAAGGACGGACGCGATTTGACGGTTCAGTTATCCGCCCATCTCGTCACCGACGAGAAGGGCCGGCCAATTTGCCTCATGTGTTCCATCGTGGACATCACAGAGAAGAACCGGGCGCAAGAGGCTCTTCGACAGACGTTAGATGAGCTCGAACAGCGGGTGGCCGAGCGTACAATAGAACTGACAAAGGCCAATGAAAAACTCCGCCGGGAGGTCGAGGAGCGCAAACTCGCCGAGAAGAATCTCCGTAAAAAGGAGCGGGAACTTAATCTCAACGCCCTGCACCTTGAGGAAACAAATATCGCGCTGAAGGTCCTACTCGAACAGCGGGAAAAGGATAAAAATGAGTTGGAGGAGAAAGTTCTGGCCAATGTCCGGGGCCTGCTGCTCCCCTGCCTTGAACGCCTTAAGGGCTGTCACCTCAATGACCGGCAGAAGGTCTATGCGGATATCCTCGAGACCAATCTCCAGACCATTATTTCGCCCTTTCTCCACAGCATATCCAGTCGCAGCCTGAACTTCACTCCGGCGGAGATCCAAGTGGCCGGTCTGGTGAAGGACGGCAAGACATCCAAGGAAATCGCCTCTCTGATGAATGTTTCCGAAAGGGGCGTCGAATTCCACCGCAACAACATCCGCCGAAAATTAGGTCTGACCAACGCTGATAAGAACCTTCGCTCCTATCTCTTGTCGCTGTCTTAAATAATACCGGTATAGCCTGCGGAAGATTTAAACCTTACCGTGTTCCAGCCTTCCACTCGCGATAGGGATATTCACGACGCTCGGGACCATGATGTTTTCCTCAGCCTGACTCTTGGCGATCTTCCGATCCTTCAAGGCATAGCGATTTAACCCTGACAAGTGTATCGGTCCCATGTAGCGCTCCCACTCAATGATCCCCGCATCCACGGGAAAAGCGCTACGATCCCCAGGTGTCATCCGTGAGGAGAGATCCATGAGCTTATTATTATGGAAAAGGCACTTGGGTGAGGCATAAAAAGAAAAGGTTACAGCCAATTTCATTGTTGTATTCACAAAATTAGTCACTTTACGAATCCTGTTCCTCATTCCCGTAAACTTGCAGATCCCATCATACATCGTCACGGCAACTTTCAATACTGACATCGCCATGACAAAAAGCCTCCGGTCAATAATCCGGAAGTCACGTTTCGGTTTGCCCTTCGGGAACAGCCGATCATAGGCTCCGCTGTTGCTGTTGGCTTCTGACTGGAGCAAATGCTTCATCCGGCCGATCGTGATTGGATTTATCGATCCGGTTGAACACTGATAGATCCGATGTTTCCCCGGCGTCGCCAGCGCTTCGGCCACAGCCAGAATCATGCTATTTGCCACCAGATCCGCCGGAATGATATCAATGACGCCGGTTGCCAGCGCAGGAAAGAAAGGCGTCTTTTCACGGGCATAGGCAAGGATAATCGCATCCGCCACCTTGACGCCTTCGACCCAACCCGGAACCGGTTCCTTATAAGTGCTCTCAATGATTGCCGGACGGACGATGGTCAGTGTGGAGTCCTGAAGCTCTTCCATGATAATTTGTTCACCTAGCCACTTTGTGAAAGAGTACGTGTCATTCCAGCCATATCGGTTGGATTCTTTTACACCCAGATTAACCAATCGTTCAGCCAGTTGATCAGGCTGGGTACAATTTTCTTCAATATCCCTGATCTTTTTCTGCAGCGTTGCAATCAGCAGGCGAACATTATAAAAGCCTTTCGGATTTTTTTTGAATGCCTTGCTGGTTGGAACTATGACTTCTTCGCGGCAGTCCCCTGTATTGAATCCATTCGCATAACAGCTTGAAACATGGACCAGCGGAATATTCCCCGCTGTTTTGATCAGATCCGCTATATTCAACAGGCTCAAGGTGTTGATCATTAAAGCCTGCTGCAGTTCGCCCCGGAATTCCACGCAGGCCGCTACATGGATAATGACATCAACCCGGCCGGCGAGTAGCGTGAAATCTTCCCTACTCAGGCCGAAATTTTTTTCCGTGAGTTCGCCCGTGACGCATTCAATCTTATTCAGGCAGAATTGCCTGAAATAAGCAGAGCTATCATCTTTGAGCCGGTCAAAGATGGTGGACACGGCAATCTCATGGTCAAAGCGATCCCTGGCAGTAGTATACCGGTCATTTCCCCGGATCAACAGAATGATCTTTTCGACATCCGGTATATCACGAATAATTTTCTCAATGACAACTTTCCCTAAGAATCCGGTGGTGCCGGTGATCATGATTCGTTTGCCGGCCAATTGATCTTTCACAGATATTTCATTGCGGGTGAACATGAACAGTCTCCTTCTTATCAGCATTTATTGCATTTATTTTCTGCAACTACAAAATCGGCAATCCACCCGGGAATAAAAGCCCAGGCACGGTTCCCTTTAGGTGTTTTTCCAAGGTCCAGGGTGCCGAACAACCAAATCTTGGATTTATAGTACAGCGTGGCCCCTTGACTCTGGAGCCTTTCAGCAAAACTCAGGATGCCCGGCTTCTTCAAGGTACCGTCTTTGACAACACAATAGCCGGCATTATGGCCATCACTGTCAGGCCAAACCGTTGTATAGTGGGAAGCCAGCGCGGTGCCTATCGACATGAAACGGACAAAATCGGCTACGCTCTTTAGCGCCAATCCAAATCGGATTTTCAGGTAGATAGCCACCAGCCTGTGCATGGGCTCCAGTTCATCTTCCTTATCCGCATGACCATGGACAATCCGAAGATATTCCCGGCCCCATTTCCCCGTATCTTTCAGAAATGCCGAAAGGCGCCACATGGGGGATGAAAAATCGACCGCATAGACCTTCCAGCACTGTTTGAACATCTCATCCGCCATCGCATGGGCAACCGTAGTCCCATCTTCTAATGTAATATTGTCCAGGGCGCCGATGGTGTAGGATGTCATGCCGAGATAAAGGGAATTGGTCAGAGATGATTCTCCAAATTTGGCTTTTAAGGCGCTGATATGCTCAGTATTGAGGGGTTTGGTTACATCTCCCTTTAAAAAAATAATTCGGCTAGACATTCCTGCATACCGGGGTTGTTTATCCATTTGCTGAAATCTGTTGATTCCTGCCGCAAGCTGATCATCAGCGATATCGATGACGGCAACGCGGACTTTATCCTTCAGCAGGGTTTTCAAATTTTCATCCGGCAGGCCATAAATCCTTTTGATCAAGAGTTCGGACATGTTACCGACTCCTCCGGCATAATCAATCACAATGACGGAGCGGTTTGCAGTTATTTTGAGGGCATGAATAATATCTTTCAGGATACTATTCACGATAGCTTTTCTGCCCAACTGATCTTGAGATAAAAAGGTTGAATCCAGGGTTACCTGCTTCGGGGGCACCTCAGATACGGGGTACAAGCCAAGAAACCGGCCATGCCGATCGATGCTGAATCTTCCAACACCCCTGACCGCACGGGAATCCATGGGGGCGTCGAGCATATCCTCCATGTGATCGGCAACGTATATTGGCACCTGTCCGGTGATTCTGGCGTGAAAAGCGGGATACAGTTCCCGCAAAATCCCGTAGAGATTAATGCCCGCCGGCCAAAGATTGCCAAAACAGCGACTGGCGATTTTCACCTCCGTGGGTGAGCCAACCATCGTATGGATTTTGTTTTTCCTGAAAAAGTTTCCAACACTCCGCAATAAATTGAGTATGTGAATTGTTTCCTTCATAACCTGCTTAGGAATTTCAAATCCCGGCACGTCACAATATTCGGCATGTGAGGTAACAGCCTTTAAGAAAGGTGCGCGGAAAATATATTTTGCCTGCTGGCGTAATCCTCTCCCTGTAATGTCCTGATGGGACAGATCTTCAGGAATGTAGCCGTCCTTGACGGTCATGGCATTGATTTGTTCAATTGAACGAGGAATTGTGTTTGCCTGCTCGTAGCATTTCATCAGGTTGTGGTAGTCCTGTAAGCCCTTCCACGATTTTTCGTTATGAAAAACATTCTCAGCTTTCACATGCTGCCGCTCGACTTTCAATATGGACATTGTGCCGGAATCCAGAATTCGATCTTCAATACCTGCAATACAAGAAGGCTTTACAATCTTGACTTTTTTTTCTTCATGAGTTATTGATAAATCAATGGGCTGATCAACGATCTTCTCCATTACAGCGGTTTTCATAAAAACTCCTTATAATATCAATTAATTTCCATATATTTATTGAATAAAATTTTTTCTCATCTGAAGCTGGTTTGGTTATTACATATTTTTTCTGGAATGTCTCACTTGTTTATTCATAGCATATTACAAGTCATAACCTAGTATTATGAGCCATCATCATTTGATGGACTTTTTGATATAATATAATGAATTAATATAATTACGGACGAAATACGAAATGGAGAACCCGATATGCGCAGTGATGTATGTAGGCACAAAGGAGTTCTGCAATAGTAATTGAATGGGGTGAAAAAATGTTATGGGACGGACTAAACGAACAGCCTTTCATGTTCAATGTATACGCGACGGTCTTTCAGCTGATAGTCGTCATGTCGGCAGCCACAAAACGGTAGGTTGTCGCATGAGGCTAAATTTGCGATCAATGCTTATCTCAAACTCTTTATAGAGAAGAGCGGAATCTGTTTCTCCCTGGTTGACATTAACTGCACAAGTTGAATGCTTTGTTGACGGCGCTGGAAAACAAAACAGCTGTAGGAAGTGATGACGTTCTTGCAGCAGATATGTATTGGCTTGTACGGAAAGATACTGCGGGCAGATTTCATAATTTAATATTAAGAATGGAAACAGAGCAACGTGCTAGATCACGCGAAACTCTGCAAACGATCTTTGATGATCAGTTCTGACGACCTTAAAGGCCGCTTATATTCTAAAATACTAAACGTCGTTGACGCAGCCCATTAGATTTTCTTTTTGCTTACCTGGTCTTTGAGCCTCTTAATATGACCTCTGCCGAGACCTTTAACTTCGCAGCCCATTTTCAGGTAGTGGCGAATGCGGTCGTCATCGAGAATGCCGAAACAGTCGATGATTGCAATAGGATGGCCTGCGGCCTTTATGACCTTTGAAGGATCTAAGTTGAGATATGCTTCATGCCGGACAGCAAGAACAAGAGCGTCGATATTCTTCAAGGATTTAATCAGGTCCTTTTGAACCCGCAAGTCTTTCAGTTTTTTCTGGTTGCGAAAGAAAACTGATTTATTGTTGATAGAATGTTCTTCCTGATTTTCGAACTCAAACCATTGATCAACATAGGGGTCGTGCACTCTGATCTCGGCGCCCATTTCGGTCAGTCTTCTGATAAGAATTTCGGAGCCGCTATATCGAGTGTCGCCTACGTCTTCTCTATAAGAAGCGCCCAGGATGAGAACTTCCGCACTGGCAATGGGCAAGCTCATATTACGCAAGGCGTCGCGGACAAGTTGAGCGGCATGCAGCGAACGGGTGTCGTTGATATCGATGGCCAGCGGGGTCATCCTAAACGTGTCGTCTTCAAAACCAAGAATATGGCGATTGGCCCAAACGCCTAGGCCGCCGTCTTTCGGCAGACAGTAACCACCGATGCCGGGGCCGGGAAAAATCATATTGGAATGCGTGGGTCGCATTTTGATGGCCTTGATGACTTTGATGAGATCCACGCCGTTTCTCTCAGAAAAAAGACTCCATTCATCCAAAAAGGCCAGAATGGTTGCCCGATAACTATTTTCCACAACTTTTGCTGTCTCTGATTCAATAGGCCGGTCCAGCACGGTAAGAGGGAATTTCTTGGTATTGAGCACTTCATTGAGAAACTTGACCACTCTTTGTTTGGCCTTTTCGTTAACACCGGAGCAGACGCGCCAGAAGTCGCGAATAGATGCTACGTAGTCCTTTCCCGGCATAACGCGCTCGTAGCTATGGGCGATAAGCGGGTCACTCTTGATACCTTTTTGTCGAAAAACCTTTCTCATGGCCGGCAAGGCAACCTGCTCTGTGGTTCCCGGTGCCACGGTCGTTTCGATGAGGACCAGGCATTGGGGGGGGATGTGACGGGCGATAATTTCAAAGGACTCTTCCAGAGCATTCATCTCTACCTCGCCATTTCTTACATTTCCCAGTTCGTTCTTGGCATAATCCAATTGAACGTCCACAACCACTACGTCGGCAAATTTTAGAACATCGTAAACAAAGGTCGCCACAAGAGTCTTCTTCTCTAAAACGCAACGCCGAATCATAGGGTCCACTTCCGGATCCTCCGCCTTGACCGGCGAGACACCATTGTTGAGTTTGGGTATCTTCCAGTAACTCCTCGTGCTCGGCCGCTGCATACCGATCACAAACTTGCCGGACTTGCCGGACTTATCCGTTGTGTCGGCAATGATGGCCGCCATGACAGAGCCTACGAAGCCGACTCCCATAACGACAACAATTTCTTGCCTCTTTTTTCGGGCCTGAGCCACCAGTTTCTCTATGCGGATTATTTCCTTTTTGTAATCTTCTTCCTTAGGTAATGGATATTTTACACCATCAGGACTTACTGAAATGGGCTTATTCACAATGACCTCCATTGGCTTTATTTTTAGTACAGGACCTTGCTTTTGGCGAAATGCACTATAAGAAAAACATTATGGTCTGTCAATTAATAATAACCGAATAAAATGTTGTAGAAATTAGGAGAATAAGAAAAACAACATTGCAGGAAGAAGTGCTTACTAGAAAACTACTGCCGTTCAACGTTAGATTGTAAAATTCATGAAGACACGAGTTTGAAAGATTCAATTATGGACGGGATAATAAATAACGCAACTGTAAGCCCTGCGTACAAAAAGCCCTTTGGCTTAATCGCCAAAAGGCTTTTCTATTAGAATGGCTTGCCCGTAAAAATAGTGATGGGCAATGGGAAGAAAATATATTTTTGTCGTAATCTTGGCCAGAACTCGTATCTCGACTTCCCATACTACTATTCAGTGTTGGTTATTCATAATAATTTATGATTACGCATCAAAAGAGAGTCACACAAAAGCTCATGGAAGCTCGAAAGTTTTACGCAATCCCCTTCGCGATTAATAATTCGTAAAATTTATCGTACTACGGACTACTTGATGTAGGGCTCAGCAGCCCGCCGGCACAGTTCAAACGAAGATTTTACAGAGTTATCCAGCCGGTGCTATCGATTGTAATTCCCATGGCATTTACCTCTACATAGCTTTTTTGAATGTTTCCCATTGTTCCATCCTACTCCAGTTCATTACCCGTTCAGGAAGATCATCCAGGGTATACAGGCCAACGCCCAGATTGATCCCTGATGATTGAACTGCAAAAAGTATGTTCTCCTTAGATTTTATGGCACCGTTTCTTATATGATCCCACAGGGCGACAAAATGGGCGGTGGAAGCCCCGTTTCCCCGCTCGACAACATTGACGATGGAATTCTCCTTGGAACAAACCTCTTTCCCTACCCAAGCATTAATCATTTCCCTGGTCGTTTTGATGGCCCTTGTCCCGGTCTGATGCATGATATAATGATGATTTTCACTGTTTTCCCATTTGGTTTCTTTGACCATCCGCCCCACATGCTCCGCGGTCATGCCGATGGCGATCTGGTGAATTTTAATGGAATCCGTGTTCATGACAAATCCGCCATGTGGCTTCCTGGTGTATGTGCCAAGGCAGAGGTCACTGTGTTGTGCAACCGTAAAGACATCCATGTTATGAAATCCAATCTCCGGATTATCCGTCTGCTCGAGGATGAAAGCCGCACCGGCATCGCCAACGGTCAAGGAGGCCATCTGCGGATCAAAGGGGGCGCTCATCTCCTTCTGCGCGGTGCGAGCGAGGCTGGTGATAGCTTCACCGCTGATCACCATTCCCCTTTTGATAATCCCGGCCTTCAGGTAGGCATCCACAATATAAAGGGCGGTGAACATCCCGGCGCAGGCGTTGGGCTCATCAAAGATAATCGCATTGCTAAAATCAAAATCCCGGGCGAGCAAGGCCGCAGTGGTGGGTTCAAAGTCGTGCTTGAAGTTCGGGCCGTTGTGGCGGCAGATGTTGGCGCAGATGACTAGATCGATATCCTCAGGACTATATTTGGAGATCTCAAAGCAGCGGGTCACCGCCTCCCGGGCCAGATCCGGGCTATATTCATTATCCGCAACCACGGGGCGGGTCTTTATTCCGGTTAACTCCTCAAGATTAAGACAGGGCTTCACTTTGCACCCGTCAACAAGTTCCTTTGTGCTGAGCCTCCCTTCGGGGTAATACACCCCCAGGCTCTCAATTACCGTGTTTAATCCCATAAAGTCCTCCTTTTCTCTGAATTATTTATAGAGATTTTTTTTATTAGAACATAACACATTTGCAACAGGATTAGTTACCGAGTTAATACAGGACAAATACTAGCCATATGCTAGTATAAAAACCAAAATTCCAGTCCGTTTTCATATCTTAAATATCAAACCACTGCTTCGTCTCTTTTTTGGCGCTCCCGGAATTTTGTGTACTTGCCGATCTGCTTTTTTGTGCTGTCGTTAACAGCAAAGGTAAACCCGCTGTATATTGAAAGGCCGCCTTTTTTCGGCCAGTTGTTGACATCGATAATGTCGGCTTTAAAAACCCTTTTTAATGCATGTGGCCTATCCCCAATATTTGAACCACACATTAAGTTAGAGTTCAGCAGTTTTTTGTTTATGAAACTCCCGCAGAATACCCCACCATTAATGGCGGGAAGGAATGCGGTGCAGGGGTAAGGGGGATGCAATCCCTCTCCTTGCTGTTCAAGATATCTTGCGGCTTGCCGCAGGGAGCTTCACTTCCGATTGAAATGTTGTAGAAATTGGGAGAATAAGAAAAACAACATTGCAGGAAGAAGTGCTTACTAGAAAACTGCTGCCGTTCAACGTTAGATTGTAAAATTCATGAAGACACGAGTTTGAAAGATTCAATTATGGACGGGATAATAAATAACGCAACTGTAAGCCCTGCGTACAAAAAGCCCTTTGGCTTAATCGCCAAAAGGCTTTTCTATTAGAATGGCTTGCCCGTAAAAATAGTGATGGGCAATGGGAAGAAAATATATTTTTGTCGTAATCTTGGCCAGAACTCGTATCTCGACTTTACCTACAACGCCTCAATATTGACTCGGCATTGAGCTATTTGCAAAGTGATAATTACAGGAAACGCGGAACCAGGAATGCCACCATTTTGAGAGCAAGGCGAATCTGCTATATGTTCTTTCTCTAGGTATTGCCATATTTGTTTATTCAGAAAAATTTGACTACAGTAGTAATCTACCCAGTAGCTCGCTCGCCGCTTCATAACCTTTTTGGGAGATGCGCTTGACGAACCACTGGATCCAGGATTCCGGACCAACCGGAACCACGGAACGGTTATACCTCACCGCACTCAGCACCGCCCTGGCCACACGCTCGGGAGGCCAGCCGAACTTCTTGTAGAACTCAACAACAGTCTGTATATTGGCACGGGATTCCTCCCTGAGATTCATGCATCCGTCTGCCACGACACGGGTATTGATGATGCCGGGGCATATGGTGCTCACACCTATGCCGTACTTCCTCACCTCGGCCCTGAGCGACTCGCCCAGACCGGCCACAGCAAACTTGGTAGAGCAGTAGGCCGACATCCCGGGTATGGCGCACAGCCCTGCAAGACTCGATGTGTTGACGATATGGCCGTATCTACGCTCAATCATGTGGGGCAGAAACGCCTTTATGCCATAGAGCACACCCCAGAAGTTAATGGAAAAAATCCTTTCCCACACCTCCAGACTTGTGCAATCAAAACCCCCTCCCACTCCTATGCCGGCATTGTTGTAGAGGATGTCCACCCGGCCCCGCTCAGCTATCACAAACCTGGCAAGGTCATCCACCTGGGTCCGATCGGATACATCAACCTTCCTCGTCAGGACACGCGCACCTCTGGCCTCGATCTCGACGGCCGCTTCTGCAATACGGTCTTCCTCCTTGTCAACAATGACCAAGTCCGCTCCCTTTTCTGCAAAGGCCAGAGCTGTTGCCCTGCCTATACCCGATCCTGCACCTGTAATGACTGTTATCTTGTCCCTGAAATCCTTGATGCCGGGCATATCAACCTCCTCATATAAATTAAGATATTTGACCAAAAATCGGCCTGTTTCTCTACCACTCGTTTGAACTTCTCGCCAGTGTATACATCGCAATGCCCTGCCGGCAGGCCCACGACTTCTGCATTTGGAATCCTGGGACCCATTTTCTCCACTGCTTTGACAGGGATGAGCGAGTCATTCTTTGCATATATGATGATCACAGGGCGTTAAATCCTGAGCGCATACATAATAGGCCGGTCGGCAGATATTATAAGGCAGATTCTAGCCGGAACCTCGTCTTTTGATTTTGATAAAAACTTGCTTTCTGTGGGGAAAAGCATAGGAAACGCAGTCTTGTATGTCAAGAAATATTAACCACAAAATATGGCGTGAATAGTGTTTATTACAGATTCAAAGAAAGTATACTCTACAAGAATAATGATCTGTTTCTTACAGAAAAAAGACGATTATTTGTTTCACCAAAGTTTCAATAGCGGACAGTTTCCAGAATTGAGGATCACCATTTAAATATTGGTATCCATATAAAGTGTGAACAGTGTAAACCCGGAATGTCTCCATAATCCAAGCTTGATAGCTGGATTGCTTTTCGTGAGGCGAGTCATTTATCGCCCACCATGTCTTCCTCCTGGTTTTCCACCATTGACAGTTCCGTGGTCATTGCCGCCCATTGGGGGAATTATAACCTGTAATAGGATATCATCTCCACGTTCCCATATGATCGTTGTGTATTCGGGCAGTATTTCATAATAACCGCGCACCTTGCCTTTACTGTCTTTTATGACGAATTTGCTCATATTATTTCTGCTCAGCTGCGCGAATTTATCCAATATGTCGAAGTTTTTTACAAATTCCTCCCGCGGAAAGTCAGTCGTCACTTTTCCTTCCGGCTCAACATAGACGAACCCGGCTACCGGCTTCAATGGCTCACTTTCCCAGATGTTCAATCTTATGATTGTCTCGTACTTCTTATCAGGTATATTTTTCACAGGCTCTTCCTTGATGATCTTATTGTAGGAAACGCTGCAACCAACAAGAACAAGTACGCTGAGTGCGGCCAGGGATTTTTTTATGTAATGCTTAACCATTAATCTCCTTTTAATAATAAAAAATAGAAAAGTTTTTAAAAAACATTGCCAATCAATCACCATGATAATGAGGGTGATGAGTATAACGCTTTCACGCAGATTTGCTATTTCCAGTTTCATAATTTTTTAAAATGTTGCCTGAGGTTTTCACGATAAAGAGTTTAGTCATCGTTTTTAAAGACCGTTCATGCGCATCCCTGTCAAAAGAAGAAACACAATCCGATACCACCACCGGATAAAAGCCTCTGTTTGAGGCATCCCGTGCGCTCGATTCAATGCCCATCTCGGTGGCAATGCCGGTAAATATAAGGGTATTTATATTTTGATTCCGCATCATGTGTTCAAAATTTGTTCCTATGAAAATACTTGCTGTCGATTTTTCGAGGACTATATCGGTATGTTTGGGCTGAATCATTTCCGGTATTTCACGTTCTTTCGAACCAATTGCCATGAAAGACGGCAACTTATTTATGTCATCCACATTGAAACGTCTCATCATCGAAAAGTAACTCCATGAAGAGGTAAAATCTCTGTGCATTGGAGTAATCAATGTGTAGACTACAGGCATCCTGCTGCGTAATTTTTCTACAAAATTCTTCAGATTAGCCATGAATTCTTCCCTGTTAACTATCCGGTCGACCAAACCATTCTGTATATCCCAGACAACAAGGCAGGAGTGCGCCGGATCAACGATCTCTCGGAGGCTTTCATACACTATGATCCCATTTCTTTTCTTCATCTTGCACCTCTCTTTATGGCTAGTTGAAACATTGTAAGAAAAAACGCTCCAATTCAGATACCGGTTTCAGCCATAGAGCTTCTTAATCAGCCAGGCGATCTTGTGCCCCAAAGTCTGTGCGCTCTGAACGCCTTCCTCATCTTTTTCCACCTCGCCTTTGTCTCTGGCAACGCTCAAAGACCTACCGGCAATGATAAGCTCGTTGCCGAAGAAGAAATGGTTCATGGTTTCTATGGTATGCATACCTCCGGTGCGGCGGAAACAGGACAGAGAAGCCCCGACTTTGTTTTTGTATATCTTTCCATTTGCCAATCCGACAAATCCCGCCCGGTCAATCAGGGCCTTCATCTCCGCTGTGACATCCTGAAAATAAGAAGGAGACCCCAAAACAATACCCTGAGCCTGCGTCATCTTTTCGATATATTCGTTTGCCGAATCGTTCTTAACGGAGCATCGCTGGTCTTGATTCTCGAAACACTTGTAGCAGGCAATGCAACCGTGAATATTTTTTGCCGAGAGCTGGACGAGTTCCGTTTCAATGCCTTCTTTCTCAATCTCCCGTAAAAGATAGCCCATCAAAGTGTTGGTATTGCCGTCTTTCCTTGGACTGCCATTAAAACCGATAACCTTCATATCCGTTCTCCTTAACATTTAATTTTTTTATTTTGATTCCATCTGAGAACGATGGGCTTCGAACAAATCGTAATTCTTTTTAAGCAAATCCGGTATGGGTAAACCGTAAGGACATCTCTCGATACATGCCCCGCATTTATCGCATAATTGCGTTGATTCCATAGGAACTTTCAAAAACTCAACCGACACCTGTGGTGACATACGGCTGGCCACTATAGGATAACCCATTGCCGGAGTAATTAGAACGCCGTTTGGACAAGGCTGGCAATACTCGCAACGGCGGCAGAATACTTTGCCCAACTCCTGTCTATATTTCTCCATGAGCTCTAGATCGTGGCCGGTGATATTATTCCGATGGTCGTATATGGAAATTATTTCGTCAATCGCCTTCACCGAATCAAAACCGGGGATTGGTATAATGTAGGAAAACTGCCGGAGGTATTTAAAAGCTATAGCGGCATTATCAATCACTCCACCAGCAAAAGGTTTCATGACAATAGTCGCGATTCCTTTTTCCCGGCAATATTTATGCAACTCGCCTTTAGCTTCCTGTTCGATAAAGTTGAAAGGAAACTGAACCGAACTGAACAGTCCGGTTTTTGCCAGTTTAACGGCCATCTGCAGGTTGTGTGAAGTGACACCCAGGAATCTAATTTTCCCTTCCTGCCTCGCTTTTTCAAATTCACCCCAGGCTCCGCCGTCTTTTGTGATCTTTCCCCATTCTTCATCATTGGCCACTTGATGGAATTGGTATAAATCAATATAGTCGGTTTTCATTGCTTTGAGGCTGTTTTCAAGGTTTTGCCGAAACTCTGCGGCATTGCGCTGGGTGGTTTTTGTCGCGATTATTATTTTATCGCGAACATGGGATAAGGCCTGACCGATTTTAGCTTCGCTGTCCCGGTACATATTGGCGGTATCGTAAAAAGTTATTCCCCGATCGAACGCATGGCGCAATACTTTAGCGGCTTCACCGGTTTGCAGGCGGATTATCGGAATTCCGCCAAAACCCACGGCTGAAACTTTTAAGCCGGTTTTGCCGAAGCTGATATAGTTCATACACTATGACCTACCCGTGATAATTGTACCACATGTTAAGTTAAAGTTCAGAAAATTTTGTTCATTAATGATTGAAAAGTTGTGTGAATTGGGGAAATAAGAAAAACAACATTACAGGAAGAAGTGCTTACTAGAAAACTGCTGCCATTCAATATTATGTTGTAAAATTCATGAAGACAAGAGTTTGAAAAATTTAATTATGGCTTCGGTATATCTGATAAACTCGGCTTTATCGAACATGGCTCCATTGTCACACCGCTGGCAGAAAAAGCCGAAGAAAGCAAGTGGTACGCCGTTGAATCTTCCCCCGCTCATCTCTAAACATAAAGATTCTCTTAGATGCCCCCGTAGAATTGCCCAAATGCTCGGGACAACATAAATGCCATTAGCAATGCACCCAATCCCGCAACAAGGACATGCTTCGTCCGGCGTAACTCGAAGGTTCCGACACGGCACACGAGTAAGTAGCCCATCATGAGGTTGAAGGCGCCCCACAGCACGTTCACCGTTGCGGAAGACAGCCCTTGGCCCGGTGGGGAAGCAAATGGACTTTGAAATGGATGCCCCATAACTCCGTTTACAAAATGTGGGATAGCATTGGCGAGAAAGGCACCGCCGAAAAAGTAAGAAAGGTAATAATTCCAGCGCATTTTTATTATTCCTCCTTTTTACTGACCTGTACCCAAATTTTATTTAGCAATAACCGTTTTTTATTCTGCCATTGCTTTAATTTTTTGGTATTGACCAAGATCTGTGTAAAGATCGCCTGTGTAAGGATTGCGCTTTGTCTTGATAACCTTGTATATCATGTAGCCAAATACAGCAATGTTAGAAAGTAAAGCACTCAAACTTACAACGAACAATGCTGTTGTATCAGGCGTTGCAGAGGCAACCGGATATAAGCCTTCTTTTGTCAATGCAATCCCTTTTGTCGCCGCTGCAATTTCCGCGCTGGCTATAGATTGTACAGCAAAGGAACCCTTGTCGATAAATGCGGGGAATGTCTGAGCGAACATGCACCACAGGGCAAGCGTTTGGGCGCGATGTTGCAGCCAGGCGCCTTTGCCGACTGTAAATGCGCAAAGTGTAGGAGCGAGCAATAATGCGAATCCGGCGTACCATGAGTGGCCCGGCAGGCAGTTGTATGTGTAGGCGAAGTTCCAGAGGTCATAAGCAATAATCCAGAACCAGAGCATATCCGGCCACAACATATCTTTGCTACCGTCTGTGCTTGTTTTTTTACGAACGCAGATTCCGAACCAGCCCGTGATTGTGATGGTGTTAAGGATACCGGCAATTCCGTTCATATAGTTCCATGAACCGCCGATGTAGTATTGAATCTGATTGTGCAAATACTCAATTGTAGGAATTGAATAAGCCGCGCCCACTTGAAAGTCACGCGTAACAGCTTCTAAGATGTTGATTGCCAGAATCAGCGGCGGAAAGCATAATGCCCACTTCTTGTCACTTAATTTCCAAACTTTCCCGTCTTTGCCTGTACCACGAATGTGTCTGATGCACCAGAAACCGATACATCCTGCGGTGGATGAGTAAACCTTTGCCAGATGGAACCAGTCCATATAAGCTGTATCGCTCAATGTTGTAAGCCACAAAATGGTAAGAATGATCGGCAATACAACAAACATTGCAAAACCTGCCCATTTGAATCTACGGCCAACCTCATTAGATACAAACAATGCAACAAATACTGCAATCCAAACAAGCCACACTAAAACGGAACTAACGTCTGTGTTGAAAGTAAACATATTATACCTCCGGGTGACATTAATCGTTTTTAATTTTAAAATTTAATTGATAAGAGCTTTCTTTTTCTCAGATCGAGTATAAGAGCCACGGTTTTGTGAGTCAAGATAAATCTTGACCACGAGATGTGGGGTGCAAGGTCGACTTTTTTCCGATGTGAAAAATGTTTATTACTGATTGAAATGTTGAGTAGATTGGGAAAATAAGAAAAATAATTTTACCGGAAAAAGTGCTTGCTGACTAAACCTTTTATTAAATATCATGATTAAAAAACGTATCTACCTATATTATTTAACAACGAAATGATCTCTTCTATTTTTTGCCCATGCATCCTCATTATGATCAGGATCGAGAGGACGCTCTTTGCCATAACTAATTGTTTTTATCCTCTTTCGGTCTATACCGAAATTAACTAGAAAATTCTTTGCTTTTTGTGCTCTTTTGCTACCCAGCGCTAAATTATATTCCGTAGTGCCTCTCTCGTCGCAATTTCCTTCGATAATAATTTTGACATTCTTGTTTTTCAAAAGGTAATCGGCATGGCTGGAAAGAATTTGTCTGTCTTCCGGACGGATGCTATATTGATCAAAATCAAAATGGATGTCTTTCAGATAAGTCGTAATCTGAAACACGGCCGATTCCCTCGGTGTTTGTCCTTCACTATTATTTTGTTTTGCCGGTTCACCGGCTAAGCCCGGCTTCTCATTTTGTCTGATTGCCGATTCGTTTTGAGCAAAGGCGGTTCCATCACACTCCGTTAATTGTTTGACCGCACATCCTGTATAAGCTAAGGTAGAAATAATCAGACACAAAAAAATAATAGATTTTCTCATTTTCACAATTTGCCTCCTAGAAGCTCCATTGACCTACACAAAAGTATCTATACCACATGTTAAGTTAGCATTCAGCCATTTTTTGATTATTTTCTATTGAAATGTTGTATGAATTGGAAAAACAAGAAACAATAAATAAGTTTTTCAATCTGATATTAAACATAATATTGAATCTCCGTATTTAACGATACCGTCTGAATTGAGGATTACTGGTTGAAAGGTGGTATTCGACATTGTTAATGAGTGCCATGGAATAATGATCTATAATAATATAGTTTATTCTGGCTGGATATTATTTCCCTTTAAAGTATTATTTTTAATTGATGGATTCTCCGCAAACCTTGTCCGCAGCATTTCGTTTTTAAGGCTATTGTTCAATCGTAAACACATTAAATGGCATATCAAATGTCGGACATGTACTATGACTAATAGCGAAGGCAACATACTTATTGTTTATCTGGGTTGCAACCATAACGAAAGGGAATGATCCCGGAATGTTGCAACCAGTGGTGGGACTAGTAATTGTTGTGGTTATTAATCCTGGTGACGGTTGCGATGCTGTCGAAAGATCTACAACGCTTACATCTGTGTTAAGTGATCCGGCAGCAATGTCAGAATATGTTACTGCATTTAAGTTAGTTCCATCCGCAGTTACGGAAATCGGTTGTGTTTCAGGCACTCCGCAATGTCCGCTAAGACATGTGCCTCCAGAGATTCCATATATGTTGCAATCGCTATCTGTGGTGCATCCATCATAGTAGTCGTCCCAGGAATCAAAAACCATACCTCTAAACGAGTTCCCATTAGCCAGCAAACCGTTGCTGCTGATGTCTATATTTGAAGCCGGTTGCACCACTCCTACAATGCCATAGCTGGCGGTGTCCTCAATGAAAATACCTAATGGGGTGAATGCAATATGTACAGGACTGTTATAAGCATCTGTGCACTGTATAACACCTCCGCTGCATGAACATCCAGACAGGGAAACCGAATTACCATCTGATCCATCTAAATGATATGGAGTGACATTTATTGTATATGTTCCACCTGAAGAAACAGTTATTACAGCTGTACCATATGCGTTATCTGCAGTTGCACATGGTCCTGTTGCAATATTAGCACCAACCGCAGGACACCAGTTCTCATTGGGCATTATAATCCAGTTTACAGTAGTGGTTCCTGCCGAGGGACAACTGCCTTGTGCAGCAGCAATAACCGGACCGTGAATAGATAACTGAACTTCTGCACTATGGTTGAACGTGTAAAATGGCGCCACTGCTGCCATTATCATAGTGCTGGGAATCTCTAATTCATATGCAGATGTAGGAGTAGTTATATTTGGATCGGTTGAGCTTGTGATATTCAATTTTGAAAAACCAGATGAATTTCCAGTTAATGAAATTAGGTTCCCTGAATAATTAAGATTCTTTGTATTATTTAATGCGGTAAAGCTTACTGAACCGTCATCATTTGTTGTTTCAGTCCATGACCAGTAATCTCCGGGAGATTGCGTCCCTACAAAACTTGTAGTTGTGCTACCACCACTATTGCTACTGCTGCATGCGATTGGTAAGACTGCCACGAAAGTTATTAATAAAATCCCCACTATAAATTTAATGTTTTTCATATATTCTTCCTTTTTAAGTTTATCAGCTAATCTGCTGAGTTTCAGTTTACAGTGAAATTTGCAATTATTTTAACTATGAAACTTTTTCTTTCATGTCAAGAAAATATCAAGCCGTAATAACTTGCCCCTGTAACTTGTACCATATTTTAAGTTGGAGTTCAGCATTTTGATTATTACCGGTTGAAATGTTATATGAATTAGGAAAATAAGAAAAACAACATTACAGGAAGTAAGTAATTGATTGTTATACCCACAGGGACAGCATCACGGTTCACCCTCGACGCATGTTAGTGGAAAATTTACCAAGTGTTTTAACTAGGATTTTCTTCTTATGGCGTCTATCACAACACGAATGAGTGGCAAAAATGATTTTGTCAGGAATCGATGGGTTTGAATAACATCTGCCTGACCATCTGTTCCACCTGTGCTAGATGAGGACACTCAAGCTCCGTGGCTACTTTCTCCAGCTCCGTGGGGATATCGATTTGCTGCGGACACTTTTCCAGACATTCCCCACACTGAACGCATTGGGATGCATAACCAGGCTTTCCGGTCAAGGAACCGCCCATTCTCATTACATACATAAAAGGAGCCTCGGCGGTTGTGTTGAACATATGCATATTGTTGTAAATATCAAAGCAACTAGGAATTAAAACATCAGCCGGACAAGGCAGGCAATAACTGCAGCCGGTACAGCCAACCTTCATAATTTTACGGTATGTCTGTGCCACTTTTTCTATAAGCTGCAACTCGCTCTCCGCAAGAGAATTGGGATAAGCATCCTGAGCAATAGCGATGTTTTCAGCAATATGGGACTCCTCATTCATTCCGGAGAGTACCACGGTGACTTCAGGGTGATTCCAAACCCAGCGTAGCGCCCATTCCACGGGAGACCTTCTTTGCTGAGCCATAGCCCATACACCCTTAACAGCGGGAGGAGGAGAAGGCCGTCCAAGATTTCCCCCCCGTAATGGTTCCATAACGATTACTCCCAATCCTTTGGATGCCGCGTACTCAAGCCCCTTCTTGCCCGCCTGAGTTTCCGTATCGAGGTAGTTGTATTGAATCTGACAAAATTCCCAGTTATAGGAATCTACAATGTTTTGGAAAACATCCGAAACGCCATGAAATGAAAATCCGGCATTGACAATCCGTCCATCCTTTTTCGCCTTCTCCAGAAAATCCAGTGCATGAAAGGAATTCAACGAATCCCAGAGAACTCCATTCAAGCCATGAAGCATATAATAGTCAATGCGGTTGGTATTTAGTTTCTTTAACTGGGCTTCCAGATACCGGTCCATTTCTTCCCTTGCTTTTATCAGCCATGAAGGTAGTTTTGTGGCCAAACGTACTTTTTCCCTATAGCCTCCAGCCAGGGCTCGCCCCAGAAACAATTCGCTTTCTCCCCCATGATAAGGCCAAGCGGTATCCACATAATTCACTCCCTGGTCAATTGCATCTCTTATCTGCCTGGTCGCCCTCGCTTCATCAATCTTTTGATCTTTCTGGGGAAGACGCATGGCTCCGAATCCCAGAATCGAAAGAGAGTCACCATTTTTCTTCATTGTTCGATACAACATTGTCATTTTTCCTTTTTCCGCAGAGATGTTTCCTTAGAAATTTTTAAAGTACTCTACCAAGAATTATTTAACAATTACTGATTGAAATCTAACATAAAATTACAATTTTGAAAATTGAGACTTACAGGAAGAAGTTTTTACATATAAGCCTGTTCCAACGATTCCAGCAGTTTCTTCAACTCTACACGATCCAAATTAAAAGAAACTTTGCCTCCACCAGGGTGGGCAAATGTGATATTTGCACCGGCTTCCGTTTTCTCAACTTGCCACAACGTCTCTGGGGGGAATTTTACTTTTTCAGACAGCCAGTCTGCGGCCGCGAATTCTGCGATTTGAATCAAAACACCGAAGGCATGACGGGGGTGAATGAAGATCTCTTTCCACACACCTCCGGGATATTCGTTATAACCGAAGAAGGGTATGCCTTGATCCTCAAGATGTACCATTGCTTTGCTAAGATCGGGTGTCTGGAGGGTGATATGGTGGACGCCTCCCTCCCTGTTCTCCAAAAAACCATCCAAAAAACTTCCCTTTCCTGTGGGTGAGATAATCTCTAAGCGGGATAGATCACCAAGGGAAAAGAGCTGCCAAAAAAACTTGGTTGCGGGATCGCTTGCTCCGGCTCCAGCAATGGCACCAAGAATGTCACGAAAAAAATGCTCAGCTTTTTTTTGATCTTTTACCGCTATTGATACGTGGTCTATACGTGAAATCACATTCTTCCTCATTTGTTACTTTTCCCTATTTTCAATTTTTGCCGGTATAGAGTGGTTTATCTTAATATTGTAATGTAACTTTTAATTTCATCGCTTGCTCATCATTAAACTGCAATATGGCAGTATTTCAACAATTACCATTTGCAATGTAGCATAAAATTATAAAAGTGAAAAATGAGACTTACGGGAAGAAAGCATCTTTTCAAGAGCATCAATATTTGCCGTGGCCCGGATATGGGAAGAACATGTGGACTTTTTTCCTGTATTCCACATAGGATGCGCCAATACGTTTTTCCAGTTCCGGCTCTTCGATCATCTTGAATTCAAGAAAAGCAATAACCATAAACAGTGGCGTGTATATGACGACTAGCGAGAACGATTGAAGCATAAAGCCTATGCCGAAAAGCATAAGAAAGAGACCGGAGAGCATGGGATTTCTCGAGTAGGCATAAGGACCGGTGTTGACAAGCTTTGGTGGCGGGCGGAGAGGTATTGGTGTGCCTCTTGATTTGAAGAATGTCAACACAGACCATAGCCAAAGCCAAATTCCGGCTGCAAGTAGGGGTATGGAAAGGACAAGATTTGCCGGCGATGGTGGCCACGTGTTTAAGCTCAGTAGTTTGTCGGATACAAATGCAAGAAAGATGATGAAAAGAACTGCGCCGGAAAATAACAGACCACACAGAAAGGTCAAGAGGCCATGATGTTTTTCCCTCATGGTTGCTTTCCGGTAGATAAAGTCGATAATGCTGTCACGCAAACGCGCCATTAATCCCCCTCAACAAGGATACTTTCATTTGATAAGAAATCACTTCTTTAGAGTAAAAGTCTACAATGAACGGCCATATGTGTCAAAAAATAATTACCACAAGATGTAACACTTAACCAGTCTTTTAAAGAAAACATACATTATAGAAATATTTTTTTATCTTTAAGCAAATATTGCATCTAATGCCTGCTAATCCACAGTACTTTACAGCGGTTAGATTTGAGGATTACTGATTGCAATCAAGCATTATTTAAAAGAATGACGTTTAGAATTTTTCAAAATGCGGAAACTTCTATGTATTCAACATAACCGGTTGCCTTCTCTCCGGTATTATCCGCGTCGCTCATGACGGCGATACTGGCCTCTGCCGGCGGTTCAGTCCCGAAGGCCTCACGGTAATCTTCAAGCGCATTCACCCGTTCCTCAATCCAGATGCCCGCACGTTCAGAGCCTTTCTGCATAAGGATCATCTGATTCTTTGCGCTATAAGGGTTCGGCAAAATACGCTCGGGATATTTTTTATTCGCCCAGATGTAATTGATACTGCTATGGGGCGGATACCCTCCGTAAATCAGTTTCAGAGCATTATACTGTGCTCGCTCGAAAATGCCGGCCTTATCCGGATTATATTTAAAAACTATGTAGATGCGCAACGGATAATCGTCGCCTGATTTCTTTTTTTCATCACCCGCAAGATAGACATTGGATATTTTCCATTTCCATTTAATAATAGGCGTCTTATAAATATTGAAACTTCTTTTATATATAATACCGGAAGCGGAATTGTCCGCATGGGCAACAAGAAAGCTTTCCCCTCCTTCTTTCTGGATGCTGTAAGCTGAATGACGTGGTATCTTAGGGAATGTGAACGGCTTCCAGTTATCCAGTGAATTGAATTCCTCGCGAAAACCCTGCTCACTCATCTGGGCGCAAAGCGGGAAAACAATCAGGATCATGCTTGTTGCTAAAATTATCAATGTTCTTTTTATCATTGTTACACCTTTACAACTCAATTTCTTACATGGCAACATGATTATTTATAATAATACTTTACAGGACATAAGTAATTGTTTGTTTCACCAGTCAACAAACATAAAGTATTTATTGTTAAAATCTCTCGCTAAATTGTTATCCCATGCCCACTATTTCCTAAATATTGATTATTTCCGATTGAAATGTTGTATAAATTAGGAAAATCAGAAAAACAACATTACAGAAAGAACTCTTCAAATAAGTATTTTTATGAAAATATGCGACCGGGGACTTGACAACATGACTCCCTATGAGGTTTACTAGGACACCATACCGAAGTTAAAGGAAGCAGTATGAATCAGGGCAGCTAAACATTTATAACCCGCTCCAGGTTGTCTAAAGAAACTAGATAACCTCTGTTTATAGATTAAATCATATATATGGAGCTAAAGATGGAAACCGCTCAGAACCAACAACTTTTGAGACAACGAGAAGAGGATTCATCTTATGTGAATCAAAGCTCGCATACCGATAAGCTAAAAGTCTTAAAAATACAACGTACCTGTGTTCATGATGGTCCCGGTATCCGCACAACGATTTTCTTTCAGGGATGTGGATTGAGTTGCTTATGGTGCCAAAATCCGGAAGCGCTGTTATTCCATCCTGATCTTGCGCCTGACAATGATTATTCGATTCCCGGCATAGTGGAACTTGTTTCGAGAGACAAGGATTATTACTACAAAACAAACGGCGGGGTGACCTTGAGTGGCGGCGAGCCTCTATTACAGGACCCGGACAGCCTGATACCTTTGCTGCAATCATTAAAAAAAGAGAACATCCATGTGGCCGTTGAAACTTCCCTTCACGTACCCTGGGGGAATGTAGAAAAATTGGCACCCTACATAGATCTGTTCCTAGCTGATTTGAAAGTTGTTGGCAATGACAGTCTCCATAAGAAATACACCAAACAGGACAGCAAACTCATCCAGGATAATATAAAGAAACTGATTAATTTAAACGCCATAGTCAAATTCCGCATGGCGATGGTGCCGGGTTACAACGATGGGGGAAATAACATTAAGGCGGCGGCGGATTTCTTGAAGTCTGTCAATCACAACTCAATCGAGTTGCTGAAATATCACAATATGTATGAAGAGAAAGCCAGGCGTCTTGGCTTGGCATCAGTATCATTGAATATCACAAATGACCAGAGCCTTTTCTCCGTAAAACAAGCCGTCGATTTATTCAAATCTCTTGGCATCAAAGCCGAATGTTATGATCTGGATGCCTCCAGGCATAAAGCCATCTTTTCCAGGCGCGTTTATGACATACAAAACGCTATCAGGGAAAGCGGCAGGAGCCTTTGTTTTGAAGTATCCAGACTAAAAACAGATTACTACAAAAAACATGGTTTTAAGAAACCGAATCCCATTCACAGGGCGAAACGTCTGTCTTACGTATTAAAAAACAAGAGTGTTATTATTTATCCCAATGAACTACTCGTCGGCAATTTCACTACCAAGAGATGCGGCGGTCAGATATGGGAAGAACACTATGGCGCTCTCTTCGCTTCGATTCTCCATCAAATCCATCGCCAGAAACCGGTTCCATTCCAGTGTTCATGGAAGGAGAGACTTAACTTCTTTTATAGAACACTTCCTTTCTGGCTGAGACACTGCCTTTTAATGAAGGTAAATAATTCCATTTCTAAGTTTACGTTAACCATTGCGCGCTCTTCCGAGAATGTTGCCGGATTCAATAATAACATGGCAGCAATAGCGCATTTTACCGTTAACTTCGAGCGCATGCTTGAACTGGGAACCACAGGGATCATAAAAGAGATTGAAACCGCGCGACAAGGAAAGCCTGACAGCAGCCAGGCTTTCTACGAGGGAGCAACCATCGGCCTCAAGGCATTGGAAACTTTTGCCGCGCGTTATGCCGACAGCCTGTCTTGCCTGAGCCGCGAGGAATCAGACCCGGGACGCCGCAGAGAATTGGAAGAAATGGCCGCGATCTGCCGACATGTTCCCAAATACCCTGCCCGCACGTACCACGAAGCGCTCCAAAGCATGATGTTTTTGCAGATCGCGATTTGTACAGAATCCTATGAAAATGCGATATCCCATGGACGCCTCGATCAGGTATTATATCCCTACTATAAAAGAGATAAAGAGGCCGGTATCATTGATTACGATAAGGCAAAAGAACTGCTGGCTTTATATATTCTCAAAATGGACGAAGCCATTTTGGTAAACGATGGCGATACCTATTTGAGAATCGGAAGACTCTTTGAGACCATGTCTACCGACCAGGCTGTGACGGCCGGAGGTCTTGGCAGAGATGGCAAGGACGCTACCAATGACGTTACCTATATGCTGCTTGACATTTGCGAACTGCAACCTTACTCCTGTAATATGACAGCAAGGATTCATAAGGACAGTCCCATACAATATCTGGACAGGCTTGCAGAGGTATATATTAACGGCGCGCCCATGCCCGCTTTGTATAATGACGATGTTTATCTGAAGACTTTGGCAAAGCATTACCCCACCGCCTCCGTAAAGGATGCAAGGAATTACGCGGTAATCGGATGCGTTGAACCAAATGTGTCTGATGATCATCTTGGCAATACCGACTGCGCCAATGTGAACGTTGCCCTGCCTTTCTTACAGGCACTCAAAGGCGAAGAAGACGATCTCTGGAACGTCGGCTTAGTCGATCAACTGGAGAAAATAACCACTAAATTTTTCGAATACAATTGCCGAAGGGACAATAAATTTTCCAAGTCCGTCCTGGCAAAATATATGAACGCCCGGAAACGGTTCAAAAATAAAAGGGCCGCCACACCTAAGCCGCCGGCAACCATGGATGAGTTGCTTCAACGCTTTCAGGCACGTTTGATTTATCTGACCAACTCCATTTTGACCGACCACCAGATCATTGAAAAGGTGATTAGTGAAAACTTTACAACGCCCCTTTCATCAACACTCTTTAAGGGTTGCATTGAAAGCGGAAAAGACCTGTGCGAAGGCGGCGCGACGATAAACAGCAGCGGCATTCAGGCGGTGGGAATCACAGATGTCGCGGATTCGTTATTTGCCGTTAATGAGGTGGTATACAAGAAGAAGCTGTATTCAATTACTGATATCATCAACGCCATCAACAATAACTTTGAGGGAGAATATTATCAGCAGGTAAGATCGGCATTGATCGAGGTCCCGAAATTTGGTCATGATGGTTCGCGTGAAGCAGTCGTTTGGGTGAACAAAACATTACAGATTTACGTCAACGCATTGAACTCGGTTGCGAACTGTCCCAGAGGCGGCATATATACCGCCGGATATTACGCCTTGAATGTAAATGATGTTTACGGAAAGAAAACGCCCGCCTTGCCTTCTGGCAGATTGAGCGGCGTTTCTCTTGCTAACAGTATTACTCCTCATTATGGAATGGAGACGACGGATTTATTATCATCGCTGAATGCTGTCGCCGGTGTTGATTTTGTAAACTATGCCCCCAATGGCACAACGGTTACGTTCACTGTTGACTCGGCGCTGTTTCAAGGTCCGGACGGAGTCAGAAACCTCTCCGGTATAATCAGTACGTACTTTGACAAAGGCGGCATGCAGTTTCAGCCAAACGTTATCGACAGACAAATATTGTTGGATGCATACGATCATCCGGAAAAATACCCGCATCTCCTGGTGCGTGTTGCCGGTTACTGCTCATATTTTAATGACCTTTCCGATGATTTGAAAAAGGTCATTATAAACAGAACCTGTTACTGTTAGACACTGATTTTGCATCACAGGAACACGTTTTATAATCAGGTGGGGTCCGTTTATGTAAGTTGATAACCTTTTTTTCGGAGTAATTTTAGGCAAATATCTGCGACAGCATCGGGAACCGCATTCCGGTAAAATTGAAGATCAAACAGATAAAAAGCCCCGTGCTTTTAAGACCGCAGGGTAGAAATCTTTATCTTCAAAACCGGCCATATTGCATCTAGGACTCAACAATTTTTGTTTAGTCACAAACATCTGTTAGTTATTAATTCTCACATTCAACTAAGTTCAATTACAAAATGAAGTTTCTTGACTTTTTAAAATAACGCTGTTATCTTAACGCCGTTATTTTAATGTCAGGAGACTATGATGCCTAAAACACCTATGACAAAAGAAGAAGTAGCGAGTACTCGAGGAAGGATTTTAGACACAGCTCTTGATATAATTATTAAGGAAGGATTCCATAATCTTAGTGTACGTAAAATAGCATCACGATTAAATGTCACTGCTACGACAATTTATAATTACTATACCAATAAAGATGAAATCAATCTGATGATCCGGATTAGAGGATTCGAGAAGCTACATGATATGCTGAGTAGGCGCGCAGCTCCATTTAACAATATTGAAGGCAGGATCAAAGCCATGATTCGCGCTTATATTGAATTCGGTCTGACCAATTCCAGTTACTATGATATAATGTTCAACCTGCACACCCCAAAATATCTGGACTACGTGGGCACAGATATAGAACCTCTTGCTTATATAGAAAAACAAAATGCTTTAAAATGTCTTTCTCTTTTTACAGAGCCCATCAGCGCATACATCCCCGCAAAGGGAAAGAGAAAGGATCATTTTATTTTATTTCAGATTGTTAAATGGTGGTCTGATATGCATGGCGTTATCACGCTTTGCAACAGCCGTCTATTCCATGAAGTACTGGATGATGTAGATTCCTTCATCAAGGAACGAACTTCAGACATGATTGAAAATATAATCAAACTTAAAGAAAGTTTCGACGAAGGAGAGAAGCTTTTTTAAAAAAATATATAACTATTATTGGGGGTACGCCATGCACAAAATCATGCCTGATACTCAAAAAAGCATTACCAACACACTGGCCAATCTGTTTTTTAAATTCTTTGCTTTAAACTTCAACAAGCGTCGGTCATTAAATAAATACCTGAAATGCGATGAAGGCTGGCTCAATTTTACCTTTGGCATAAAGACTGAAAACGGCAGCGTTCAACAGGCTTTGCGTTTTGAAAACGGAAAGGTCAGCGTACTGACTAACATCCCGGAAAAGGTGGACTCTCAACTTATTTTCGTGGATGAAAACGCGGTCAAAGAAGCGGCCACACAACCCCCTAATAGATTGATGCTGGCCTTGATGGAAAACAGAATGGTCACCATCGGCAACCTCGGTTATCTTCAATTAATCAATTTTTACCTTTCGCTTCTGTTAAAGCACATCCAAATTGCCAAGCTGAAAAAAGAAACAAAAATAGAGAACCGAAAATATGACATGGGAAAAGCAGCGAAAAACAGCATTGAATCCAGAAAGCCGCGGCAACTCCAGGCTGAATCTGTTGACGAGGGTGTTAAGTTTCTAACCGACCCTTATCTGGCGGAATATTCCCTGAATGACTTTCCGAGATTAAAGGATTTTCTGGACATTCATTTGAAAACAAGAGCGGCAATATGTCATGAACGGGCGGAACTGTTGACCAAGTGGTACAAAGAAAATGGATTTGAAACCGATAAAAACGGCAAGCCTCTGGTTGCCGAACTTCGCCAGGCACAAGCTTTCAAATATCTGATGGAAAACAAAAAACCCATTATCAGAAAAAACGATCTTATCGCCGGAACAAATACCACCAAAGAAATAGGCGTCATTATCTATCCGGACGCGCACGGCACCATGATGTGGGGAGAACTGATTACCGCACCCTACAGGCCGCTCAATCCCTATGATGTAACTCCCGAAACCATTAAGGTTCTTCATAACAAGGTTTTTCCTTTTTGGCTGGGGCGCAATTTCCGAGAATGGGTGAGAGACAACAAAGGCTATCCTCTCTGCCAGAAACTCGATGAGCGCTTTGCCGCCTGCTTCTTATGGAAAACCGTTGCCCTGTCTCACACTATTATAAATTATCCGGAAATATTAAAGTTGGGCATAAACGGCATCGTTGCCAAAATAGATAAGGAACTAAGCGAAATGTCTGAATCCGACCGACAAAAACACGATACGCTTCAGGCAATGAAAATCAGCCTTGAGGGGATCAATGTCTACGCGAAAAATCTCTCCGTTGAAGCCAATAGGCTCGCTCATCTGGAAACGGATCCTATGAGAAAAAATGAGTTGCTTCACCTTGCTGATATTTGCCAACGCGTTCCATCCAATCCCTGCATCACACTCGACGAAGCCGTAAATGCCATGTGGATAATGTGGATAGGCGTGCACATGGAAAACACAAACGCCGGATTCTCGCTGGGACGGCTGGATCAGTGGCTCCAACCCTATTTTACAGCCGACTTGGAAAAACTGACAACTCAAAAGAATAGACAGGAATATATAAAGCACGCTATTGAGCTTATCGGCTGTTTTTATATGCGCTGTACGGACCACCTGCCTCTCGTTCCGGACATAGGCAATCATTTATTCGGCGGCAGTTCCTCCGATCAGGCTATTACCCTTGGCGGTGTGACGCCTGCAGATGAAGACGCAGTCAATGACATGACTTATATCTTTTTGAAAATCACGGAGATGCTCTCCATTCGTGACCCCAACGTCAATGCCCGCTACAACCGTGGGAAAAACAGTGACACTTATTTGAAACGTCTCTGCGAGGTCAATTTAAATACCACCGCCACTCCTTCCATTCACAACGACGAAGTTGTGATGGCTTCACTTGCGGAATTCAACTATCCGGCCGAGCATCTGCGTGACTGGTCGGCAACCGGCTGCGTGGAGCCTACTCTTTCCGGCCGCCACATCGGTCACACCAACTGCATGATGTTCAACATGGTAGCGGCTCTTGAAATGGCCCTCAATAACGGACGGCATCCGTTAATGCGCTGGGATTTAGGACCCAAAACCGGCGATATCAAGGCCGGAGACTTTAAAGATTACGAATCTTTCTTTAACGCGTTCGCAATACAGCTTCGCTTTCTGGCAGACCAGGCTTGCGAGTACAACAATTTTCTGGGTGAAGCTCATCAAGCCATACGCCCGACTCCTTTTATCTCTGCCCTGATAGAAGGGCCGCTGAAGAGCGGCCGGGATGTCACCAAAGGGGGCGCTCTTTACAACTCATCGGGAACAGCTTGCATAGGTCTTGCCGATATCACCGACTCGCTGATGGTCATCAAGAAATTTGTGTTTGAAGAAAAAAAAGTCTCTTTCAGCGAACTGCTCGATGCGGTCAACACTAACTTCAAAAACAACCCGGCTCTGCTGGCCTTGATAAAAAACAAGGCCTCTCTGTTCGGCTCCGGCAACGAAGAAGCGCTGGCGACAGCCAACAAGGTGGCAAAACTTGCCCATGATTGTTTTGGGGAACATATTAACTACCGCGACGGCAAATATACGGCGGGTTTCTGGTCCATGTCCAACCATGTGGCTTTCGGCACCTTGACCGGAGCGCTTCCTTCGGGACGTCTGGCGGGTAAAGCTTTTACGCCGGGACTGACGCCAGAACCTCACGCATCCAAAAACATTCTAGACAACATCCGCGATGTAGCTAAACTGGATGCAAATAATATGAACAACAATATTGCCTTCAACGTGAAAGTAGTGCCCAGCGCTCAGGAGACACACCAGCAAACCGTGGATAACATATATTCATACGTGAAGACATACAGCGACCTCGGCGGCATGCAGATACAGCTGAATGTCGTATCGTCAAAAACACTCCGCGATGCCATGGAGCATCCTGAAAATTACCAGAATCTCCTGGTCCGCATATCAGGTTATAACGCCTACTTCGTTACTCTGAACAGAAACATGCAGATAGAGTTAATTGAAAGAGCGGAGTTCGGCATATAATTTTACCAAAGACACCGAAGATAATAATTATTTATGAAACAAAACGAAATTAAAAATCCGTTAATTCTGGAAATCAAAGGCAACAGCCTCGACGATGGACCTGGCATAAGATCTGTGGTGTTTTATAAAGGATGCCCACTTTCGTGTGTGTGGTGTCACAACCCGGAAAGTAAAAAAACCTCCGTGGAAATATCTTTCGACGCCAAAGTTTGCATTGACTGCGGCGCCTGCCGGGATATATGTCCAGCAAAGGCGCTTTCTTTCGATAACAGGTTTTACATTGACCGAAGTAAATGTGATCTCTGTTTTTTATGCGTTGACGCGTGTCCTTCCGGAGCCTTGGACAAAGTAGGAAAAACAATGTCCGTTGACGATATCATTAAAAAGATTATGTCGGACAAACCATTTTTTGACACATCGGGCGGCGGTGTTACTCTATCAGGAGGAGAGCCCGCCTTATATATGGAATTCACCTCCGGGCTTCTGAAATCGCTCAAACGAAATAACATTCACACACTTCTGGAAACCTGCGGATATTTTGATCTGAACAAATTTATGGACATGCTTTACCCGTATCTGGACACAATCTATTTTGATATTAAAATGATCGACAGCATTTCTCACAAGAAATATTGCGGTCTTCCTAATGAAAGAATACTGGAAAATTTTATACAGCTTTCCAATATGGTAAAGAATGATGGTAAAATTATTCTCCCGCGAACACCGCTTATTCCTGATATTACCGATACGGAAAATAACTTAAGAGATATCGCGGCATTTCTGCAAAGTCTGAATATTACCAAAGCCGCTGTGCTTGCATATAATCCTTTATGGCACGAAAAAAGCGATAAAGTCGGGGTGAAAGATCCGTATAAAAAAAGCAAGATCATGACTTCTTTTCCCGATAGCGCCGTTTTGAAAAGATGCAGGGCCATATTCACAAATGCTGGAATAAACAGTTAATCCAAAAATTGGGAGAGATCCAATTTAGCTTCGCACATAGGATAATATCCAATAGCCTTTGGCTATTGGATAATTCGACTTGCAAACTTCAGAGCACTTCGTTTCTGAAGTTTGAGTCTCATTAAGGAGAAACATTATGGCCTATTTTTCCAATAAACTCGCTTTTATCACCGGAGGATCAAGCGGCATCGGCCTGGAAACGGCATGCCTGCTTGCGTCACAAGGATGCAACCTTGTGCTTATTGCCAGAGGGAAGCCTTTGCTGGACAAGGCATGCAAAACTATCGAAGCGCGCATCGATAAAACCGCACAGAATGTCAACGCCATATCCATGGATGTGGCTAACAACAATGATGTGCACCAAAAAATAAAAAACGCTGTCGAAAAATTCGGCACACCCGATATACTAATAAACAGCGCCGGTATCGGTACCGCAGATTATTTCGAAAATATATCTTACGATCAGTTCGACAAGGCAATGAAGATAAACGTATATGGCACCAGAAACACCATCAGTGCTGTACTTCCTTATATGAAACGAAAAGGCAGCGGACATATCGTCAATATTTCTTCCATGGCAGGACTTATAGGCATGTTCGGCTATACGACTTACAGCACTACAAAATATGCTCTTGTCGGATTTTCCGAATGCCTGCGCAGTGAACTGAAACGTTTTAATATTATTGTTACTCTGGTCTGTCCTCCGGAAGTTAATACACCTTTTATTGAAGAAGAGGCAAAAACTCTCCCGCCTGAGGCGCGGGTGGTAAAAAACCTCGCTGGCTTATTGACGCCGGAGCAGGCGGCAAAGGCAATTGTCTGCGGCATCAAAAGGAAGAAATTTCTTGTTGTGCCAAGTATTGCCGCCAAGTCTTTATATTTCTGGCATCGCATCAGCAATGGCTTTTTCACGCGCATGCCTTCGGACATTATTATAAAATTTGCCGCCCGGCGCTCGGAGAGAATAAAAGAAACTAGTTGAGTCTGTCTACTAAAGTTATTGATCTTTCATCTCATCCAGTATTGGAAGAGCCACGTAACTTTTTCGGCATATTACTCCCCCGGATTGAACTTTTCCTCGGCAATTCCTTGTTCAGTCATGCCACATTATATCATGAGTATCCTCAGTATCCTTATTATCTTCCGGAGGAACTTCTTTACCTTCTCTGTGCATCATTTCCAGTTTGATCTTGGCCTTCTCATGTCCTTGTTCAGCGGCCTTGAGATACCAATTTAGAGCCTGAGAATAGTCCTGTGGAACAACTATACCTTCTTGGTATATACCGCCCAGATTGAATTGGGCTTCTGCGTTCCCTTGTTCAGCCGCTTTAAGATACCACTTCACGGCTTCAGCAAAGTCCTGTGAAACGCCTTCACCAAAGAGATACTTCAAACCTAGATTATACTGGGCTTCGGCGTGCCCCTGCTCAGCGGCCTTACGATACCACTTTACGGCTTCAGCATCGTCCTGTGGAACACCTTCACCGTTATTGAACATCAAACCCAGATTGAACTGGGCATCTGCTCTTCCTTGCTCAGCCGCCTTGAAATACGGCTTTACCGGCTCCGCATCGTCTTGAGGAACCCCTTTGCCTTCTCTGTGCATCATTTCCAGTTTGATCTTGGCCTTCTCATGTCCTTGTTCAGCGGCCTTAAGATACCAATTTAGAGCCTGAGAATAGTCCTGTGGAACAACTATACCTTCTTGGTATATACCGCCCAGATTGAATTGGGCTTCTGCGTTCCCTTGTTCAGCCGCTTTAAGATACCACTTCACGGCTTCAGCAAAGTCCTGTGAAACGCCTTCACCAAAGAGATACTTCAAACCTAGATTATACTGGGCTTCGGCGTGCCCCTGCTCAGCTGCCTTACGATACCACTTTACGGCTTCAGCATCGTCCTGTGGAACACCTTCACCGTTATTGAACATCAAACCCAGATTGAACTGGGCTTCTGCGCTTCCTTGTTCAGCCTCCTTGAAATACGGCTTTACAGCTTCAGCATTTTCCTGCGAAATACCTAAACTTTTTAGTTGCACTTCGCTAATTTCAACTTGAACCTTGGTATCTACCTGCTCATCAACCTTGATATACGGCGTTACAACCTCGGTATCTTCCTGCGGAACACCTGACCCGTCTAAATCCATTCCAGCAATCTCAACTTGAGCCTTGGCACCTGCCTGCTCATCAGTATTGAAATAAGGCTTTACAGTTTCGGCATCGTCCTGCGGAACAATTAAACTGTTCACGTGCACTTCGCCAATCTCAATCTGAGCCTCAGCATCATCCTGAGGGACGCCTTTGCGTTCCTTGTATATCTTAAGCAAATTGGACGGTGCAGTTGCCGCTCCTTTTAAAGCAGCCCTAAGAAACAATTTCGCGGTCTTCACACAGCTCTGCCAAACACCTAAAACATCTGAGTGCACTTCACCAATTTCAACCTGAGCCTGAGCCTCAGCATCCGCCTGCTCAGCGGCATGGAGATACAGCTTTACGGCTTCGGCATTTTCCTGCGGAACAATTAAACTGTTCACGTGCACTTCGCCAATCTCAACTTGAGCCTTATCACCTGCCTGCTCATCAGCCTTGAAATACGGCGTTACAACCTCGATATCTTCCTGCGGAACACCTTTGTCTTCTTTGTGTATACTATTCAGTTTGGTCTTGGCCTTCTCATGTCCTTGTTCAGCCGCTTTACTATACCACTTTATCGCCTCAGCATGATATATCAACCCCAGATTGAACTGAGCCTCGGCATCTCCTTGCTCAGACGCACCTCGATACCATTTTACAGCCTCGGCATCGTCCTGCGGAACAATTAAACTGTTCACGTGCACTTCGCCAATCTCAACTTGAGCCTTATCACCTGCCTGCTCATCAGCCTTGAAATATGGCTTTACAATCTCGGCATCGTTCTGAGTAACGCCTATGCCTTCTTCGTGCATCATCTTATCCAGTATGGTTTTGGCATCCGCATCTCCCTGTTGGGCCGCCTTACGATACCACTTTACAGCCTCGGCATCGTCCTGTGGAACGCCTATGCCTTCTTTGTACATCTCACCCAGATTGAACTGGGCCTTTGCAAATTCTTGTTCTGCAGCTTTTAAAAACCATCTTGCAGCCTCAACATCATCCTGTGGAACGCCTTCACCATTATGGTACATCAATCCCAAATTGAATTGTGCATCCGCACATTCTTGTTCAGCGGCTTTAAGAAACCATCCTGCAGCCTCAGCATCGTTCTGCGGAACATCTCTACCGTTTAAGTACATCACACCTAGATTGAACTGAGCCCTTGCAAGTTCTTGCTCAGCCGCTTTTAAAAACCATTTTACAGCCTTGGCATCGTCCGGTGGAACACCTTTACCATTTTGGTACATCACTCCCAGATTGTTCTGGGCAAGCGCGTTCCCTTGTTCAGCCGCTTTTAAAAACCATTTTGAAGCCTCGGCATCGTCCTGTGGAACACCTTCACCGCTTAGGTACATCAATCCCAGATTGTTCTGGGCAAGCGCGTTCCCTTGTTCAGCCGCTTTGCAAATATCCGTCAAAGATGATGTATTTTTTTTCATGTGCCTTGTTGTCTAATGATATTTTTCATAGCCTTTCTTAAAATAAAAAAACCCCGCTCTCTTTTAAGAAACGGGGTTTTATAATCAATCCATACCACCCTCATTTAAGGTTGAATGGTTCAGGAAATTTATTCTCCGACTTTACATGACTTTTAAATTATCACTATTCACATTAGAAATCTACAATGAAAAAATTGGATACTGTTTTTCAGGAAAAAGTGCCTGTTGAGTGCACCTACTAAATTGATTTATCTTTCATCTTATCCAGTCTCGACTGGGCATCCGTGTGTCCTTGCTCAGCCGCTTCATTATACCACATCGCAGCCGAATCAGAATCCTGCTGAACGCCTCTACCTTCTTCCAATATCAAACCAAAATTGAACTGTGCATCCGCAATTCCTTGTTCAGCAGCTTTTAAAAACCATCTTGCAGCCTCGGCATAGTCTTGCAGTCCTCTACTATACATCAAACCAAGATTATACTGGGCAATAGCACTACGCTGTTCAGCTGCCTTGAGATACCATTTGATGGCCGCAGCATCGTCTTGTGGAACGCCTTGACCATTTTGGTACATCCATCCTAAATTATTCTGGGCAGCAGCATAACCCTGTTGGGCCGCCTTGAGATACCATTTGATGGCCTCAACATTGTCTTGCTTAACTCCTCTACCATTCTGGTACATCAAACCCAGATTATACTGGGCGGCAGCATAACCTTGTTTAGCCGCCTTGAGATGCCATTTGATGGCCGCAGCATCGTCTTGTGGAACTCCTTGACCATTCTGGTACACTAAACCCAGATTATACTGAGCATCAACATCACCCTGTTCAACTGCCTTGAGGTACCATTTGATGGCCTCAGCATCGTCTTGTGGAACTCCTTGGCCATTTTGGTACATCCATCCTAAATTATTCTGGGCAGCAGCATAACCCTGTTGGGCCGCCTTGAGGTACCATTTGATGGCCTCAGCATAATCTTGCTTAACTCCTTTGCCATTCTGGTACATCAAACCCAGATTATTCTGGGCAGCAGCATAACCCTGCTCAGCCGCCTTGAGATACCATTTGATGGCCTCAGCATAGTCCTGCGGAACGCTTTCACCATTCTCGGATATTAAACCCAGCCGGTTTTGTGCAGCAGCATCACCTGTCTTAGCCAGCATTATGTATAGCCTAATTTCTGCGTCATTGCTCATTTTTAAATTACCTACTTATCCAGCACAGCTACTGCCGCACTTGTCTTGCATACGTCACCCATCAAGGTTGAATGATTCAGAACTATAATTTTTGACATTGTATGGCTTTTTATATCATGATTCCCTTTTGAAATCTATTACTGCTAAGGGAAGGAGTGCTTGTTGAGTTCACCTACTACAATTATTCATCTTTCATTTTATCCAGTATGCGATGGGCAGCCGCAAGTCCTTTTTCAGCCGCCTTACGCCACAACTTCAAAGCTTCGGCATCGTCCCGTGGAACACCTTCACCACTATTGTACATCAAACCCAGATTAAACTGGGCATTCGCATCTCCCTGTTCAGCCGCTTTACGATACCACTTTACAGCTTCGGCATCATCCCGCGGAACGCCCATACCTGCCCGGTACATATAACCCAGAGCGCCCTGTGCCTTTGCGAGTTCTTGTTCAGCCGCCTTACGCCACCATTTCACAGCCTCGACATCATCCCGTGGAACACCTTTACCGCTATTGTACATCCAACCCAGATTATACTGGGCATCCGCAATTCCCTGTTCAGCCGCATTAAGATACCACTTTACAGCCTCGGCATCATCCTGCGGCACCCCTTTACCTTCTCTGTACATCGTATTCAGTTCTATCTTGGCCTTCTCATGTCCTTGTTCAGCCGCCTTCTGATACCATTTTACAGCCTCGGCATCGTCCTGTGGAACGCATTCACCTTCACCGTACATCAAACCCAGATTGTACTGGGCATCTGAATCTCCCTGTTCAGCCGCCTTACGATACCATTTTGCAGCCTCGGCATCGTCCTGTGGAACGCCTATGCCTTCTTTGTACATCTCACCCAGATTGAACTGGGCAGTCGCAATTTCTTGTTCTGCAGATTTTAAAAACCATCTTGCAGCCTCGGCATCGTCCTTTGGAACGCCTTCGCCTTCATAGTACATCCAACCAAGATTGAACTGGGCATCTGCGTTTCCTTGTTCAGCCGCTTTGCGAATATCTGTCAAAGATAATATATATTTTTTCATGTCAATTACTCTCTTGAAAATATTCGTCATTCAAAATATTTTCTTGATTTTCAAATCATTCTCTAAAATTTTACATTTAATTGAAGCGTCTTATGCGTCTAACATTTAATATCCAAACTTTGCTTTTTCCTACGAGTTGAATATTATAATAGCACTATTCATTTTTTTTTAAAAGAGGGAAATATACAGCCGCATTGACGACATGAAGAAGTAATTGCTGACTTCACTTACTTAGTTTCAGTAAAGAGCAGTTGTCCGAATTGAGGATTGCCATTTGAACCATTCATGACGTTATGATTCGGAACAAATTCTGTCTCTCCCGTTCTTCTTCGCCTGATACATAAGCTGGTCTACCCGATGAACAAACGTTTTCATCTCTTCCTTCGGCTTGTAATGCGAGAGACCGATACTGACCGTTATATATATTTCTTGGTCCAACGTTGGGGAAAAAGTCTCTTGCCTTAATTCGGTTTGGATTCTTTTAGCCGTTATAATTCCCTCCTCGCCCGTGGTCATTGGCAGAATGATCGTAAACTCCTCGCCGCCATAACGATAGGCGGAATCCGTCTCACGCAGGCAGCCTTTGATAACCTGACCGAGTCGTGATAGCACATTGTCACCTTCAACATGGCCATATGTGTCGTTAAAATCTTTAAACTTGTCAAGATCCAACAGCAGAAGAGTCAAAGGCTGTTCATAGCGGTTCGACCGCTCTATTTCTCTTTCCATCTGAGCGTAAAAATGTCTGGCATTGTAAAGATGTGTGAGATCGTCGATTATGCTTAGTTCCCGGTATCTCCGTTCGCTTTCCTGTAAAACATCCTCCATCCTCTTGCGCCCAGTGATTTCATGTGCAACAACATCGGCTCCTGCAAGACCTTTTGAATCGTAAATATTCTTACAATTTAATTTTAGCCATCTTCGCTTCCCATTTTTATCTACAAACTCATATTCGGGATCTTCCGGTACTTTATCACCTATCGCCATTTTGTTAAGGCGCTCTAAAAATAATATTTGGCTCTCTTGGGTTAGTAAATCGTATGGGCTTATTGAAGTGACTTCTTCTTGACTACATCCGAAATATTCACAAATTAAATCATTCGCTTTTAAAAACTTGCCTGTTCTAAAGTCAATTTGGTATATTGCAGCAGGTGCGTTATCGAAAAGTTGCCTATAATTTAATTCACTCTTTCGTAGCATATCCTCTATCTGCTTGCGCTCGGTGATGTCGCGGGTTACGCCCATAATGCCAACTGGCCGCTGATTTTCATCTCTGATAAAGGAAGCCGTCGTCTCTACCCAAACAGTGGTTCCATCTTTTCGACTCATTTCCAACTGAAGCGTCTTGGATATGTTCATATCTCTATGTCCGGATTTTTCCATCTCCATGATATCAGATAGAGCCCTCATGGCCAAATTCACGGAGGAGGGTGCCAATGTCTCAGCAGGTGTATGTTTCATAGCCTCTTCCGGTTCATATCCCCTCAGGATTTTTACAGAAGGGCTTACATAGGTGTAATGCAGATTCATATCCATAACGAAAACGACATCATGGATATTATCAGCCAACAGGCGATATTTTTTTTCACTTTCCCTCAACGCTTCTTCCGCCAGTTTGCGCTCGGTGATATCACGGAGATTAATAATTACACTTTCAACAATATTATTATGTAACAGTTTGCTTCCCACCGTTTCGAACGTTCGCCAGCTTCCATCCTGATGTCGAAGACGTATTTGCCGAACAGGGGAGTTTATATCTTTAGAGGACGTATTCAATGCAAACGTATTGAATGCATCACTTGCAAATTTCAAGTCATCAGGATGAATACGCTCAAATATACTGATGCCGATCCTTCCATCAGTTCTTAATCCCAGGGATCTTTTCACCGCTGGGTTTCCATAGGTGATAATCCCTTCCTGATTCACGAAAATAATGATATCTGATGATTGCTCTGCAATAGCCCGGAATCGCTGTTCCTCTTGGCGTAATTTTTCCTCCACCTTCTTGCGCTCGGTAATATCCAAAAAGCTGCCCAGAATTGCTCTATCGTCTTTATACACGATGGGGGTGATTGTCTCCAAAACCCACATCACTTCATGGTTCTTCTTGACGAACCTGTATTCGTAAGGTTCAAAGCTTTCCCCTTTTAAGCATTTAATCGCTTCTCCCCTGACCATTTCTTTATCATCAGGATAAATATTATTTAGGAAATCTGTGCCGATAAGCTCTGTGTCTGTATAACCAGAGAGTCTTTGATACAATTCGCTGACATAAACAAATTTACCATCTTGTACGATATATATTCCGACTCCGGCATTTGATATAATGGCTTCTGCCAGATGGGATAATTTGTCCTGCTGAGAATGGTTCTTTTTAGGTTTACTTACTGCTTTCGGTTTGACTGACATCTTCATTTAACTTCTACTAAACTTTATTTTGAATGTGCTCAAATTACATTTAATATGTGATACAAGTATTGGGGGCAGTTTATCTTTTCAGGAACAGGGTTTTAATAATTTTTCCATGGCAGTACCGAAAATAAAAGTGAAACAGTTCAAAAGCATAGAATCATTTCCAATCTATCTTCTTAAATTTGTAATTTTAGTTTTATAGCAGAATTGCTGGATAACTCTGAAGTTGCCCGGCAGTTCTGCTACCTTATCCGTTTACGAAGACTTAGGCCAGTAACTTTGCGTCCCACCTTTTCAGGCGGTTTGCCCTTCTCAAGCTTTGATTTATATTATAAATTAAATATAATCAATGTCAAGAAATATTGTAAATCCGAAATATGTGTGGTGTCAATGTTTGTCATCGGACATTGATTGTGTTTATTTCCGATTGAAATGTTGCATAGATTGGCAAAATTGAAAAACAACATTACAGGAAGAAAGAAAGAGAACGCTTGGGGCGCCCGTAAAGACAATGATGGGCAATTGCAAGAATATATAATCTTGCAATAATTAAAGGCGGCATGAATATATTATTCACTTAGTTTCAATAGTGAGCAGTTATCAGAGAGGTGGTAGAACCCCATGAATATAGATTGAGTATAATAATAGGTAACTCTATGTGCCAGCCCCCATTACCTCATGTTGACAGGCAACAGGGGCTGATGTCAGATCATTTTCGTTTTTCAATCCATTGATGAATGTCTTCAAGCACCGTGTCTTTTTCAGGTTCATTCAGAATCTCGTGATACAAATCATCGTAAATTTTGAGTTCCTTATCCTTTGATCCGATGTGTTCATAGAAAGTTTTTGACGCGTCGGGCGTGACGATCTGATCTCCGCCGCCGTGCAGAATCAGGCAGGGATAGACATATGTTCCGTAATTGTTCATCAGCCAGCGCGCGCCCCGGAGGAGCGCTTCGCTCATCAGCCAGGTGGTGAATTCCTTTAAGTTAAGCGGATCATTTTTGTAAGCCTCAACAATTTTGGGATCACGTGATACCTGATCACTCAGGGAATTAGGGATTGGGTTACGGGCCGAGTCGCGAAAATCGAGGCCTTCCAAGCCTGCCAACATGGGTTGAACAATGGTAGCGCCGCCGGAAATCACCTGGCCGGATAGACGGCCGGGATATTTAACGCCGTAAGCTGCGGCGATAAATCCACCCAAACTGTGTCCCAGCATAAACAGAGAAGGCTTGGGGTTTTCCTGCGCTGCCAGATCAACAATCTTTTCGGTATCGTCAATCAATTGGTTGAAATCAGCTACATAGCCTCTCTCGCCGCCGGATCGTCCATGACCCCGGTTATCGAAACGATAGACCGAATAGCCAAATGCGTTGAATTTGCCAGCCACATAATCATAACGCCCCGAGTGTTCACACAGCCCGTGAACGATGATGACTACCGCCTTTGGATTTTCCACGAGGTTCTTGGATACATAGAGTTCAATGTTGCCACCTACCATTAAACGAGTCTCCTGAAACTTTGCCTGCATTGTGTAACCTCCTTAATAATGGATATGTGAATTCCCTACTGCGAATCAACAAATGATTGGAATGACTCGCGAAGTTTCTCCACGGAAACGGATTTTAAGCTCAGCATGATCCACTTGCGCGTGTCCGCCCATACCGGCAACTCAGTAATTATAACAGCTTGATAAGAACCTTCTTTTTATGTGGTGAAGTATAAGAAACGTAATCTTATATGTCAATTAAATATTGGCCGCAAAATATTCATGGCTTAATTGTGTTTATTACGGATTGAAATGTAGTCAGAGATGAACTCAATTTCCATAAACTGATATATTAAAATCTATACTTATCTTAGAAGTGCCCTCAAAAATACTAATATAAAAAAACACTCCAACCTATAAGTATAAGATCAATTAAAAACATCTCACTCTGCCACTTTTCTTTTTACCTTTCTCCATTTGATAGCGTTAGAAGTTGACTACCCGCTCCAGAGGCACCGGCGGATAAATCCGGCCGTGATTGGGAGGCATGGAGTTATAGACCCATTCAATATCCAGAGTGCCAAGCGTAACACCGCGATAGCGCGAATATCCGTTGAAAATACCGCGCACCAGAACATCTTCCATTTGCATGGTCAGACACAAAACGGATACCATCATGCCTGCCTTGAGTATTTTAAGATCGTCGCCAAAAGCGCCGGGATGAAATGCCAGACGGCCGCTGTCGGCAGCCATACATTGAATAACAGGAATGACTACCGGAAAGCCGTCAGCACCGATGAAGGATAAAAATTTTATGGAATCAAGTCCATTGAATAATTTTTCTCCAAAATACGAAAGCACCCTTCCCTGATCGCCTTTTGCCGCACTTCCTTTGACCATCTTTGTCAGAAGCGCCGATTTTACAACGGATGCCAGCGGTAGCGTTTTTCCATCGGTGGTTTCCTTCAAATCGAAATAATGTACTGTGTTAATGCCAAAATATGTATTGTAACGGAACATGGGCTGATTGTTGTATATCTCATATTCCGGGCCTTCCTTCTTTAAATGCGTCCAAAGCGCCTTCCCGCGCCAGAGTTTTTTATCCAGTGTCAGGATGGCAAAGCCTATCTTCGAGGTCAGCCTCATGTACTCTTTGCTTTTGCCCTGACAAAATTCGCCGACGATAAGCTGGTTTGGTTTTGCCGCCATAACAGATGTCAGAAGCGATATGTGGGAAAGACCTTCGGGTGTTACCGTCGCAATAATTCCGATTTTCTCGGCAGGCTCAAAAGCCTTCATGTCCTCTGCAGTAAAATTATTTTTCATAGTCAAGACATCCTTCCTTTCATTATTTTTCAGCATTTGGAAATTGACGCATTTTGTTTGCCAATCACTTTTTCACTTACTGCCGGCTCCATCCTTGTCGAGCCGCTCCAGCAGACAATCGATGGAGTGACTTTGCCGCGGGCGATTCGGGCAAGCTCTTCCATCAGAGCTTTTTCCATCAGTGCTTTATCCGCATATGGCCATTCTATTCCCAATCTCTTATATTTATCGCGACACAGATTGTTAAAGGCGCAGAGTTCCCATCTGGCTACTGTCCCGTGCAGATTGGCGCTGATAAAATCACCGATGCCCCAAATATTTTCAGCATTGTCCGTAGCTCCGGGAATCACCGGCGTGCGTATCCAGAATTTTTTTGGGGTAACATGAGTTTTTTTATAGTTGGCCGCGAAAATGGCATTGGCCAGTATCTTTTCGTTGCCCGTGCCGGTAAATTTTTTGTGCTTCTCCGAATCAATCTCTTTTATATCGTACAGAAGAATATCAACGTAAGGCAAAAGGCTTTCCAGCACTGACTGCGACACTTGCCCGCAGGTATCGAGTGCTGTCTGAATCCCCATTTCTTTAAGTTCTTTTAAAAGAGAGAGACTGAAATCATTTTGCAGGGCGGCCTCTCCACCGGAAAGGGTAATGCCGCCGCCGGATGGTTCAAAATACGCGCGGTCTTTGACGAGTTCGGAGGCCAAATCATGAACATTCCATCTTTTACCTAAAAGTTCCATGGCTGTCGTGGGACATTCTTCCGTACACAAGCCGCAGCCATTGCACAAAGCCCTGTTGATGATGATGCCTTTTTCGGTTTTCTCCAGCGCCGACTCCGGACAGGTTTTTATGCAAATACCGCAGCCGATACAGTTTGTCCCCAGCCATTGAATCTGCGGCCTGGGGCTGATGCTCTCCGGATTGTGGCACCAGGAGCAATTGAGCGAACATCCCTTGAAGAATACGGTCGTCCTGATGCCGGGGCCGTCCTCGGTGGACATGCGGATAATCTCCAGGATAGTGCCTGGCGCATCTTTATTTGTTTTTTGTTCCGTCATCAGGGAACTTCCTTAAAATTTGTTGTGACTGACACGTTCGATCACTTCATTCTGAAGCTCTCTTCCCACTGTGGTAAAGTAGGCATTATAGCCGGTAATGCGCACCAGGAGATGCCGATAGTTCTGCGGATGATTCTGCGCGTCTTTGAGCATGCCGGGATCTAGCATATTGATTTGCAAAGCAGTGCCGCCGTTTTGGGCGTAGCCTTTTAGAAACGCCTTGAATTTATCTTTGTGCTCCGGACTTCTCAGAATCGAGGGATTGAAAGTTATCGTGTGGCTGGCGCCGTTGGGAAGTTCATTTAAGTAATCTTCCCAGTCACCCTGTGCGTCTTTAGCTTTGCCGCCGAGCACTTTACCGACAGAATTCGCGTTTGACGTCGGTCCCTTAATATCGGCTCCGTTGGAAGAACATATCGCGTTGGATAAAAACTGCCCTTTCGCCCTTCCATCCGCGCTTGCCGCCATGATATATCCGTCGCCTGCCCAGTAATTCCAGCTTAGCATTCCCGGACGGTATCTGCGTCCCGTGGATTTTGTGCTGTGCCGCCAGGTTTCATCGCACCACAACTCCATGACTTTGCGGGCAAGCGCGTCCGCTTCATCGTCGTCACGGCCGTATTTTGGCGCGCGATTTTTTGCCGTCGCCTGAAGTATTTCGTATCCCTTCCAATTAGCCTTCAGCGCGGCAAGTAATTCTTCCATCGTGCAGGTTTTTTTGTCGAAGACGAGATATTTTATTGCCAGCAGCGAATCCACGGTTGTGGCGTAAGTAACGGCCTCCAAAGTGGTGAAACTGATTTGTGCCCCACCCTGCGTAACATCCTTGCCGGTCTCGGCACAGCCTTTGACCATGCAGGAAAGATAAGGCGTGGGGAAGAAACGGGCGCGTATCGATTCCGATGTCTCGTACAAATCAACGCATCTTTGAATAATGTACCGCGTCTGCGCGGCGTAGGCTTCCCAGAATTCTTCCCATGTTCGGAAAGATGCGGCATCTCCTGTTTGAGGACCATCCTGTCTGATTTTTTCAGTCTTGCCGGTCATGGGGTCGGTGAAGGCAAGCAAATCTTTTCCGCCGGTCATCGCCAGTTCCACAGCCTTGAGTAAATTGAGATTGTTGTCCACCGTGCCGGAGCGGTCATTGCCGACCATGGTGTTTTCCAGACAGCCGACCGGCGCGTAATCATGAACGTTGTCCTTGTTGATAAGATTCGTCAGGCCTGCTTTTTTTGCCTCGAGCATCATGCCGGCCATGGAGCGTTCATCAAAGTTAAGCAGGAAAGGCGCTCCCTGACTGGATTCGATCATGTCCACAACTTTATCATATAGCTCTTCAGGACTGTTGCGGTGAAGACGCACGTTGGGCTTGGGTTCCAGGATGGGCGACATCTCATCGATAACTTCTAAAATGACATAGGTAAGATCATTGGTCATATCTTGGCCGTTAGCTCCGAGTCCGGAAAGGGTGATGAGCTGGCCGAAACCGGCGGTGATACCCTGATTGCCGTTGCGGATCATGGCATCATAGGCGGTATTAGCGTGAACCCAAAAACATTTCAGGATTTCTTTAGCAAACTCTCGATCCATGCCTTCATGAATGGAGCGCTGATAGTACGGCCAGAGATACTGATCGAATCTGCCGAAGGAAACTCCGGCGCCGGGATAATTTTCATCGGTCAGCACCAGCATGTGGTTGATCCACAGCGCCTGCACGGCTTCCCAGAATGTCGTCGCCGGCTCCCAAGGGACTTTGCTTAAATTTTGAGCCATTTTAGTTAATTCGTTTTTGCGCGACGGGTCTTTTTCTTTTTGGGATAGTTCAAAACACAGATCTTTGTATTTTAAAGCAAGATCCCGCGCCATGGTGGAGGATGTCATCATGGCTTTGAGCTGTGCTCCTTTTGCGCCCTCGCGCTCTTCACTTTCTAGCGCGTTGTAAAAGGAAAGAAGTTCGGCATATACACCCTTCCAGCCGATTTTCAGCAACCGTTCGTACCCGGGAATAAGATGACCGCTCGTAGCGCCGGCATTTCCATAACCATGGTCATGAAACCATTTCATCTTCGCCCTGGCGCCATTTTTACCCCTTACCTGCCACAGCCACTCCTCACTTTCTTCTTTCGTAAAGCACATGGATGTCTGAATATTAAATCTGGCGCCGGCCAACAAGTCCCCCGGCAATATTTCCTGCGGCACATAATTGACAATGACTTCTTTCACAAACCAGGCCCGCCGTTGGGCCCGCGGCCACTGCCAGAAATCCGGATGCAGCGCGACGGGTCTTGCCGCCTGCAGATAGGATGCGCCCAGTGTGGTGAGCAGCGTATATGTCTCCGGCACAATATAAAAAGTCAATTCATTATAGATGATGTCCCAGGGAGTTGCGGTAGTCCATGATGTGTACTCATTGTTCCAGGCGCGCTCGGTTCCCCGGAAATAATAATCGCGCAGCCATTGGACGCGTTCAGATAATCCTTTGGGTTCTTTCATTATATGTTCTGACGCTGAAACTGTATTCATAACAACCTCCCTTTTAGCAATGATGTACAAAATGGCTATTCTTCACTATCCCTCTTCGCTACGCTCCGGGGATAGTTCCGCTCGCGCTTTAATGAGCCTTGATTTTCCGATACGTAGTGATCGGGAAATCTTAGAGCGAATTATCCCGCCACCTTCAGGTGGCGGGAACCAACGTCGCATCGCTCGCTCTAACACGGCGCTATGCGCCTGATATAATTCGTCCAGCAAGCTTCAATTTACTTTGTTTCTGAAGCTTGGGACTCACTCTTAGCGAGTGTCACTATCATTTTACGGAGATATTTTTCCCCATGATTAAGCAATGTTTTCATTATCGATAAGGCCTTTTTTGCATCCTTAGCCTCCAAAGCCCGCACCAGGTCACGATGATATTTAAGAACGACTTTGACGACCTGCGAATCCTTAAAAAACTGTCCGGAAAGATTTGTATATATCTGACGAAATGAATTGAGCAGAAGTGGATAAATGGTATTGCCCGAAGCAATAGCGATAAGCAGATGAAATTCAAAATCCAGATCCGTTATACTTTGAATATTTCTATAATCGGTGGATTCTTCTTTTTGCAGTATCTGATGAAAATCATTGATCTGCTCTTCTGTACGGTTTTGCGCAGCAAGGCTCGTAAATTCCGTCTCCATCAGCAATCTCATCTGCAGCAAACTATCCATAAGTTGAGGCTCCAGTTTTCCTTTTTGATACTGTATCAGTGAGGAAAGGAGTGTTATTGATCCCTCTTTCCGGTAGTCATTGACAACAGCCCCAATGCGTGGTTTGAGCGAAACTAAACTGCGTGACGCCAGTTCGACAAGGCCTTCGTGCACCACTGGGCGGCTCACGCCTAACTGAAGGGCAAGTTCCCTTTCCGAAGGGAGCCTCTGACCTATCTTGAATTTTCCGGAAAGAATTAGTTCCTCAAAGCGGATGACAAATACATCTTTTAGGCTATCGGTTTTTATCGGTTCAAGTGGTTGTTCAAGCATTTCATCCCCTTTTTCAGCCAGGTGGCTGGTGGTATTACCAGATTAAAAATAAACTCAAAGCAGTAATTTGTCAAGGTGAAAATTATAACTATGAAATAGAGATAATTTTGAAATGTTGCACGAATTGTCTGAATTAGAAAACAACATTACAGGAAGAAAGCAATAAATTTCCAATTCTCGAACCAGAAGAATTGTTGACTGCACTAGTTTCAGTAATGGGCAAATGCCATAATTAAGTATCATGATTCAAACAGAAACACTTGATGTTAAAATAAAAAACGGGATAGAATAAACATGATCAGAACAATAAAAACGTCTGCTTATCATCAAAAATCATAATAAATTATTGATTTGATTGGTGCCTGGAGCGAGAATTGAACCCGCACAGTCTCAAGGACCGAGGGATTTTAAGAAACAACTAACATAAAGGCGATTCCCCATCAATTTTAAGCTTTTACATATTAACATCTTACATAGGGTAAGTTGGTTTTTGTTGGTTTTTGTTTGTTTATCTTAGGTTAACACGATTACAATTTAGTTACAGTTTTTTTTATATAATCATACGCGGTTTTCTTCTGATCATATTATTAAATTAGGATAAGACTCTCTGTCAAGCATCTTTAAATTTAATGTTCAGGAAGTGCAAATCATAGTTTTAAATAAATATTTTAAGCTATAATGAGCATATGACAATTATTATGGTGCATGTCTATATTTAATAAACAAATTGCAGAACTAAACCCTTTCGAATATTGTCGCCGGGGCTTGGCCTCCGCCAGTGCAAAGGGTCACCAGCGCATATTTCGCCTTCCGCCGTTGCAGTTCATGGATCGCGGTAACACTGAGACGGCATCCGCTGTTTCCCACCGGGTGTCCCAGCGCCATGGCGCCGCCATTGACGTTGAGTTTTGCCATATCGGCCTTTAACTCTTTTGCCCAGGCCAGCGGGATTGGCGCAAAGGCCTCATTCACTTCAAAGAGGTCGATATCGTCCATTTTCAGGCCCGCCATTTTGAGCACTTTCGGTGTCGCGGTTATGGGGCCGGTGAGCATTAGTTTGGGGTCGGAGCCCACCACAGCGTTGGCCACGACGCGCGCCAGCGGTGTCAATCCCAGTTTCTTCACTTTTTCTCCGCTCATAAGCAACACTGCGGATGCCCCATCTGTCACTGTGCTGGAAAGACCAGCCGTCATCCAGTCGGTGCCGGGCAATACCTTGAGGCCATCAAGTACTTCCCGGGTAACTCCGGCGCGCATCGGCTCGTCGATAGTGCAGAGGATTTTATTGCCGTCCTTGTCCAGACCCTGTACAGGCATTATCTCTTTCTTGAAACGGCCTTCTTTTGTGGCTTTTAAGGCCTTTTCATGGCTCGCGACGGCGAAATTCTGGCACTCTTCTTTGGTTATTTTCCACTGGTTGGCTATGGCCTGGGCAGAGGTCATCTGGTCGGGAATGCCGTAGCTCTCCAGGTACGATTTCGTAATGGGATGTCCCGCATTCTGTCCGTTGGACAACGTGCAGTTCAAGTCGGAGGCTATGCTATATTTGGTCATGAGCTCGCAGCCGCTGGCAATAACCGCGTCCATCGACCCCGCGGCTATCATGCCTGTACCAAGTTGTATCGCGGAAAGACTGCTCCCGCACTGACGGTTCACGCTTATGCCTCCCAGAGTCACCGGAAGCCGTGATGATAGAATACCCATCCGCGCCAGGTTGAATCCCTGTTCGCCGATTTGGTACACGCATCCGGTAATAACATCGTCCAGCAGGTTTACATCAAAATTGACGCGTTCGACAACCTCGTTTAGCACAAGAGTGAGCAGTTCCGGGGCTATGTATTCGCGATAATACCCTCTTTGCTTGCCAACCGGAGTTCTAACTGCACTGACAATAAATACATCTCGCATTTGATACCTCCTGTTTAATTAAATGAACCGTCCCCCTATGATTTGCAACATTGACTATCGGACCATCGTTGAGCCGGCGTGATGCTTGAAAAAACTTGTTCGGAAGGGAGTTACATCCCCTCCAGTATTGTGAGACAGAACGGGTTAAGAAGATTTAAAGCTTTCTGTTTTTGCCTTTTAATTGAGATCTCCTTTTTGATAAATCATTTGACAATCTTTTCTTTGATCAATCTCGATATCTTTTCCTCTGTGTAACCGAGGCCATGAAGTATTTCCGAAGTGTGCATGCCCAGAATGGGAGGCGGAGTATCTTTTTTTGTAATTGCTTCGGAAAAAATGGCGGGAAATTTTCTGAGTTTTATTTTCCCTTCGGTGGGATGATTTATTTCGAACACGGAGCCGCGGTGCGTGATTTGAGGATCAGAATAGCTCTCTTCAATGGTATAAACCGGCCCGCAGGGTATGTCAGCGTCATTTAGTATTGCCAGCCATTCGTCAAGATTTCTCGTGAGGAATGATTTGTTAAGACGGGTGATAATCTCCTCTCTCTTCGCGATTCTGTTGAATAGATCCAATCCTGCCAAATCTCCCATGTCAATAACGGAGCAGATATTTTTCCAAAAATGTTCTTCATGCACTATGCCAAGAGTAATAAATTTTTCATCCCCGGTTTTGAAAAGGCCGTAATGCGGTATGTAGAGTGATTCGTTTCCGGCTTGTCCCTGAAAACCGGCTGATAAGGACGCGCCAATCAATGAGAAAACGCTGGCTGTCATGGATACATCGATATATTGTCCAACGCCGGTTTTATCTCTTTGGATCAGCGCCGTAAGTATGGAGACCGTGGCAAACATGCTCCCAGCAATATCTGCGATGGGAATGCCCGGCATTTTAGAATAAGTATTGAGATCGCTCTCCAGGCTCAAAAGTCCTGAATAGCCGAGGTAATTGATGTCATGGCCCGGCTTATCCCTGTAAGGGCCGTCCTGTCCGTATCCGGTTATTGAACAATAAATTATTTGAGGGTTGACTTCTTTTATTGCGTCGTAATCGATATTGAGCTTTTTGCACACTCCAGGGCGGAAGCCTTCGAGGACTACATCAGCTTTCCCTGCCATTTTGTAAAAAATATTTTTTGCTTCAGATGATTTCAGATTTAAAGAAAGACTCTTTTTGTTCCGGTTAACACTGTTGAAAAGGTGAGGCAGAAGACGGGTCTGGTCGCCTCCATCTGTATTTTCAATCTTGATGACTTCGGCGCCTAAATCGGCCAGAAACATTGAACAATATGGTCCCGGTACCTGGGTGGACAAATCCAGTATTTTTATTCCTTCAAGCGGATAACAACTCTTATTATTTTTATGTGCCTGCATTTTTCAGTTCCAATTTATTTAGCAAATAGACTTGACACCGATATTTGTATCATAAGTTAAGTTTTGGAATTATTCCTCATAGAATTTTTTGCCGCTTTGCACCATGTCTTTGAGTATCTGCGGAGGACTGAAACGCTTTCCGTAAATTTTTTCCAAAGATTCCAGCGTGGTCATGATGCGGGACGCGCCAATATGATCAATGTACCGGAACGGGCCTCCCTCAAAGGGCGGAAATCCTAAACCGAAAACTGCGCCGATATCCCCGTCCCGCGGGCAGGAAATAATTCCCTCCTGCAAACAAATCAACGCTTCATTAATCATCATTAGACTTACCCGCTGCTGGATCAATTCCACATCGAACTTTTTACGGGGCGCGCCGCCCAGCAGGGCATAAACTTCTTCATTGGGAAGTTTCTGCCCTTTTTTCTTTTTTGCATCGTAGAGGTAAAATCCTCTTTTGTTCTTCTTTCCCTTATAATCCTTGGCAATAAGCTTAGGAAAAGCATCGGATGACTGCATGCCCCTTGCCGCAAACATCTTTCCCAGCCCCATGGCTACATGGGCCCCTACATCAATCCCCACCTCGTCGATGAGAGTTACAGGACCGACAGGATAGCCGAATTGACGCATCGCCTTATCAATAGCGACGGAGTCCGCCCCTTCTTCCACGAGGAAAACGGCTTCGTTCAAGAGAGGCGCCAGAATCCGTGTCGTATAAAAGCCGGGCCCATCTTTGACAACGATGCAGGTTTTTCCCTGAGCTATACCCATATCAAGGACTGTGGCAGTTACCCAGGTTGCCGTCCGATCTGTTGTGATGATTTCCAGCAGCGGCATCTTCGGAACGGGTGAGAAGTAGTGCATCCCGATAACGTTCTCCGGCCGTTTACATCCCGCGGCGATATCCGAAATCGGAATGGCCGAGGTATTGGAAGCGAATATTGTGCGTTCGTCCGTTGCGGCTTCCACATCGGCCAGAACGCTCTTTTTCACAGCGAGATCCTCAAACACGGCCTCAATAACCAGATCCGTATTTTTAAACAAGGAGTAGTCGTCACAGGGCACAAGTTTCCCATACTGAACATCCCTGTCAAATTCAACGATAGCGCCCGATTTGGCTTTCTTTTGCAATCCTTTCCATATCTCCTTCATTCCACGGGCGGCGTCATCAAGCTTTACATCCTTCATCAGGATGGTATCGCAAATTGCTGTGGAGACAGATGCAATGCCCTGCCCCATCAATCCTGTTCCGATGACGGCCATTTTCCCCACTTTTCGAGCGAGGCTTTTCTGAGGGTTTTTTTTCAGATCGCTCATGCCGAAAAAAAGGCTCATGAGAGCTTTGGACTGGGAAGTAGTAACCAGCCTGCTGAACAGTTCGATTTCTTTTTTAAGCCCCGCGGCCTTTCCGTGTTTTTGGCCATGTTCCACCGCTTCAATGATGGCATAAGGAGCAGGGTAACAGCCGTAAGTCTGGCGCGTAATCATTTTTTTTGCCTGCGAAAATACTATTGCCCTTCCCAGGGGATTGGATTCCAGAAGAAAAGAAACAAAGGAACGTTTGCGCTTTCTTTTAACATTGCCTTTCTTGACCAGTTCCAGCGCCTTCTTAACTGCGATTTCCTTAGCACCGTAGGGAGGAATAAGTTCATCTACAAGTCCCGCCCGTATGGCCTTTTTCACCCGGAGAGTGCGAGCTGTAAGCATCAGGGGCAGAGCCGCCGTCAGACCGATAAGCCGGGGCAGCCGCTGTGTGCCGCCAGCCGCCGGCAGCAGTCCTAGCTGCACTTCCGGAAATCCCAGAACAGTCTGCGGAGAGTTGACCGCCATTCGGTAATTACAGACAAGCGCCAGTTCCAGACCGCCGCCGAGGCAGTTGCCGTGAATACAGGCAACCACGGGGATTTTCATATTTTCCAGACTATTGAGGATGGCGTGACCTTTGGTGATATATGCAATAACCTCCTCGGTGGTGCGCATGCCTTTGAGTTCATCAATATCCGCGCCGACAACAAAATTGTCTTCTTTGCCGCTGATAATAACCATGCCCTTGATGCTCTTATCATTATTTATATCATGCAAGATACCGGCAACTTCATCCAGCAGACCCGATGAAACCTTGTTTACTTTGCTTTCCGGACAATCAATGGTAATAATAGCAATTCCATCTTTTGTTATTTCCAGTGTCAGATATTTCATTGTACTCTCCTCTATCGTGCATTTTCCAGAATAATGGTGTTGCCTACAGCCCCCGCGCCGCAGCCGGCAACGAGGCCGAATTGAGCATTCTCTTCCTGCATACGGTTACAGCAACTGGCAATAAGCCTGCCGCCTGTTGCCCCGAAAGGGTGGCCGATGGACAAAGAACCACCCCGCGTGTTGAGAAGCTCTCTATCAATTGTTCCCATTCTGCCGGTAAGACCCAGACTTTCCCTGCCCCATTTTTCGGATTCCATGTAGTGGATATTGGCAAGAATCTGGGCGGCAAATGCTTCGTGGATTTCCAAAACTTTTATATCGGCAAGCGTAATGCCCGCTTTTTTCAATGCACGCGCAGACGCAAAAGCCGGACCGAGCAGCAGTTCTTCCCAGGGATTGGATCCCGCCTGAGCATAAGCCCGGATATAAGCTAAAGGTTTCAACCCCAGCGATTTAGCTTTTGATTCCTTCATCAGCAGTACCGCCGATGCGCCATCAGTAAGAAATGACGAGTTCGCCGCCGTAACGGTTCCGTAGCGCTTATCAAAAGCCGGTTTTACAGAGGCGATCTTTTCGGTAGTGGCATCCGCACGGGGTCCGTTATCGTCCGTCACCACTTTACCTGTTTGGGGGACAACAACGGGAATGACTTCCTTTTTCATGATTCCCTTCTTAATAGCCGCAACAGCCAGCCTATGCGAACGGGCAGCGAAGTCGTCCTGCTCCTCTCGAGTAATGCCAAGGCGGCGCGCCAGTCTATCGGCATTGGCGCCCATGGAAAGGCCTGTGGAATACTCGGCGATAGCCGGTTTTTCCGGAGCAATGAAGTCCTTTAGTTTCATCCCACGAAATAGCTTCAGTTTTCCCGCAAGTGTTTTAGGGCGCTTATACATGGTGAGATCGAGAATCAGCCGGCGGTAGCGCTTCGAGACTTTTATTGCGGGATCGGACAAGGATTCCACGCCGCCGGCGATAACTGTATCCACCTGACCGGCATTAATCATATCGCAGGCGGAGGTTACGGCGATATTCGCCGAAACACAGGCTGCAGTGCAGGTATGAGCGGGTATCGTTCCGGGAAGTCCCGCGCCCAGCATTATCTCCCGCGCCACGTTGGTTGTGGAGATATCAGCCATAACCGTCCCCATAATTACGTAGTCAATTATTGACGGCTCAATCCCCGTTCTGGCAATTAGTCCTTTCACGGCGTAACGCCCCAGCTCCCAGGCCATCAAATCATAAAAGGCCGTACCGGAGCGCATGAACGGCGTCCGGCAGGCATCGATAACAGCCACTCTATCGTGATTATTTGCGTTCATGCCTTACCTCTCTTCTTTAGAATATCCGGTATAACGGTTTCCCGGAGTTTTTTCTTGTTGAATTTTCCCACGCTGGTCTTGGGGAGCTCTGTCATAAAGACAATTTCATCGGGAATCCACCACTTTGCCACCTTATCTTTTAGATAATCCTGTATTTCTTCTTTTGTAATAGTATTTGCAGCATCAGGCTGAGGCACAATACAGGCCATCGGCCGTTCCTGCCATTTCTCATCAGGCAGACTGATTACCGCAGCCTCCAGCACTTTGGGGAATCCCATAATGGCGTTTTCCAGATCAATGGAGGAAATCCACTCCCCGGCGCTCTTGATGAGGTCTTTTGTCCGGTCAACCAGCGAGATATAACCTTCTTTGCTCATCGTTCCGATATCGCCGGTATGAAACCACCCGTCCGGGAAGGTCATGGCACTTTGCTTAGGGTCTTTATAATATTCCGAGGCGATCCAGGGACCACGCACCAGAATTTCTCCCATTTCCTTGCCATCCATGCGCGCCTCTTTGCCTGTTTCCGTGTTGATCAGTTTTACATCGAGCCCCGGTATGGGCATTCCCGCCGTGGCCCGGATATCAATATTTTCATCAACACTCAGTGTTTCCATATAGCTTTTGGGAACGGACAAGGTGACAACCGGCGACGTTTCCGTGGCTCCATAACCCTGCGCCATGATTACACCGTATTTCTTTTCATATGATTCGATGAGATGCCGGGGCATGGCCGATCCGCCGGAAAATAAATAACGGATGGAAGAAAAGTCATGCGCTCCGCCGCTTTCCAGGTAATTGTGGAGCATTATCCAGATAGTCGGCACACCGCAGGAGAAGGTTACCTTCTCTTCGGCGATAATCCGGCACAGCGCCGCCATGTCCAGAATCTGCCGTCCCGGCAGCACCTGTTTCAATCCGCACATGGTGCAGGCAAAAGGGGCTCCCCAGGCGTTGGCATGAAACATCGGAACTATATGCAAGCCACAATCTTTCTCTTGAACGCCCAGGGCGACGCCTGTGGCAAAAGAGTGGAGTACCAGGCCGCGATGGCTGTAAACAACGCCTTTGGGATCGCCCGTTGTTGCCGAGGTGTAGCAGATGAGGCAGGGTTCGTTTTCATCGCGGTCCACCGGGAAATCATAGGTTTCCGGAAAGTCTTTAATCATATCGTCATACAGGACAACAGGGGAGAGTGTGGTCTGCGGCATTACCCCGGATTGGGACATGATGACATATTTCTCGATTGTCTTGAGCTGATCTTTAAATGGTTCAATGAGGAAGTAAACATCTTCGTCAATGAAAAGAATGCGGTCTTCGGCGTGATTAATGATGTAAACCAGATTTTCAGCGGAAAGACGGATGTTGAGTGTATGCAGAACAGCCCCCATGCAGGGAACGCCAAAGTAAAGTTCCATATGGCGATGGTTGTTCAGAGAAAATGAGGCAACCCTATCACCCTTTTTAATACCGAGGGAGCGCAGGGCTCCGGCCAGTTGGCTTGTGCGTTTATACCAGTCGGCATAAGTATAACGGAAAGTACCGGTCGCGTAAACGGAGACGATCTCCTTGGTCGGATAATACTTGGCCGCGTGCTGCATAAAGTTGGTCAGTAACAAAGGATAATCCATCATGTCGCAAACCTCCTTGCACTAATAAATAGTTTTCAGCGTCTAAAGTTCTAATCACGGGTATTATACCCTCCACTTTGCAGGATAATTTCCAATAGCCAAAGGCATTGGATAATTCGGCTAAAAAACTTCAATTCGCTTTGCTTTTGAAGTTTAAGCCTCATTACGACTAACGCTTCCTATCGTCAGCGAGTCTCATTACAACTTACCAATTCCCGTCGTAGATGCCCTTTAGGATACGCGCTACGCTTTCGGAATTGGAGTTTCACTAATAATGGTTATGCCTATAACCCCATAAATTTTGCCGTAATTCCCTTCATGATTTCATTTGTCCCGGCGAAAATCCTTGTCACGCGGAGATCCCGCCAGGCGCGGGCTATAGGATACTCCTCACAATATCCGTAACCACCGTGAAGCTGGAGGCACCGGTCGGCGACACGGAAGGCCATGTCTGTTGTCCAGTATTTCGCCATGGCGACCTCGACAATAATATTTTTACCTTCGATATGATCCATGATGAGTTTGTCAATGAAAGTACGTCCCAATTTGGTTTCGGTAGCCATCTCGACGATTTCGAATTGCACATGTTGAAACTTGGAGATGGGACGCCCGAAAGCATTTCTCTCCTTACAATATTTAATGGTAAAATCCAGTATGAACTCTGCAGCCATCACCGCGCCGATGGCGCAGACAAGTCGTTCCTGCTGAAGCTTCATCATGAGCTTGAGAAATCCACTTCCCTTATCACCAAGACGGTTTTCTTTTGGAATCCGGCAATCCGTAAAGTACAGCTCTGCCGTATCCTGACTGTGCCAACCGATTTTTTTAATTTGTTTTCCTTTTTCAAAACCCGGAGTGCCGGCCTCGACAAGGTAGAGATCAACGGCCTGATGTTCTTGCTTCACAGCCGGATCACGCGCGGCAACGATAACAAGATCGCAGTTAATGCCGTTGCTGATGAAGGTCTTCTGACCATTGAGAATAATTTGATCGCCGTCTTCTGAGGCGGTTGTTTTTATTTTCGCCAGATCGCTGCCGGCGTTCGGTTCCGTCATGGCTACCGCTGTAACGATATCTCCGGAAACGCAGCCGGGCAAATATTTGCGCTTTTGTTCCTCTGAGGCAAACGCTGAAATATAGGGGACGCAAATATCACTATGCAGGGATGCGGTAAGTCCCGAAAAGTTGCTTTTGACGAGTTCTTCACAGACGATGACGGAATAGAGAAAATCGCCGCCGGAGCCGCCGTATTCCTCGGGAACATCCGTACATAAAAATCCCTGTTCCCCCATCTTTTTCCAGATTCTCCGGGGAACAATGCCTGCTTCCTCCCACTCTTCAATATGAGGCACGATTTCTTTGTCAAGAAATTTCCGGAGACTCTCCCGAAAGATATTATGCTCCGCTGTGTAGGTGATTATATCCATGAAGCAAATCCTCCTTTTTTAAGAACGTCTCTGAACAAATGGAAATATTATTGCCTTCTCTTCTCCTTAAACTTTATAAATAATCCGCGTAAGCGATTCTAAGTTGCCTGAAATAACACTACTCGATTATTGAAAGAAAAACATTATGAACGCTTTTTCGGACTGCCGATTCTAAGAACTTTTTCTAACCTTCTGATCTTTCTTTCCTTCTCTGCCTGTAAAGCCCGGGATAAGAACGAACTGCAGGGTCTCCTTGACCATTTTGATGTACTCTTCACGGTTGAGTTTGACCATGGGGCGGAAGAAGTTTTCCCCGGAAACGAAATTATGGATGCCGTTCATGACTGTCAGGACCTCCAGCATGCCCCTGGGAGGTGTTTTTTTTGCGTCTTTTGTCAAACCCATTGAGCGGGCAATGTCGCCGGTAAATTCCGGGACTTTGAAATCAATTATCATCTCGTGCCTTGTCTTGCTGAAATACCGATGGAGCACGAGATTCGATATCTCGGGATGGGCAAACAGGTAGTCCGTCATCGCAGCGATGGCGATTTTTATACGTTCCCCCAGAGGGCGGCCATGGATACTTTTTTCCACTTCGATAAGCTCGCGCCCCAGGTCGCGGTTCATGTCTAGGAGGACGGCCTCATAGAGGTCCCTCTTGTCACCCCAGTGGTAGTGCAGTGTGGAAATGTCGATTTTCGCCTTCTCGGCGATCATCCTGGTTGTCGTGCCGTGGAAACCGTATTCACCGAACTGGCTGCGGGCAGCAGCAAGGATTTTTGCCTTCATCGATCCAGGGTCTTTGCGGGCCTTATCGAGGGCTGTTCTCATAGTTTTCTTCCATAGTAATGATTCCATCATTTGATGGTATCATTATATGGAATAAATATAAAAGTCAAATTTATTTCTCAATATTTGATTTAATCAGACATAGCTTCTGATGGAAGGTGATATGAGAATATGTTTATGATAGACGTTAAGAAAGGGGATGGGGGGACAAAAAAACCTAACAAAGCATTTGATCGTTACTTTACAATTGACGATGATGATTCGCCGAAACTTTACATAGATGCAGTGCCAAAAAAGGCTGCAACCGTTTTGCAACTAAAAAAGTTGCACAAAAAAACTTGTAAGTAGTTGATATGTCCGGTATCTACTGGTGCTGGGGCGGGAATTGAACCCGCACAGCCTCAAGGACCGAGGGATTTTAAGTTCTAAACAAGTAAAATTTTAACCCCTTGAAGTAAATCTGGTTTCCCGTAACCACATAAAATAACATAATAAATTCTTTTCTATCTGTTCCTGTTAATTCTATTAATTCCATCTTTTTCTATTACTTCTAGCACAAATTTAGCACACGTGAGATCGGATTTATTGTCCCCCGCTCCCAAAAAATTAATGTTCTTTTTCAACTTTTTTATCACAATTTTATCACAGTGATAATATTTGATCATGATGTGGATTTCTCGCGATCAACAGATCAAGGACAGCAGCTTTGGTTTCAAAAATAAATTCTTTCTAGGGTAATTATAGAGAACTCTTAATGGGATGAGTTCTGCGGCGCCGCACTATTTATTTACAGACTTCTTTTAGAATGGTCTCCCCATGTGAATTAGGTGTTATGTCACTCCATTCCTCATAATAGTATTTAAAAAATATTTTTTTATTCTGGTCATACCATGTTGTAGATACTGTCCTCTTTCTATTGGCCTTACAGTCTACCTCAATCAAATCCCTTTTCTCTGATAGTTTATCAAATTCTCCATTCTGATATCCATTTTCCGTCATGTATTGAATATTCTTTTTTCTACCTTCATCATAAAAAACTGTTCTTCTCCATACTTGAACGATATCTTTTTCAATATTCATCTTCTTATATGAATAAACACCATCATCATTATCATCAAAGGTCACCCAATCATTATCATTCTTGGATTGTATCAGATTTGATGAACTACTGACACAACTTACAATTAGAAAGAGAACCAGAAACGATAAAGCAATAATTGAACAAATATTTTTCACATCTATTCCTTTCAATAGGTTTATGTGGTTTTTCTTTTAGTATCCATCCTATACCAGAATCCATCAATATTTTTATAATGTATAGTATTATGACATTTCCCTTTTTTGAAACAACTAGGACACACATTTATAGGTTGTTTCGCACCATTGTATTCAGTATCATAAAATTCCTCTAAAATCTTATTGTCACAATTACCACATTTATCTGGTTCTTTTATATTAAACTTCTTCATTAAACACCTCATTCCATTTGAGAGTTCAGACCACTGATAAACTTTTTAAGTATGTTCATGATGAGTCACCATAGGGGATTTATGCTTTTACCGTTCTCTTTTATCTATTTCATCAGTGAGGTCTGTTGCTTCCTTGTATAAACTAGTAATAATCGGTTTATCCTGGTCTTTTGATTTTTTGTATATTTCATCTATTTCATTCCGGTAGATATTAGCGTCACGGGAACAATTGTCTCCATCATATTCATGGAGCCGTTTAATTTTTTCTAACCATTTTTTTGTTTCAGATATGCTACTCATAAATCCCTCACTTTATTTTGTTAGCGGTTATTCACAAACTTTTTTCATAAAAAACTCCCCATTTGAATCAGGAATTATATCTGTCCAGATATTTTTTTCATCAGAATGGTTTTTTGACCACATTATTTTATTATCCGTATCATACATGACAGAAGATAAAAACTTATCCCTATGATTTTTACAATCTACTTCATACAAAAACTGACTATATGATATTTTTTCATATTGATCCGTAGTTTCATGTTTATAATTTTCTCTATCTTTGTCAGGATAAACTTTTTTGTCCCCTACTTGAACCAAATGGTTTTCACCATCTTTTTGAACGTGTATAATCTTATAATAATAAACACTCCCATCTTCATAAGTCTTGTATTTCACCCAATCTGAAGAATTATTTTCCGGAACTAATGATTGTTTTTCTGTTTTGTTTTCCGAATAACCGATAGAAACCATCAAAATAAGAACTATTATTATCATCACAAAAGACATCATAATTTTTTTCATCTCTATTCCTTTCATTTTGTTAATGGTTGCTTACAGACAATTTCCCGAACATTATCTCCATTTGAATTAGAAATTATATACTCCCATTTCCGATCATAATCCCAAGAATTTAATACTTTATTATCCGTATCATATCGGGTTAGAGATAATGTCTGTTTCATCCGTTTATTACAGTCTATATCACCCAAAGACACGATATGTGATAGTTTGTCATATCCTTCAGTTGATAATCCATCTTTTATTCTGGATTGAATTTCTTTCTCTCTACCTTTTTTAGAATAAACCTTTTTTATCCATATTTGAACTATGTATTTCCCCTCATCTTTATCAATATTCCCTTTCTTATATGAATAAACATTCCCGTCATTATCACGGTTATATCTCACCCAATCATTATCCCCCTCATGTTTCACCAGATGTAATTCTTTTTTCACCCGATCATTATAATCCCCAGATTTAATAAGATGCGCTTCTCTTTTCACACAGCTTACAAGTAGAAGTAGAAACAGAAACGATAAAGAAGTAATTGAACCAGTCTTTTTCATATCTATTCCCTTGTATTTTGTTAGTGGTTATTTGCAGGCTTGTTTTTGTAAAATATCAAAAAATGAATTATTACGTATCTTCACCCATTTTGGTTTATCAACAAAATAAGAATCCAATTTTTTACCATCTGTATCAAAGTGGGAAACAGATATATTTATAATCCTCTTTTCCATACAGTCTATTACACTCAAAGACTGTATGTTAGATAGTTTTTCATATCCTTCAGTTGAGAGTCCTTTTTCTTTCCTATATTGAATATATTCCTCTCTACCTTTATCAGAAAAAACCTCTTTAACTACATATTCCTCCTGACCGTCTTCAGTAATTACCTTCTTATATGAAGCAACATTTCCCATCTTACCCGTATAAAATTTCACCCAATCGGATGAACCAATTACAGGAGTTACAAATAGAAATAGAACAATTAACGATGAAGAAATAACTGAACAAATCTTTTTCACATCTATTCCTTTCATTAATCTTCCATATAAGGTTTTACAATTAAGCCCCATTCTTCTTTTGAATTACAGTGCTTTTCCAAAATTCGACAATTACATGGTTTATTATCATTCTCAAATTGTATCCATGATCCGTATTCCCTATTTTCATTCAAATCGAAGAATGTTTTTATACTAATACTTTCAATTTTATCTCCCATATATCTTATAAGCTCTGTTGAATTAATTAGGATGAAACATGTATGGAATTTTTTATTATAATGATTAGTGTAAGTTGATATCAGTCCTTCTCCTTTTTTCCCGGTGATAGTTCCGCCACCATATTCCTTTTTGAAATACTCCTCACTCTGTTTCCCACATTGTTTCTGTAACTCGTCATCTACTTTTATTTTTTTCTCTGATGGGGAAAATGGTTCTTTTATTATGTTGTGATTATTACATCCGACTAAGGACATAAATGATATTGCGAAGAAAACGATAAGAATGGATAAAAACAATGTTCTTTTCATTTTACATCTACCTCTCCTTGTTATTATTCTTCCATATGAGATTTTACGAGTAAATCCCATTCTTTTTCAGATTCACATTTATTTTCTAAAACATTACAAATCATAGATTTTCCAATATTGTAAAAAAATCCGTATTTTTTCTTTTCATTCATATCAAATAAAGACTTCATCTGATAACTTGTTTTATTACTTTTTTTAAAACCATGTTCGTTAAGTATGATGAAACATTTATTCGTTTTCTTATTATAATGACTTTGGTAAGATATAGACCCTGATTGTTCTTTATCATTAATTGTTCCGCTACCATTTTCCTTATTAAAATACTCCTTACACCGTTTTTCACATTTTTCCTGTAATTTATCTTTTGTTATTTTATGATTATTACATCCGACTATAGACAGAAATGATGTTGTGAAGAAAACAATAAGAATGGACAGAAACAATGTTTTTTTCATCTTGACCCTTCCTATTATTAAAGGGAATGAATGAACTAATGAAAATTAACCTAACTTTTTTATGGTACCAAATTCCTAATGATTTACAAGATATAAATTCCTCCTGTCTAAAGATGCTAACCTCTCGCTATCAAGAAATCAAATCCAGCAGATTTTATTCCCTCAGGGTAGCAACCGTGGATCGATAATTCGATGGTCGAAATAACAGTAGGTACTGGGGTAGCTTCTAAAGATCGTTTACAGCTAACAGTAATAGCTGTATCCGATGATCAACATTAGCTTCGTGGAGCTTCGAACAGCTATCATCAGCTTCCCAAAATATTTTCCGGGAGTAACAATAGCTATGGTTCAGCTATTCGAGCGTTTCTTAAAGTGATGATGGACAGCTGAAAATTTTATTTTGGTAGTAGCTGATGCCACAGGACAGCTGTCTGATTTCAATCCATACAACAGCTTCAGTAGCTGTAACAGGTAGCTATTGATCAGCTAAAACAAGCTAAAGCCAGCAGGGATAGCTTCAGCTTAAACATCAGCTACTGAATTATCGTTTCTTATGGTGCGGATAGCTATGGAAGCTAAGCTGTATCAAGCTTTTTCTTTCTTGACCAACGTAGCAAGGGTTATTTTCTCGGAGCCATACTTATTTCTAATTTTGTCCATAGCCTTGTCGATTTGCTTATTTTTATCGGCTTGAACATTACCCTGTATCGGATCGAAAAGTGACAGCTGATCAGACAAGCTGTCTTCATGAAATCCGGAAATGCTTATTCCGATTAATCTTACCGGAAGAAACTTATTCCAATTTTGTTCAAGCAGACTGCATCCTGCCCGATATATTTCTTTGGTGACGGAGGTGGCAGGAATCGTTGTTTGCCTGGTGACAGAATGAAAATCAGAATACTTCAGCTTTATATGGATAGTGCGTCCTTTCTTCTCTTGTCCTCTTGCAGTCATTCCTATATCATCAGCAAGCTCCATCAAAACAATTTTTGCCTTTTCAATATCTTTAATATCTTCAGACAGTGTTTTTTCTCGGCCAATTGATTTCACATCATCATCCACACGAGCAAGAACAGGGGAATTATCAATTCCATTTGCATGCTGATAAATTTCAATTCCACCTTTACCAAAAGTTTTGACAATAAGCTTTTCTTTGGACTTAGCAAGATCTCCTATTGTCTTTATTCCTATATGGCTTAGCTTTTCAGCTGTTTTAGCGCCAATACCATACATTGCTTTTACCGGAAGCGGCCAGAGCTTTATTGGAATATCATGGTCCCATAGTTCGGTGATGCCAAGAGGCTTCTTCATTTCAGCTGCCATTTTTGCCAGGAACTTATTTCCAGCAATTCCTATTGAGCACCAAAGCCCTAGCTTGTCTTTTATTTCATTCATCATCCGTTGTGCAGCAACCGTAGGTTTGCCGAACAGCCCTTCACTCCCTGTCATATCAAGCCAGGCCTCATCAATGCTGTTTTGTTCGAGGACAGGAGTATAATTAGATAGTAATTGCATAACCTCTTCTGATTTCTGCCCATAGAAATGATGATCTGGCGGAACCATGGTTAATTTAGGGCAAAGTTTCAAAGCTTCATGTAGAACCATGGTAGTCTTTACACCACATGCCCTTGCCTCATAGTTTGCCGCGAGAATGATGCCTGTACGCTTCTTCGGATCACCGGCAACAGCAGCTGGTATTCCGACAAGAGAATCATTTCTTGTCATTTCACAGCTGATAAAAAAGGCATTCATATCTACAAGAAATATAACTTTTTGCGTAGGACACCTCTCTCAGCAAAGATATACTACTATTTTATGATCATTCCGTTACTGTATCAAGCTTTTTTAAAATCGGATCATCAGCTAAGAATATATTGGTGGTTTTGGTCTCGTCATCAAAAGCAAGAACTGCCAAGCCGTTTTTCAGTTTATATTTTATCTGAAATCGAAAAACTATTTTTTATATTCGACAAACATTGCCATAGGCACTGATTTTAAATAATTAATGCTTCCATAGGACAATAAAAGCCTATGCACAGTGTTTATACCAAACCCATTTGATGGAATGGCGCAATCAATTTTACCAGTGTATCTATGAGTAATCTCATCACCAGCAAACTCTCCCGCCTTTTTAGTGATCGTTTCCCACTCCTTTTTGGATTTTTCAAGAGCATCACTAAGCTCTTCAGATAAAGACTTATTCAAAGCAAGTATGCGGGATGGATCATTCTCATTTTGTACATTAGTAAATATTTTGCGCAATACATTTCTCATTAATCCCATCTTTCCTGTTTTTCTCATCTTCCAATTAACTACTGGATTAATCTCATAAATAAAATCGATACTTCTTATGTGTGTTGCTAAGGGCTCCCATAATGATTGTTTCGCTTTGTCGATAGGACTACTTGTTATCTCCATCCATCTATGTTTATTGTCTGTGTATATAAAAGATCCTGTAAGTTGCGCTAAAAAGAAGCCTAACTCAAAATTTGGAGAAAGGTGCATAAATAACATTTGTCCTTGATCCTTTCCAGGCACTGTAGGTTGTAATAATGCAAGGGGATCTTCCAATCTTTTTTGTTTAATATAAAGCAAGACATCGTCAATTTCCTTACTAGATAAATCTGGTGACGTAGATTTTATTTTCCTTTTTAAAGTTTCATCAGGCAATCCTTCAATACTGCGCCGAAAATCATCTTCACATAATTCTTCCATTTGTTTTGTATGCTCACTATTCATTGTATACCCTTCAAGACGCGACTTGGCCATATCGCAGATTTGCTTTTGCAAATGAAGATTTAAATTACACGGATCAGGAATTATATTTACTATGCCCAACTCAACAAAAGGAATAAGCTGAAGGAATAATAAAACATTTTTCAATGTATCCTGCTTATATTGGCTAGGTGAATGGACAGGACTAAATTCTGGTTTAACATAAGTTGGGTTTATAAATGGATTGATAACAAGTATTTCATCAAAATAAACTGAATGACTAACCACATTGCTTATAATCATCCTTGGATCAATCAATCCTGTATAAAGAGCCCGTAAAACTTTTTGATCAGGGCGTGGTAACAAATCGACGACATTTGTTTCTTTTGGCCATAAACTTTCAAACGCTTTATGGATATCTTTTACCTGCTTAACACTTAATTCTCTACGAACATCTTCCCAAGTTTTTCCTTTTTTTGTTAAACCTAAAATATTAATTATGATCTGATAGAACATAAGATTTCTTTCTCTAATACTCCGTTCGGTAGTTAAAGGCATATCAGCAGGCTTTTTGCCGCGACAGCATTTTTTATATTTTTTTCCACTTCCACAAATACAAAGCTCATTAGGACCAATTTTATCTTTTCGCTCTGGTTTCTTTAGGTAAGATAACTCTCCGGTTGTGCGTCCAAATGCATCCTGATAATGGGTTGTCCCATCTTTATACCCAACGTATATTTCTCCTCCAAAATGATACAGTTCATCTTTTGGAGGCAAAAGAACCTGTCCTAATTGTGACCAACTCGCTTGAATATCAACTTCTGGAAACAACCACTCTTTTTTAGCAGCCGCTATATATTTGCGTGCTCGAGCCTTTAAAATATAATTGATTGTCTTTACTTCTTTTTCTTTCAACTTTCGAGAACGAATCATTGCATCAATACGAGAAATAGTTTGACCGAAATGTCGTGCATTTGTTCGTTTTGAAAGTAAGTCTTTAGAGAGTGGATTTTGAGCGTATTCCAAATTAGTTAGGATTAGGCAATGGTTCAGATCAAGCGCAAAGATTGTTTGTGATCCTATAAAAGAAATTTCGGGATCATTAGGATATTTACAGTAAGTAGAATTTGGAGGGCAATAGGAATTATATATTGTGATGGGATGATCTGTTATTAGAAATTTAATATCAGAATCTTCCGCTGAAACTATTTCACGAACTGCTTCAGTCCACATTGTACAATGCATTGTTCTAATTTGCTGCATTTCAAGCATTAGCTGAAGTTGTGTAAGCCCTGCATATTTTGTTTTAATCCAATCAAGACCCTTTGGCGTTCTAATTTTTTGAGCATCTAGGTATTCAAAGAACTTAATGAATAGTTTATGGAGAGAATTAATATCATTATTTATGAATGCAAGAATCGCCGCAGATCCATTAGTATCTATTTCCCCAAATAAATATTTTTCTATTTCATCATTAACATAGCCAAAGAATGATGTTGTGTATAAATCATATTCAAAAAAACATCGTGTTGGTGTCCACCAGTGAGTATTATTCATCGTCACTGTACTTCCATTAAGCAGCTTTTTTTGTTCAGGCCAAAGATCTAAACAGCACAACTTTTCACTTGCCGGTAAAAGAAATTTATTTTGATACCATTTTGGAACATAATGATTTCGCCTGACTATTGACATTCTGATTTTCCTAATCATAGAGTGGTCAACATAATACTCGACTGTTCATCGGTTCACCATATTTTTTCATATATCGTTCAACCGTTTAAACATTTCATTGAAAAAAGATAAGAAAGTGGCCATTTAATCCTGTTATCAATATGTCTCACAGTTATCAATTAATATTATATATCAATATCTTACAATGTATTTTTGTTTATTTTAAAAATCTGGCACGCAAATTTCATTAGTATAAAGGCAAATAAACACATTACCCAGGAGGTAACAGATCATGAAAAAGACATTAGCAACAACATTAGCAGCGGCGGCAGTAATTCTTTTAACGGCAACTTTCAGCTTTGCTGAATATGCAACAGCAGGAGCAGCAAATTTTCCCTTCTTTCAACTTGGGTGTTTAATAGTTGGTGGGTTGACTATGGTATCCCTGAAACGTAAATATGACAAGATGTATGTCAGCGAAGTGGTTGGTGTGTTCGCTCTGTACACGCTTCTGATGACTCTTTTCACCAGCCCGGTGATTGATGCAGTGAAAACAATTGTCAGCTAAGAAGTAAAACAAAGGTATATAAAACAAGAAATGGCAAAATAGATATAGCCGCTACGACAAACACATGATCTGTTTGTTACACGCCCCCTCAAGGCTTGTATGGATTGAGGGGGTTTTTATTATCTTAAAGAAAAATCTTTCACTTAGTTTTAGTGATGGGCAGTTGTCGGAATTGAGGATTACGGATTGAAAGGTGCGACAAAATAATCACAGGCTTGAGGAACGAGGGTCCAGTGGATTTTGTTGTTGTGCAGGTTTTAGTTTAATACCACCAGTACCGACTGAATCCATAAATGGATATTTGCCTAAACCTGCTTGCTCATGTAACTGACTTATTATGTTTTATTCCGATGCTTCTTTTACTTTATTAAAAAAGCTTAAGGTTACTAGCTCGCTGTTTCCCCAATCATAACCGGCATTCTTTGATTGACAGCTAAAATTCATAATAGTTTGATGTTCTCCCTTTGGAATCAGTTGTATTGCAATATCATCTGCGATGCTACTCATCGACATACCCCTTCTCCCTAAAATAGAATGAGAATTTTTATCAGCTATTCTTATTGTGATATCTTCTGTAGGCAATATTTGAAGAACTTTTTCCCACACAATGTCAATAGGAGCATTAATAATATTTTTACTTTCTGGTCTTGTCATTGTTGAGTAATAAGTACTACACCCAAATAACATAACAATTAACATGACAAAGAATATTCTTTTCATCTAAATTATCTCCTTTCTTATAACTCAGCAATTAATATCCGAACCTCGCTTTTTCCTTATTTCAGTTTTTTTTACATCGGTCATACTCGTGAAATAGCCGGCCCATATATGATAATTACATGTACATCACGGCTAAGTAGACTTCGCAATCTATCTAGTCCTCGGACTTTTTTTTCATTACTTGAGCTGTCATAAATAACTAACAATGTAGCGGCGTGGTTTTCAATATATCGTCGCATTTGCGCTGCGCAGCCATTGACGTTGAGCGACCCTTTACTACCAAGATATTTGAACTCCACGGATACAATACCACCATGAGCGACCAAGTAAAGATCAGCTCGCCGTGGGCTCCGTCCTCCGGGAATTTCGATATTCACCTCTTGATGTTGATCTTGGAAACGTCGCCATGATTTTCCCCATTCGGCATCTGTAATGTGCTGGTGGTTATGTAACAACCTCGCTATGCAGATGCCTCTGGTAGCTGTATGAGATGAATTGATGTAATTGGGAATGTCTAAAGGCTTAATCTTGAAACGGCGCTGAAAATGATCAGTCAAGAGGCAACGGAAGAAGCCTTCTATTACCTCTTCAGGCGCCGTCTTTTTTTCCAAACCTAACTCAGAGTGACGACACAACACCTGTCGCTGAACTTCCGATATGTCCCACTCGTTTGGAGATACTGACTGTATGACTCTTGCTATTTCCGCTGCCAACACTTCTGGCTGTATATTGATGAAGATGTCGTCTTCTCTCATATAACTAAAGATACCTCATTAATTATCTGACTAATTTCTGTGAATAAAGTTTCTAAATAAAACCCTTTTTTTGTTTGTTAAAATATATTTGATAATCGCGTCAAAAGTCTTAAGGTTATTGAGGATGACTGTTTGAAATCTACTTCTTCCTTTGGTATATGTCAAATGTGGATTACAGGAAGAAATGTTTGCTAAAAACACTTACAAAGCATCGGAATTGGATTCCCTCAGTATCATTGCTTTCATATTGAAAGAGTATAATGTTCTAACCATTCAGCTAATCTTTGGTTTCACGGCACTATAAAGAGCCATGGTTCCCAATATGGTTGATATATTATTTCGTAGTGATTGATGTTCAAAACCACAATCTTTGAATATATTGGGCAGAAGACCTTGAACATTGTCTTTTGTGCTTTCAAAGCCATCGAGGATCTGAATAAAATAAAATAGAATCCTCATAAGGCAGGAAGTAGGCTTACCCCAATCAGCAACATGTATTTCTCCATGAGGCTTTAAGACCCGAAAAACTTCTTTTACGGTCGAAATCTTTTGATCAATTACAAGATGATGAAAAAATAAACTTGAAACAACTCTATCGAAACTATTGTTGTCAAAGGGCAACTGTGAAGAATAACAACGGCGAAACTCGATATCCACACCAGCCTTTTTTGCTTTCGAACGGGCAATTTCGAGAATTTGCTCGTCTCCATCAATACTGATTACCTTGGCACTAGGTATCAAACGTTTAATCTGTACTGCAAAGGTTCCAGTCCCACAGCCCAAGTCCAAAACTCGATGTCCTTCTTTTATTCCTGCTTGAATTAGTAAAACCTGCTTAAACTTTTTCTCTCTGCATGTAACTGCAACGATAGGATCATATAATGGGGTTAGTATTTTATACCCCAAAGCAGGAATATATCTTTCTTTTGAACTTTCCATATTTCAATGGTCCCAATCGTTATTATAAGCATCCATGTGAAGATTCATTCGGAAAATGATTTGACAGTTTCTATTGGAAATCTTGCATATTGTTCAATTTCCATCAAGTGAAGAGTTCAGGAAGTAATGCTTATCCTAAGTGATAAATGTTTTAGGTTTAATCATCGAGGCCTGAACCCTTTTGATTTCATCCAATAATTCTTGTTTACTGATAATGCCTTTCTTATCCAAAAGATTAATAAGTGCCTCCGATTGAATAACTTCTGACATTAGCAATTCTTCAGCACTAACAAGGTCCTTCTTGGGATCAAGTATTTCTGCCATTAATAAATCCTCTATTTCTTCTTCAAAAAAATTTCCTCTCGGATGAATGTCAAAAATCCCATAAATTCTTTATTTAAAAAAGACTCACTTGATTCAGATTGTTTTCTTTCCTCAATAGTTTTACCGAAAGCATTAAAATGCACCTTGTTTATAATCTCTTTTAATTCTTCATAATCTAATACATTCAAAACTCTGGCCGCAGCGATATAACCCCTAATATATTGCTTCCGTTCCTCAGCTACAGAATTGTTGAGTTTGATTTCTTTGCAATATTCCCATACAATATGAGATAATATATCAAGGTAGCGTTCTTTATTAACCATAGTCTAAATAACTCCTTTGAAGAGGTTTTATTTTTATCCCATATCTTTTACTTCGCTATCTTCCTGTTTTGATCTAGCCTTGTTAAGTTCTTGCAATAGTTCATTGGAGTGATTTAACAATCGCGAAGCTTCTCTCTCCAGCTTTCTCATTCTCTTTTCCAGGGCATCATCTTCCAGTTCTAGTTCTGTTATGTCATCTTCATTTTCATTGGTGGTCTGTTTTGGGGCAAGTTTCTCCGCCATATAATTATTTTCCTTATATTTGATTACTCCGATGCTGAAAATTTTAACTACAGGCTCCGTACTATAAGTTCAATCTTGTGCTTTTGTAACATTTCTCTTAATTCTACTGAATAATCTTTATCTTTATCCCGTTTCCTTATTTCAGTTTCACAGACAATAAGACAGATAACATATGTATGAACCAGGGATGCAATTATGGACTGACCTATTGATCTCTGAAGACTATCAGGTAATTTATTTGCTCCCTTATCACCCCGTCTTGGTGCAGTGATTGCGCCTATTTTTAAAATGGCAAAATAAGCGATCACGCAGGGAATCATATTAGGAAGTAAAATTGCCACGGCATCGCCCTTCTTGACTCCAAAATCAGTCAAGCAAGTGGAAAACCTGTCAACCATTTCTTTAAATTGTGTAAAATTGAGTTTGTATCCTTGAAAAATTAAGGCATTATTCGTGGGGAACTGAGACGCTGTTCTATCCAGAATGTCGGGCATGCAAATTTCTTCATAGTTAATACTTTCCGGCACACCTTTTTCATAAGACTTCAACCAAGGCTTACTCTCATAGCTCATATTTGTTGCCATCGCTTATTGCCCTCCTTTTTCAATTTTTTTGTATTATACTCGGCTATAAGAGAAATTAAAATAGAATTTACTTAATCAAATATCCCCATCTCTTGGTAATATTATTGATGAGGCAATTAGTCATAAAATGCAAAGTGTGGTACCGATTTTTATAGCCTAATGGAAAATAAGTTTATTACGAATTGAAATGTTGCATATGTATCAAGGTTAACGATTTGAGGATTACAGGAAGTAAGAAATAAAAATCCTTTGATCCGTGAGAATTATTTCTTTCACCTACTTATCCACAGCATTGGAGGATTGTCAGAATTGAGGATTATCATTTGAAAGGTGCAACGCTATGGATTTTAACGAGTGCAAATATTGAAAAAACTGCTACAAGAAACTGGCCTTCAATCTGACGCTTATTTCTATCTTTTCCCCTTGTTTCTGTATTCTTTGTGTAGTATTTATTTCAACAATTTCTATTAATCACGGAACTTATGGTTGGTTATTAACGGGAATACAGATAAAGAACATCAATACTTGTGTAATCTAATGAGAAAGGAACGCGCTTGGAAGACATCAAAAAACCTCGGTATGTGCTGATTTTAGTTGCCTGTATTTTTACTGCCGTTATTCTCTTGATTTCCTTCAAAGTAATTTCTTACGGATTTATACCACCTGATGATGCAATGCGTCATGTGGCAAAAGCTGTTTCCGGAAAAGATTGGACGGAGATTCTCGTCCTGCGTCCGGAAATTACGATGGACAGCCATATAGGATGGCATAAGATACTGGAATTCATCTATAAAACGACTGGATGCGACAAAGACAGATTAATTGTTTTTTCAGTTGTTTCTCTGTTCCTTTTCTTTTGCATGATCCCCCTGTTTTTTTTGAAAAGACCGGAGGCGTGGCTCATATCCGTTTTAATCGTCTCCATAGCCAGCTTTCCGACATTACAGCGGATATTTTTTGGAAGACCATATATTTTTACTATGGCGGTCGTGGTTTTACTGGGATTTATCTGGCCGCGTTTCAAGAACAAACCCATGCCTTGGGGATCAGTTATCACTCTGACCATACTGATTGCGCTGGCGACTTGGATTCACTGTCTGTGGTACATGTTCGCCTTGCCGGTTTTGTGTTTCTTTCTGGCAAGGGAGTGGCGAGCGGGTTTTGTTGTAGCGCTATGCACTCTGTTGGGCGTTTTAATCGGCATGATGATGACTGGTCAGCCCATTCAGTTTTTTTACCAGACACTGGGGCATTTCTTCCATAGTCTTGGAGGTCATACGCTGTCCAGACAACTGGTGGACGAGTTTCAACCTTTTGGTGGCGAGATTATCATGGTGATTGTTGTTATGGCTATTTTGGGATGGCGCGGCATTCGTAAAGAATGGAATGTTCAGGCTATAATGACGCCCATGTTTATCCTTGCTCTAATCAGTTGGACTTTGGGGTTTTTGGTTGCTCGGGTCTGGACAGATTGGGGAGTTCCTGCACTGCTTGTTTGGATGACTTTCGAATTTGAGGAATATTTTGAAAAATCGATGGATTCTTTGTCTTTCAAGCGTGTCTGGATGACTGCGGCTGTGGCGTGTGTCTTGTTCCTTTCCATATCAAGCGATAATAATAGCCGCTGGACAAAAAACATCCCCATGCAATACCTATCCGTGGATAATCCGAAACATAAGGAGTGGCTTCCTGAAAAAGGCGGCATTTTTTATAATAGCCACATGTCTTTGTTCTATGAGACATTCTACGCCAATCCACATGCGGATTGGCGTTATATCCTAGGATTTGAACCTTCGATGATGCCTCAAGATGATCTTGTCATTCACAGAAATATGCAATTATCAAACAGTTATTTGCCAGCCTATGCGTGGGTAAAAAAGATGCGGCCGGAAGACAGATTGGTTTTGAAGTGTGCGAACGTTCCTCAAATTAAAGAACTACAATGGTATCAGGCCATTCCAAATACTTGGATAGGTCGCTTGCCGAAAAAACAATAGCCGCAATTTTTAGTAAATGATTTGAAGTCTACTACAGTAATGAAATTTTTCTATATAACACTTTCAGGAAGTAAGAAATACTTTTTTTGCTTTACGAATCGGTAGGACTGTTTGTTATCTACTACTGGTCGGTAGCAGATATTCATTAAAATTGACGATATCGGAAAGTAATGTTCGATTTCTTGCTGTCAAACTTCATGGAGGTAAAAAACCGTAAGGCTTCGATGCCTCACATCTTCCTGAACTGGGCTATCTGACGAGAGATCGCAGCAAGGTTTCCTTTTTCATCCCATACTTCGCCATCAGCCTCAAGCAGTCCGCAAGTGATGAATCGGGTCCTGAGGCTGCATTTAAGTCTATCAGTATCTGGTAGGTTTCTGATATTTACGGAAAGCTCTATGGTCGGAACCCATGCAGTTATGCCCTGTGTGGCTAAGACGGCGGGGGGCATGGCATCGATGATCAGAAAAAGAGAGAGTAAATCTATGGGTCGTCTATCACGAAACCTGAAATATCCTTTGTTCTGCGATACATCTATTAGTTTTCCTGTCATCCAGCCGGCGCAGGTCGGGTCAAGTCTGAGATCGAGATTTTGGAAAAGTGTGTATTTTGGCATTACAGGCATCTGTACACATTCTTCGATAGGGGAAAGATCAGGTTCCTTTGTTTCATAACGTTCAATTTCACAGTCATTATTTTCTGACACGAATGTGCCGAGGGCTCTGATCTTTTCCTCCCCCTTTTGTGAGAAACGTGCCTCAAAACGGTTGAACTGCCTTGAACGGGAGATTTCTGAAATGTGGATATCCACTTCACCGGGGACACACCTAGAAAGATAATTCGCGGTAACCGTGGGTGTATTCTTCTTATCGCTCTTTTGGATCATCGCGCTGGCGATCAGCGCCATGAGATATCCTCCGTTGGGGTTCCCGTTTACCGACCAGTTATCCGTAACAATGCCGGCAAAGTGGGAATTTCCAAGATCATCGAGCAGTATGTCCTTATCAAAAAGATTCATGAATGTTTATATACTAAAGAGATCCACAGGTGTCAACCGGCTTAGCAATTTTTCATTGATAATCATTTGAAAGAAAATATGTCTGTAATCATTGTCAGAGTATTTCTTTCAGGAAGAATTGTCCTAGATGCTAATAAGAAAATTTTTAGAAAAATACATTATCTTTTAAATACCGTCATACCCAGTATTTTTTTATTTGTCGTTTTTAAAGCCTTGAAGCTTCATTGTCGGGTAAACAGTCGGGAAATAAACGAACGAATAAAAATTCATTGTTTGATTGCTCCAGTTAACCTCGTTTTCGCGACCCACGCTTTTCAGATAGGGTTCCATCAATACATCATACTCATCTATCAACTTGGGTAGTTTTGTTGTTTCATAGATTTCATCATGCCTAAAAGCTGCTACGGGCATTCGCGGCTTCTTGTTGGATCGGTCTGCCGGATAACCAACCGTCAGACCATTCAGAGGGAAAGTATATTCAGGAAGATTCAACAGCGAGATCATCGCGGCCGGATTGTTGCGAATACCACCGATAGGTACGATTCCCAGATCAAGAGATTCCGCCGCTGCAATTATACTCTGCAGGCAAATTCCGGCATCAATAGAGACGGCAATTGTCGCTTCAACGCTCTCTGGAATGACGAGGGGCTTGCCGACTTTTTCTGCAGCCAGCTTGGACTTATAAAAATCGGCAACAACCAGGATAAAGAGTGGGGCTTGAGCAATCCAAGGCTGCCCTCCGGCGATTTCCGCAATCTGTTTCTTCTTTTGTTTGTCTCGAACAATTACGAGACTAATCTGCTGTCCGTTGATGGAGTTCGGGGCAGCTTGTGCTACTGCCACCAGTTCGTCGATAATTGCATCAGGTATTTCTTTATCAAGATAGCTGCGAATACAGCGATGATTTTTCATGACTTCAATGGTTTTATTCATCTTCAAATCCTTTCTTTATATTGAGCGTGAATAACAGTCCTAATATTCACATATTTTAAAAAGCTCCGGCAAGAAAATGTATAACCTGCCCCTGATACTTGAACCATATGTTAACTTTGAGTTCAACCATTTTTTGATTATTTCCGATTGAAAGGTTGCATATTCATTAAGAGTTACTTTTTGTGGATTACAGGAAGTAAGAAATAAAATATTTTCCGAAAGTCAAATTTGTTTCTTACAGTCGCTACTAACAAACGACTTTGAAAAATTCTGTAGTTGTAAATTACCGTTTGAAAGTTAGCATTGTAGTTCTTAGCCGACCAAAATATATTTTATAGGTTAACAATTCGTCAAAATATTAATAGTTGACATTCTGTGACTACTACTTTATGCGTATATAAAACGATCTATATTTTAAGCGTTAGCTTTTTCTGTGGATTGTGTTTCGCCGATGGCACGCCGACAAAATGAATATTACCAGGAGATAGAAGATGATCAAGCTGGCCGTAACCACTAGTAATGAAAAGTTTTTGCAGCAACTTATAAATCGCCTAAACAGGGAGAAAGATATTAAACTCCTCAGCACCATCATCGTCAAAGATCTCAAGAGCGAGGCGGAACAGGTCCTTGCCTTCATGGAACAAATGCTCGAGCAGAAGCCAGATATTTTCCTCTTTGAACAGGCCATTTTACGAGATGTGGCGGCCCTGGATTTGAAAAGAATCCTCAACTATAAAGATAAATGCCCTACCATGAAGATCATCATCGTCGGTATACGCTTCAACGAGGACAATGTTATGGCGATGATGCAGGGGGGTGCGCTGGGGTTTTTCCGAACCGAACTTGGTGACGAACAACTTATTAAATGCATTCGCGTGGTGGATCGGGGAGAGATTTGGCTTGATGCTGAGACGACCACACGGGTTTTTAAGGAATGCATCAAAGAATTCACAAAGAGAAGAGATCTTATTCAACCTCTCACCGAGCTAGATTCGGCAAAACTGGACACGCTTTCCCCGCGGGAGATGGATATTATGGAACTTATCAGCCACAGCATGACCAATGAAGAAATCGCCGATAAACTTTTCATAAGCTCCAAGACCGTCAAGACACATCTGCGCAACATCTTCTTGAAGGCCGGGATACGGAATCGGGTCGAGGCCGCGCTTCTGTATACGCGTCATGCCCTCACGTCGCATTAGTCGTTTTCGCCTAACTCATAAATAAGTCAAGAAGAAGTCGATTGTTTGTTTCACTACAAAGAAACAATTGTCATGTTTAAAATAATTGAGGATTACGGATTGAAAGAGAGTAACGGTCCGGTTCAGCGGTTTTGTAATTAAAGTCCACACAATACATGCACTTTGTTTAACGCATCAACGCAATCACAATGACCAGCGATCCCAGTATAAATTTGTACCAGACAAAAGGAAGAAAATTCTTGGTATGAATATATCGAAGTAAAAATCCAATACTGAGGATGCCGACAATTGCACCGTTTAAGGAAGACAAAAGAGCAGAGTTGAAGCTGTTCTGGAAGCAGTTAGAATAGTTCAATAAATATCGTAAACCTCTATAGTCTTAATATCATAAGACCTCATAACCATTAGGTTATGAGGTCTTATTTTAGAAGGCATTGTGGTAGCAATAAGCATAAATGTTTGATTGATTGTATTAGTGTATGCTTTCAAATATACTATGCAAAACTACATCTCCCGCGCGATCTCATAGGCATCCCAAATGGCATACATGATGTTGTGTACATTTCTCGAATCGCCGATATTATAAACGGGCACATTAAGCGTATCTTTGACAGACTGGTACAGACTATCGTCGGGTTTATAGCCGACCGCTATGATGACCGTATCAGCCGCAAGCGTGATTTTACCCTCCGGCGCTGTAACGGCAACATCCTTTTTACTGACCGCTGTAACCTTGCTGCTCTTGAAAATCTTGACTTTATGGAAAGCCAGTTCATCTTTTAACATATCGTAGTTCATGAATGGCATTGCATGCGGCCCACCGCAAATATCATCCATCATTTCTACTATCGTTACTTCGCATCCCTGCTGCGCCAGCCAAAGTCCTGTTTCACAGCCGACCAGCCCGCCGCCAATGATGACGACTTTCTGTCCTACCCGCTTTTTGCCAAGTAAAGCTTCGCTCGCGGTAATGATCTCTTTGTCTTTTCCGAAATCCATGGTGATGGGTTTGGAGCCGGTAGCGATCACAACGACATCCGCTCTTTTCTTTACTATCGCCGCCTTATCCATTGCGATGTTTAATTTGACTTTCACGCCCAAAAGTTCCAACTGCCGCACATACCATGCCAGGAGTTTGCGATCGTTTATCTTAAACGATGGAACGCCGCCTGCAATGAGGTGTCCCCCCATCTTGCCGGATTTCTCATACAACATGACTTTGTAGCCACGCTCCGCCGAGACGCGCGCCACTTCCATACCTGCAAGGCCACCTCCAACGATGAGTATTTTTTTCTCTATTAAGGCAGGCTCTATGCCATATATCTTTTCTCGTCCGCATACCGGGTTTACTGCACAGCATACAGGACCTTCTCCGATGTGGCCCATACAGCCATCATGGCAGGAAAGGCAGGGACGGACTTCATCCAGACGGCCTTCTCTTATTTTCTCCGGATAATACGGATCGCTCAACAGCGGGCGTCCGTAACTTACAATATCACACGAATCGCCAATAGCCTCGCAGGCCATATCCGGATCGTCCATTCTGCCGGCCAATATGATAGGCACCTTTACATGCTTTTTCAATATCCTGCCGAATTCGCGATACATGCCGCCTTCCCCAAAATACATCGGTGGATGATTCCAATACCAGGAATCATATGTCCCCGCATCCACATTTAAGGCATCGTATCCGGCGGCAACCAGTATCTTTGCGGCTTCTATTCCCTCATCTATATCCTTTCCGGCTTCTTTAAAAGTTTCCCCCGGCAGTGCTCCCTGCCGTAAACCCTTCATACAACTCTTTAAGCTGTAGCGCAGGGATACGGGAAAATCCGCACCGCAGGCAGCTTTTATAGCTTTTACGATTTCCGTGGAAATACGCAGGCGGTTTTCCAGACTGCCGCCATAGGCATCCGTCCTTTTATTATAGAAAGCAATCGCAAACTGGTCCAAAAGATAGCCCTCGTGTACCGCATGAATCTCCACACCGTCAAAACCGGACTTTTTTGCTATGGCTGCGGACATGGCCATTTTCTTGATCACGTTTTGGATCTCTTCTATCGTCATCGCCCTGTGTGTGATGGAAGGATCCCATCTGTTTTCCTGTTCTGATGGCGCGATATGCTTGTTCGTGAAACCTATAATCGCGGCTCTGCCCAAACCGGCCGTCAATTGCAAAATGATCTTTGCCCCATAGGCGTGTACGCGTTCATTCATCTGCGTAGCCGCATGGATAAACGCGAAAGGGTTTATCGTAGGACAGGGAATCACAGGCCTGGTCATATCCTCTATGCCTATATCCGCGCTACAAATGCCCGTGATGATAAGACCTGTGCCGCCTTTGGCCCTTTCCACATAATAATCCTGGCCTCTCTGGGTAAAGGCGCCTTCTGTATCCGCATATCCTATCGGGCCCATTGGCGCCATGGAGATCTTGTTCTTTAACTGTAGTTTTCCTATATTCGTGGCTTCAAATAATTTTGCATACTTTCCTGTCATAGTCATTCTCCTTTCATATCTTAATGCGATAACAACTTTTTTCTAATAACTTCTTTAACGGCATCATGAAAAATATAAAAAATCCTTAGGATACTAATCTCAATTCATAAGCTATACATAATCATAATAACTTACCAGAATTGAAAATGTTCCCAATCTTATATTGAATATTCCCCGAAATCTGCTTTATTTCTACTTCTTCAATCCTGCTTGACTTAATAAAACTAGAAAAAGACTCCCAAATAGTTAAACAACTACTCAGAAGCTAATAATTGGCAATTTTTGACAAATCCTTATCACGGTGGACTCCAGAAAGTTGAGGGTTAGGTTGATATGTTTAATAAGATAATACGAAAATTTGCTGTCAAAGAATGCTATTATAAAAATGGAAAGTCAAGCGGAAATTTCCTCTCTGGAAATAGCCTCAGTTATCAAGCATAATTAAACATTTACGTTTGAAATGTTGTATACTTGGAAAATATATTAAAAATAACCTTTCAGGAAGAAGTCCATAAAAACATTACGTTATAATTATCTGTATAAATACTCATCAATATACATTCCAAACCAAAAGTTTACAATTTCTAATGATCAAGAATAAAAGTCCGTCATTTATAAAAAAAGGGGCATCAGATTAACCTTTAGTATTAACTAGTATTAACCAAATGTTCCCTTTTTTGATTTTTACGACTCTGAAATTGTAATCTTTCTACTTATCCATGTTTCATTTTGATAAGCTCATTCGCAAGAGCTAATCATCTTAACTATAAAGTTTTCTCAGCTGAACTTTGTCAATCTTGCCAACACTGGTTTTGGGAATATTATCAACGAACAAATACTTATCAGGAATACCATACTTGGGAATCTTCCCATTGGCAGCACATTCCGTCATGTATTTCTGCATATCTTCAGCGTCAACTTTACCTTTAAAATCCGGACGTAAAACAATTATTAATCCCGGCCTTTCTCCCCATTTAGGATCAGGAATACTTATGGCAGCAGCTTCTAGAACTGCCTCATGCTGACTGGCCAAATTTTCTAATTCCAGCGAAGAAATCCATTCGCCGCCGGTCTTTATTACATCTTTAATCCGGTCAGTTATTTGAATATAACCTTCTTTGTCGATATAGGCGACATCTCCGGTGTGTAACCAGCCGTCAATCCATAATTCTTTCGACCTCTTTGGCTCATGATAATATCCAGCAGTCAGCCAGGGAGCTCTAAGCACCAATTCGCCTGTGGCCTCACCATCATGCGGCAGATCTTTTCCCGCAGGGTCAACAATTTTAGCGTAAACCAGCGGAACCGGGAGCCCCGTCATAATTAGTTTGTCAATTTGTTTTTCTTTTTCCCAGTTCAGCATTTCCGGCTTTAAATTACTAAGCGAAATAACCGGACAAGTTTCCGACATGCCAAAACCGGCATATATCTGGATACCCAATTGCATTGCCGCCTGAGCTAATCCTTTGGGCAATCTTGATCCGCCGATGACAACTTTCCATTTTGATAAGTCAACATTTTTTACCGCGGGACTAGCTACCAGCATTTGAATGATAGTCGGTACGCAATGAGAAAATGTAACTTTTTCCGTAAGAATCAGCTTCAGTAAAACAGACGGTTCGTATTTACCCGGATAAACTTGCTTCGCTCCCATCATAGTGGCCGCATAAGGGAATCCCCAGGCATGCACATGAAACATCGGTGTCAGAGGCATATAAACATCATCAGAATGGAAACGTCCGATGGATGAATAAGCTGAAGTAACCATAATCGTGGCTTGAGTATGCAAAACAAGCTGGCGATGGGAAAAATAGACACCTTTTGGTAATCCGGTTGTGCCGGTGGTATAAAAAGTAGTGGCCGTAGTGTTTTCATCAAAATCGGGAAAATCATATTCGGCAGAGCTGGATTTGAGCAGTTCCTCATATTCGCCGTCAAAATTAATTTTGCTTTGAGGTTTTGCGCCATCTTCGGAAATCAGTATTATCTTTTTTACTGTTTTTAACTGGTCTTTAATTGGTTCAAGAAGAGGCAGGAATTCAGAATTAATGAGCACAACCTTATCGCTGGCATGATTCATCGTGTAAAGTATTTGTTCCGGAGAAAGACGCCAGTTTTGAGTGTGCAAAATAGCACCCATCATGGGTATGGCAAAAAAGCATTCGAGATAACGATGACTGTCATAATCAAAAACGCAGATCGTATCCCCTTTTTTTACTCCCATTTTCGCCAGCCCGCTAGCCAATTTGTGAATACGTTCATTTAGCTGCAGATAGGTCAAGCGAACTTTATCGCGATAAACGATTTCTTGATGGGGTGCAAAAAAAAGCGGCGTATGCAGCAGATGCTTAATGAGTAATTGATAATTGTAATTTTGTCCGGCTTGATAGGATTTTTGAGCCATAGTAGTACCTCCTTGTTTTATATTACACTTGAGGGTGTATAAAAACGTTTAAGATATTGAACAACCATCTACTTACTATTAAGTTTCTTTTACTTATACCTCCTGTTCTGATTAGTATTGTCTTGAACCTGCCCGAAAAGGGACCTTATGACCTGTTTCTTTATTTGTACCACATGTTAAATTAGATTTCAGCCTTTTTGATTATTTCCAATTGAAACATTGCATTAGAGGGATAAATTAAAAAAACAACCTTACAGGAAGAAAGAAATAAAAATCTTTTGATCCGTCAGAATTATTTCTTACACAAAATGTTAGGCAAAGGAAATCTATAAAAGTAATGATTACTGGTTATAAGCTTCATAAAACCTGTCAAACCATCGTATAGCCCTTTTCCTTAAAAAGTTTCAGACAGGCATCCACGACCTTGGGGTCATACTTGGAGCCACTGTGGTTTCCGATGACAGCTAACGCCTCTTCCAGGGCCATGGCGGGTCGGTTGATCTTGTTGGAAGTAAAATCCTCGATGTCATTTGCGACGGCTATTATCCTGGCTTCGACGAGAATAGATTCTCCTTTTAGCCCCTGGGGAAATCCAGAGCCATCGAAACACTCCCGATGCTGGAGAATGATGTCTGTAATCGGCCAAGGGAATTCAAGTTTATTCAGAGTGTCATGCCCGGTTTGTGGGTAACTTTGATATATAGTCAATCTGGCCCCGTCCAAGCGGTCTATATCCCGAAGAATTTCTATCGGAATGTCAATTAGGCCGATGTCATAAACAGCAGCAGCCATTTCGTCCCCCTGTATTTGGAAAGCTGTTAGTCCCATCTCTTGGGCAATCGCAGAGGCCAATGCCGCTACACGCCGATGGTGACCAGGAACATAGGGTTCCTTCGTTTCAATCGTTTCGGAGATGACATCTATGATTCCCTTTAAGTTTCTCTCTAGCTTGGCATGACTCTCCCACAGTTTTTCCTCTGCCTTCTTGCGTTCGGTGGTGTCGATGATAATGGGCAAGAAATACAGCGGCTGCCCCTGATTATTCCGGATAAGATTGATGTTCACTTCGCCCCAAACCACCGCTTTATCTTTGCGCACATATCTCTTCTGTCGTATGGAACTCTTTTTTTCTCCCGCCACGATGGCACGCAAATCCTCCATACCAATTTTCACATCCTCGGAAAATGTAATGTCGGCGATGGTTTTTTGCTGCATTTCTTTCTCGCTGTAACCTAGGAAAGTACAGAAAGCCTTGTTGCATTTGAGGAAATGCTTGTCGAAGTCGACCATCGCGACGCAGACAGGCGCATCATCGATGGTGATTTGCAGCATAGATGCATTCTCACGCAGCGCTTCTTCCATCTTTTTACGCTCGGTGATGTCTCTCAGGATGTGAACCACGCCTTTAATTGTGCGTTTTTCGTCCAGTATGGGATCGGCGGTAACACTGAACCACCTGTCTCCCCTCTGTAGGTCCATTTTTTCGCGAACAAGTGAGCTTTTTATTCGTGTAACTGGGCACTCTGGAATCGGCTCCATTGTGCCATGGACGATCTCCCAGCAGTGTCGTCCAATAAGTTCTTCCTGCTTCATTCCAAACATCTCGGCCATGGTACGGTTGCAGCGCAGAATCCGCTGATCGGTATCCAGTAGACAGATCGAATCGCTGGTCGCGTCAAAAGTAATTTGCCAGTCTAGTGCAGCTTGTCGCAGTGCCCCCTCCATTTGCTTTTGCTTGTTTCTAACTTTTGCATCTTCTAACTCTCTGGCTATGGCCGGACAAAGACGGGACAGGTTATCCTTCATGATATAATCCTGAGCACCTAAACGCATACATTCTGCGGCCGTTTCTTCGCCAACGGTTCCAGTTACAACGATGAGGGGAATATCGATATTTGATTCTTTTAATACGGCAATGGCTGAAAGGGCATTGAATTTCGGCAGGCTATAATCGCAAAGGATGATGTCCCATTGCTTTTCTTCGAGGGATTTTTTCATGGCGGAAGCGGTTTCAACCCGCTCATACATCGGATTGTATCCGCCCTTTTTTAGCTCACGGATTATAAGCAGCTCATCATTTTCCGAATCATCAACCATTAACACCCGGAGTGATTGATCCTTCATAAGATGCTCCCTGTGTGTTTAAATGATCTGTTGTATTGGGAGGTTAACCAGTGACTGCTATGATGAGTGATGGTTATCAATTAATGACCACATCAACTTATCTATTTGATAGCAAGCGCTTATTTTTATTTTAAGTCAAGAGAAATAACCGCTCCCGAATTGCCTCAAATAATATATTACCAGGTCGTAAATAGTATTTATTACGGATTGAAAGAACGCATCCTTTACAAGGTTGATGATTTGTTTCTTTCAGGAAGTAGGAAACAAAAAAGAAGGAACAGGTTTTGCCTGTCCCTTCTCTTTTCTCATTGGTCATGGGGTCTTTAAGTTTCTTCAAAACTATAAAAATGTTATAAATTTATTGAACTATTCTAATCGCTTCCATGACAGCTTCAACTCTGCGGTTCTTCTGGCGACCTTCTGCGGTATCATTACTTGCAATCGGCTTAGTCAGTCCATAACCGGCAGCAGTTAGGCGAGACCCGTCAATTCCGAATTTGTCAATAATATATTGACGAACGCTGTTAGCGCGTTGTTCGGATAATTTCTGATTGTAGGCTGCACTGGCAATATTGTCAGTATGACCACCAATTTCACAGGTTGTATCTGGAAACTCTTTCATAAAATCTGCCACCCTCTTGATTTCGTCATAATATTTATCCTTAACAATTGCCTTATTTGTATCAAATTCCACATTAAGCGATATTGTGACCTTTTCTTTCATTGGAGCCGGAGGAGGTGGAGGCGGAGGAACAGGAGCCGGTTCTGGTGCCGGTGCCGGAGCCGGTGCTGGAGTTGGAACTGGTGCTGGTTCAACTACCGGTTGTGGACAGCATTCAGGGAAAAGACGACAGTTGCACGCTTTAATCGCTGGATCAATAGTAAGATCTGGTAATCCGCCTGCTCTTGCATATGCATTTGCTACTGTTATAAAAGTCATCATCATTAATACTGCCGCTAATACACAAATCTTTTTCATAATACTCTCCTTTCTTCTTACCTTTGATAATTTGATTTTTGGAAAAGCAATTTACACGTAACATTCCTTATCGGTAATTACCATCTGTAATATGTAACTTGCAAATGAATTGGTATCGGAATATAAATTTAAACCTAAATAATATGCAACTAATTGTCATACTGTTATCGATTATTCTTCCGAAGAACCGATACACCGATAAACTACAGCCCCAAGAACACCGCCGATAATCGGCGCCAGCCAGAAAAGCCATAACTGCGCAAGCGCCCAACCTCCAGCAAACAGGGCTACACCTGTGCTGCGAGCAGGATTCACGGAAGTATTAGTTACGGGGATGCTGATTAGATGAATCAATGTAAGACAAAGTCCTATCGCGATCGGCGCAAATCCTTGAGGCGCACGCTTGTCGGTTGCGCCCATAATAACGAGCAAAAACATCATGGTCATGACAACCTCCGTGACCAAGTGCCGCCAGTAAAGAGTAACCTCCCGGTGAATGTTCTCCATAACCGTTCGAGGCAAAACCGGATGCCAAAGTAAAATCGGCTTTGCCGCTAGCGATGAGATAAAGGACTCCGCCCGCGACAATTGCTCCCAGAACCTGGGCGATGATATAAGGAAGAACTTCCTTTGCAGGAAAACGTCCGCCAGCCCAAAGCCCAACAGATACAGCCGGATTCAGATGGCAACCGGATATGTGCCCAATCGCAAAGGCCATCGTCAGCACTGTTAAGCCGAAGGCTAACGCAACGCCGAGCAGACCGATACCAACTTTTGGGAATGCGGCTGCTAAAACCGCGCTGCCACACCCTCCCAGAACTAGCCAGAATGTTCCAAAAAATTCTGCACCGTACTTTTTCATACTTTCTCCTTCTTCAATTGTTAATGGTAACTTTATCGATTCTTCCGCTGAATCCAGTTTGTAATAAGATTCGTGTTGAGTCTACTAGACCATTCGTTTGTTAGGCGTTAATTGACGAAATAATATTTTATCCTCAATCGAAACTAAAAACAAAAGCCTCCAAAGGACGAAATAATCCCTTGGAGGCTAAATATTGACCACTTCTGATAAATCCTTTTCATAGCGAACTCCAGAAGTTGATAGTTAGGTTGATGGGTTGACAAGGGAATAACTATATTTTTGATACTCCTTCAGTAATGAGCTGTCAAGAGGGAAATTGCCGCCTCAAATTGGCTAATTTGTCTTGCCAATATTGTTCATTTCTATTTGTAATCTTCAATATGCTACTGATATTTGATTTTGACACTTTCAGGAAGAAAGTGACTGTTTGTTTCAGTAGAGTAGAGAGCTGGCGTAGTAGCTGATTGCTTTATCTCCAGCTCCCCCTCGTCAATTCCGTACGTTCGGTTTTCCCGAATACGGCTTACCGATTATCTTCATCCGGTTGCCTTCACATTCTGTACCCAAGGTGCCTTGGTTGGAACTTCGTACAGGCCTAAGAAATCAAAATAATACCTGTCCGGATATGCCCTATACCCAAGACTGTGGTAATGGTGCTTCCGGCGCATGTAGATCCGCATCCTGTACCCCAGATAATATCTTAAAGACGACATGGCTTTCGTGCAGTTGCCATATCGAAAGTAACCCACCCATCCTCTGGCGACTTCATTCACTCTCCGAATCACAATTTCCGTCGGCGTTGCACTGTACCGCTCGGTAGTCAATTGCTTGATTTCCGATCGTATATGTTTCAGTGCCTTCTTGGACGGCTCGGTGTGGGGGTACATTCTACCGGTTTTCCGTCCTCTCCTCATGCCTATGCTGAAACCAAGAAAATTAAAACTCTCCCGGCGTGTATCCACAACCTGAGTCTTTTCCTCATTCAGTTTGAGGCCGAGGTTATCGAAAACCCGTCTTACCCCATTCAGTATCCGGTCGGTATTGCCCCTGCACAAGATGACGCAGTCATCCGCGTATCTTACCAGTCGTGCTCCCATTTTCTCCTGAACTTTCTTGACTACCCATATGGTATCAAGCACGTTCAGATAGATATTGGCGAGCAAGGGAGAGATTACCCCTCCCTGCGGTGTCCCTTTCTCATTCCCTTTGTATTCTTTCTTGCCATCCCCACGTTCTTCCACAATCGGTGCTTTAAGCCACATCTTGATAAGTTTCAGTATTTGCTTGTCAACAATGCGCTTGGCTACTAACTGCATTAGCTTGTCATGAGGAATGGTATCGAAGTACTTGGAAATGTCGGCATCGATTACTTCCGTTTTGCCTTCAAGGAGATGATTTCTGACATCATCCACCGCCTGATGGGCGTTCCGCTTCGGTCTGAATCCGTATGAGTTGTCCTGAAAGTCGGCTTCAAAGATAGGCTCGATTACTATCTTCACTGCCATCTGCACTACCCTGTCCTTGATCACCGGTATTCCCAGCGGTCTCTTGCCGCCTGCCGCCTTAGGGATGTAAACCCTACGGACAGCCTGTGGCTTGTAGTCTTTCCGCTTTAGTTCCCCGGCAATCTCTTCAAGATACTTCTCGGCTCCTCCTTCTCTCTCCTCGACGCTATTAAAAGTTTCACCATCTATTCCAGGCGCTCCCTTGTTCGCTTTGACAAGGCTGTAGGCGTGGCTCAGGATGTCCAGCCTGTATATCTTGTCATAGAGAAGATAGAATCGGTACTCTTTTTCCTGCTTGGCCTTCCGGTATAGTTTCCTCTGAAGTTCCCGGATGTTTTCTGGAGTTTTCAGCACTACCGTGCAATCCCCTTTCCTTTACTTCTTCCGAAACTTGATAAAAGCATTGCCCCTTCCCTCTCCCAAGGTTATGTTGTCCTTGGAATACAAGCGGTACATATGGGCAAATCCGACTCCCTTGCCGACCCGGTGAAATTTCGTTTCCTTATATCCACCTGTTGCCCTCCTGTTGGGCATCGACAAGGGTCTCCCGTGTTCATTCTCGTATGGCTGCTCCTGCGTGTCACCCCTGTTACCCCGGAAGTCCATCTATCGGTTCTGGTAGTTTTCGTTAAGATAGATGCTACGGTCTTCCCCTTTGTAGGAGAGGGTCGACAACTCCGTCTTGTGTTTCGAGGCTACATCTGGGTTCGCTCACGCTGCGACCCGCAGGTTTGCTCGACTCCCTAAAGGAGCCTTTGTCAGGAAACTTAATGCTTCAGGTTACCCTTAACACCTCCCTCAAGCTAAATGGGCGAACTACCGAATTCCCATGATCGGACTTTAACCGATAAGTCATACGTTTTACACGGCATACCCTACAAACAAACAGATTTATGAAGCCGGAAAAATGAAGATTACCAATTGAAAGAGAGTACAGTTATCTTTCTTTATTTCACTAAATTTTATGAGTCTAATAGATAACCCTGTGTGATTCACTTAAATCTTTTCCTTCATGTAAACTGTTCTGAGAGGGAAGGGAATGTCAATCCCTTCTTCCTTGTAACGTTTATGCAGTCTCTTGCTAAACTCATGTCTAACAGTGTACTGATCAACAAATTTTTTTACATGAAAATATACGTCTAAGTTATATTAAATATTTCCTCCAACACAATATTTGACAATATATCCATTTGATGATATTTTTTTAAAAAATTGCTAAGATTTAGCCACTGCTCGGTTATAATCGGAACTATCCATTCATACTCATTTTATGCTTAAACAAAAGAAAGGAGCGTATAAATGAACAGAAGAGAGTTCTTGAAGGCTGGTTTGGTAGGAACTACAGCAACTTTAATCGGGACGAGTGATCTTGCCCACGCATTGCAATATGCAGCAGCGGCACCTTTCGTCTTTCCCACACCCGTTTATAGAACCCTTGGCCGTACAGGCCTGAAGATTACGACCGTAAGCTTTGGGGCGATGCTGACACCGGAGGCGGAAGTGATGGAAGTCGCTTTTGATCACGGTATCAACTATGTCGACACGGCGCGTAAATATATGGGTGGCAAGAACGAGGAAATTGTCGGTAAGGCATTAAAAGGCAGGCGCAACAGGGTTTATCTTGCAACGAAAATCCAGCCTACTTCGCTTTCAAAAGCGGCCATTTTAAAGGATGTAGAAACGAGCCTGAAAACGTTGGAAACGGATTATATAGATGTTATCCAACTGCACAACCTTACCGACAGCGTCAGGATTTTTGATCCGGAGATCAGGGAAGCACTGATAAGACTAAAAGAGCAGGGAAAGGTGCGTTTCTGCGGGGTGACCACGCACACAAACCAGGTGCAGGTGCTCAATGCCCTGACGGAAGATAAAGACCATTTTTTTGATACGGCTCTTGTAGGCTATAATTTCAAGAGTGATAACGATTTGAAGGAAGCTATAGCAAAAGCCGCACAAAAAAAAATCGGCATCATTGCGATGAAAACTCAAGCCGGCGGTTATGTAACGGATGCGCTGGGCCCAATCAGTCCTCACCGGGCAGCCCTCAAATGGGTGCTTCAGGATAAGAATGTCACAGCGGCAATCCCCGGCATGCGGGATTTGACTGAGCTTAGAGAAGATGTGGGGGCGATGGGTCTAAAATTAAGCTATTTCGATGAGCTTGTTCTGCAGCGCTATGGCGCTGCTGTAAGTCCATACTACTGTCGCTTTTGCGGGAAGTGTGAATCCACCTGCCCCAATGGTGTGGCAATCAGCACGATAAACCGGTGCATCATGTATGCAGAAGCATACGGGAGCATGGAGCTTTCCCGTGCTACCTATAGAGAAGTTCCTGCGATTGCTTCAGCCTCCGTATGTCTGGACTGTCAGACTTGTGTGGCAAGGTGTGTCAATCGTCTTGATATTCCCGCGAAGATGGCACGGGCCAGAAAAATATTGGCTTAGGAGAAATATGCACAATAATTCTCATACCAGGCCGTCTTTTCTATTTATTATTTTAATAATAATTATGGCTTTGTCGAATCCAGTCCATGCCGCCGACCTTTTCATCAAAGATGTTCTTCCCGGAAAAAGTTTTGCCAAGGACTGGGTAATCGAGGAAAAAGCGAAGCTTTATGATAAGGATACCCTGTTCGATCATATCGATGGCGAAGCCGAACTCTATTTCCCCTATGGGTTTGACGCTCTGGCCACAGCAAGTTATGTAAATAAGCAGAATCCGGATTTATCCATTGAGGCTGATGTTTACAGAATGGCCTCTGTACTGGATGCCTTTGGAATTTACTCCAACTACCGCAAGGCAAATAATTCGTGGGTTACAATTGGCGCCGAAGGATTTGTGTCTCCTTCCCAATTGATGTTCTACCAGGACAGATACTTTGTTCGGCTGCAAATCTCCGGAGCAACAAGTCTCGAAAAAGATATCTTCCTGGCATGCGCCCGGGCTATTTCCGAAAATCTCCCTGCAGGTGTAGGTCCGCCCAAAGAGCTGGAGATTTTGAAGATCCCGGCGCTTGTGCCGAAGAGCGAAAGGTATCTTGCGCAAAGTCTTCTGGGGTATGTCTTCTTTCGCCGGGGTATTATAGCTGATGCCGCAGCACAAGACGAAAAGATGCAGATTTTTGCGATACACGAGGATACACCAGCTACTGCCCGCAAGACTTTTGATCAATACTATTCTTATCTGAAGGCAGAAGCGCAGGGCATTCAAATGACTGGGAATCCGGCTCGCATGCGCGTAATCGCCGTCGATCCTTTGTATGGCGGTGTTTTAGTAGAGCAGTCGGGACGCTATATCATCGGTGCAGTCAGGGTTAAAAATACATCTGTAGCCAAACAGCTTATCGAACAACTGCATGGACGCATCAGTGCAGACACGGGCGGCTGATACAAGAGTTATTAGTGAAACTCCAATTTCGAAAGCGTAGCGTATCGGAATTGCTAAGTTGTAATGAGACCCAAGCTTCAGAAACATAGTGAACTGAAGATTGCAGGTCGAATTATCCCGCAAAGTGGAGGGTATCATACCCAGCAGATTGCTTTTGGGTTCATACCCGTGATTGATTTCAGGCGAGCCCCGTTAGAGAAACAGGGTTTACTGAAAGTTTTTAGTGAGTGTCCGATGGATCGCAGGGATTTTCTTAAAACCACTATTGTCACTGGTATAACCTTTGCCATACCGGGTAACGCAAGTTTATTTATCAAAGCGCTGGAGGCTGCGGAGAAGACAGACCTCATTGTTGCTCATGGCATTTCACCTTCCGGGATAACAAAAGCGGCCATTGATGGCTTAGGCGGCATTAGAGCTTTCATATCAAGGGGAGATGTTGTTGTCGTTAAACCGAATATCGGATGGGATAGACTGCCCGAATATGCGGCAACTACCAATCCGGAAGTGGTGTCAACAGTGGTTGCTTTGTGTTACGAGGCGGGGGCAAAGCAGGTAAAGGTTTTTGATCATAGTGTTGTAGATCCACGGCGGTGCTATAAGCAAAGCGGTATTTCCGCGGCGGCCACCGCAGTTGGCGGAATTGTCAGCTATATAGATGATAGAAAATTCCGTGACGTAAAATTATCCGGTGTTGCCTTGAAATCATGGCCTCTTTATACCGAAGCTATCGAAGCAGACAAGTTTATTAATATTCCTATTGCCAAGACCCATGGCCTTTCTACTCTTACCCTGGGGATGAAAAACCTGATGGGAATCATGGGCAGTTCTCGGGGAAGGATACACCAGCGCATTGATGGCAGTCTGGTAGATCTCGCCATGGCCGTCAAACCCACGCTGATTATCCTTGATGCAGTGCGCATACTGACTTCAAATGGACCGCAGGGAGGAGACCTTGCTGATGTCAAACAGCTCAATATAGTTGTTGCAGGCAGGGATCAGGTGGCCGTCGATGCTTTTGGCGCAACGCTCTTCGGTTTGAAAGGGGCAGCCTTAGGCTATGTCGTGGCCGGACACAAAGCGGGGTTGGGTACCATGGACCTCTCCAAATTGAGAATTAAAAAAATAAATGTCTGATAAGTTTGTGAGCAACCAACCCTGGTGCTGTGCATCAGGGTTATTAATGAAAGAAACTTTTTTCCAGTCACGGATTTCCCCCCTTTACTTGTGCCCTTTAGGGTATAAAGGGGGATCAAGGGGGATTTTTCAGGTGATTCAATTACATAAAATCTCCCTTTAACCCTTCTTTGAAAAGAGGGTAATTACGAAGTGCCCGTAAAGCTTTTATATGATCAGAAAAATTCGCATAGTCACGCAGGGATTATTTTTGCTGACATTTTTGTGGCTCTTTTTGCAGACTGAATCCAAGGGAGCTGACGAACTCGGCTATCCTGTTAAAATATTTTTAGATGCTGATCCTCTGATTTTCATCACAACAATCCTTTCCAGCCGCGAATGGCAGCAAACATTTCTCCTGGCCATTTTAGTGATCATTGCCACGGTCATTCTGGGGCGTGTTTTCTGCGGCTGGGTATGTCCTATGGGAACGCTTAATAACATGGTTGGCGCTTTGCAAAAGAAACATTCCCCAAGAGCCCCGTTAAACTGGCATTGGTTGAAATATTGCAGCCTGATTTTTTTTATTACTTTGTCACTTTTTTCCCTGCAGTTCACCGGCATTCTTGACCCTATTTCACTTCTGATTCGTTCATTTTCGTTGTCTGTTTATCCGCTGGTCGCCTATGCAACAAAGGCCACCTTTGACTTGTTCTATTATTTGAATATCCCTTTTCTGATTAGTATTTCCGAATCCATCTACACACTTTTTAAAAAAATCTGGCTTCCCTTCCAGCAACCATTTTTTCTTCAAAGCGTTGTTCTGGGGCTATTGTTCTTCATCATTCTGGGCCTGAATCTTCTGGAGAAACGTTTCTGGTGTAAATATCTGTGTCCTCTGGGAGCCCTTCTGGGGCTGTTCTCCCGCTTTGCATTTCTGCAACGGTCGGTAAGCGAAGGCTGCAATTCCTGCGGAGCCTGTGATTTTGCCTGTCAGGGGGGCGCCTCTCCTGATCAAAAAGAAAAATGGCATAATACGGAATGCATGGCTTGTATGAACTGCGATGATCTCTGTCCGCAAAATGCCGTCGGGTTTGGATTTTTTAAGAAGACGCAGACAGCTTCCGTTGACTTGGGTAAAAGAAGAATCATTGGTACGATCCTGTCCGGCCTGGCCGCTGTCCCACTGATGAGGATTACAGCGATCAACAAACATGCTGGCGCAGCCGCGCCTAGATTAATCCGGCCGCCGGGTTCCCTCGATGAAAAACAATTTCTGGCCAGGTGTGTAAAATGCGGTGAATGTATGAAAGTTTGTATTACCAATGGTCTCCAGCCGGCATTTCTGGAGGCTGGAATTGAGGGGATCTGGTCACCCGTTCTTATTCCGCGCATCGGCTATTGTGAATATCTCTGCACACTCTGTGGCCAGGTCTGCCCGACAGGTGCGATAAAGAGATTGGAGCTGCCGGAAAAAGAAAAAGTAAAAATAGGTCTGGCTATGATTGATAAGGGCAGATGCCTGCCCTATGCCCATGCCACGCCTTGTATTGTTTGCCAGGAAGTTTGTCCTACTCCGAAGAAAGCAATCTGGCTGGAAAAGGCAAAAGTGATGAACAGAAACGGGAGCGCAATGAACTTAAATCAACCACACGTTGATCTGGAGCTATGTATTGGCTGCGGGCTCTGTGAGGCAAAGTGCCCCATTCTTGGTCAGCCGGCAATTTATGTTACCAGTATTGGAGAATCGCGATCCAAGGAAAATCAATTATTGCTGTCATAAAAAATCGTAGCTACACATTTCATAAAGAGTGGAGTCTTTTGATCCGCCATTACTTTTGAGTTATGCCTCGCCTCGAAAACGCACTATATAAATAAAAATAGGGCTTTATTTGTCCTATTATTTCAGTTTAGATAACTATCGAGGTTTGAGGCGGCTGACCTGCACCAGATATTTTTGTCGCATGTTAAGTTAGAGTTCATCTGTTTTGACTATTACCGATTGAAAGGTTGTATGAATTGAAGAAATAAGAAAAACAACATTACAGGAAGCAACAAATAAACACTTCTGCTGAAAAATATCATTTAAAACCTGCATGTTTCAACCCGTTATCGTTGAATTGGCAAGGTCATTCCTGCATCCATCTCCTTATATAACGCAGATCATATCTATCTCCTTCGTTAGCCAGAGAAGTTATGGGATGGTGTTGCTGGGATATAACCAGAACTAAAATCCGCAGGAGTCTGCGCTTTTTTAAATCCAGCATAAACATCAACGCCTCAAACCGTTCCAGGAGTCATTTGTTTATTGCCCCTCCCCTTATTATTGGTAACAGACGATCTCCTTCTCTGAAATACATTAAGAAGGTTTTAGATGGTGCTGTGAAGATATAACAAGAAACGCATATTCCCTTTATATATTTCAGATGTGGTTAAGATAAAATGAGGACCTCATTCTCCGGTTATTAATGCTAATCCTTTTGTTCCGAATACCGGTTTATTGTTCATTGTTGTTGTCCTCCGTGGATTTCCAGAGCTTTTCGAAATATTCTTTTTCATCGAGAACAATACAGTCTCTGCATTCCCAACTTGCGCTAACCGTTGATGAACCGTATCCCATAATATTTAGGTCATTACCTTTTTCCTCGCCATATTTTTCAATTAACCACTGACGAGGGCTTTGCCCTTCTTTACAATTGGCTTCAGCTTCATCAAGCGCCAGTTCCGCTTCTTTATCGTAAGGCAGATAGCTGCGGAATGTCTTAACCAGGTATGCTCCTATAAATTTCGGATATTCTGGATTATCATAAGGTTTAAGTTCACTTATATGTTTTCCGCAACAATCACATGTTCCCTCAGCGGGGGGAGGATTAATATTCATACCTGGCCTTGATTTCAGGTCTTCTTCTCCATTAACACGTTCCATAATGACAACACCCTTTTGCTCAAATAATATTTCACCCATCTGTATATCTCCTTTAAGTTTTATTTTGTTTTTTTGTAATACCTTTTATTGTTGTACTTTAATTACGTCTCGTTCTTCGTCGATCTGATCCAGCCTGAGATTGATGCCTTCTCTGATTAATTTTGACATACTGGTCTTTTTAAATGCAGCTGCCCTCTTAAGTCTTGAATAGCTTATAGGCTCGATCAATAGGTTTACCGATGTATGTAATGTTCTTTTTCTCATGGCTGTTCCTCCTTCTTTACCTTTCCCATTAAAAATATGGATGGACAAGAATCAGTGCCCGTTTTTACGTCCAGTAAAATCCAACCATACTTAAGATATATCTCAACATCAGCAGCAGAAAATAATTCTGCTGTTTCATAAATATCATTCTGTTTCATATCCGTTTTCCTTTATAAAAATAGTAAGACCACCCCGGATTTAAAAATGGTAACCGGAATGGCCTTATAGAAATTGTTGTTTAAGCTTTCTTCAGGTCAATTTGGTTTACTAAAAAACATTCACAATGAATTATATTATTAGCATAAGCATATTTCTCGATTTGCTCTTTAACCACTTCCCAATCCAAATGTTTTTTTGAACAGAATTTTATGAAGTTTTTAAATGGTTCATATCGAGGTGGTGGATTGTGATGATCCACGCCACATGTCCAATAATCAACGACATCTTTTTCGTTTTTACATGGTTCCAGTTTTGTTTTCAGAAACTTTTGCACCTCTAAAATAAAACCATTTAATGCTTTATCATCCGTCAATAACTGCTTGGTCAAATTTTCATCAATATTAATTTCTTTTTTCATTATTTTATTCCTCCTTATTGTTTGTTTTTAAATTTGCTGTGTTTAATTTTTCATGTAACGCCTCTCTGATATAATCTGAAATACTAATATTTCTCTGATCTGTAATAGCTTTGATTTGATCAAACATCTCATTGGACAGCACCACAGAGACTGGTCTTGTAAAAAGTTTTTGTTTCATTGTTATTCCTCCTTTCTGAATTTGATTTTGAAAATTTCTTATTCATATATTTATTTATTCTAGAAAATTTTGAGATGAGTAGTCAGTTTGTTTCTGAGAAGGGATGTTTATAAAAATGCACGGGGGTGCACATTTGCTGATTATAGTAAGGTAAGAATATTTTTTGATTCTTGATAAAAAATTATTAAAGGGTTTGTTATTTGATAGATGGGGTGTTAAAGTGTTTTTGTTTTCAGATAATAATTTTATGAATGAAGAAGTATTATTAAGTTACCTCGAAGAATTGGCGGAGAAGCTTGAAATATCAGTTCGTGATGAAAATATAAACATTCAATGGCTTCATCTGCGCTACAGAGCACAGCTATTAATGATTTGTCAATATTTTTAAGTTCTTAATACTACTTTCCACATTGTATTCTTTGAACCGCTACAATCATTTTAGTCAACCATATATATCTCTTAAATGGATGATGCGGCCCGGAATTCCGCCGCGGGCATTAGCTGCCAGTCTCCACCTCCCCTGAGTTCCAAAACCTTGTCATGATATGCCAGCAGGCTTGATCCATGACCGACGCAAATATAAGTGATTTCCAATGTCTGTAATTGACTGTAGAGCTGGGCTTCATTGGCCACATCCAGGGCGCTGGTTGCCTCGTCGAGGACTGCATAGTGAGGCTTGGTCAACAACAGTCTGGCAAAGGCGAGGCGCTGCTGCTCCCCTAGAGAAGAGCAATTGCCCCCAGTCCATCACTGCATCAAAACCGCCAACCCTTTCCGGTAGATCCGCTAGATTAACATTTTCCAAGATGGCCCGTAACTCATCTTCTGACGTTTTTATGTCAAGATGGGGATAGAGAAGCTGTTCCCGCAAAGAACCCAAAACCATATAAGGACGCTGGGGCAGAAATAACATGTCCCCAAGTGGTGGGCGAAAAATTCGTCCTTCCCCTGCATTCCATAATCCGGCGACGGCCCGCAGGACAGAACTCTTCCCGGTGCCGCTGGCTCCGGTAATTAACATTCCTCTTCCCGGAGAAACCTCTGCCGTTGCATCGCGCAGCAGGGTTTGCTGATAATTGGGAGTTTGAAGAGTGAGATGCTCCAGCCCCAGGCGAGGTCCCTCATTGGATTTAATAATTGGGGCTGATTCTGTGACCTCCTTTATCGGAGGTTGATTTAAGGCTGTGTCAAACGTTTCCAGACGGGTGATTCCAGCAGCGAAGTTACTGAGCTGCTCAAATTGTGATACGATGATGGAAAGGGCACCCAGTACTTGAACAAAAGCACCTTCCGCCTGGGTAACGACGCCGAATTTTATCTGGCCAGAAAAATACAGGGGTGCCATTACGACGACCGGTAAAACAAGGATCAGATACTCATAACCCTTGGTAAAAGATTCCAGATTCCGCTCCCAGCCTATGAGCATTCTAAGATTGCCAATGGCATCCATCAAACGCTGCCTGACCTGATTTTCCTCACGATCTTCACCCCGGTAAAAGGCTATCGATTCGGCGTTATCACGGATATGCACGAGACCATAACGGAGATTGGCTTCCCGTCGCAGTTGTTGGAAATTAAGATGAATCAGACGCGTGCCGAAAAATATGGTGACAACCGTTCCTATGACGGCATAGGTGATAAGTACTAGAACCAAGGTTATCGAAATAGTCCAGAGAATCCCAACAAAGGAAATAAGTTGGACCAGGGAAAAAAAGAGAAGGGAGAGAAATGCCAGGCTAGTGACAGTAAAGGACGAAATATCCTGGGAAATACGTTGATCGGGGTTGTCGATGTTTTTATCATCGTTGATATGGTAATAAGCCCGATTTTCAAAATATCTCCTCAAGAAACGGTTAGTCAGCCATAGCCGCCAGTTGATGCCCAACTTTTTTCTAATAAAGGAATAAAAGACGCTTACCGGGGTAGCGACTACAAAGACGCCGAGATAGAGAAGTAGGTTATGATAGAATACCGGCATGTTCTTTTCTGAGAGAGACGTCATGAAATCCCGGCCGACATAACTCAGGATCACGTTCAGTGAGGTAAAGCCGAACAGCAGCAACATCAAGAGGGCAAGGACGCCTCTAGCTTTCCATTTCTCGTCGGAAAACCAGTACATTCTGGCGATTTCCCAAAACCGTTTCCATAAATACCGGTCAAAAATGTTTATATTCATTAATTTCTCCCTTCCACTTGAAAGTGATTTGAGTCAAGAGTTCTGTTTCTTTATATGCCATATGACGTTTGCTATCTCTATTCACAAGCTGCTCAGTTCGAGGCGCTGCCATTTAATTTCAACCAGACATCCGTTGGCCAGCCACTATAAAACTGGTTGTCCATCCCTTCTTCGCTCATAACGTTTTTTTAGAAGAAAGAATATTATTGATAACTGATTGAAGAAAAGTATCGGATGGATAAACAAAAACGGACATGCTGGGTTTCACGGAAACCGCGAATTAAGATGTCACGCATTTGGACATGTCATCCGGCATTCAATGAATTACTTCGGAGATCCGGCAGCAACATTTATAGCTGCTTTTGGATGCCGACAAAAAAATAATTTTTAACACTTCCCAAAAGAACTAAATAAATCTTCTCAGACAAAACGGCTTACTAAAAAAATAAAAGCAACACCCAAAATTGTCAAACTAATCAGCTTAAAAGAACTATGCTTGCTATGGGCCTCCGGCAAAATATCACTCGCGCCGATATAAAGCAAAAAACCGGCGAAAGCACCAAGGTATAAAACAAGAAAATGAGATGAAAACTTAAAAAACAAAGTAATAAACGCTCCAAGCACCGGCGCAGCCGCATCTAAAAATAAAAATGCTTTAGCTTTCTTAACACTATTTTTATTGGCCAACATTAAAGCAACCGTATTCATACCATCAGTAAAATCGTGTGAAATAACCGCAATGGCGACAATTATACCAACAGCTGAGCTTACTTGAAAACCAAGCCCAATGCCAATCCCATCCATGAAACTGTGTCCGACCAATGCCAACGCGGAAAGCACGCCGACATGCGGATGTTTGTGATCGGCATATTTAGCTTCGTGGGCATGATGAATAAGAATGGACTTTTCTAGAATATGAAAAAATAAAAAACCGACAACTAACGCAATCATCGGCTCAATCGCCTTTAGCTTGTTATCATTAACTTGCGAAATTATTTCCGGGAAAATGTCAAAACTGACCACACCCAAAAGTATCCCGGCAATAAAACCCATCATCAAATGAAGCTTATCCCTGAATCTCGCTGCGAATAACCCACCCAAAAGAGTGGAAAAAAATGTCGCTATGGAAAAAACAATCGCTTCCAAATTCATAATTAACCCGTTTTTTTTAATTCTGTCCTTCTGTATATTAGCTGTTAGCTGTAAGGACGTAAGAAAAATGTGTTCACCGAGAACACCATTTAAAGTTCGACTTCTAACATGAACAGAAAAGGTGATCCACACTTCCTGCATTTCTATTTCATGATATCTTGCTTCAACTCTTTCATAATTTGCCTTGCCTTGGTCGTATCACCAAGAGACTCATAACATTTATAAAGCATGGTAAGCGATTTACCATGATAGTCAGAAATGTCTGCTTGTGGAGATTTAACAGAATTAGGCGCCATGTTTCGTACATATTCGAAATACTGTACAGCTTTTGCGAAATCGCTTTTTGAAAAGTGCAACAGGCCAATATCAAAATAGACCTTTACATCTTTTGGATCGAATGAAAGTACTTTTTCATAAGCTTTTATAGACTTGTTAATATCATCTTTCTCCTTATCATAATTCTTCGCCGCTTTATCGATTATGGCTTTATCCTTATAAGCATTTCCAATTGCATCCCAAGCTTCAATATTATTTTTATCAATGAAGACAATTCTCTTAGCCATGCGTATAGCTTCGTCAAAGTAATAAGATGAGGAATAGGAAGAAACCCGAAAGAGCATTTGCTGAATCAAAAAAGGTTTCAGAAAAAATAAAAGAATAGTAACAATAAATATACTTAATAGCCACCGTATGCCAAGTGACGGGGCACGATGATGATCGTGACCATGATCGCATGAGAATTCCGTTAAGTCCGTTTTTTGTTCCATAGCATTTATGCAAGCATCATTAGTACTAATCCAAAAACAATTAAAATGTTTCCTGCCACGAAGCTCATAATCTTTTCAATGCGCAAAGTTTTTGATGTCAGGTATTTAAACATACTGGTAGAAAACCCTAAAACCAAAACCGGAATACTCTGGCCTATCGCAAAACTGAGAAATACCAAGCTGGAATATAGCCACGATCCTTTCATAACCACTAAACTTCCAATGATCATAAGTGCAGCCCCGCAAGCGGGACATGCAGGTGTCTCCAAAAAAGCAAAAAGCATTCCGAATATAAACGCTGAGTGGTTTGTCTTCGTATGTTTTATAGCTGTCTCACAACGATCATGGAACCAGCCCTGCTTTATGGGAATGAGACCTGCAAAGATAATCCCCAAGGCCAGCAACATAATACCAAGAAAAAAATATAGATAATGGCTTATCGTGAGAAGTTTACCGGTTACATTGGAAATGACCCCAAGAGAAAATCCCATAAGTGTATAAACAGCGATAAGCCCGCAGGTAAACGAAATAGACAGAAAAACACTTCTCCTTTTTGATTCCCCTGCTGCGGTAATATACCCCCATATTACGGGAAGCCTCACAATTGTGCATGAACTTAAGGATGCTAATATGCCTACAAATGTGATTCCTGCTAAAACTATTGGCAGGGGATGATTAATCACTAATAAATTCTGAATAAGAAAGCTCATGCTATGATCTTAACTTGTATGTCTTCAAATGGTTTTGGTCAAATTGTGTCAAAAGCTAAAATATGATTTCAGCATACATGTATATCTTTTCTTCCTTCCCGGCAAGCACCAAAGAACGATTTTATCTTTTCCGTAAAAGCATAAATAGATATATGATGTTTATATTTTTCATTAGCGTAAATCGTGTTTATTACAAATTGAAAGTTTGTATGAATTCAGAAAATAAGAAAAACAAACTTACAGGAAGAAAGAAACAAACTCCCGATTTACGAACCGGCTGAATTGTTGATTGCAATTACTTGGTTTCAGTAGTGGGCAATATAGCACATGTCCTTTTTTTCAAAAAGAAAAATACAAGGGGCTCATGAATATAATTGACGCTTTTTCTCATGAAATCGCAAATCTCAAGAGCTAACTAAAATTTAAAATCCTGAGTAGTGAAGCATGAATACGATACATGAAGCAAAGAGGCAATAGAACCCAAAATAGTGCCAGCGGTTCTTCTCTAAGAAACTAGAGAGAAGCCTAAGAGCCAAAATTCCTGAGATAAAACTAAAAAGCATGCCCATCATGCTGGGATAAAAAAGAGCCATTAGCTCTGTAGTATGCAAAACATTTGCCGCATGAGCTTTTAATAGTCTGACGACTGAGTGAATTATTACCGGTGGGGTTATAATGACAGCTAAAGCAAAGCTAAACTCTTCTGCCTTTATTTTGTCCACACCCAAAAGAAGTCCGGTGGAAATCGTTGCCCCAGAACGGGAAAACCCTCTAAAGGGAAGACAAATACCTTGAATTAGTCCGATCCAAATGGATGAGCTTAAATTCAAGGGAGATGTCGGATTTGACTTTTTCTCATAATATCCAGCGTAGATAATAAGTATACCCACCGCTACGAGAGCTGATGCAATTAGAAATAAATTTCCAAAAAGAAGTTCTACTTCTGCATGTGGAACATTTCGTAGGGCAAAGTTTTCGATCAGATATTTGATGGTAATTCCAATAATCCCGGTGCATGCGGTGGCGACTATGACGAGTTTAAAAATATTCCATATAGCCTTTCCAGAGGAAAAGTAATGTGCCTTCCATGACTTCCAGAAATAAAAAATGCAGGCGAACATTGTGCCGGTGTGAAGCATGACAAGAAGGAGAGTCATCTCCGGGCTGCTCGGGTCAATGTGCATCAGTTTTTCGGCCACAATGACATGCGTAGAACTCGAAATCGGCAAAAGCTCAGCAACACCTTGAACGACGGCAAGGATTAGGATCTGTAAAATTGACATTTTACTACAAGTCTAGCCTGGAATTATTTTTAGTCATGAAAAATGACTCTCATGCAGTTAGTATCACATTAAGACTTTTGGGGCAACCATCATTGATGAGGTACCAGCCCATCCTGAAGCCATAAGACATAGTAAAGCATTCGTTCATTTTTCAATATGGAAATTTCATAAAACTTGTTTCAATCTTGTTTTACCTTTCAATATCTGATAGTTCAAAATGCGAATATGCGTAAAATGACAAATGATAGGCAGTCCTCTGTTCGGGTTAATAAAATCAGAGTGGGGTCCATTGATTTTTAAACGATTGTCCAAATATTTGAAGATAGACTCAAGATGGAAATTAATGGTTCCGATGGTTTCCTTATGCTTGACTGTGGTTTTAGCCTCCGCTGTTCTGATGTTTTGTTTTTTGGAACCAGCACAGGCTTACACCGAAGCAGAGAAATCGGCCTTTCAACGTACCATCATCGATAGACAGAATCAGCTGAATCCCAAGTTCAGAAAAATTCCGAGAAAAACGACCAAATACATAATTGTTCATACCTCCGAGGCAGGAATCAAATCCACACTACGCGCAGTTTCAGAAGGAAAAATGATACAAGGCTTATTTCGAACCCGCGGTGGCCATACTCACTACGTCATTGCCAGAGATGGGCAGACGTATCAGATTTTAGATAAGCGGTATGTGGCCGATCACGCAGGACTTAGTATGTGGGATGGTCAAACTGACATCAGTAATATATCTATCGGCATCGAGCTGGCAGGATATCATTATACTCCTATTACAAAAGAACAATATCACTCTGTCGGACTTCTCATTAAGATTATTGAAGATTTTTATAATCTGGATGATAGCGCGGTTTTGACGCACAGCCAGGTGGCATATGGAATGCCAAATAACTGGTTCAAGAGACCACATAGAGGCCGCAAGCGTTGTGCAAAAAACTTTGACCCTACCAAAGCAGGACTTGCATCGACCTGGCAGATCGATCCCGATGTCGAAGCAGGACGCCTTCAGGCAGATCCCGAGCTCGCCTCCATATTTTATGCCAATCTCCCTTCGTCACCTGAACGATTGGATACGAACGTTATTACGAAAACAAACACTGCTTGGAACATAGCAGGCGATGAATATGACGCACCAACTACTTTGTACCAATTGCCAAACGGGAAACGCATCCCCGGCGACGAGATTGAAAAATCTGTGGGCTGGGATCATATGCCCATGAACACAGTCGTATTTTTAAACCAGGAAATCGATGACACGAAGGGAAATGACGCAGGACCGGTCAAGATCATTACCAACGACTCCACTGCATGGAGTTTTGCCGGTAGCCGTTACAATAAAAGTTCGACATTCTATTTTTTCCCCGACGGTAGGGTAAAGAATGGAGGAGATATATTAGATTGGGATGGATTGCCGTCTGAGACAAAAATGATCGTGGGCTATCGTGGACCTTATGAGGTAACCAGCCTTCAACTTCTTTTAGAAGTCGTAGGGGAAAGGTATGATCAAAAAGACACGCTATATTACTTCCCGAACAAGGAAATTATCTCCGGTGACGCAGTGAAGGACTTCGGGAAACTGCCTGGAGGGGTATTGGTTTTTGTCCCAGCAAACTAGGAAGCTCCGGGGAAATGCTACTCTTCAACGGTATTCTACGTCGATTGTCTTTTGTACACAATAAACAGGAACAATTGATTGCGGAACACCTTGTCATCAATTATCTTATTAGCATTTATTCCTATCCAGCATGCAGCCGTTGTCCATCGTTGAAGTTTCAACTTGGATTGTTGCATGCTCAATTCCGAAATGGTTGTATTTTATAAAGGAATGAAGTTGTGACTGATGACTCACTATATTGTCCCACGAGGGCTGATTAGCTTCGACACCGGAACAATCAAAATTCCCTTCTCCCTTAATACGAGGCTTGCATCCTTAATCGCCCTGATAGTTTCCGGATAGGGATGACCAATAATGATCAAAGGTGATACATAAGAACTATTTTGGGCAGCCGCTAGCAATTTATTATAAATCTCATTATAATCGCGATCATTATCAAGGAAAACTTTACGTGAAGCAAACTGTATATTTGTTTTTTTTGAAGCGGCGGGAGCTTTAGTGTTGGCAGTAGTCCGTGAATCGATAAAAAAAAGTTTCTTTTTCTTTAGTATGTTGAAGATAATAACGAGTTTCTCTTCATCAGCCATGAACTTAGAGCCCATATGGTTGTTGACGCCGGAGACATAAGGAACTGAAGCAATATCTTTTTCCAACAGAGAAGCTAACTCTTCATTATTCATATCGGTAAAAAGACTTCCATTACCCGGGTTTTCTCTGGGATAGGAATTAGGCTCCATCGGCAGATGTAAGAGCGTTTCTCTATGTGCTTTATGGATCATTTCCGCTGACTCTCGGCTATGGCTGCAAAGCGGAAGAATGGAAAAAGTTATATCGGCATCTATTTTCAAAAGTTCTCGCACCGGCACCAAATCATTGCCAATATCATCTATTATTATCGACAACTGCTTGAGTGCCAGAGGAATCTTTTCAATTTTCGAAACAACTATCGTTTCTTTTGGTTTTACCGGTTCTGTTTTCTGGACCGAAGGAGCTTCTTTTACTGGCTTCGTTTTTCCTTTTTTCGGTGGCATAACTTTCTGCGGCTTCGACTCCCCGGTCGGTGCTTTCTGCGGCTTTAATTCCACAGGCGCTTCCTGAAACAGTATTGCATAAATGATGGCGGCAACAGCTATTACGATCAGTGTTATTAGCACCCCAGTAGAAAAGTTATTTTTAGACTTTTTGACCAATTTATTAATTGCCCTTTCTTTTCCCTATAAATAGATTTACTTACATTCTTATTCGTGTCGACTGGTCGGCCACGGAGGGTTCAGTAATTATGATTACATTTTGTCTCTACATCACCTATCTCATATCCTAGTTTTGTTTCCGTCTCGCGGAGTTTTCGGATTGCCTTTCTGAAGTGCACATATCGCCTCGCCGATTCGACGATAAGAAGGAAGCCCAGGATAATAAAGAATACACCTGCGCAAAAATAGAGCAGACCACTAAGAAACTTCATGATAACAAGACCAACGGACGTAAAGGCTAAGCCTGTCTGCATATATGAATGCATCGTCCTTTCGCGTGAGAGGAGGGTTTGTTCCTCCATGAGGAGCAGTTTTATATCGTCGTTGCTGTCCATATCCAGCACCATCCTGTGAGATTTCGTTCTGTGAGCTGCTATTATTCTATCAGCACAGAAAGGAAAATGGCAAGCTGTAAATAGAATATTGCCCTGGCCATGAGATATTCAAAATGTAAATTGCTACAGATAAGAATGGACAAAGACGGACAAAGAATAAGGAATACCATTTGAAAGAAAGTATATTCTTGAAAAATCCTAAACGTTCACTTACAGGAAGAAGTCGATTATTTGTTTCACCTTAGTTTCAGTAGTGGGCAGTTGTTAGAATTGAGAATTACCGATGGCGAGGTAGAAAAAAGATAACTGAACCGCGTAAACCAGTATGGTAAATTCACTTGTTAAACATTATTTAAAAATATTAATAGGCTTGGCATTGTCAAAAAATTCGCTCCCATCTTTCCATATTTCTAATGTACCATTTACAGTGACTGTAGTTCTAGACTTGGCAAGTTTCTTCAATTGTTCTTCTACTACCTTATCCAAATCCCCTACATAACCAAGAGTGTATCGTTTTTTATTTTCTCCGTTTATCCAATAATGACCACCGGCTGCATCATATCCGAATTTTATTTTACCGGTTACTTCAACTGGCTGAAATTTCTTAAAATCATTATCAATAATTGTTCTTTCAATTGCTTTAATTGTCAGGATAAGACCAGGTAATGACTGAGAAGAGGGAGTACCTGATTCACTTATACTTCTGATAGCTGTGAGGCGATCTTTGTAAGCATCAATTAAGCAGGTTGAATCTTGGCATTTATCGCGAATATTTATAAACCAAGCACTCTGTTTGGATTTCAGGGCATCTGAATCGGATGAGTTTGCCAATGCTTTTTCGTAAGATTGCATCAACAGATTGTCAAGCTCGGAGAGTTGCTTATCTGAGCAAATAGCCTTTTCTACAATGGTGATCGTTTTTGAACAATCAACACTGGTCGCATGGCTGATTGATGTAATACAAAGAATAAGAGATGAAAGAGCCAACAGTGCTATGCTAAATTTTACATTCATAATAATCCTACGTTTTTTTACCCAACAATAAATATCCGAACTTTGCGTTCCCCGATGATTTGAATATCACTATAGCACTATTCATTATTTTTAAAACAGGGAAATACATTGTTGGATAGTTACTCAAAATTATCAGAAAGGAGGGGACAGCCGCATTTGACCGTATAGAATCAACTTTTTCTTAGTAGGGCATAGGAATGTATACCCCCCTTAGCGGAGTATGCTCAAATCCCCTTCCCAGACCAACAAAAGGGCTTAGAAACGGTGTTCCAGACCATGTATTTTTCAGGTGGCTATAACCATACGGTTCCAGGCAAGTATCCAGCCCCCACCTAATACTCTGCCCGTGACAGGCATTTTCCGATTATCGCTTTCACCTACGAAGCAGCATTCATTGTGAATAAAATATTTTGAGGATTAGTGTTTGAAATGATTCTTGGAGTTCACTTTGCTAATTATGGTCAGGTGGACGTCCAAATATCTGAACGCCAATCCAGGTTTCCTGTCCTTTTAAGAATCCTTTTCTGACAGCTACGCCTATTTCGCTGACATCCGAGGATAGGATATTTGCTCGATGCCCTGGGCTTTGCATCCATGTATCAATGATTTTTTCATCGTTTCTGTATACTCCACTTGCGATATTTTCGGCAAGACGACTGTATGTATATCCAAATCTTGTAGCTAATTCCGTGTAAGTTTCTCCCGATGGAGGATAATGAGAGAAATATTGATTTTTAAACATATCATTCAAGCGTTCTTCGGCTATAGCATCTAAAAGCTGATTCTCGGCTAATAAAGGTAGGGAACCGTTCTCTTGGCGTGCTTTATTCGTTTGTGAAATTACGCCATTTTTTGTTAAGCCCCATTGCAAAGGAGGAGAAACAGTAAGCTCATTATTTTTTAAGCCCCCTCGCAAAGATGGAGAAACAGTGAGCTCATTATTATTTCTTATAATAATCGTTTGGCTTTTATGAATAATGGCTTTTGCTACGGAAAAACATAAAAACACAACCAAAGCAATAAGAAAATATTTTCCGAGTAGTTGTAATGAGCTTCGCTTAAAGGTGTTAAGGGGTTTAAACAGATATTTAAATTCAGGAACATCTCCTGCTGGACGCCAATATCCTCCTCTTCCAAATCGAACGAGCACTTTGTCATTTATAAATCCATCAATGAAATTTTTTTTCATTGAAAGCTCAGACAATGGTCCTCTTAATTTATTTTCAACAAGATAATACCATTCATTCTTATCAATAGGGGGCATGACATGCGTCTTATAGTTCCCATATTTAAGGGGTGTTTGCTGTTTCTCATGGGAGCCACACCTGAGACAAAAACGCTCTTCACTTGTAACTTCTTTCCCACATTTTGAGCAGTACATACTACCTTCCGTAAAGAGGAATCAGTACTAAACATAGATGCCTTAATAAAGAATTTTATAAAATATTGCAAATGATAGTTCTCTTAATAGCAACTACCGAATGATTCCCCTGCTGGGTACGAAGGAGGCCACCACTACTTGCGCTACCGCCTTGGCATTGCCTGCAACATTGTCGAAGTACATGACGAAATATTTGATGTGTCTATAGATTGTATGGCAGCGGCACGCTGAGTATTACTGTAACATCCAGCAACATATTCGCTGTTAAAAGCACCTTCTACTGAACTCCAAAATTTCGGATTAACGGATTTCCCTTTTGATTTAACTGCGCTAATCACCTCTGCCAAGCAAAGCATGGATAGTGAGCCCGCAACATATTTGCTCTTTTCTGATTTACTCATTGCCCGGTTATAGAGGTCTTCTAATTTCCTCTCCTCTTTCTGTGTAAGACGACCTGTCTTGCTAAGCATCTGTTCTTGTTCATCCGGCATTGATTCGTCGTCTCCTCCCATTGATTTGCATTTTGCTCCAGGCGGGGGGTTATCGGTAATTATTGAGTTCCCTTGACTATCTACACAATCATAAAAAGCTGCTGCATTATCTACAAATGCCAAGGCAATAAACACGCACAGTGTAAAAATAATTTGTTTCATTCCCCTCCATGCTTCCCTCTTATGGCTGCATCTTGCATCTCTTCAGCGCAATAAGGACATTATTTCTTATTAATAAATAAACCACCTGACTTCATTCATAAAAGAATAGGTTAATTCCTTTCCATCTTTTGTGCGAATCTCTATGGAGTCACCTTTAAAACTGATTATTTGCCCTTCAACAACATTCCCGTTCTTTAACTCTATTCCCCTAATTACTCCCGCCCCCATTCCCCCTTGTCCCTCTTTTGTTTTGTAAGGCTGTTCTCTATCTACAGAAGGTTTAACATTTCCCGTGGTGACTGAGTTATCATCTTTAGGAATATTTACCACATCGTTTCTCGGTTTCCAATCTTGCTCTTGTCGGGGGTTATATTTCCTAAAGAGTCTTTTATTCTCCTTCTTAAACTGATTTAAAAGGGCAATCACGGAATCAGCATTGCCCTCGTTATAAATTTTTAGTAGTGAATCTCTCAAATGACTGGGTTTCTTTTGTATCCATGCTTTTATTGCCCCACTGTCCCGATATATTTCAAAGTCGGGATGAGCACTCTTGATGGCATTAAAATGTTTTTCCTTTTCAACTCTTTCTAATTCTTCTTTTGAATTTGGACCAGCTGACTGAGTTGGTGCGGGAACAGGTGCTGGCTGAGCAACGGGTGCTTCAACTTTAGGAACCTCTGCAGGTACTTGTTCTTCACTTTTAAAGTAGTATTTTTGTATAACTAGAATTACGGCAAGTATGATAAGAACTATTATAATCGGATCTATAACTTGGGTACAATCGTTGTCCCATATTTCTTTTAACTTTCTTTGCCAATCAATAGAACCTGCGCTACTTCTCTGCTCGCTCGTCGCAGTTTCAGGCCATTGGTTTACCACAAGACATCCAGCCATTATATCGTGAAGCCCTTGTTTCTTCTGCGTAAAGGCAACCATAATATATCCGATACAAAGTATAATTAAAGAAATAATCTTGCCGAAATAACGACCAGTGGCCTTACCAAAGTCAACTCTGTTTCCATTCAAATCAGTGACTTTTATTCCCAATGCCATTTTTCCAAGGCTGGCTTGTTTAGGGGAACTTTCCATTACGGCAAAGTAAAGCCAGTTAATGATTACATTCCAGAAAATAATGAGGATTGCTACCATACTATTAAATTCTGCGGCATTAGGTGTTGCAGCAAACATAACAAACTTGAGTCGGAGCATAAATCCTATTATAATCTCTACTACCAGCAGAAGGAGTCCATCTATGAACTGCGCTGCGAATCTTTTCCAGAATCCTGCGTAGCTTATTACTTTTATATTTGGTTTTTCTGTGGAAGGCGTGGTGACTGTATTTGGCTGTGGCGATGACGGTCCTGTGGGTGTGGGTTCTTCCTTTTTAAGCCATTCCCCGCAATGCTTACATTTAACGGCATCTTCTTGAATTTCTTCAGCGCAGAAAGGACATTTTTTCATAGCCTATCTCCCGATAGTATCATCTAACAATAAATATCCAAACTTCACTTTTTCTCATGAGTTTAAAATCATAATAACACTATTAATATTTTTTGAAAGAGGAAAATCCACAATATCATTTATTAAGGATCGAAGTCTTGCACCTTATTTCCCAAATTTTCTGAAAATTTTTCCGGCCTCGGTTTTTTTATTAAACAAAAATTCATCGGAATGCCGGCGGCGCTGGCTAGGCATCCTTTTTTTTCAGAGGCTAATGCAGATGGACTTCCCGTAAAGGAGACTCATGGCCGCCCCTGTTGTGAAATCTGGGTGTATGGGGGGTGTCTGGAAAGGCATCCTTTTTTTCTGCCCGTCAGACGGGCAAGAAGGAACCATGGCAGCCGCCAGCCAGATAAGCGTTATGGGTAGGTCTAGGCAGGGAGTCTTTCGGGCGTTGGGGCCGTTATTTGCTACAGCGCAGTCCTACATTAACTACAGCAATCAAACTCTGCCAGGTAAAGGTAAGGGCGGAGGTCATTTTTACCCTCCCCCCCATACATTCATACTGCCCGTTTCAAAGTACCCGTTTAGCTTCGTGTGGAGTATGCCGAAACCCCATTTAGCTTCGTGCCGGATATGCCGCATTCACCAAGGAGTATGCCGTACCTCTAGTGGAAATAATGCGGCAAGCGAGATAAAATAAATCGGCTTGACTGACAGCGAAACGGGAATGATTTTTTTGATTAGAATTTTAAAAACCGGGAGAGAACCGGGAGATAATGAACTTTTAAACAAATGAAAAAAGGGGCATGAGAAATAAAAACGTTAAAAATCTAATTATTACTGGTGCCTGGGGCGGGAATTGAACCCGCACAGCCTCAAGGACCGAGGGATTTTAAGTCCCTTGCGTCTACCAATTCCGCCACCCAGGCATATGAATTTACAAATACGAGAAGCGATTCGCGCTTATATTATTTTTGCATTGCACTGTCAAGGGCTTACTGATTAACTTTTTGCTCAAAGTTTTTGTTCCTTGAAGATTTGACAACTTATATGATAAATAAAAGCCTTAAATCTCTATGAAGAAGCGGATCGGATAGGAAATGCAAGAAATTGATCTCATCATAACCGGCGCAAAAGCGCTTCTGCTTGATTCAAAAAACACATGCCTCGATCGAGCCTCCGTAGCGATAAACGCGGACAAAATAGTCGCTGTTGGTCATACTGAAAAGATAGAGAACCAATATCGCGCTAAAAAAACCATCGCTGCCCAGGATTCACTGATCATGCCCGGCTTTGTCAATTGTCATACACACGCGGCCATGACGTGCTTCCGCGGTATCGCTGATGATCTGGAACTGATGGACTGGCTCAATAATTACATCTTTCCCGCCGAAGCCAGGAATGTGAATAAAGAGCTTGCTTACTGGGGATCGCTTCTTGCCGCTGCCGAAATGATCAAATCCGGCACCACAACCTTTTGTGATATGTATATATTTGAAGATGAAACAGCCCGGGCAGCAAAAGAAGCCGGGCTTCGCTGTCTCATCGGCGAAGTTCTCTTCGATTTTCCTTCGCCCAATTTTAACACCCCGGAAGAAGGTTTAGCCTACACCCGCATGCTCATTGAAAAATGGACGGACGATTCGTTGATCAACATCATTGTCCAGCCGCACGCGCTTTACACCTGCTCCCCCTCCCTGCTGAGCGAGGCAAAAAAACTTGCCGACAATTACCATGTCCCTCTGGGATTTCATCTCTTGGAAAACGTTGCCGAAAAAAAACAACTCGAAGAAAAGTTTGGTAAAAGCGCTGTTTCGTTTCTCAAAGATATTGGCTATCTTGATGAACATCTTATCGCGTTTCACTGCGTTTGCATGTCAGAAGAAGATATTAAATTGTTTGCTGATAACGGCTGTAAAGCCGGTCATAATCCGGCCAGCAATATGAAACTCGCAAGCGGCGTAGCTCCAATACCCGAAATGATTGAAGCCGGAATTACCGTCGGTCTGGGAACTGATGGCTGCGCCAGCAATAACACTCTGGATATGATCAAGGAAATGTCCACGGCCGCCAAACTCCATAAGATAGCCAGACTTGACCCTACTGTGATGGACGCGCAAACAGTCGTGCGCATGGCGACTATCGAAAGTGCAAAGGCTCTAGGCATGGAAAATACCACCGGTTCTCTGGAGGCAGGCAAGAAAGCTGATATCATCATAATTGGCCTGAACGAACCGCATTTGACGCCGCTTTATAATGAGTATTCGCATCTTGTTTACGCGATGAGCGGCGCCGATGTTGACACTGTTATAATCAACGGCAAGGTTGTCATGGAAAATCGTAAACTGTTGACTATCAACGAAGAGGAAGTTATGCAGAAAGTTAGAGAAATTGCCGTGAAGGTAAAGCAAAGTCTGCGGAAATAACTGTAGTACGAAACTTCCGGTTCGCTTTGCTTGCGGGTCTAAAGACCCGAACTACAAAATTTTTGGAAGACCCGGACTAAGGGAAAAAAGGAAAGGTGATAATTTATGAAAGCAAATAATTACTCTATCCACCATAATTTGATTATTATTTTATTTTTGCTGTTTCCTATATGTTCCATGGCGACAGTGAAGGAAGTCACGCTCTTTCCCAATTCCGCGAAAATATCGGAAACAGCAAAAAGAAATCCTCAATGTGATAAAGAAAAATGCATTTCTGTTATTACCCTGCCCTCACAGGCGGATCCGGAATCACTTGTTGTTTCACTTCCAGCGCAAAGTCACGCAAAAATTGAAGATGTGCAGGTAAAACCGGTCCCTGTTCAGGATGAAACAAAAATTGCCGAACTGCGCAAGCAAATTGCCGGATTAGAAGCAAGTAAAAAAGAAATGCAGGCAAAGTTACAGGCGCTCGAAGTACAACTTCAGTTCTGGCAGGCACAAACAAAAGTAAAAACAAAAACACTTGCCGATACCAATAAATTAGCCGACGCCATTGGAAAAAATGTCCGGAAATCCAGTCAGGAAAAATTCGCCAACGAAACTCAATTGGAAAAAATTGAAAAAAATATCAAAAAACTTCAGGAAGAATTAAATCAGATCGCCGGCAAAAAAGAAACTGCCTGGGAAATGACATTAACAACATTCGGCGTTGACCAGAATGAAATAATTTTTTCCTACACCTACTCACTTGCCGGTTGCGGCTGGCTTCCCCTTTATCGCATTGAAGCCCTGCCCGCAGGTAAAAGCGTTTCTTTTTTCTGGGAGGCGGAAATATGGCAATCTTCCGGTGAAGACTGGAAACAAGTGCAGTTAAATGTAGCCACGTTGCAACCGGTAATAAATGCCAATCCCCCTGAAATACCGGCATGGATTATCAAGCCGCGTGTGCTTTATAAAGCATCACGAAAAAACGATGTCGCCGCTGCATCGTTAATGCAGAAAGAAGCATCTGACAATGAAGCCCTTGGCGCCATGCCTGCGGAAACCCAAAACACAACTTATTCTGTTTGGTCACTGGGTAAAAAGAATATTCCGGCCGGAAACCGGCAGCGCCTGAAAATCAAAGATGAATCATGGCCTGCTGAATTTCTTTTTCTGGCGCGTCCCGCTATAAATCCGCAAGCTTTTGTCCGTGCTTCGGTTAAACTGGATAAGCCTGCCGAAATACCTCTCGGACAGGCGATCTTCGTTATTGATGGAGCGATATTGGGCAAACGTGAATTTTCCTTTGCCGGTTCCGAAGGAGAACTTTTCTTCGGAATAAGCCCGCTTATTTCCGTCACTTCCTCGACTATAGCCGACCAGTCCGATACAAAAACCATTTTTCAGGATAAACAAACCAGAAACTGGCAATGGCTTATTGAGGCAAAAAATTCCAGCAATACTGATATTAAACTGCGTATCGAAGAGCCGATACCTCAGGCGCGTAACAAAAAAATACACCTAAACTTCAAGCAGAATCCAGAACCGGCGGAAAAAGACCACGCTAAATTCGTCTGGCTTCTGGATGTACCCGCGGGGCAGAAAAAAACTATTCAAAACAATATCGAACTGGAAGCACCCATCGATATGAATATTGATTTCGGCTGGAGGTAATTTTGCTCTGATCTTTAGGCAAGGTTTCGTTCTTTATGGCAAGTTGCATTCAAAGGATAACGCGGCGGCAAGGAGGAGGCAACGAAGCGTATTACTAATACGTTGAGGAAGCCGGCGATGCAGCCCACAAAGTTAGCCAAAGAAGGTGACTTGTCATTATTCGTATTCTTCCAGATACCGCTCAATATAACCGCGCACACTTTCTTTGGGTTGAAATATTCCGAAGTGACCTTCACAAAGAATATCGGCGTCGAGAGCTAATAAAACTGGCATTGATTTTTTCCATGCTTCAATATCGGAGCCGAAGGCCTTGTGAAATGGTCCGTGAATGTCCTGCCCGAAAAGGACCCGCTTTCCTTGACGGTCCAGATAAAGAGAAATCGAACCGGGCGTATGTCCAGGCGTGTGCAGGCAGTGCAATTCTTCCCCGCCAAATTTTAATGTCTCGTGCTTGCCTTTCAATTTCCGGTCAACGGCTGTTGGTGGAAAAGTTGTGCCATACCAGTTTGCCGCTGTTTTGAGAGAATCGCCGTTTTCCACGGCGTTCGCGTCCAATTCGTGAATAAGTATTTGTGTCTTGTAGTTATTTCTGAAGAAAGGTGCTGACCCGATGTGGTCTATATGGCAATGCGTTAAAATCAGATTTGAAATACTGGCGGGATTAAGCCCTAGCATTTCAATATTGCGCACCATCTGAGAAGTGCTCTTGCCAGCTCCCGCATCAATCAAAACCAGATCACCGGCAAAATCAATCAGATATATCGCGGCATCATCGGCTGATGTTATCCCTGGGCCACCGATTAAATAAACGCCGCTTATTATTTCTTCAGTGTTTTTTCTCATGAGGATAATATTTCAGTTATCCGGAAGATCATAATGTCTTTATGATACTTTCAAATCGCTTTCTTATCTCATTCTCTCCCAGTGTATCAGAAAAATTCTTGAGCCACCGCCGGATATAGGCAATATCAATATCCGGCATTTTCAGCAGTATTCCCCTGACGTCTTCTATATCGCGCGGCCTTCCGGCGACTATTTTATGAATAACTACATCTTCCGGTGAGGCAAAACATACATCCCGATCAAGCATACGGATTTTTCTTGCTTTAACTATCGCTTGCTGTTCATAAGGCGAAAAAGAAAAAATAAAATCAATTCTTATTCCCGTTTTTTCGTGAACGACCGGCAAAACCATCGTTTCGCGCACAAAGGTTTCAACATTTTCCGGCAGTATTTTAAGCGCAAGACCACCGGCAAGAGAAATAATGTTTTTGAGTTTATCAATATCAACGCCCAGCGTTATGTCAATGTCGCGGGTTAGCCGAGGTTCGCCATAAAGTAAAACAGCCTGCCCGCCTATAAGCATATAGGGAATATTATAACGTTCAAGTTCCGCGCTTATGGAACAGATGATTTTTTCGAACATAAATTAAGCACCCTTGCCATTTCAATATCAACTTCTATTCCCGCCAGTGGATCTTTAAAAGGTATTATTCCCAAGTCTATGGCCTCTTGCCACATGGCAGAAAAGATATTAAAAGCTCTCTGTGGTGGAATTTGTCCTTCTTTACGGGCCAATGAATCTTCAAACTTTTTTAAAATATGACCGTTTTTTATCATTAGAATCCCTTTATTCTCATGAGATTTTCAAGGTTGGAAAGTGCCGATAATCTCGTTAACGTCTTTTATCTTATTATCGGAAAGATAATTTTTTATCCCTTCGACAATTTCCATTGTGGCGTGGGGATTGATAAAATTGGCCGTGCCGATTTGCACCGCTTTCGCTCCCAAAATCAAAAACTCCAGCGCATCTTGAGCCGTCATTATGCCGCCGATACCGATGACTGGCACAGAAACTGTTTGGACTACCTGCCAAACCATTCGCAGGGCCACTGGCTTTATCGCCGGGCCGGATAGTCCGCCGGTAATATTTTTCAGATGCGGCCCTTTTGTTTTTAAATCAACTGACATGCCCATTAAAGTATTGATTAATGAGATAACATCCGCACCCGCTTTTTCCACAGCTTGGGCAATTGCCTTTATATCCGTTACATTGGGCGTAAGTTTCACGATAACGGGCAAACCGGTTTCATCCTTTACCGTGCGTGTAACTCTGGCGGCAATTTTCGGATCGCAACCAAAACTTAATCCGCCGTTCTTTACATTGGGACAGGAAATATTTACTTCTAGCGCGTGCACGCCTTTTGCCGAACTCAATTTTTTTGCCACTTTTTTATATTCATCGTAAGTTTCACCGTAGATGTTGGCAATAACCGCTAAGTCATATCTACGCAGAAAGGGAAGCTTCTCTTCAATGAAAGCATCAACTCCGATATTCTGCAAACCCACCGAGTTGAGCATTCCACCTGTTGTTTCCATGATTCGCGGCGGCGGATTCCCCAAGCGTGGTTTCAGCGATAATCCTTTGACAACAATGGCGCCAAGCCTGTTTAAGTCAACATAACTGGCATATTCCTCTCCGTAACCAAAAGTGCCTGATGCCGTCATTACCGGATTTTTTAACTTAAGCCGTCCTAAACTTACGGCCATTTGCGGAGATGTCTTTGTTTTCATTTCATACCTATGATTCCCAGATAATATCCGCCAGATTAAACACCGGACCATCAGCGCATACGCGTTTGTAACCTAATACACCTTGTTTATCTTTTACGGCCACAGCGCAACCCATGCAGGCTCCGGTACCACAGGCCATGCGCTCTTCCAGTGACACCTGACAACTGAACTTATTTTTATTCAATATTTTCGCCAGAGACTTAAGCATTGCTTTAGGACCGCAGGCGTAAATGGAAGTATTGTCCGAAGTAAATTTCTTCATGTCTTTTTGAAATGATTGAGTTACCAAACTTTTGATCCCGATAGTTCCGTCATCAGTGCACACATTGATGTTGTGACAAAGCTTTTGCAGTTTATCCAACCCGACTATCGCGGCGGCACTCTGAGCGCCCATATATAAAATCATCGCCGAGAGAGAAAGATCAGATCTCCGGGATAAATGTTCGATCAATAACGACAAAGGAGCTATGCCGATTCCACCGGCAATAAAAACAATGTTTTTTTTGACGTCGGTAATTTCAAAGCCGTTACCCAGCGGCCCGTTGATTTCCACCTGCGAACCTTTAATCAACCCCGCCAGAATTTGCGTTCCCTTGCCCACAACATGGTATAGCAATTCAATCAAACAGTAATTCTTACTGCGGGAAAAGGAATAAATACTGATGGGACGCGATAAGAAAGGATCATTCAATCCGGCAATGCGGATCATGACAAACTGACCCGGCAGCGGATTTTCAAAGGAAGAGGCAATTTTCACTTTCATCAGAAAGCAGTCTTCCTGAATTTCTTCGTTTTCTAAAATTTCCCCGATGTAAATATTTCCGGCCATTTTTTTCTCAAAGCACCAGTTGTACCTAACTGCCTTTAATATTTTCTAAATCCGCCCACATAATTAAGGCGTCTTCATGAGTGTCTGTGTAATAAAGCGGTCTGATTCCTTTTACTACAAAACCGCATTTTTCGTAAAGCTTTATTGCTTCGGCATTTGATTTTCTTACTTCCAATGTCTGTTCTTTAATTTCATTTTTCCCTGCGATTTCTGCCATTGCTCTCATAAGGTTAAAAGCAAGACCTTGCCTTCTATACTCTTTTTTTACCGCCAGATTGTGCAAATGAACTTCATCGGCCACCAGCCAGAAAATAATATAGCCGACGATTACACTTTTTTCCTCAACATTTATCCGCGCAACAATACACACGGAATGAGTGCTACCCAGTTCTCTTGTAAACATACCTTCCGTCCAGGGTGATGGAAATGACTCTCGTTCAATATCCAGCACCTCCGGCAGATCAGTTTTGTCCATCAGATCAATTGTTACCTTAAAGGCATCTTTTTCACAGGACATGGAAAAGTTCCAAAAGGACGGCCATAACTAAAAATATCGCGCAAAAAACGGGAATTGCTCTCTGAAGTTTTAGCATATTAATGGCCACGGCAATCCCCAACAGCGGCAGAAAATAATAAGTAAAAGAAAGTGTTGATATGACCGTCGCATTTAATTTAGGATACAGCCAGATTACAGAAGGAATAAAGATTACTAGAATTGCCAAAACATAACTGACATCAAATAAAAATATTTTAATTAACCCTAAATAATTTTTTTGTTCTACTCCCCGGATATTATTTTCTTTTGCATCTGTCAACGCCCGATCGGAAAGAGTGTCGTTGGATTTAATAATCAGAATATCCATCTGTTTGGCTAATATCCCGCAGGGAATGGCTATCATTATAGAAAGTGAAATTAATTCCGGGGATACGCCTCCCAATTTTTGTCCGGCAATTACGGCTATTGAAGTTGCCACAACAGCAGTTATGGAATCGTTGGGAGGAATATAAGTTCCTATGGGAATGCGATTAATCCAGATAAGTTCAACAAATGCTCCGATGACCAATCCTGCATAAGGATTATGCAAAAGGAGACCGATAATAGGAGCAATGATAACCGGCCGGGAAATCATGGCTTGAATAAAAACACGATCAAGACATAACAGGCCGCCGCAAAAAGATGCTAAAATAATTTGTGTAAACAAGTGGAGTCACCTTCCACGGATTGCGGTGCATTTCTCCCCCATCTGGAACTGGAGGATTTCAAGTCGCAAGCTCAAACACCTTTACAGTTTTGTATTCCAGCAATCCTTCAGAGCTTCCTTAATATCAATAGCCTTTCCCTTCGGTATCCCTTTTAATTCAACAACAACCCGGGGATCTTCCAATAGATTTTTAATACATTTAATTTCTTCATCGCATAAAAAGACGGAAGAGGAACAACAAATCTTATATTCATTATTATAAACATTACCAATATTTAACTTATCAAAATGAAACCCCTGGTTAAAAGCATCGCACGCATCGGCAATATTTCTAAATAATACTATTGTTTTCTTCCCCTCACCATGCGTGAAAACATAATTTTTTACAAAATCATTTACAGAGTTGATAATTACTTCTATTTCGCTGGGCACTGCCATTCTGATTATGGTCTCAAAAAAGGAATCGCCAGCCACTTTATTGTCAACAACAATAATACATTTCGCCCTGACGTGGGGCACCCATGCTTCCAATATTTGACCGTGGACAAGCCTGCTGTCAACTCGAACCAAAGCTATATTCAAATCCTTAGTCAAATAATTACCTACTGGCTTTCTTGCTTAAAATTTCACTGGCCAACATAATATTTTTTTCCCCGTAATTTTTAATAAGGCAGGCGAAGTCCCGTAAGGTCATATCTTCTTTAACCTCAGACAATTTGAGCACCATTGGCAAGTTAACTCCGGTAAGCACTTCAACTTTCCCTTCTTTAATAAAAGAAAGCGAAATGTTGGAAGGTGTTCCGCCAAAAAGATCTGTAAGAACCAACACGCCCTTACCTTTATCCAGTTTCTTTATGGCATTGCTGATTTCTTTTTTTAAATCTTCAACATTTTTTGTCTGATCAACACTAATATGTAATATATCGCCTAACGGCCCTTTGATCAATTCTGCAGATTTTATCAACTCACTTCCCAAGTTGCCATGCGTAGTAATAAGTGCGCCAATCATTATTACCCCCCTTTAAAACGCGTTTAAACAATTAAGCTATCCTTGCCTGCGTCATGCTATTAAATTTAATGCGGTAAGCTAATGGATTGCACAACAATTGTCAAGATTTAAGAAAGGATTATTTAAAGCGAATTTTAAAATGTTTCTCATATTGTAACTTATTGTATTGGCTTGGAATTAGACAATATCTCTTTGGGTTGCTTTTGCAGAACATCGGCTAGACCCGATTTACGGTAAATGCGTCTTGAGATTGCCTTCTGCAATAAATCTTCACCTGCCCATCTCTTACGCACCAGTTGACCAATGCCGCCGCCAAAAACAATTCTTCTTTATTTTCCTGAGTGAGAGATGAAATGAAACGGCCGAAATGAATATCCATCGGAGAAAAATAGTTGTTGAAAAAACTCTTCATATTTCTTTAATTCTCAGCTCTTATTCGTGAAACTCCAATTCCGAAAGCGAAGCGCAGCGAAATTGGTAAGTTGAATAATCCCGCACAGCGGAGGGTATGAACCCTACAGTTTGCTTTGAGGTTCATACCCGTGATTTTTTTCCAAATCATTCAATTCCATTTTCAGGGATAACAGCGCAAGCATATCTTTCAAAGCTATAATGCCTTCCAGCTGATCTCCTTTGACAACCAGCAACCGGCTATTTCCTGTTCGATTCATGATCGCCAACGCTTTACTGGCGTCTTCTTCGGGACCCACTGTTGTTTTTTCATTGCAGGGCAGGGCAACTGCTCCTACCGTGTATTGGGCCCACTCCTCGCGTGGAATTGATGCTAACTGTCTTATGGAAATACAACCTGTTAACTTACCAAAAGACAGCACCGGATACATCTGGAAGTGGTGTTTATAGACATAATCGCGAACAAATTCTTCCAATGATATAGAGCGCTGTACGGTCACGGGATTCTTAACCATAAGTTCATTTACTTTTTTTGAGTTAAAAAGACTGCGCGCCAGAAGCCGCTGGTAGGACATTTGCGCCGTAGAACGGAGAAACAGGCCGATTAAAAACCACCACAGGCCTCCTACAAAATTACCGCTGATGATGTAAACGATTCCCATAATAATTAATAAAATTCCGAAACCGGAACCTATTTGCGCGGCAATGCCCGTTGCCCATCGTATATCTTTTTTCCAACTCCAAAGAGCCGAACGCAATACTCTTCCGCCATCCAGAGGAAAAGCAGGGATCAAATTAAAAACCGCCAGAATTATATTTAACCAGGTCAAGTAAGCTAAAACTCCGTTAACTGTCACCGGCCAGCCGTTTTTTTCTCCAAAAGTATAGAGTAAAAACGAGAGAAAACTGATTAAACAGCTGGAAAGCGGACCCACAATAGCCATCATAAATTCAGCTTTGGGATTAGGAGGATCGTCTTCCATTTGAGCGACGCCGCCAAAAATGAACAGAGTTATTCCCTTCATGGATATTCCGTAATATCTGGCTACAAGGGAATGAGTTAATTCATGAACTACTATGGATAAAAAAAGTCCGACCGCACCGGTGGCTCCCATCCACCAGTAAGCAGCGAGAGGAAGACCTTTGTAATATTCAGGGAAAAGGCCGCTGGCCAACGACCAAGTGATCAAGGCCGCTAAAAGTAACCAACTTATATCAATTTTCACTTCAAACCCGAAAACTTTAAAAAGGCTTACCGGACGGCCAAACATAAAAATACTCCTGATTACGATGTTTCTTTAAGCACGGGTATGAACCCCAAAGCAAGCTGCGGTGTATTATACCCTCCGCTTCGCAGGATTGTTCAACTTACCAATTTCGCTACGCTCCGCTTTCGGAATTGGAGTTTCACAATAAGACAACTGTTGCCTAATGAGAATTAATGTTTTAAATAACATTTTACGTAAAAAAAGTTTACTAAAATAACGCTTACGATATTACAGAAAGAAATTGACAACCATGAAGCTTTTAAGTTATTTTAACCTTAATGATTTTCCTCGTTTACCTGATAATCAAGCTGAGGTAACTATAATGTTTAAATCTAAAATGTTATTGTCGCTGGTACAGGCATAAAGATAGAATAAATTTTTTTAATAACTTTGTACAGTGGGAGGCATACATGAAAAAATATCTATTCTTGTTGGTGCTATTTGTTTTCTTCCTTTATGGAACGGCAAATGCCACTTTTTATAAATGGGAAGATGAAAACGGAGCCACGCAAATAACAGATTATCCGCCTCCGCAGGACAAATCGGCAAAAGATGTTCAAGTTCATAAATATGAATCCGATGATTTAACAAACCTGCAAAATGAAAATGAGCAGGAATCATCCTCCAAAGACAATAAATCGAAGGCAAAGAAAAACCCGGAAGTCGTCCTTTATACCAAAAATGATTGCAACGATTGCGACAAGGCGCGGGAGTTTTTGAAATCAAAAAATATTCCTTTTAGTGAATACAATATGGATAATGATAAAACCTCTGCAACACGAAGAAAAGAAGTTGATGATAGTGAAGACGTCCCCTTTGCGGTCATCAACAAAAATCATGTATATGGATTTTCGGAAAGCGTTTATAATAGAGCTTTAAAAATGATCCCTGATTCAAACAAATGAAAACTACAATTTATTTCTATACAGGAACAGGGAACTCCCTGTGGACAGCAAAAAAACTGTCTGGGAAATTGGGAAATACTGAACTTATCCCCATAACGCTTGCAGGTGAAGGCCTGATTCACTCTGATTCAGAAAATATCGGCCTTATTTTTCCTGTTCACATCTGGGGAATACCTTTTCGTGTTGTTGATTTTTTGAATCGGTTGGAAAACGATTCGGCAAAATATTATTTTGCGGTTGCCGTTAACGCCGGCCAGGTTGCCGCAACTCTAATTCAATTAAAAATGCTGCTGCAAAAAAAGAACTTTCACCTCTCTGCGGGATTTTCTATCTGCCTGCCCAGCAATTACATTCCCTGGGGCGGGGCTATTGCTGAAGAAAAGCAACAGAAAAAATTCAAAGAAGCGTTGGATAAAATCAGCCTGATTGCCGCATCTATTCGCGCAAAAGAAGAAAAAGCGCCGGAAAAAGGCCCCGCCTGGCAAAATATTTTCTTTTCGGTATTTTACCGTTTATCTTTTCCTAATGTTCCGAAGATGGATAAATCTTTTTTAGTTGATGAAAAATGCACAAGCTGCGAAATCTGCGAAAAAATCTGTCCGGCACAAAATATAGTCATTACAGATGGTAAACCACAATGGCAACATCATTGCGAACAATGTTTTGCCTGTCTCCAATGGTGTCCTGAAGAAGCGATTCAATGCGGCAGAAACACCTCGAAAAAAAAACGCTACCACCATCCAGAAATAAACTTAAGCGATATTTTAGCTAACGTTCCCAAAAGAAGTATATAATGCCAATCCCAAATAAAAGTGCTATTTTTATTGGCAGAGCCTGTTCCACTTTGCAGGATTGTCGTCTTTATTGACGTATGTATAACGCCTTTAGGTTATATGCCTTATCGCCTCCCACCTAGCCCCGCTGAAGCGGGACAGTTTCCAATAGCCAAAGGCCATCATGAAAGATCAATCGTAGAGGTTGTCGGAAAACCTTACGGTTGTGTTTATTTACAATTTAGTTAAAAAAATAATCGCTTACACATTATCAGCATTAAATTTTTTATTGATAGTATTTAATGTTTGTCGGAATACTTTACACGTTCAGCACTACTATTTATATGTATCTATTAAATAATCCGCAAATTCAAGTAGTTATGATATTGGCATCTTTATTGCCCATTTCATTTACGTAAATAAACTAAAATGGGGAGAACGAACATCATGAAAACAACATTGCGCGTACTTCTAACGCTGGCCTTTCTGCTTGTCGTCACTGCAAGCGTTTGGGCAACACCAGTTACCTTCACTCCTGACGTATCGGCGTCGTCAGTAATCGTCACTGATGATGCGAATTATGGAGACATGAAGGGAACATTGGTTTTGGCTGCTAATACATTCACTCTGGCCGATAACATTACTCAAACACTTGATTTTTTCACACTTACCGCCAGTGGTCTTGCTTTGAATAAAGATTATACCGTTGAAGCAATACTTGCCTTTTCAGATCCTGCTATCACAGGTACAGGCACTGGTGGTGGAACGTTCTCTACTCTTTTCGGACTTATTTCCGGAGGAACTCTCACTTGGGATCCTAACTCAGTCCCCGATTATTTTACTCTTGCTGATGGCAATGAAATCAAGATCGCCTTTCAAAATGGGTCTGCGATTGGCTTAGGTAGCACAGTAACAGTTCATGCCTATGTAACCAATTTGGGAGGTGCCACAGCCATACCCGAACCCGCTACCATGCTACTTCTTGGGTTTGGATTAGTCGGCTTGGCAGGAATCAGAAGAAAGCTTAAGAAATAACTGAACTCTGAAACATTTTAATTGCAGAAAGGCAGGGTCGTCTATAGACTCTGCCTTTTTTATTATTTATGTCTCAATGATTGCCAAAATTAAATTTTAACGAGTACAGAAAGAACGCAATTTTATATAAGTATTCTTAAGCCGGATAAAGACTTGTAGATTTTTGTTTCCACGAGATGTAATTCGCCAATTTTTTAATCCCGTCACTGGGTGGTGTATTGAAGAATTCCACGCCCGCCTCATAAGACTCATCCTCAAAGACGACTTTGATCCATTTTACTTTTCCGATGACAGTAATAATTTGACGTAGAGTTTTTAATGTCATTTCCATCATGAGAAGGGTATCGATGGGCAAAAAAATATGGGCATTAATTCTGGCACCGGAAACAGAAATATCCTTGCTGTAGTTATAGAAGAATTTTTCTTTAAGATACTTCCCTTTACCAGGGACTACAGTTACGGTGATCTCATTATCATCCCTCAGCCGTATCGCCCTCCTTTTTTCGTCCATAACGATTCATTCCTCCTTTATTACTCCAGAATCATCGTTTTTTTACCTTTCACTTCAAACCCTGCTTACTTGAAACTATAAGAGTTTCGGTTTTGTATGTCAATTAAATATTGATTACCAATTGAAAAAAGTATGCCCTTGAAAAATCATAAATACTCACTTACAGGTCGTAAAAAACCACGCACCATGATCGAATTTTAAGGGGGTTCTTCCCTCGCCTCTCCCTTATCATAATCTCAGATGGCGCAATCTGGGATTATTGCATCTCAAGTAATTACCTTCATCGTGGCGATATATTTTTTGCAAAGGTCGCGATAATAGTCGATGCCTGCTTTCGCCATCATTTTCTGGTCATCAGTGACATCATGAGTAATTTTTGCCGGGTTGCCGGCGACAATTTTACCGGCCGGAATTTGCATGCCTTTAGGCACAATGGAGCCAACCGACACAAAAACATCCTCTTCGCAAACAACGTTAAAAAGTACAATGGCGCCTATGCCGATTACGCATCTTGATTTGATGTGCACATCATGAAGGATTGTTCCGTGAGCGATGGTAACGTCTTCTTCAATGATGACGCGAGAATCAGGATACACATGAATAACCGAATTATCCTGAACATTAGAACGATTGCCGATTACAACCGGTCCGAAATCCGCCCGGATGGAAACGCCGGGAGCAATCAAGCATTCATGGCCGATTTTTATGTTACCTATTAAAACGGCGTCAGGATGGACAAAGGAATCAGCCGGCACCTGCGGTCTTTTGCCATCGAATTCATAAAGGGCCATAATTTATTACTCCCCCCGTTATTATTGAGTTAGAGAAATATTCACCGATCCGCCCCGTCCTAAAATATCGTGCAGATGGATATATCCCTTGAGTTCTTTTTTTTCATTAACCACAGCGAAAGAGGTTATTTCTTGTTGTTGCATGAGTTCCATGGTGTGCGCCAGGGAAACATTTTCATCAATCGTCTTGGGATTTCCAGTCATCATTTCATCGATAATTTTTCCTTCAAAGGATATGCCTTTGCTGATCATGCGGCGCACATCGCCGTCAGTCAAAATACCCAGAAGTTTATTTTTTTTGTCGATAATTAAAACAAATCCCACATTTTTACGGTTAATTTCCTGTATCGCCTTTTGAGCGGACGTTCCGGTACGCACCTTGGGAATTTGTTTACCAACAATCATCGCGTCTCTGACTGTTTCCCTTAATCTAGTGCCCAGGTTGCCTCCCGGATGAAACTTGTAGAAATCCTTTTCCTTAAATTGCTTTTCATCAATAAGAACAATGGCCAGAGCGTCGCCAATTGCCAAGGCCGCGGTAGAACTGGAAGTAGGGGCAAGACCGAACGGACAGGCTTCTTTTTCCACCGAAACATCGATGACGATATCGCTTGTTCCGGCAAGAGTTGACGACATATCGCCGGTAAATGCGATGATCGGAGCGCCGATGTGACGGACGGAATTGATGATGGGCATAAGTTCGGTGGTTTCACCGCTGTTGGAAATGGCAAGCAATATGTCTTCTTTAGTGACAATCCCTAAATCGCCGTGGATGCCTTCAACCGGATGGAGAAAAAGCGCCGGTGTTCCGGTGCTCGTTAAAGTGGCAACGATTTTTCGCCCGATTAAGCCGGATTTGCCTATTCCGGTAATAATTACCCTGCCCTTGGATTTGGAAATTAAATCCACAGCACGGGAAAAGTTGCTGTCGATTTTATCAATCAACTGCAAAATACTCTGTGCTTCTATTCTTAATACATCGATTGCCCGTTTAATGACTTTTTGTTTTTTTATCATTTTTTCGCCTTTGACTGAAATTGTGAATTTTAATACTTTCCCAATTAGATAGCTCTGATCAAAACTAGCAAAAAAAACCGGACAAAACAAGAATCAATTTAATGACACTCGCTGAGAGCGAATGAAATGAAGCTCGAAGCGCAAGTGGAATTATCCCAGGCGCATAGTACCCTGAAGGGCATCTACGACGCCGTGGGATTTGAGACTCGCCGATAATGATACCCAAGCTTCCCTTGGGGTTTTATTCCCGTGATTCGCTAATACTTTTAGAGGCACTACAGGTGTTTGTTGACCTTGCATAAGCTATCTGCTAAAGAATACCGTATTAAATCGACAGGATTAAAGTAATGAGGGCTATTTTTATTTCCGATGCTCATTTGAGGCAAGCCGATGATGAAAGATATGGAAAACTAATAAATTTCTTCAATGATATTAAAAGAGGAAGGATCAGTCGCCTTGTCGATTCTGATAAGCCCGGTGCCGGACCAGCATATATTGATGATCTTTATATTGCCGGCGATTTGTTCGACTTTTGGTTTTGCCAAAAGGAAAAAATTTATCCGGAATTTATACCGGTCATTACTAAATTAATTGAATTACAAAAAACCGGTATCCGCATCCATCTGAGCGAGGGTAACCATGATTTCTTCATGGTAGAATATTTTCGCGATGTTTTAGGTATGGAAGTATTTGAGGAATGGATGAATGTAAGATTAGATAATTTGCAGGCTTTGATTGCTCATGGCGACACCACGGATAGTACTAACATTAAGTATATTTTGTTACGTAAATTTTTGCGCAGTCATGCCTTTTATAACTTTCAGCGATTTATTCCAGCCTCGCTGCGGTGGGCACTGGCCAGCTTCAGTTCTACCGCCAGCAAGGAAATGACGATAGAGGATGGTGATGCCTTGGTTAAAAAAATGCTTTCTTTTGCCTGGGCTAAATTTCAGGAAGATTACGATGCCGTTATCCTGGGACATTGTCATGTGCCAAGTTTAAACCATTATACTGTTGCGGGAAAGAAAAAGACTTTTGTTACGCTGGGCGACTGGATTAATCATTATTCTTTTCTCTATTATGAAGATAATAATTTTTTTCTCGGATATTACCGGTCGTGATCTTTGTTACCGTGTGAAAATGTTTTAACGTAAATTATTAGTGAGGATTGAACTTATGAATTTTGGAGGAATTTATCCGGCGCATTCACTGCGCGACGCCTTGTTTGTCGTTGTTCCCGTTCCGTATGACCGGACATCTACTTATCAATCAGGGAGTCGCCGGGGACCGGCAGCCATCATCGAAGCTTCGACCAATATGGAACTCTATGATGACGAGTTAAAAAAAGAAACTTACCTGGCCGGAATCCATACGACTTTACCGGTTGCAATTGACGCCCGCGGGCCCAAGAATATGATTAATGCTGTGCGCAAAAAAATTGCCAGGGTTTCCGCTCAAAATAAAATACCGGTAATGCTGGGCGGAGAACACAGTATCAGCCTAGGCGCTGTACAGGCTCTAAAAGAAAAATTTCCTAAACTAAAAGTGCTGCAATTGGACGCCCACGCGGATTTGCGGGAAAGCTATCAGGGGAGCCCTTACAGCCACGCCTCTGTGGCCAGAAGAATTTCGGAAATATGTTCACTGATTCAGGTGGGCATCAGAAGCATGAGCAAAGAAGAAGCGGATTTTCTACCACAAAGCAAAGTTAAATCCTATAACGCCGATTTCGCTTTAGAAAAGAAAAACTGGTGTGAAACAATATGTAAAGACTTAAACGGCGATGTATATGTCTCTATTGATTTGGATGTTCTTGATCCTTCCATAATGCCTTCAACAGGCACGCCGGAACCAGGCGGTCTTTATTGGAGGGATATTGTACGCCTGCTGAAGTTGGTTTCGAATTCCTGTAAAATTCGCGGCTTTGATGTGGTTGAACTGGCGCCGGTTCCCGGTATCGTTGCGCCGGATTTTATGGCGGCTAAACTTATTTACCGTTTTATGGGCTACATAACTAAATAACGACATTCGGCTAAAACTATTTCGAATTATTGCACGCAAGCATTATGCTGAAAGATTTCACCAAAATAACTCCTTGACAAATATTGGGTATAATGGTGTAAAGTCACCGGTTTTGAATATAGATATATCGCGGGGTGGAGCAGTCTGGTAGCTCGTTGGGCTCATAACCCAAAGGTCAGAGGTTCGAATCCTCTCCCCGCTACCAAATAAGAACAATGGGTTAGAAGAAATTCTAACCTTTTTTTATTTATCTGCTAAATCAATTCCCAACACTATTCCCAACAAATAATATGTTATATTACTTTAGAATTTAGAAATTAAATTTTTGCGGCAAATTAGCGACCACATAGCAGGCCGGTTCCTAAATTGGGACCGGCTTTTTTTATTTTTCGGCGCTTGGGACATTTGGGACGCAAGGGACATACGGGAAACATAATTTTTAAATTTTCGAACAATAATTAACCTATAATTGAAAATCACTTTACATATTTATTATAAGAACAGGTATCTATTGTTAATACCTTAATTGACAACCGACTTAACCTTCCAAAAATGATTATCTAACTCTTTTAATCACTTTTATTCCACATTTTTTTACCATTAAACAAGCAAATAATTTATTTTTGCTGTCACTCGACGAATTGAGACTCGTCATCTAAAATCAGGCTAAAAAATATCACGGTTTAAAATTAATGAACAAGGAAAACTTTATTTTTTGCTGTCACTAATATTACGGAAATAAATTCTGTAAAATCAAATAAAAAAGTTCGGAGTTCTTCTAATGGATGAGATGCATCAATATTTAACAGAACAAGAAGTCAGCAAAATGACCCGCATTGCTTTGCAGACGTTGCGTAATAACCGCTTCCATAAACTGGGAATACCTTATTTTAAAATCGGTAAATCAGTTCGTTACTCCTATAGTGACGTCATAGTATTCATGGAAAAACGAAAGATTCAAACCGATGCGTGACACTTGGGACGAATGGGACAAAATATTTTCAATAAATTATTTTTAAAAGGAGGATAAAAATGGAAAAAATAGCAGCATTGACTGACACCGGCAACAGCGAGAGATTTGTCAGTCAACACGAAGATGTTTTGAGGTACTGCGCTCAGCAGAAAATCTGGCTCTGCTGGATAGGAATAAGATGGCTAGTAGACAGAGTGGGTCTTGTTTTTCGTTCGGCAAAGCAAACTGCAAAAGCCATCGAATCCGAAATATCACAAACCGATGACAATAAATTACGGGAAAAAATTATCGCACATTGTCAAAATTCTCAATCCCTGCCGCGTCTGAAGGCGATGGTAAAATTGTCTGAATCATGCCCGGAACTCCAAGTAGATATTGCCGAGCTTGATGCAAACCAGATGTTGCTTAACTGCGAAAATGGAACGGTCGATTTAAGAACGGGCGAGCTTCTGCCACATTCAAAAGAAAATTACATAACAAAGACCACGGGCATAATATATAATAAGGATGCAGATTGTCCACTCTGGTTGCAGTTCCTACATAAAATCATGGCGGGCAACGAACACCTTATTAACTATCTCCGCTTGGTCATAGGTTATTGCCTCACAGGTTCAATAAAAGAACAATGCCTCTTTATCCTTCAATGGTTTTGGGGCAAATGGCAAATCCACCTTTTTTCGAGATTGTTCGAAAAGTGACTGGGTGACTATGCGCATGCACACTCCGCCTACAACACTACTTAAAAATAATTCCGGCATACGGAATGATCTTGCCAGACTAAAAGGCGCCCGCTTTATTTCAGCGGTAGAAACCGGCATAGGCAATAAGTTAAACGAACCTTTGACGAAAGAATTGACTGGAGGAGATCCTATTACAGCGCGGTTTTTGTTTCGCGAATACTTCGAGCAGATCACCTACGTTCAAACTTGTTTATCGCCACTAATTGTTTGCCTGCAATCCAGGGAACGGATCACGGCATTTGGAGGCGCATCCGGCTGATTCCCTTTCAACTGTACTAAAGAGACGAAATTGATCGTGATCTTCCACAAAAAATTGGAAAGAATTGCCAGGGATTCTTCTGGGCAGTGCAAGGTTGTTTGGATTGGCAAAAAAACGGCCTTGCGATGCCGGGTGATGTTAAGGCCGCAACAACGGAATATAAAAAAGATTCGGATGTCATTTCAAAATTCATTGAAGACTGCTGTGAAGAGGGCGCTGACCACAAAATATCTATTAAGAATTTGTACGAGGCATTTAAAGGATGGGCTGAGGAAAATGCTGATGAAATTATGACAAAGAAAACCTTCGGACATCTACTTAAACAGCGTGGTTTTAAGCAAGAGAAAAGTAATGCCACACGTTCTTGGACTGGCATTTTTACGAAGAAACCTTCCGACAGTCCTGCCGCAACGGAGTCCAAACCGGAAGAAACCCAGGCGATACATTAATAAATATGGTCATACTTTAGGGAGGCAATAACAATAATAATGATCAAAACTTTAAATTAAAAAATGAGCTACTAGGCCGAGTGTCAAAAGCCATCACATATTATAATGAGGATTTTATGAATATCATCAATATCAATTTATCAAAAGCTGCACGGAAAAAACTTAAGCGTTGTGAGAAGATTCCAGCTGAGATCTACCGGCAGCACAAAAAAGTTTTAAATTAACACATGAGGACATTACAAATCTTGGGTTACATATTCATTCTGTCAGCCAATACTATTTATGGGAAAAACTTGAGCTGTACGGCAATTATAAAAATAAATAACACAAATAAACAAAAAGGACGGTGATGCATATGTAAATAGTCGGATTGCGGCGGAAAACAAATCCGGCCACTCCTGGAAACGGGGGCGTCTTCTATTTTTTTTCCAAAACCTTAAACTTTTAACATTATTTTAGGAGATTTTTATGACAGATAAAAATTTAGATTCAGTTGATAAAGAAAATAAAGATATTTCTAAATCGACAGGTGAAGCGGAGTCTCAAACAGCTCCGGCAACAATTAACCACTCAGAACCCGAACCTGAATATTGGGATTATATGGGTATTGACAGTACGTCGCCTTTGAATATCGACATAGTCAGCGTTGATGACCCTGACCAGGAATCAGTAAATGAATGGATAGGCAAGATTAAAAAGCCCAAGAAAGGTCAGAATGTATTTTGATCAAGCTATTAAGGAAGGCATCGAGTTAGCTAAAGGCATTGCTTCCGAAGCCAACCGATTGATCAACGCAGCTTTCAAGAATTTTGCTGATAGAACAATCTTTATCGGTTTGATCTGCCTCAAGTTAAAGGTATTGATTCGCGGCGATAAGAAACCTTGGGCGGTGTGGGCTGAGGAAAATATGCCGTTCATCCTAAAAGAGGAATCGCGAGAAATACATGCTCCTGGCGAGCAGGCCAGATTGCTGCTCTTTCAGCTTTCTTGGTGTCGACAGATTGGAAATGCTGTGTTCCGTCACCAAAGAGATGAAGGGAACTAATTGTATTCCGCTACTTCTCAAAGTACAAAATTCCTTTTGATGAAAAGATGGAAATCAATATGTCCGAGTTCAAAGCCATGATCGACGCGGCCATTCGTTAGCGGCTGGAAAACTATGGCTTAACGATTGATTACGACACAGTAAAAGGTGTCACTGATATCGGTGTTGATATTGATAGTCAATGATGAAAAGGCTCAAAGACGTAAGGGATTGCGGCGGAAATCCGAAAAACCCTACCGGACAGAATCAAGTTGACTGGCGGTAAGGAGGACATGGATATTACACCCGAAAAGAGGCTGCAAGATTTTAACCACCTGATGAATCGTCTCATTGTGACGCTTGATTTCATAATGAAGGATCAGGATCAACTGGTTAAAATCGACCGTGATACCTTCGCGATGTTAATGGCAAAGCTCACCAGCATTCAGGAATTAGGAATTCTGAATGAAGATGAGGAAAAGGCTGCTTAACTTTTAACCTAGGCCTCCCGTTGTCTCAGACGGCGGGGGGCTTTTTTATGGAGGAAACAAAATGAAAGTTTATCAGGCATCAATGAGCTCGAGGGTTCGAAAGCATAACCGGCACCTTTTTAAGGAATTATTAAACATCCTGCTATCGTTTGCCTATGCGGGACCGGATTTTGAGGAAATTCTAATCAAGTGCCGTCACATGGTAGGCAGCATCGTTCTGGATTCCGGGACATGGACCGCCTCAAAAGGTAATTCCAATAGAAACTCTGGTCGGCCTTATTCGGATATTCAAACAGTAGGCCATCTTTTCGACGGGTATTACAATTTTGACAGCGACTTTTCTGACCGGGGATTTGTTAACAATATCGTCAACCAGATAATAATGGAGAGAGCCGGTTTGCATCCCAACCCGTGATTTACAATTTATTTGATTCGGAAATCGACTTTTACATCGACTCGGGAAGGTACGATTATTTCGGCCCTCGGTTCCCGCTCAGAATCACTAACTTCTGACGATCTGCATACGCCGTTTATCGAATTAAAGAGGGTAATCCAGCCATCGAATTTACTGGTTCGGCGGCAGTCGGTATGAATGGCTCTGGAATTTGCCCATAGCAAGTTGCGATACTTCTTCCTGGGGAACGGGGTGGTAAATTCGGTTTTATCAGATATTGGAACCCGCATTTATCAGGAATAAACAAGGGGCATCCAATTTATACCAGCGGAGTGATCAAGGATGTTGAAGAAGGCAAGTATGAGTATGTAACCTACCCATGGCGTAATGATCTCGATGCCTATCTGAATGATACCTTTGGTCTGACATTCCGTGATTTATGCGGGTACGATGCTGCCTTCAATATGCAGTTAATCAATACCAGATTCTACGCGGAATTGGAGCGCAGGATCAACGAAGAACGATTACGGCGTGGAATTCCGCTGGAAGCAAGAATTGGCGCAGGAGTCCGCGATATTTTCACAGGGGGACACTTCTTTTGGAAGCGCCCCCTTTTTTTATCAAAAGAATCAACGGGAATTTTTGACGCAACAAAATAGAGGAAATGCAAAATGTTAAAAAGGAATAAAAAAAAGCTTTGGTTTTTATGCGCCGGAGCAAGCGGCGGAAGATTGCCAAAAGATAGAGTGAAAGGATTGCTGATCAGTGCCGGCTCTGACTGTAAAAATGCAAGATCAATTCAAGATACAGAGTCAATTATAAAAGTAGCCAAACCGAAGCATCTGATGATCGACAGCGGCGGCTTTCAAATTTATTCCGCTGAAGGGAAAGGGATTCCCATGACTTTCGATCCGAAGAAGCCCCTTAAAGTTTCTAAAAAGCCTTGAATATAGCTCCGTGCCACGTTGTCGAAAGAGCAATCGAGATAAAGGCAGACAGCATGGTTGCCCTGGATTTCCCGATCAGGAAGATCAAAGATCGGCGCGAGCAGAACAGTGAATTCAGAAAGAAGCTTAAATACAACGTCAAATGGGCGATAGAAACTGCCGCTTTGAGAAAAATACTTTGTCCGGAAATCGATCTGTTCATTCCGGTGCAGGCCTACAATCTCCGGCAGGTTTGAAAGATTTTGGAAGAAGATTAAGAAAATATATTTTGACGGTTTCAGTTTTCCCGTTTAGAAATTATGACCATGCTAATATTGCCATGTTCCTATCCGGAATGTACTAGATGGGAATCAAGAAAGTGCATATCCTCGGTTTATCGTCGCTTCCGGTCATGTCCGTCTGCGCCTATATGTCACAGAAATTCTTTGATTGGGTTTCGTTGACGTGACAACGTGGAGGATTTCCGCCCAGTTTGGGGGGTTCATTAACCCTAAAGACCTTACCACAATAAAACTGAACAAACCCTTATCCTATGATCCGCTGTACAAATGTTCCTGCAGGTCTTGTGGAGGGAGAAGTCCAGACACATCTAAATATTGACAGAAATGAGAGGATGAAAATGCTGATGACCCATAATTATATGGCCATTAAGAATGTCTGCAATAAGTTCGGAAAGACTTCCATAAGTTCAAGATATCTCGAAAGGTATCTTAATGGCAGTAGAAGAAGTGATAAAAATAGAATTCTACAAAACATGTCTGAGATAGAAAAAACGTGTTCAATTTAACGCCCGACAAAAGCGGAAGACAATTTACCGCTTTTACGAAGTATCGTTAAGGGGCTTATCTCCGGGTGGAGAGTCCCTTTTTATTCCCTTTTAACAACTAACAGAATAGCGATTTACACCCGATGATCGCTGCAAACATGGAGAACCTGATTAGAGGTTCTCGAAAAGGACAATATAAAATGAAAGAATTATCATCTAGAGAAAGAGGAATGTGTGATCCAAAAGAATTAAGCAATGAATCAATCAATGCAACAGCCCAGGCGGACATCCTTGGTATAAGCATTGCTACAACAGGAAAAGATCCGCTGAAAGAAAAAATTACGTCCGTAGCAACATGCATATCCCAGTCATCCCCCATCCTGTTTGACATGATCAAGCCCAAACCGGAAGATGTCATCACGCTCAAGCAATTGCTGGAAGATGACACAGCAAAGGTCTTTTTCGATGCCAAGAAGGCGATGAATTTCTTTTATGCAGCAGGTTTCGAAGTTAACGGTCCGATTTGCGATGTCATCCTGATGGACAAGATTCTGCAAGCCGGTGTGAAAAATAAAAATGTGACGATCCATAGAATTATCACACAATACCTCGGAGCATCCATGACCATAGACTCTGCCTTGATTCCCGTCGTTAAAGAAGCGGAAATGCTTCCGAAACTATATGAAGTTATCCTTTGCCATCTAACGGAAATTGATTTGCTGGATACAGCCACCTTGGAATTTGAATGTATCCGGGCTGTCGCTGAAATGGAGAGGAACGGGATCAGGGTTAATCGCGAAAAACTTCTGGAAATGCTGCAGGAGTTTACCACACAGAAAGATAATTTTGAAAAAACACCGCGTGAGTATTTGGGAGTTATGAATCTTAACAGTCATAAACAAGTAAAGGAAGCGCTCATCAAAAAAGAGATCATAGTAGAGGAGACTAGGCAAAAAACACTTCATCCCTTCATCTTCCCACATCTTTACTTATGGGATTATGATATTTATAAAAAGTCTGCCAAAAATAAATCGCTGGTCGCCTCTCTTCTGAACAAGATCGACTCCCGCACGGGCAGGCTCTATCCCAAGTACTCCCAGATAGGTGCCGCTAATGGCCGTTTATCCTGTTCGGAGCCGAACCTTCACGCCATACCCAAAACAGAGGAATTCAGATCATGTTTTATTCCAGATAACGGTTACAAGCTCATTATTGCCGATTATTCACAAATTGAATTGAGAATTGTAGCCGAAATCAGTCAAGACAAACGGATGATCGACGCCTATCAAAAAGGTGAAGACCTTCACAGACTGACTGCGTCGCTGATAACAAACAAGGCAATGTTTTATGTTAGCGATGAACAATGTTTAATTGCAAAAGCTGTAAACTATGGGCTCATTTACAAGATGGAGGCAGAAGAATTAAAGGACTTTTCTGCTGATAACTATGGTGTTTCTATATCTTTGCAGGAGGCACAGAAATTTATAAGAGTATTCTTTTCAGCTTATCAGGGAATTGCCCAGTGGCATGAGGATTTTGATTTTCACTCATACGGTGTAACGAGAACATTGGGCAATCGCAGAAGGGTCTGGAACAGCTATTACATGAATACCACAAACCTTCTGAAAACAACGATACAGGGAACAACTGCGGATATACTGAAGAAAGCATTATGCATTCATGAGAGGATAAAAAATACTGGGATAAAAATCATTGGTTGTATTCACAGAGAGATCATTATGGAAGCACCTATTATGGAAACAGACGCAGCAATTCAAATCATGCTCAAGTCTATGACTGACGCGGGCCAGCATTATCTGAAAGAAGTTCCGGTTGTGGTCAATATTTCTGCCGTTGATAATTGGTACGAGAAGGAGGGTAAATAACCTTCCGTAATCTGTTAACCTCATTAACTGTCTGAAAAGAGGCTCACACTCTTCACCGGGTTTGGGCCTCTTTTTTATTTGCCCCACCAAACCGCAAGAAACAATCCCACACTGATCTGTCGCTTCAACTCAGAACAAATTATCATGAAGGATCATTTTCCTTTAAATCCATATTCCTTAGAAGGAGAGAAAAAGATGAAAACAGCATGTTTTACCAAAGCGTTAACAGTAGCCTTTTCCGAAGAGATTTATTTCAAGATCAAAGAAATCACCGACGAGAAAAATATTTCCATGGGTGAATGGGTCAGATTGGCAGCAGAAAGGGCATTAGACAATAACGAGTATAACAAATGTATTGAAGGAGGAAACAAATAATGACATATAATCAATACTAATTTTTCGAAGAAGAAGAACCCATAAACATGGCAGCTGCATTTTTTAATACTATGTTTAATGGCTCATTGAATCAAGGGGCAGGTGAAATTGAAATCAGAACTTTTAAACCTATGGCAAAAGGTTATTTTTTCAACTCTTCACATGCCGCGGCTGAATTAGCTATCAATCTTTGCGATCAGGGGATTGATGTTTATTTCGGCGTCAATCCCAGAACCGGCCAACAAGGGAAAAAAGAAAATGTTCATTATCTATCGGCATTTCATGCGGAGATAGATTACGGCAGTCTTGGCCATAAAAAGGAAACAGAATTTAAAAATTTTCAAGAGGCATTTGATGCAGTTGATGGTTTTTATCTTCACCCATCCATTATTATTCATTCCGGTGGCGGTTTCCATTGTTACTGGGTTTTAAACAAACCATTAAAGGTTGAAGATTACGGAATAGTCGCATTGGAAAATGTTAACAAAGCACTGACTAAGGCTCTTAACGGCGATCCAGGAACTCATGATTTATCGCGAGTGCTACGTGTTCCAGGAACTTTTAATTTCAAACAACCGGATAATCCCAGACCGGTTGATATCTTTTTTCTGAGTGACCTGACTTACTCACTCGATGATTTCAGTGAATTAGTGGCAACCTTGAAAGAAGAACCAGTGAAAACTAAGGCCAAAGCGGAGAGACAACCTGTTTCATTAACTGATATTAAAGAACCTGCTCAAAACCCAATAAATAATACCATTGATATTGACGCTCTGCCTGTTTCAGAAAAGATAAAGAATCTTATCAAACACGGTAATGATGGTTCTTATTCCAACACGCAGTGAAGCGGATATGGCGGTAACTATAGCATTGGTCAATAAAGGACTTGGTGAAAATGAAATCAGGCAGATATTCCAGACATATCCCATTGGCGCTAAGTATCGGGAACATTCATCACCCGATAATTATCTGAATCATAACATCCAGAAGGCAAAAGAGATGTCCAATCTGACGGAAGAGGAAATGCAAAACCCGCTGTTTATATCCGGCTCCATTTCCAAGACAGATAAAGGCTATCACTTAAAGAGCCTGAATTTTGAAGAATACATGGTGAAAAAATATATGATCAAGATTCTCGACCAGGAGGTTGCCTTCTTTAAATACAACGGGAAATGCTATGAACAATGCACGGAAAAAACCCTGAACAATCTTTGTCAAAACGAATTGGCTGCTTACAGGCATCTTTTCAGCAAGTCGAATTTGAATGAACTGATTCATTATGCAATTGGTGATGCTTTGGTCGATAGTGATAATGCAAGAATCAATCAGGTCAAATATCTTACCCTGCAAAATGGACTTTATGATCTTGATGCCGGAAAACTGATTGAACATTCCCGCGATATCTTCACGACTAATCTGCTGCCTTATAATTATGATCCAGCCGCAACATGTCCCCGATTCATTCAGTTTCTCAAGGAAATATTCGAGGATGATCAGGAAAAGATAGATTTTGTCCAGGAGGCTGTTGGTTATGCATTTCATAAATCGTTGCCTACTCCAGCAGCATTCTTTCTTGTCGGTGGCGGCAGTAATGGAAAATCGGTTTTCATCAACACCATTGCCAATCTCATCGGCAGGGAAAACACATCCAATGTCAGCTTCAATGCTTTGTCCAATGAATATTATGTCCTGGAGCTCTTCCAGAAAATGATCAATATCTCCGGCGAAACTCCTCAAGGGAAATGCATCAATACTGACGCGGTAAAGGCTGCAACTGCCGGAGACTGGATTACGGGAAGAGGATTGTATAAGGAGCCCATGAAATTCAGGCCATTTGCCAAACACTTTCTGGCCATGAATAAACCTCCAGTGATTTCTGACCAATCTCATGGGATGTGGAGAAGGATATGGGTATTGAAGTTCAACAGACGCTTTACTGAAGAGGACATGGACCGCCAACTGGAAGAGAAGCTAGTCAGTGAACTCTCCGGTATTTTCAACTGGGCATTGGAAGGTTACAATAAGCTGAAAGATAAGAAATTTGCCCTAAGCGAATCCGCAACCATGAAGATGTCGAAGCAAGAATATCGCGATGAAATTAACAGTGACAGCATCAGCTCTTTTGAAAAGAAATATTTTGTGAAATCAAAAGATCCTAAAGATGTTATTGTCTTCAACGAAACGTATGAATTTTATAAAGCATACTGCCAACGTGAAGAAAAGACAGACTTGCAGGATAAAAACTATTTCAAGAAAATGCTTATTGATATGGGCTATAAAATAAAAAGTTCCACCAGACATGGCAATAAGGTTTGTATCTTTAATGTAAAGATAAATTTAAAGTAACAATTGTTTATTGGGGATGGGGAATTGATTTCTTTCCCCTCCCCAAAAGAAGAAGAAATCACTATCAATATTTTATATTGAATAACATATGATTAAGAAAACATTAACAAGTTCGATGCAAGTAAAAATGAAAAACTAAACAGATTAAATGGTTCCAGTAAAGATTAACAAGATTAACTAAAATATACAACTATTCCCAAAAATAATGAAATAATAATAAATATAATATTTATAAATATACTCTTATAAAGTTACAGAATTCAGTTAATCTGGTTAATCCATCTCGAAGATATTCAGTTCATTGGGGAAATAAATTTCTAAACATAAATTTGTTAATCAAAAGTTATTCAAGAGTTATTCTATAAATAGAAGTCTTCTCTTTCTTTTGGGGAGAGGGAGGGGAAATCAACTTATTGAATACTACTTTTGGCCTTTTAAATAAATCCTATTTTATGTAAACTAATACAAAAGGACGAAGAATTTATAAATGACACTTAAACAATTTATACGACCGAAAAGCATCATTGATCCCGAACCTACAAAAAATACCATTGAGCAATGTGAAATAGATGTAAATAAATTTATTTCAGATGATCATTTTCATAAATTTATTCTATCGGAAATAAAAAAATATTTTAAAATAGATAATTCCTCCATTCAAGATTATAAAATTATTAGACCAGAATCTGTTCAGTTTCAAATTGTCCTCCTCAAAATGAAAAAATATACAAAAATAAAAAAAATAATTAATAAAATGTTAGGCAGTTCTACATTAGGAAGTGCAATTTGTATACCTGTAGAAAACACATTCTGTCCTTTAATTCTACAATATGATGATAGTAATTCGACTATTAATCACGAAGCCATCCATATCTATCAATTGCTAAAAGAATCTTTCTATCCGCTTGATAATCAACTAACGAGAATCGACAGAAAATTAGTTAAGCCTTCTTTAGTTGTTCCTTATATATTAAACACATTAGGGAGTGAGAAAGCTATAGAATATGCGGTACAAAAGCCTAGTGAGTTACTTAGAAAAGAAGCTGAAGCATGGTGGAAAATTGATAAAAACGATAGCGTTGATCCAATTCAATATATTCTGTCCAATGCTTTACCAAGTTTATCAAAATTCGTTGGTGCAATAAATAATGATATTAAATTATCGAGAAAAGATGATCAATTTAACTATTTGATTCAAGCTGTTTGCGAATATATTAACTTTATCGGCGAAAAAGATTATTATTGCAGCAGAATAGTTGGACTTCTCAATCATAAATTTAAAAAATATTATTCCTTTGACAAATGGATAGCAGAGGCTGCCGATGCACAAGTAAAATGTGGTTTTGATAGCTTAGAGCAGCTTATTAAATTTATGTGCGATGCTTAACACTACCAATGGACCCTCCGATATAGTAATCGCTAAAACATTCTTAATGTATTCCATCAAAAGAGAACTTCTGTTACCTATAATAAAGGGAGGAGCAATAAACAAATGACTCCTGGAACGGTTTGGGACGTTGATGTTTATGCTGGATTTAAAAAACGCAGACTCCTGCGTATTTCTGTTTCGGTTATCTCCCAGCAACACCATCCCATAACTTCTCTGGCCAACGTGGGAGATAGATCTCTTCAGCATTATATAAGGAGATGGAAACAGGAATGACCTTGCCAATTCAACGATAACGGGTTGAAACATGCAGGTTTATTAATGATATTTTTCGGCAGAAGTGTTTATTTCTTCCTTCCTGTAATCCTTATTTTTCAATTTTCTAATTTTATGCTAGGTTATAAACAGTAATTGTTATTATGTGATTCTCCTGTATGTTTTTATTGTTATTTATTTTTTTATAGCGAAACTCATGACCGACCGTGAACAACATAAAACCAGGTTTTTAAGGATGGTGAAATATGAAAATCTTGAGAACACCAGACAGCCGATTTGAGAATCTACCAAATTACCCGTTTAAACCCAACTATCTAAACGTTCCGGATGGTGAAGGCGGAGAGTTGAGAGTTCATTATGTTGAAGCAGGGCCTTCAAAAGCTGATCCGGTATTGCTTATGCATGGAGAGCCCTCATGGTCTTATCTGTACAGGAAGATGATTCCGATCATCGTCGATGCCGGTTTTCGCGCTGTTGCTCCCGATCTAGTAGGGTTTGGCCGTTCGGACAAACCGGCTGACAGAAAAGATTACACCTACCAGCGGCATGTCGACTGGATGCAGGCATTATTGGATAAACTGGATTTACAGCGAATTACCCTTGTCTGTCAGGATTGGGGCGGCTTAATCGGCCTTCGTCTGGTAGCCCAAAATCCAGATCGATTCTCACGGGTGGTTGTTGCAAATACCGGCTTGCCTACAGGCGATAATCCTATATCGGATGCCTTTCTTAGTTGGCGTAAATATTCGCAGGAGATTCCTGAATTTAAAGTCGGGGGAATTATTGCCATCTCTAATCCGAAAGATCCTTTAGCCGATGACATTATTGCCGCCTATGACGCTCCCTTCCCCGATGATACTTATAAAGAAGGTGCCCGCATATTTCCTTCGCTTGTGCCTATTACTCCGGATGATCCCGCATCGAATGCTAATCGCGAAGCATGGAAAGTACTCTCGCGATTTGAAAAACCGCTTGTAACCATGTTCAGCGATGGTGATCCTATTACCCGCGGTGGTGAAAGGATATTCCAAGAACTGGTTCCAGGGGCGAAGGGTCAACCACACACTATCATTAAAGGCGGGGGACATTTTCTCCAGGAGAATAGAGGAGAAGAATTCGCCAGAGCGGTCATTGATTTCATATCTCGAACGCCGTTTATTAAGTGAAAATATCTATAGTCTCGGTGGACAATCGATCTGGAATAAAAGAAAATATTTTATGGGACAAAAAGCCTGCGCGGTGAACTTGTCCTGGAAGCGCTGATAGCTGAACTCTAACTTAACATATGGTAAAAGTATTTAAGATAAAATCATTATGCTAAATAAGATAAATATTAATCACAAGAAACAGACTCTGATCATTTATGTTATTTTGACAATTGTTACGCTTGCCGTTTTTTGGCAGGTGCATCAATATGACTTCATCAATTTCGATGATGACGTTTATGTCATAAATAACATTCATATTCAGTCCGGAATCACGATGGATGGAGTGCGTTGGGCGTTCGACACAACTTATGCCGAATTCTGGCATCCTATCACTTGGCTGTCCTTAATGTTCGATTATCAGATCTATGGTTTAAACGCAGGTGGTTATCATCTGACCAACCTTATCTTGCATATTCTGAGTACTTTATTACTGTTCTGGCTTTTTAACCGCATGACCGGGTCTATCTGGCGCAGTGCCTGTGTAGCTTGGCTTTTTGCTCTTCATCCATTGCGAGTGGAATCGGTGGCTTGGATAGCCGAGCGTAAAGATGTCTTGAGCGCCTTTTTCTGGATGCTTACTCTCTGCCTTTATGTCTATTACACGGAAAAACCTGTTATAAGAAGGTACCTGTTTGTTCTTCTTTCTTTTGTCTGTGGACTTATGAGCAAGTCTATGATTGTTACCCTACCTGCTGTTATGATTCTTCTTGATTATTGGCCGCTGGACCGTCTTCAGTCGCAGAAAATGGGCCCTGATTTAACGGATGTCGTTCCTATTTCCTCAAATCAAGGAAGAAGAAAAGCTAAATCAAAAGAAGTAGCTTTAAAGAAAAATATATCTCCGCCCCGTGAACAGAAATTATCAGAAACTGAAAATTGTGGGAATAATTCCGTTATGGCAGTTGCAGGAAAAAACACCTTTTTTTATTTTTTCAGTTATCTTTTCTATCCTCACATTTTATGCCCAACACAAACCGTCCATAAAAGATTATCCCTTTTCCCTAGGTTCCCGGCATCGCCAATGCACCTGTTTCTTTTGTGACTTATTTAGAAAAAATATTTTGGCCTCATGATCTGGCTGTTGTTTATCCTTTTTCAGATCAACTTCCATTCTGGCAAATCATGGGTACCGCTTTATTGATTATATTTATCAGTGTTGCCGTTATTGTAATGGTGAAACGTTTACCTTGTCTTTGGTGGGATGGCTTTGGTATGCAATAACTATTTTGCCGGTTATCGGAATTATTCAGGTGGGAGACCCGATGGCCGACCGCTATATTTATTTGCCCTCTATCGGCATCACCATTATGTTGGCCTGGGGCATTCCGTCTTTTATTAAAAGTGAAAAAATCCGCAAAAAGATTTTATTCCCGGCAGGAATAGTTGTGCTATCCATCATGGCAGCTTTAACTTGGCAGCAATGCGGTTACTGGAAAAACAGTATCGCTCTCTTTAACCACGCTTTGCAAGTAACGAAGGATAATTATCTGGCGTATAATGCTCGGGGGGTTATTTACGCTAAATCCGGCCAATATCTGCAAGCCATCGAAGACTTCACCAAGGCAATCAAACTTCAACCAGTTTATGCCAATGCCTACTATAACAGGGGGCTTGCTTACGCTAAATCCGGCCAATATCAGCAAGCCATCGAGGACTATAACGAGGAAATTAGATTTCAACCGCTTTATGTCGATGCCTACTACTACAGGGGGAATGCTTACACTAACTCCGGCCAATATCAGCGAGCCATCGAGGACTATGACACAGTCATACGTCTGAATCCTGATTATGCCGAAGCTTACAATAACCGGGGAGTTGTCTATTTTATGCAGGGCAACAAAAAGCTTGGCTGTCATGATGCGCAAAAAGCATGTGAATTAGGAAAGTGCAGAATATTAGAAATGGCTAAAGGCAAAGGAGACTGTCATTGATTTGAGGGTAATTCTAATATTGATTACAAATGGTAATCCTCAATTTATACGACTGCACAATACTATGGATTAGTAGATACCGTTCTTGTCAAGCAAAAGTTGGCTTATAATTTGGATCGTACTTTTTGCCGGATTTCAGTACTCCAAATATAACGTGAACCAATTTCCGCATTATTGCACAGACAATAACTTTGCCATTTTTACCTTTTTCTTTCAGTCGATTATAAAAAGCAATCATAACAGGATTGCACTGAATCGATACCAGCGCCGGCATATACAAAGCTTTTCTGAGTCTTGCATTTCCGATTTTGCACAGTCTGGGTTTGCCTTTAATAGATGATCCCGAGATCGTTTCCTTTGGCGCGAGTCCGATGAAGGCGACCATTTCCCGAACATGGGTAAATTTATCAAGGTTATCTAACTCTGCCAGAAGGTGAGGAACTGTCACCTTACCAAGTCCTGGGATAGAATCCAGTAAATCCTTCCGTTGTTTAAGATGCGGATTCCGTTTTATGAGATCAGCAATTTGTTTTCTTATTTTTTCAATTTCCTGATCTAAATAAATGATATGTTCTTTGATCAAAACGATGACAGATTCATGCGCCGTACCAATTCGATTCTTCTCCTGGCTACGCATATCGATTAGACTGTCAACTCTTCTTACCAGAGCTCTCAATGATCTGATTTCCGGTGCAGGCGGAAACCAGAGCTCTGGTTTCATAGCTAAACAGAAGCGTGCAATGACTCCCGCGTCAAGTTTATCCGTCTTGGTACGAACAAGTTCACTCTGAGCAAATCCTTTGATGCGGGCCGGATTGACAATGCTGACCGTGTGACCAGCTTTATGAAGAAAAACAGCCAAATCTTCACCGTAATTTCCAGTTGCTTCCAGACAGGCATGAACCTTTTGAATTCCCTGCTTCTCCAGCCAGACTTTTAAGGTCTCGAAACCTTCTGTTGAATTCCTACAGGTTTTATTTTTTATCTTCCCATCTGCAAGTAGTGCTACATCGAATTTCTGTTTGGCGATATCTATCCCCAGAACCGTTACTGACCTATTAATTTGCCTCCTATAATAATTATAAATATTTACACCGGTAAAAAGCTCTGTCCGAATCAACCTTGCAAGTGCAAACTCATTCCCATATGAGAAGGTTTGTGATACCGTACGAGTTATTGAACAAAGCAATGAGAAGAGGATCTAATCTACAAAACATGCTCTTTGGCATCAGGTGAAATACAGATTCACTCTTCCAGTTTACCTTAGCATTTTATGATGCTATTTTATAGCAAATGACAAAGTATAAGAACACAAGGTGTAACAAATAATTCTGACGGATCAAAAGATTTTTATTTCTTTCTTCCTGAAATCCTCAAATCTTAAATCATAGTAGTCAATCAAGGTTTCAATCGGAAAGAACCGATAAAGATAAACCCTAAGGTGACATATCATTCAAGTATTTGAAGTAGAGGATAGAGAGATTATCTAGCGTTCCGCGTAAACACAAATCTATTGCTAATTGTATAGTGTAAGGCACATTACGATACAGCAACAAATTTCTTGACAAATTTAGTAACCATATATATTTTGTTGTCATGACAACATATTATGCCGTCAAATTGTTATTCTTAAATAAAATTATTCGGAAGATGAAAAAAAAACAGACATTTTATTTTCTTGATGAATCCCTGGGTTTTTGGCTTTATCGCAGCCATTCACGGGTCTCCGCGGCATTGCGTCAGACTTTTCAGGACGCCGGATATGATTTAACTCCTGAACAGTGGGCGGTTTTATATCGTCTCCGGGAGCAGGAAGGCATAAATCAAATTCAGCTTAGTGAAAAAACTTTTAAAGACCGTCATAATATAACACGCATTCTCAAACAGCTCGATAAACGGGGCTATATTGAAAAACGAAACGATAAAAATGATAAACGTGCTTATCGCATTTATTTAACTCAAAGCGGACGGTCTTTTTATGATCATATTGTTCCATTTGTTTTACAGCATCGTAACAATATTTGTAAGGGCTTAAAGGCAAAGGATCTGCTCGATATCCGTAAATATCTGGAACAAGTTATCCATAATTTAGATAATAAATAACGCGTTGGAATTTTGAACCAAATTAAATATCGCAAATAAATAAAACGGATTGGGACTATAGCGAAAATATGAAAAAATGGGGATTTAGAATTTTTGCTATCATTGCTGTAACAGCGGCGATTATCTATGGAATGATATTTTTCATTCATTCCCTTTCTCATGAAAGCACCGATGATGCATACATCTCGGGAACAATCGTTCCGATTGCGTCGGAAATCAAAGGAAAAGTAAATAATGTTTTTGTTGACGATAATCAGTATGTCGAAGAAGGCAAACCTCTGCTCGAAATTGACCAGCAGGATTATCTCAATCATTTTGACGAAAGCAGTCAAAGCCTTTCCCGGTTGAACTCCGAGGAAAGTGAATTGCAGGCGGTCATTATCGAAAAAGAAAAGGGATTGATCAGAGCACGCGCCAATCTGGATGTCGCCGTCAACGAGGAAGACCTCGCCCTCAAAGAATTGCAGCGCTACGAAACACTGCTCAAAAAAGAGGCCATTTCTCAAAACCAGTATGATCAGTTTCGTTCCCGCTGGCTGGTGGCTGTCGCCCGCAAGAAAGCGGCTGAAGCAACTGTGTCCGAGTCCGAGGTAGCGCTCAAATCCGCCAAAACCAAAGCGACAACTCAATCCTTCAAAATCAAGGAAGCTCAGTCAGTCAAGAAGTTAACCCAGTTGGATCTAACCCGCACTATAGTTACGGCGCCGGTCAGCGGCCGGATTGCCATGAAGAATGTCGACCCCGGTAAATATGTTATGCCCGGCCAGGCCTTGCTGGCCATCGTGAAAGAAGATATCTGGGTCATCGCTAATTTTAAAGAGACTCAGATTGCCAAAATGACCGTCGGGCAACCGGTGGAAATCAACGTTGACGCTTATCCCTCTGTAAAATTCAAGGGACATGTAGATAGTCTCCAGCCCGGCACGGGCGCGGTATTCAGTTTACTGCCTCCGGAAAATGCCACCGGCAGTTTTATCAAAGTCGTGCAGAGGATTCCTGTCAAAATCACTCTCGATTCCAAGTTCGATCCACGTCATCCACTGTGGCCGGGGTTATCCGTCATCCCCTCTGTTGATGTGAGCCGCGCGACCGGTACCAAACTTTCCGCCAAGTAGAGCGCTCATGGAAGAAAAAAATCGCACACGCAAATGGATGATCACGCTGACGGTAATGTCCGGCATGATCATGTCGGCACTGGATATGAGTATCGTCAATGTTGCCCTGCCGCATATGCGCGGATCGCTGAGCGCATCCGTCGAGGAAATTACCTGGGTCTCGACAGGTTACATTCTTTCCAATGTTATTATCATGCCGATTGTCGCTTTTTTGAGCTCTCGTTTCGGAAGAAGGAATTTTTATATCTTCTCGGTTTTGATATTTACAGGCGCATCCATGCTCTGCGGAGTTGCCTGGAACCTTACTTCAATGGTCATCTTCAGGATTATTCAAGGCATCGGCGGCGGCGCATTGATTCCCCTTTCGCAATCCATCCTCCGGGAAACATATCCTCCGGAAGAACAGGCGATGGCGATGGGAATTTACGGAATGGGAATTGTTCTGGGTCCGGCTCTGGGACCGACTCTCGGAGGTTGGTTGACCGACAATTATTCATGGCCGTGGATATTTTATATTAACGTTCCTATCGGCATTATCAATATTCTGATGATTCTGCGTTTCATCGAAGATCCGCATTTTCTTGTCCGCGAAAAGGGAAAAGTGGATGCTGCCGGGCTGTTCTTCATGATGTGCGGTCTGGGCGCCCTGCAGATTATGCTGGAACAGGGCGAGCAACTCAATTGGTTTGAATCAGACTTCATTATTTATCTTGCTGTGGCAGCCGCCATCGGACTTGTTTTGTTTGTGTGGCAGGAATTATATACCGAAAAACCTGCCGTCACCCTGCGTATTTTGAAGGACATCAATTTCAGTTCAGCGACATTTTTAGGAGGCATCCTGGGGCTGGCACTCATGAGCAGTCTTTTTGTTTTGCCACTTTTTTTGCAGCAGCTATTAGGTTACCCTGCGTTTGATTCGGGATTGGCGCTTCTCCCGCGATCGCTGGCCATGGCTTTGATTATGCCGATTGCCGGACGAATATATAATAAAATTGGCCCCCGTATTCTTATCGGCATAGGATTGTTTTTAAACGCCGTTTCTTTTTATCAATTTTCTGTTCTTTCATTGGATGTTGGTTTCTGGGACATATTTCTTCCTCAATTTCTGCAGGGAATCGGTTTCGGCATGATCTTTGTTTCACTCAGTACGGCAGCGCTTTCCACCATCGAGAAACATATGTTGACGGCGGCCACAGGACTTTATAACGTTGTCAGGCAGGTTTTCGGAAGTATCGGCATCGCGCTGGCCGCTACTATTCTTGACCGCGGCGATAATTTCAACCGGGCGCGGCTGATGGAACATATCACCATCTTCGGAGACAGCACCAATCATATGCTGAGATCGCTCACACAATATTTTTACTCCCGGGGAATGGATATGGTTGACGCTCAGAATAAAGCGCTCAAAGCAGTTGAAGAAATAGTGATGAGACAGGCCAGCATGCTTTCTTTCAATTATTTATTTTCTCTAATCGCGGTGCTTTTTATAATATCCATGCCGTTGATTTTTTTAATAACCGATTCCCATAGAGACATAAGTTCGGAAGTGATCGGTGAATAAAGTCAGAGGAGGCAGAGTATGACAGAGAAAACATTTCGCATTACCATATCCAGACAGACGGGCAGCGGCGGCACTTATATCGGCTTTCTCGCGGCAAAGAAACTGGGTTTCCGGTATCTGGACAGGGAAATACTTCAACAGGCTGCTAACGAGATGGGCATCGAACCGCAGATGCTGGGAAATTTTGATGGCCGGTCAGTCCCTCTACTCGAAAGGATTATCAATTCCTTCTGCTTCGGCACTCCGGAGGTGCCCGGCGTGCCATCATTTAGAAAACCAATTTACGATAAAGATTTATTTGCACTGGAAAGCAAAATCATAAAACAAGTTGCCAACCAATGTAGCGCAATGATTGTCGGTCGCGGCGGATTTTATATTTTAAGGGACAAACCCGATACGCTACATGTGTTTGTTCACGCGCCTTTCGATTATCGCGTCGAACGCATAATGCAAGAACAAAAAATGGATGAGAAGGATGCGCGGACCATGGTTCAGGAATCGGATCGTACGAGAACCAAATTTATCCGTGATATGCTGGGCATCGACTGGACCGACGCGCGCAATTTCCACTTGTGCCTTGATTCCAGCGTAATCAGTAGTTCGGCCGCTGTGGAGATAATAACGAAACTAGTCGAGAAGGAAAACCAATAATTCTCTTCCTTCCATAATGGCGATTCCGGTGATGGCGAGTTCGTATAATTCGTCAAGCATCTGGTTCTGATGCTTGACTTGTCACAAATGCTTTACTCTATGTTAAATTATCGAGTTCGTCGTTTTTATTTCTGAATTCAGGTACGCCTCTGGCGCTGGAGGACGGTAATTCAAAGAACTGTGCGGCCTGAACGTGTTGTATTCCATGCGCCATTTTTCAATTAACGTTTCGCTTCTTTCAAGGTATAGAAGATTTCTCACTTACTTTATTAATGTTGTTTTCCTCAATATGTTGCTCCATACAATATTTCAATTTGTAATTGATAAACGCAGACCATTGTTGATATCTTTTCTGAGCCTAACTAGAACCTGACACCAAAATTCCCAGTAATCTGAACTCCACCTTAAGTTTACATTCGCTCCGTAAAGACTAGGATCTGACCAGACATATTTACACTCCGCTCCGATAAAGAAATTAGGCTTAATATTAAAATTAATCCTCCACCAAGATTAATTCCAAAAGCTGTTTCATCATCGTTGACAGCATGGTGATAATAATAATAATTTGACACATCTATGTGATCATGCACGAAATAGGCTCCTATTCCAGCTATTGCATATGGCTCCACCGAAACATTGACAGGGATGATAACCTTCAGAGATGCGGTTAGGGTACCACTTCGATATTTTCATTTCCCTGATACGTAGCGCCTGGATATACAACAGTAACGTTCCCTTCTGTCTGAAAATAGCCTGCCCCCAATTCTATTGCGAGATAAGGATTGAAATAGTGTCCAAAGGCGAACTCACTATTAAACCCCGTATCATATCCACTCAGGTCGTTAGACGTGGGAATGTAGGCACCCAATTTTCCAACTACATAATTGTATGCGGGTATTACAACAGGACCGGGAGCAGGAACCGCTATCGTATGATCAGCTCCCATTACAGGCGATACACTAGTTATCAATATAAATATGCAAATCAGACAAACCCAATATCTTCTCATTTTATTTTCCGCCACATCCCTATTTTGCACTGTACCCGCGAGCATCAAGACACGCCCCCATCGCACGTTGATAATCTGCATTTTTCTGGACCGACGACATTCCGCCAGCTGGCTTAGTCGGATCATAGTCAGTTTGGCCAACAGCCCAGCGGTCACATTGATATCGGTCCTCCGCCTGTTGCTTCTCACTCTGACCATTACGGGGGTAGATAAACAACTTAGTAGACGGTTCCCAGTTGATTGCTGTCCCGCTTGTGGAGGAACAGTTTGAGGTTGAGGATTAACAGCCATATAGCCATTTGTGGTTGGTGCATAATAATCCCCGTCAGCGTAATAGTAAGGATAACCACCTATCCACATGGTTTGGTAATAGGCTGGCAAAAAGGGGATTATTCCAACCCAAGGATACCACCACCCACCATACCAGTACCCATAATGTCCGTAGTGATATCCGTAATTCCCGTGATATCCACCGTAGTACCTACCGTGATATCCACGACCTTGATATCCACGACCCGAATAGCTACGGCCTGAATGACCACCCCCCGAATAGCTACGGCCTGAATGACCACGGCCTGAATAGCCGCTGCCTGCGTTACTAGACAATGGGTTTACGAGAAAGATGATCACTGTGATCATAAGAATTGAATAGGTTAGTTTCTTCATATTTCTTCTCCTTGCCTAACTCTATAGACGTAATTTAAGTCTTTATACTCCACTTTTCAATATGTTATTACGAATATAATAAGCAAGAAATACACCTATAAAGAGGAAATATGTATAAGTATAAGATATCAAATAATATTTGGTTAAAGTTTTTGGGTTTAAAAAACGCAGGATGCTGCGTTTTTTATTAATTAATGACAATGATAAATAATAAATATTAATAATGGGAATGGTCTGCTGCTTCTTCTGGTTATATCCACAGAACCCCATCTAGAACTTTCATAAGCCGCCTTTGGAGTGAAGATCTGTTCCGCATTATATAATTGGTAAGGTTGTTTCTTTCTGCTTAGTTTTGTCGTGGGCAGTCGGCAGAATTGAAGATTTCCGGATGAAAGTTTCGAGAATCTGCCTGTTATTTTTGGATGATATT